>JALCHN010000001.1 GCA_022644775.1 Eggerthellaceae bacterium
TCGGCTGTCTGGCCATCTACGTGGTCTCCAAGCTCACCCCCGAGCCCGACCAGTCGGTGCTCGACACCTTCGACCACTACATGGACGAGCCGAAGACGGCCACCCGCAACATGGACGACCGCATCCTGGAAGGCGGGCTCGACCCCGAGGATTAGCCCCGCTCCCCCACTTCCGTCAGTCCTTCGTGAAAATGGCGCCCCCGATGACCGGTCGGGGGCGCCTCGTTTTAGAATGTGCCCATTGCACCATCGATAGAAGGGACACGTATGACCTCGTACGCCCAACAGTCCTCCGATGAACTGCACGCTCTCCGCGCGGCGTTGGAAGACGAGTACAACGGATTCAAAGCCAAGGGGCTTTCGCTCAACATGGCCCGCGGCAAGCCGTCCGCGGCCCAGCTCGACCTGAGCCTTCCGATGCTCGACATCCTCTCCTCAAAGAGCGACCTGCGTGCCGAAGACGGCACCGACATCCGCAACTACGGCGTGGGCGCCGGTCTGCCCGAGGCGCGCAAGCTCATGGCCGTCCTGCTCGACGACGAACCCGACAACGTGATCGTCTGCGGCAATTCGAGCCTCAACATCATGTACGACGAGATTTCCCGCTGCGTGAACTTCGGCACGCTCGGCAACGCCCCCTGGCGCACGCTCGACACCGTCAAGTGGCTCTGCCCCGTCCCCGGCTACGACCGTCATTTCGCGATTACCGAACAGTTCGGCTTCGAGATGATCAACGTCGACATGGACGATGATGGCCCCTGCATGGACCAGGTAGAACGGCTCGTCGCCAGCGACCCCGCGATCAAGGGTATCTGGTGCGTCCCATGCTATTCGAACCCCGGCGGCGTGGAGTATTCCGACGAGGTCGTCCGCCGCTTGGCAAACATGACCTGCGCCGCCTCCGACTTCCGCATCTTTTGGGACAACGCCTACTGCGTCCACCATCTCGACCCCGACCCGGCCAACGAAGCCCACGTGCTCGACATCGGCGCCGCCTGCCGGGAAGCCGGCCATCCCGACCGCTACTTCAAGTTCGCCTCGACGAGCAAGATCACCTTCCCCGGAGCCGGCGTGGCCGCCCTGGCCGCGAGCCCGGAAAACGTCGCCGAGATCGCCCGCATGATGAACGTGCAGACGATCGGCCACGACAAGTTCAACCAGCTGCGCCACGTGCGCTTTCTAAAGGACGCAGACGGCATCGCCGCCCACATGGCCAAGCACGCCGCAATCATCCGCCCCAAGTTCGATCTGGTCGAGCAGAAGCTCTCCGCCGGCCTTGCCGACGTCGACTGCCATTGGAGCACCCCGCGCGGCGGTTACTTCGTCTGCTTCTACGGCCCGGCGCACACCGCCAAGCGCATCGTCGAGCTCGCCAAGGAAGCAGGCGTCACGATGACCGGCGCCGGCGCCCCCTTCCCCTACCATAAGGACCCCGACGACGCCGTCATCCGCATCGCCCCCACCCTGCCGCCGATCGAAGAGCTCGATCAGGCTTTGGACGTCTTCGTCTGCTGCGTCAAACTGGCCGCCGTCGAAGAGCTGCTCGGCGCCTAGGCCTTTCCGCCTCTCCGCATCCTGCATCCGCAACGGGCCCGCACGCATCGCGCATGCGGGCCCGTTTTTCATGTTCTGGAATCTCCTATGAAAAGAGGGCCCCGGAGGGCCCTCTTTATCAAGCGCATGACGGAAGGATTATTCCTCGTCGTACATGGCCTTGAGCTTCTCGAGATGCTTGAAGCGGTTCATGGCCGCCTCTTCGTTCTCTTCGAAGAGCTCGTCGGCGCGCTCGGGGAACTCGCGCGTCAAACGGCTGTAGCGAGCTTCGTTCATGAGGAAGTCGCGGTAACCGCCCGCCGGCTCCTTGCAGTCGAGCATGAACTTCCTGCCCGGCTTCGCTTCGGGGTTGAAGCGGTAGAGGTTCCAGTAGCCGCAGTCGACGGCGCGCTTCATCTCGACCATGCAGTTCTTCATGCCGCCCTTGATCGAGTGCATCTCGCAGGGCGAGTAGCCGATGATCAGCGACGGTCCCGGGTAGGCTTCCGCTTCGGCGATGGCCTTGAGGGTCTGCGCGGGCTTGGCGCCGATGGCCACCTGGGCCACGTAGACGTAGCCGTAGCTCATCGCAAGTTCGCCCAGGCTCTTCTTCGCAATCGACTTGCCGTTGGCCGCAAACTGGGCCACCTGACCGATGTTGGACGCCTTGGACGCCTGGCCACCCGTGTTGGAGTAGACCTCGGTGTCGAAGACGAAGACGTTGACGTCGTCGCCGGACGCGAGCACGTGGTCGAGACCGCCGTAGCCGATGTCGTAGGCCCAGCCGTCGCCGCCGAAGATCCAGACCGACTTCTTGGTGAGGAACTCGCGATTCTCGAGGATCTCCTGGGCCTTCGCCACGACCGCTTCGTCGGCGTCCGCTTCAATGGCGCGTTCGAGCTCGTAGATATAGGCAGCGGAGGCCTTGCGGCTTTCGGCGGCCTTGGTGCGGCTCGCGATCCATTCAGTCGCGGCCGTGCCGAGCTCATCGGTCGTGCCGGCGAGCTCGAGCAGGGCTTGCGTGTCGGCGAGCACCTTGTTGCGCACCGATTCGTGGCCCACGAGCATGCCGTAGCCGAATTCGGCATTGTCTTCGAACAGGGAATTCGACCAAGCAGGACCCTGCCCGTTGGCGCGCGTCGTATAGGGAGCGCTCGAAGCGGGGTTGCCCCAGATCGACGAGCAGCCCGTGGCGTTGGCGACGAGCATGCGGTCGCCGAAGAGCTGGGTGACGAGGCGCGCATAGACCGTTTCGGCGCAGCCGGCGCAGGCGCCGGAGAACTCGAGCAAGGGTTTGGAGAACTGGCTGTCCTTGACCGTCTGGCCTTCGAGTTCGGGCTTTTCGGAGACCTTGGACACGCAGTAGTCGAAGACCTTCTGTTCGGGCAGCTGGCTTTCGGCGTCGACCATCGTAAGCGAGTTGGTCGGGCATTCGCCGATGCACACCGAGCAGCCCATGCAGTCGAGCGGGGACACGGCGATCGTGTACTTTAGCCCTGCGGCCTTCTTGCCCTTGGCATCGAGCAGCTTGGTGCCTTCGGGCGCGGCGGCCGCTTCCTCTTCGGTGAGGGCGAAGGGGCGAATGGTCGCGTGCGGGCACACGAGCGAGCAGTTGTTGCACTGAATGCAGCTGGAGGGATCCCACACGGGCACGGTAACCGCGACGCCGCGCTTCTCATAGGCGGCAGCGCCCGGCAGCCATTGGCCGGTCGCATGCTCGGTGAAGGCGGACACGGGCAGCTTGTCGCCCTCCATGCGTCCCACCGGCTGAGAGATGGTTTCGACCATGTGCACCAAGGCGGGGTCGCCTTCGAGTGCGACCTTCTTGGGCTCGTCGGCGGCATCGGCCCACTCTGCCGGCACCTCGACCTTCTTGTAGGCGGTGGCGCCCAGCTCGATCGCCTTATGGTTCATGTCGACGATATCCTGGCCCTTCTTCAGGTAGGACTTGGTCGCCGCTTCCTTCATGTAGCGAATGGCGTCTTCCTGCGGAAGGATCTTCGCGAGAGCGAAGAAGGCCGACTGCAGAATCGTGTTGGTGCGCTTGCCCATGCCGATTTCGATGGCAAGGTCGATGGCGTCGATCGTGTAGAGGTTGATCTTGTTGATCGCGATGTAGCGCTTGGCCTTGGCGCTCAAGTGATGCGCGAGCTCCTCTTCATCCCACTGGCAGTTGATCAGGAAGGTGCCGCCCGGCTTGACGTCGTAGACGATCGGGAAATCCTTGGTGATGTAGCTGGGGTTGTGGCAGGCCACGAAGTCGGCCTTGTTCACGTAATAAGAGCTGCGGATGGGCGCGTCACCGAAGCGCAGGTGGCTCACCGTCGTGCCGCCGGTCTTCTTCGAGTCGTACTGGAAGTAGGCCTGCACGAACCTGTCGGTATGGTTGCCGATGATCTTGATCGAGTTCTTGTTGGCGCCGACCGTACCGTCGCCGCCGAGGCCCCAGAACTTGCATTCGATCGTGCGGGGGTCGGCCGTATTGGGCGCGTCGGGGTCTTCGGGCAGGGACAGACCGGTGACGTCGTCGACGATGCCGATTGTGAATTCGCGCTTGGGCGCGTCCTTTTCCAATTCCTTGTAGACCGCGAAGACGCTCGCCGGCGGCGTGTCCTTGGAACCCAGGCCGTAGCGGCCGCCCGTGACGACGATGCCGGTCTTGCTGTGCTCTTCGAGGGCCGCCACCACGTCGAGGTAGAGCGGCTCGCCGATGGCGCCCGGCTCCTTGGTACGGTCGAGGACGGCGATCTTCTTCACCGTTTCGGGCAGAGCGGCCACGAACTTTTCGGTGACGAAGGGACGGTAGAGGCGGACTTTGACGAGGCCGACCTTCTCGCCGCGAGCGGTGAGGTAGTCGATGACTTCTTCGCACACGTCGCAGAACGACCCCATGGCCACGATTACGCGGTCGGCGTCGGGGGCGCCGTAGTAATTGAACAGCTCGTAATTCGTGCCGATCATCGCGTTGATGCGGTGCATGTAGTCTTCCACAATGGCCGGAAGCTCGTTGTAGACGGTATTGCAGGCCTCGCGGTTCTGGAAGAAGATGTCGCCGTTCTCATGCGAACCGCGCAGGGTGGGATGCTCGGGATTGAGCGCATGCTCGCGGAAGTCGCGCACGGCGTCGAAGTCGACGAGCGTGGCCAGATCGTCGTAATCCCAGGCGGCCACCTTCTGGATTTCATGGGAGGTGCGGAAGCCGTCGAAGAAGTTGAGGAAGGGAACGCGGCCCTTGATAGCGGCCAGATGGGCCACCGGCGCCAGGTCCATGATTTCCTGCGGGTCGCTCTCGCAGAGCATGGCAAAGCCGGTCTGGCGGCAGGCCATCACGTCGGAATGATCGCCGAAGATGTTGAGCGCCTGCGTCGCGACCGTACGAGCGCTCACATGGAAGACGGCCGGCAGTTGCTCGGCCGCGATCTTGTACATGTTGGGGATCATGAGCAGCAGGCCCTGAGACGCCGTATAGGTGGTGGTGAGGGCGCCTGCCGACAGCGCACCGTGCACCGTGCCGGAAGCGCCGCCTTCGGACTGCATCTCGCACACCTTGACCGTGGTGCCGAAAATGTTCTTACGTCCCTTGGCCGCCCACTGGTCGACGAAGTCGGCCATCGGGCTCGACGGGGTGATCGGGTAGATGCCCGCCACTTCGGTGAACGCGTACGACACATACGCCGCAGCGTTGTTGCCGTCCATGGATTGGAATTGTCTGGTCATGAAAACCTCCTGATGAAGAGCGGTCGCTCTTGGGAATCGTGAGAGCGTGTCCCGACGGTCCCCCCTCTTCTGCGTTGCTATCGTAGCAGTACGGGAAAAACGCCATTGACAAGCATTGCTCGCGGGCAATCTCTCTCGGCGAACGGACGGAATTATGGCGTCTGCGTGGCGCCGTCCTTCACAACCGTTCGAGGGACGTGTCCTCGTCCGCTTCCGTGCCGCCGGCTTCATCGAGCGCGCCGAGCGCCTCGCGAGCCGATGCGGGCACGGGCGGCTGTGCACCCTCGACCGGTGCGGCTTCCACGAGCGGCTTGCCCAATTCGCGGGACAGCACGGGAAACAACACAGCTAACGTATCGTCGATTTTTCTCTTTTTCAGTTGGCATTCCCACACAACATGCACGTGCCAGCCCGCTTCTTGCAATTTCAGGATGTTGGCGACGTCGCGCTCCTGGTTGCGGGCGAACTTGACGCTCCAGTACTCCACGTGCGATTTCGGCAGGGACGGATGGCAATAGGGGCACCGATGCCAGAAGCACCCGTTCACAAAGAGGGCCACCTTCTTGCCGGGCCAGGCGATGTCGGGGCGGCCGGGCACCTTCCATTGCAGGCGGTAGCCGCCCAGGCCCGCTTCGCGCAACCGTCGGCGCATGACGAGCTCGGGCTTGGTATCCGCGCGCTTGTTGCCCTGCATCGAATGGCGCACCGCCTCGCTCGACGCCTGCGGCGCCGCGAGTTTCTTGGTCATGGCCGCGGCCTAGGTCCAGAACTGGAACATATGGATAATGCCCTGATAGGCCCAGGGATAGGCATCGGAATACCACCCGGTTTCGGGGACGAGGCACAACAGCAGGCTGTAGGCCACGCTAATCGCCACCGTGACGGGAAGCACCTTCATGATCACGTCGTAGCCCATCGAGGAGTGGTCGAAGTTCTCGTTCATGATGAAGAGGAGGAGAACCGCCACGATGAGGAACATGACGCTGAAGTCGGCGTAGTAGCGCTGCAGGATGCCGGCGGCTTCGGCATCGAGCAGGGCGATGAGGATGCCGGTGACCAGAAGGACGACGATGACGCCCGCGATGGTATGGGTGCTGCGCGTACGGACGCGCATCTTCACGCCCGTGCCCGCAAAGGGCAGGACCCAGAGGATGGGCAGGCAGGCGAAGATGCCGCCGAACGTGACCTCCTTAATCGTCTGTCCCATGTACGTGGTGTCGAACGTGACCGGCTGCAGGTAGGGGAAGACGCCGGTGGTCGTGGGCGTTTGGAAGAAGAAGGCGAACAGGGCCGGCGCCAGGCGCCCCACGTCCATGCCGCGCTTGGTCATGTCGTTGGTCGTGAGATTGTAGTTGCCGCCGAAATCGGTGAAGCTGCCGAACCGGGCGTGGTTGTACCACATGATGCCGGCGGCCACGACGATATAGGGCGCTACGAGGCAGGCGAATTCGGCCGCCCCGCGCCGGGTGAGGATGCGCTTATCGACGATGTAGCGTTTCCAGAAGAGGGGCACCGCCACCAAGGAAAGCAGCACGAGCTGGGGCCGGCAGCCCACGACGAGGGCCATGCTCAGCGAGCCGGCAAGGTACCAGCCGAAGGGACGCTCGGCGCTGCGGCCACGCATCCACAGATAGAGGCCCCACATCGAAAACGCCAAGCCCAGCATGATGGGCAGCGAATAGAAGGTGGGGAACTTCACCAGATAGAGGATGCCGCAACAGAAGACCAGGGGCAGCTGCAAGAGTAGATAGAGCCCCAGGCTCACGCGCTTGAAGTGGTAGCGGGCGAAACGGTCGAGCAGGGCCGTGCACCCCAGGATGAAGGCGATGCAGGAAATCCATACCCCGATAGCCGTGGGAAAATCCATGCCCGTCGCCAGATAGTAAGGCAAATAGAAGAGCACGACCGGCACAACGCCGAAGTAGACGTAGTAGTGTCCGTCGCGATAGGCCACGTCCCACAGGTAGGGCTCCCCCGTTTCCTTCTGAAGCTCGTCGCGGGCGCCCTTGTCATAGGGGTTGTCCATCTGCTTGAGCCAATCGGGCGGGTCCTGTTCCAGATAGAGCTGGCCATGGGCCATCGCGCGCGCCAAATCGGCGTACTGCTGGGCGTTTTCGCCGCCCACCTCGAAGGTGGTGACAACCGTCGTATCCTTCCAGGAACCGGAGTTGTAGCTCGACGTGGCCACCCCCACCAGGTTCGACCCGGCAAAGAGCACGACCGAAATGAGGTAGATCTCGAAGACGTTGGCAAGCACGATGCCCGCACGCGAAGCAAAGGCATGGTCGCGAATGGAAATCCGATAAATGGTCGAGCCGGGCCGGAACATGTAGAAGAGCGTGAGCACCACGAGCGCGAGGCCGAAGCGCGTCATGTTGAAGGAGAAGGGATAGGTGTTGTTGATGTAGACGGCTTTGAGCTTGATCGGGTAGGTCACGTCCTCGCCGGTGATTTCGATGCGCAGGTTGTTGGTGACGCCCGTCGTGTTGAGCTTGAGGTATTCGGTCGCATCGTTGTTGGTCGCGATCGTGCGCGTGGGCACGCCCGAAGAATACTCGGTCGAATTGAAGTAGGTCTCATGCGCGTCGTCGGTGAATTCGATGTTGACCTCGACGTTCTGGGCCGATTGGCCGCCGTCGAAGTCAAGGCGGATGTTCTTGATTTCCTTATTGAGATTGCTGAACTCGATGACGTGGTCGTTTTCCGTCAGACGGTAGGTCTTGTCGGAATTCTTCTGCAGGGTGAGCTGGTCGGTAAGGTTGACGCAGTCGTAGCCAAGCGTGGCCCAGTGATTGAAGTTGAAGACGAAGGCTTCGAGGGCGACGGCGATCGCGACGAGCACGAGGGCCACCCGTACGTAATGACGCACGCGCCGAGCGTACATATGCATGAACGACTGGAAGCCGTCGGCGAATCTGTGGAGCGTGGTTTGCATAGCTTGCATTATAAAGAACGGGCCCCCATGCGCAAACGCACGGGGGTCCGAAATGCAACGTTTAAAGACGCAAACTCTAAACTAGAGGTTGAGCTGCTTCTTCACGTCGTCGAATACCACTTCGGGGTCGCGGTCGCCGTCAATCGTGACGAGCAGATCCTTGCCGCGGTAGTAGTCGGTCAGCGGAGCAGTGGAGGTAGCGTAGACATCAAGACGGTTGCGCACCGTGGCTTCATTGTCGTCGTCGCGCTGATACATCTCGCCGCCGCACTTGGGGCAGGTGGCTCCGTCATCGGCCGTGCCGATGTAGCCGCAGGACTTGCACATGCGACGAGAGGTGAGGCGCTTGACGATAACTTCGGGATCGACGTCGATCAGCAGGGCCGCGTTGAGCGGACGGTCGAGGGACGCGAGCATCGTGTCGAGCGCAACGGCCTGAGTGGTCGTGCGCGGAAAGCCGTCGAGAATGACGCCGGCTTCGGTGTCGGGCTGCTGAATGCGCTCTTTCATGAGGTCGATGATCAGATCGTCGGGCACGAGGTCGCCGGCATCCATATAGCCCTTGGCCTTCTTGCCCAGTTCGGTCTGGTCGCGCACGGCAGCGCGCAGAATGTCACCCGTGGAGATGTGGCAGAGGCCGAAACGTTCGACGAGCTTAGCCGCCTGCGTACCCTTGCCAGCACCGGGAGCCCCGAGCAATACGATGTTCATATCGATTCCTTTCGCTTGGACAGTGGCCCCACTATACCAAAGCACGACCCCTTTGCGTCAGCCTTCGCCGACATATCCGCTGGGTTTGCAAATTCGTTGAGACACTACGCAGAATGGTGCATAAACCAGAGTCATCGAGCTGGCTAGGGGCACCGCTTGCCGCCCGCGGCGCACGGTCCTCACGATAAAGGGAGCAGCACGGTGCAGGCGCGCATGGAGACGATTCCGCCCAATAGGCCAGCCGGCACAAGCCACCCCTCCCCTTCCGAAGCACCTCATCGCCCAAACGAAAAGGGCCCGCACCAACTGGTGCGGGCCCTGCAACCGATGAGACGAAGGCTTACTTGAAGAAGCCGTCGTAGTTGTACATCTTCAGCTGCGATTCGACCTTGCTCATGGTGTCGAGGGCAACACCGATCATGATGAGGATCGAAGTGCCGCCGAAAGCCTGAATGAGCTGGTTGTTCGTGAAGACGAACAGAATCGACGGGACGACGGCAACGAGACCGATGAACATGGCGCCGGGAAGCGTGACGTGCTTGATCACGTTCTTAATGTAGTTCACCGTAGCCGTACCCGGGCGGATGCCGGGGATGAAGCCGCCCTGCTTGCGCAGGTTATCGGAGAGCTCTTCGGGGTTGAACACCATCGACGTGTAGAAGTACGCGAAGAAGATGATCAAACCGAAGGTGAGCAGCCAGTTGACCCAACCGGACGAAATCGCGTTCGCGAACGCGTCGAGCCAGCCCACGTTGAAGAGGGCGGCGATCTGAGCCGGGAAGTAGATCAGGCAGCTCGCGAAGATGATCGGGATAACGCCGGCCGCGTTGACCTTCAGGGGGATGTAGGTGGTCTGACCGCCCATCATCCTGCGCCCCTGCACGCGCTTGGCGTAGCTTACCGGGATACGGCGCTGAGCGCGCTCCATCCAGATAATGGCCGGAATCGCAAGCACGATAACCACGATGACGAGCAGGGTCACGGCGATGCCCATGCCCGCGTCGTCCTGGCTGGACGCACTCGAGAAGATCGCGGAAGGCACACGGGATACGATGCTCGTGAAGATGATGAGCGACATGCCGTTGCCCACACCGCGCTGGGTGATCAACTCGCCCATCCACATGATGAAGGCGGTGCCCGCCACGAGCGTGAAGACGATGATGACGCTCGTGAGCCAATAGGGCACCTGGTCGGTGAAGGTCACGCCGTAACGGTCGGACTGGAAGAGCAGCAGATAGCCCACTGCGTTGATAAGGCCAAGGGCCAGGGTGAGCCAACGCGTGGTCTGAGTGATTTTCCTACGCCCAGGCTCGCCTTCCTTCGCCCAACGGCCCACCGTGGGGATGACGCCCTGCATCAGCTGCATGATGATCGATGCGGTGATGTAGGGCATGATTCCCAGCGCGAACACGCTGAAGTGCGAAAGGGCGCCGCCGGAGAAGACGTCGATCATCGTCATGGCGGCGCCGCCCGCCTGCTGGTACGCATCAGCGAACTGAGCAAACGGGATTCCCGGTACGGGAATGAACGAGCCCAAACGGTACAGAGCCAAAATTCCAAGGGTGAACAGGATCTTCTTGCGAAGCTCCGGCACCTTGAAGGCTTCTACCAGGGACTTAAGCAAGGCTATTCAACCTTTCCGCCTGCTGCTTCGATCTTCTTGGCAGCGCTTGCAGACACCTTGTCAACCTTGACCGTAAGGGCCTTGGTGAGGTCGCCGTCGCCGAGAACCTTCACCAGGTCGGCTTCATGCTTGATGATGCCCTTGGCCACGAGCGCAGCCTTGTCGACGGTTTCGCCGGCTTCGAACTTCTCTTCAAGGCGAGACACGTTGACGGGCAGGTACTCCACGTGGTTGATGTTCTTGAACCCCGGGAGCTTGGGCAGACGCATGTAGAGAGGCGTCTGGCCGCCCTCGAAGCCTGCGCGCTTCTGCTTGCCTGCGCGGGACTTGGCGCCGTTCATGCCGCGACCAGAGGTCTTGCCGTAGCCGGAGCCGTTGCCGCGGCCAACGCGCTTGCGGTTCTTGCGAGAGCCCGGCGCAGGGGTGAGGTCTTTAAGTTCCATGAATACAATCTCCTTGTATCGCTGTTACGGGGAATGCGCTCCCCCGCTGCTGGCAGCTCGCAGCCAGCACAACTACTAATGCAGGACGGTACTATACCGCCCTCTTCAAAACGGCCTTTGGAGTTGCCCCCAAAGGCCGTAAAAGAAGCAGATTTACTTACGCTTCGGTGACTTCGACAAGGTGCTTGACCTTGAAGATCTGACCACGGGTGGCCGGATTGTCGGGCAGGTCGTTGGAACTGCCGATACGGCCGAGGCCGAGGGCGCGCAGGGTCCTGCGCTGGGTCTCTGCATAGCCGATGTAGGACTTCACCTGCACAACATGCAGCGTCTTCTTGGATTCTGCCATAGGTTAGTCACGTTCCTTCCAGCCGTAGATCTGGTTGACGGAAATGCCGCGACGCTCGCTGACGGCTTCGGGGCTTTCCATAGCCTGCAGACCGGCAGCAGTGGCCTTGACGACGTTCATGATGTTGTCGGAGCCCAGGGACTTGGCGAACACGTCCTTAACGCCGGCGAGTTCCATGACGGCACGAGCAGCGCCGCCGGCAATAACGCCGGTACCGGGGGTAGCGGGCTTGATGAGCACGCGGCCGGCACCGAATTCGCCAATGATGTCGTGCGGCAGGGTGCCTTCGGAAGTCAGAGGAACCTTGAACATGTTCTTCTTGGCATCCTCGACGCCCTTGCGGATGGCGACGGGCACTTCGAGCGACTTGCCCATGCCCACGCCGACGTTCCCGTTGCCGTCGCCCACCACGACGAGCGCGGTGAGGTTCATGCGGCGGCCGCCCTTGACGGTCTTGGAAACGCGATTGATGTAAACGACACGCTCCTGAAGTTCAGGGGCGCCCGACTGATGTTCTTGCTTACGAGCCATTCTTACCCTCTCTTAGAATTTCAGGCCGGCTTCACGAGCACCGTCGGCAACAGCCTTGATGCGACCGTGATACAGATTGCCACCGCGATCGAACACGACTTCGGTGATACCGGCAGCAGTTGCCTTCTTCCCGATGAGTTCGCCGATGACGGCAGCGCCTTCGACGTTGGCGCCGTTCTTGCCGGTCGCCTTGAACTCGGGGCCGAGGGTGGAAACTGCGCAGAGGGTCTTGCCCGCCACGTCGTCGATAACCTGAGCGTAGATGTTGGAGTTGCTGCGCGTGATGCACAGGCGCGGGCGCTCCGGCGTGCCGGAAACCTTGCCACGAACGCGAGTGTGACGGCGACGCAGACCAGCTTGCTTCTTCTGAAGCTTCTTCATATCGTTTCCCTTCACTTTCGCTATTCGGACTTAGCGGCCTTGCCAAGCTTACGACGGACATGTTCGCCCTCGTAGCGGATACCCTTGCCCTTATAGGGTTCGGGCTTGCGCCAGGCGCGGACGTCGGCGGCCACCTGGCCGACCTGTTCCTTGCTGGGGCCCTTCACGAGGATTTCGGTCGCGCTCGGCACTTCGAAGGTAATGCCCGCGGGCGGTTCGATGACCACATCGTGGGAGAAACCGAGCTGAAGGTCGAGGTTCTTGCCCTTGAGCGCGGCACGGTAGCCGACGCCCACGAGCTCGAGCTTCTTGCTGTAGCCTTCGCTCACGCCGACGACCATGTTGTGGATCAGCGTGCGGGTAAGGCCGTGCAGGCTCTTGGCTTCACGGGAATCGTTAGGACGGGTGACGATGATTTCGTCGCCTTCCTGCTTGATCGTGAGGATCGGGCTGAAGCTGCGCGTCAGTTCGCCGAGCTTGCCCTTGGCGGTTACGGTAGAACCGTCGATGGTGACGTCGACACCCTGGGGGATGGCGACAGGCTGCTTACCAATACGAGACATCTATCGGCTCCCTTCTACCAGATGTAGGCGATGACTTCGCCGCCGATGCCCTTCTTGCGGGCATCGCGATCGGCCATAACGCCGTTCGACGTGGAAATGATTGCCGTGCCGAGGCCGCCCAGCACGCGGGGCAGCTCGTCCTTGCCGGCGTAGATGCGCAGGCCGGGCTTGCTAATGCGCTTGATGCCACGGATGGTGCGGGCCTTCTTCGGGCCGTACTTCAGCGTGATAACGAGGGTGTTGCGGGGCTCGGACTCTTCGATGTCGTAGCCGGCGATGTAGCCCTCTTCGCGCATAATGCGGGCGATTTCCACGAGCTTCTTGCTCGTCGGCATCGACACCGTCTGATGACCGGCAGAATTAGCGTTACGCACGCGCGTAAGCATGTCTGCGATGGGGTCGTTCATGCTCATGTGTTTCTCCTTTGGTTCGTGATGAATCGAGAATGCGGTTCACGTGAGCCCGTAGCCCACGTGCCTTCATTAACGACACACCCAACGTGGATCGGTCGTGCCTGGAACTACCAGGAGGACTTGGTCACGCCGGGAAGTTCGCCCTTGTTCGCCAGCTCGCGCAGGCACACGCGGCACAGGCCGAACTTGCGGTAGTACGCACGGGGGCGACCGCAACGGGTGCAGCGATTGTGCTGACGCGTCGAGAACTTCGGCTCGCGCTTCGACTTGGCGATCATCGATTTCTTAGCCATTAAATCCTTCTTTCTTTACCTCACTCGATGAGAGTGCAGTTGCTTAATCCTTAAACGGGAAGCCCAGGGCGTCGAACAGAGCCTTGGCGCTGCCGTCATCTTCAGCAGTGGTGACGAAGGTGATATCCATACCACGGGTGCGATCGATCTTTTCGTAGTCGATCTCGGGGAAGATGAGCTGTTCGGTGATACCGAGGGTGTAGTTACCGCGACCGTCGAAAGACGTGGACGGGATACCGCGGAAGTCGCGCACGCGCGGCAGAGCGATGGCCAGCAGGCGATCCAGGAACTCCCACATGCGGTCGCCGCGCAGGGTCACCTTGCAGCCGATCGGCTGACCGGCGCGTACGTGGAAGCCGGCGATGGACTTCTTGGCGCGGCAGATCATGGGCTGCTGGCCGGTGATCTGGCGCATGTCGGCCACGGCGGCATCGAGCAGCTTGGCGTCGCCGGAGGCAGCGCCCACGCCCATGTTCACAACGATCTTTTCCAGACGCGGAACCTGGTTGATGTTCTGGATCGACAGCTCTTTTTCGAGCTTGGAGACGATCTCGTTCTTGTACTTTTCCTTCAGACGAGGAGCAGTCATCTTGCATTCCTTCCGATGATTTGAACGTAGGATTTCCGACCCTACGTCCCTTGCAATCTGCAAGGGTCATGGCAAAACCTGCCCGCACAGGGCGGACAGGTTTTGCAAACTAGGATACTTTAATCGATATCGGCGCCGCACTTCTTGCAAACGCGAATCTTCTTACCATCTTCACGCTTGATGGCAACGCGGGTCGGCTTGCCGCACTTGGGGCAGACCAGCATCACGTTGGACACGTGGATGGGAGCCTCGACGTGGGTCAGGCCGCCCTGGGGGTTGGCCTGCGTGGGATGCAGGGCCTTGGTGACCACGTTGACCTTTTCGACCACGACGCGCTCTTTCTGGGGAAGCGCACGGATCACGGTGGATTCAACGCCCTTGTCTTTACCGGCGAGGACCTTGACCTTATCGCCCTTCTTGATTTTCATCTTTGCCATTGCTCTTCCCTCCTCTACAGCGTTTCAGGTGCCAGAGACACGATCTTCATGTACTTCTTGTCGCGCAGCTCGCGAGCGACGGGCCCGAAGATACGGGTGCCGCGGGGCTCGCCGTTGGCATCGACCAGCACGCAGGCGTTCTGGTCGAACTTGATGTAGCTGCCGTCGGCGCGACGCACTTCCTTCTTCTCGCGAACGACCACGGCGCGGACGACTTCGCCCTTCTTCACCTGACCGCTGGGAATCGCTTCTTGCACGGCGCAGATGATAACGTCGCCAAGACCCGCGTAACGGCGCTTGGAGCCGCCCAGGACCTTGATGCAACGCACCTTGCGCGCGCCGGAGTTGTCGGCCACCGCGAGCATGGTTTGCATTTGAATCATTGCTTAAACCTTCCTTACGAATAGTCTTGCGAGAAGACTATTTGGCCTTTTCCACGATCTCGATGAGGCGCCAGCGCTTCATCTTCGACAGAGGACGGGTTTCCATGATGCGGACGGTATCGCCGACGCCGGCTTCGTTGTTCTCGTCATGCGCATGGAACTTCTTCGTGGTGGTGATCATCTTGCCGTAAACGGGGTGCGGCTTGCGCTCGCGGACCGTCACGACGATGGTCTTGTCGCCAGAATTGCTCGTCACGATGCCCTGGCGAACTTTGCGAGAGTTGCGTTCTTCGCTCATTCTTCTCTCAAATCCTTTCAGTTCGCGCTCTACGCAGAGAGCTCACGGGCACGCATCTCGGTCTGGATGCGGGCGATGTCCTTCTTGACCTGCTTCACACGGGCCGTGTTGTCGAGCTGGCTCGTAGCCATCTGGAAGCGCAGGTTGAACAGCTCGGCACGAGCTTCCTTCAGCTTGGCCTGCAAATCGTCGGCGGAAAGTTCGCGGATTTCACTTGCCTTCATTATTCCTGGCCCTCCGTTTCCTTCGTGACGATCTTGCACTTGATCGGAAGCTTGTTGATAGCGAGGCGCAGAGCTTCCTTGGCGGTCGCTTCGTCGACGCCGCCGACCTCGAACATGATGCGGCCGGGCTTGACAACGGCGACCCAACCTTCGGGGTTGCCCTTACCGGAACCCATGCGGGTTTCGGCCGGCTTGTTGGTGATCGGCTTGTCGGGGAAGATCGTGATCCAGACCTTGCCGCCGCGCTTGAGGTAACGGGTGATGGCCACACGAGCGGCCTCGATCTGGCGGTTGGTGATCCAGTGGGCTTCGAGAGCCTGGATGCCGTACTCGCCGTAGTTCAGACGCGTACCGCCCTTTGCATGGCCCTTCATGGAGCCACGCTGCACCTTACGATGCTTTACACGCTTAGGTACGAGCATTTACTTTTCCCTCCTGTCGTTGTTGCGACGACGGTTCGGACGGGAGCTGGTGCCTTCCAGAGCGGGCTGCGGAAGCTTCTGGCCCGGCAGCACTTCGCCGTGGTAAATCCAAACCTGCACGCCGATAGCGCCCATCTGGGTGTTAGCGGTTGCGAAGCCGTAGTCGATCTTGGCACGCAGGGTGTGCAGAGGCACGCGACCCTCGCGGTACCACTCGCGGCGGCTCATCTCGGCGCCGCCCAGACGGCCGGCGCACTGGATGCGGATGCCCTTGGCGCCGCTCTTGCGGGCGGACTGCACGGCCTTGCGCATGGCGCGACGGAAGGCGACACGGCCTTCGAGCTGCTCGGCCACGGACTGGGCGACCAGGTTGGCATCGAGCTCGGGGCGCTTGACTTCCACGACTTCGATGCTCACGGGGCCGTTGGCCACCTTAGCGAGCTTCTTGCGGAGCGCGTCGATTTCGGCGCCCTTCTTACCAATGACAACACCCGGGCGAGCGGTGGTGATGATCACCTTGATCTTGTCGCCGGCGCGCTCGATTTCCACCTTGGAAACGGCGGCACGGGTGAGCTGCTTGTCGAGGAACTCGCGGATCGCGATGTCGTTCGCGAGCGTCTCCGCGTAGCCCTTGTCCTGATACCAGCGGCTGCGCCAGTTCTCGATGACGCCGATGCGGAAACCGGTAGGATTGACCTTCTGACCCATGTGTTATGCCTCCTCTCGGGTGGAAACGATGATAGTGATGTGGCTCGTGCGCTTGCGGATGCGAGCCGCGGCGCCCTTGGCGCGCGGACGGATGCGCTTGAGCGTGGGGCCCTCGTCGACGAACGCGGCCTTGACGACCAGGTTGTTGCCGTTGAGGTGCTCGTTGTGCTCAGCGTTGGCAACCGCGGAATTGAGCGTCTTCTCGACGGTTTCGGCGATAGCGCGGTTGGTGAACGCGAGGATCTCGCGGGCCTGCACGACGGACTTGCCGCGAATCTGATCGACTACGATACGGGCCTTGCGAGGAGAGACGCGTACGTAACGAGCAACAGCTTTAGCTTCTGCCATTGTGTTCAACTCTCCTTACTTATTTATCTTTGCGGGCATGGCCCTTGAAGGTGCGGGACGGGGCGAATTCGCCGAGCTTATGGCCGACCATGGATTCGGTGATGTAGACCGGCACATGCTTGCGACCATCGTGAACGGCGATCGTGTGACCCACCATTTCGGGGAAGATCGTGCTGGAACGAGACCAGGTCTTCACGACATCCTTGGTGCCTGCTTCATTCATTGCGTCGATGCGCTGAAGAAGGCGCGGTTCCACAAAGGGACCCTTTTTCAAACTTCTGCTCACATTTACTCCTTATGCGCTCAGGCTACTTCTTGCGACGACGAATGATCAGGCGACTCGAAGGCTTCTTCGGGTTGCGGGTGCGATGGCCCTTGGTAGGCACGCCCCACGGAGAAACGGGATGACGACCGGAGGTCTTGTTCTTGCCTTCGCCACCGCCATGGGGATGGTCGACCGGGTTCATAACAGTACCGCGGACGGTCGGACGGACGCCCATCCAACGCTTGCGGCCGGCCTTGCCGATCTTGATGTTGGAGTGCTCGGCATTGCCCACTTCGCCGATCGTGGCGCGGCAGGTGACGAGCACGCGGCGCATTTCGGAAGACGGCATGCGCAGAATCGCGTACTTGCCTTCCTTGCCCATCAGCTGGATGCTCGTGCCGGCGGAGCGGGCGATCGCAGCGCCCTTGCCCGGCTGGAGCTCGACGGCATGGATGAGCGTACCGACGGGGATGGAGGACAGCGGCAGAGCGTTGCCCGGCTTGATATCGGCATCAGGACCGGAGACGACGGTGTCGCCGACCTTGAGGCCGCGAGGATACAGGATGTAGCGCTTCTCGCCATCGGCGTAGTGCAGAAGCGCGATGCGCGCGCTACGGTTCGGGTCGTATTCGACCGTGGCAACCTTGGCGGGCACGCCGTCCTTGTTGCGCTTGAAGTCGATGATACGGTAACGACGCTTGGCGCCGCCGCCCTGATGACGCGTCGTGATGCGACCGTAGTTGTTGCGGCCTGCCTTCTTCGGCAGAGGCGTGAGCAACGACTTCTCCGGCTTGTCGCAGGTGATTTCCGCGAAGTCGGAAACCGTCTGGAAGCGACGACCGGGGCTGGTCGGCTTGAACTGCTTGACTCCCATTCAAATTCCTTTCTGTCTCTGTGGCTTCCGATCGCCGCTTAACCGTGGCCGGGAGAACCTCGGTTTACGACTCCGGTTGAACCACGCGCCCGGGTGTATCCATAACCCATTTAGACGCAGAAAAGAATTATATCCACTTGGGGGTAGACAAACAAGGGAATTTGAGCTTTCGCCGATCGCCCATACAACACCCACAATTAGCCCGGTGCCGCAGAGTATGATACCACCTATGGAAAATTCCTCCCCCGCAAAGAACGATTCGCGCGCCGCCGACGCGCACCGCCTTGGCCCCGAAGCTCTGGGCGCCGAGGATCTGCGCGTATTCGAGGAGATCGAGGCCTGGCGCAAGGGCGAGAGCACCGCCGACGACGAGAAGATGAAGGCGGCCTACCACGTGGACAAGGAGCTCGCCTTCCGCGACTCCTACCAACCGCCCCACCCCACCATCCTGATTCTTCATGCCTCGGTGGGGTCGGGCCACCGCAGCGCGGCGATCGCCATCGCCCAGGAGCTCTGCGACCTGCGCGACCGCCAGCTGCCCGCCTTCCCCGACGGCCGCCCGCTCGACCCCGGCACGCGCGTGGTCGTATCCGACATCTTGGCCTGGGGCGACCACGTCTTCGACGGCAACAAGACCGCGACAAGTTTCACGGGCAAAACGCGCCCCCTCTACGACCTCACCTGGCGCTACACCTTCACGGGCCGGGCTCTGTGGGGACAGGGGACCTTCCTTAACTACGTCATGTGGCGCAAGTTCACCCGCTACATCGGCCACATCAAGCCGCTCGCCGTAATCGCCACCCACATCATGGGAGCCAACATGGCCGCCGGCGCGCGCACGATCTGCAAGCAGAGCTACCCGCTCGTCTGCGTGCCCACCGACTACGAAACGGAAGGCCTGTGGCCCCACAAGGCCGCCGACGTCTTCTGCGTGGGCAACGAATCGATGGCCGAGACTCTGCGCGCCCGCCACATCGCCGACGAGAGGATCCGCATCACCGGCATCCCCACGCGCATCGATTTCCGCCGCTCCTACGACACCGCCCAGGTGCGCGAGCGCTTCGGCCTGCCCGCCGACAAGAAGATCGTGCTCGCGTTAGCCGGCGCCACCCTCCCCCAGCCCTACGTGATCTTCCGCCAGACGCTCGAGACGGTGATCCCCGCGTTCGCCGACCATCCCGACCTGCACCTGGTCATGGTCTGCGGCAAGGATGCCGACTACACGGCCCACGTGCGGGACCTGTGCGCAGAGCACGGGCTTGCAAACGTCACCGTGCTCGAGTACGTGAACGGCATGGCCTCCCTCATGGCCGCAAGCGACGTGATCGTCACGAAATCGGGAGGGCTCACCGTGACCGAATGCCTCGTGTCGAGTACGCCGATGATCTTGGTGGGGCGCGCCTACGGCCAGGAGAAGGTCAACGTCAACATGCTCACCAACGCCGGTGCCGCCATCCACGTGACGACGGCCCGCGAGCTCGTCAGCCAGATCGACCTCATCGACCGCCACCCCGAGCGCCTGTCGTCGATGGTGGTCAACGCCAACCTCCTGCGCCGCCCCAACGCCGCCCACGACATCGCCCGGACCACCCTTGAGCTCACCGCTCTGCCCGCCGACAAGGTGCAGCACGTGGTCGTGACCAAGAAGCTGGCCTGGACCCTCTTCAACTTCTACTGGGGCGACAAGCCCGCCCACATCCGCTAACCACAGCCAGCCCCTCTCGCGGGCAGCCCGCAGAGCGCCGCCGCACGGCCCCGTACCCCAAGAGGGCCGGGGCCTTTTTGTATGGGCGCCCAGCCCCGGCCCCCATACAAAAAGGCCCGCTGCACGGGGCAGCGGGCCTTACGCGATTCAGAAGGGAATCGTCTTAGTTGGCGGCGAACAGCTCGATGGAGTCGCCTTCCGCCAGCGTCACCATAGCCTTCTTCCAGCTACGGGTCTTGCCGACGCTCGTGCGCACGCGCTTGGGCTTCGGCTTGACGTTCAAGGTGTTCACCTTGACGACCTTGACGTCGAAGAGCTCTTCGACGGCCTTGGCGATTTCGACCTTGTTCGAGGTCTTGGCCACTTCGAAGGTGTAGACGTTGTCGGCCATACGGTCATAGCTATGCTCAGAGATGACCGGACGGATGATCACTTCGCGAGGATCCTTCATTTATGCGAGCACCTCCTCGATGCGGGCCAGGGCGTCGGCGGTGAAGACGAGCGCCTTGTTGTTAATCAAATCGTACGCGTTGGATTCCGCCACGGGGATGATTTCCACGCCCGGGATGTTGCGGAAGGACAGGTACGCGTTCACGTCGTCGTTGGCAACGACGACGGTCGTGCGGCCTTCGATGCCCAGAGCCTTGAGGACCGCCACGGCGTCCTTGGTCTTCGGGGCTTCAAAGCCGAAGGTGTCGACCACGTAGAGCTCGCCGTCGGCAAGCTTGGCGGACAGGGCGCTGCGCATGGCCAGCTTCACGACCTTGTTGTTCACGCGGTAGGCGTAGGAACGGTTGTGAGGACCGAACACGGTCGCGCCGCCGACCCAGTGGGGTGCGCGGATAGAGCCCTGGCGCGCATGGCCGGTGCCCTTCTGGCGCCACGGCTTCTTGCCGCCGCCACGGACTTCGCTGCGGGTACGGGTCTCGTGAGAGCCCTGACGCCACGACGCACGCTGAGCACGAACGACTTCGTGCATCACGTGAATGTTCGGCTCGATACCGAACACGTCGGCGTTGAGGTCGCGCGATTCGACCTTCTCGCCGCTGGCGTTCTTCACTTCGATATTTGCCATAATCTTTTAAACTCCTCGGGGTTCTTACGCCATGCGGATGCGCACGGTGGCGTTCTTGCCGCCCGGCAGCGCACCCTTGATCAGGATGAGGTTCTGCTCTTCGTCCACGCGAACCACTTCCAGGTTCTTCACCGTGACGGTGTCGACGCCCATGTGGCCCGGGAGACGCATGCCCTTGAACACGC
Source organism: Eggerthellaceae bacterium (assembly GCA_022644775.1). Taxonomy (GTDB): domain Bacteria; phylum Actinomycetota; class Coriobacteriia; order Coriobacteriales; family Eggerthellaceae; genus Hugonella. The sequence goes on from JALCHN010000001.1 coordinate 21,006, forward strand.
GGGAAGGCGTAGCGCACATGCCGACCGAACCCGGAGCGCGATGGAAGTGCGCACCGTGGCCGCCAGGGCCGCCCTGGAAGCCGTAGCGGCGCATAACGCCCGCGAAGCCCTTGCCCTTGGACGTACCGGTGACGTCGACGAGCTTGGTGTCGGCGAAGTTGGCAACGGTGACCGTGTCGCCGGGCTTGTAGTCGGCGGCGTTGTCGACGCGCACCTCGCGGAGGTGGCGGACCGGCTCGACGCCCTGCTTGGCGAAGTGACCGGCCATGGGCTTGTTCACCTTAGCGGGCTTGATCGCGCCGAAGCCCAGCTGCACGGCTTCGTAGCCGTCGGATTCAGCGGTCTTCACCTGGCAGATCGTGTTGGGCTCGGCCTGAACGACGGTCACGGGGACCATGTTGTCGTTCTCGTCGAACACCTGGGTCATGCCCAGCTTGGTGCCGTAGATAGCGTTAATCATTCAATACCCTCCCCTAGAGCTTGATTTCGATGTCGACGCCAGCGGGAAGGTCCAGACGCATCAGCGAATCGACCGTGTTGGGGGTCGGCTCGAGGATGTCGATCAGGCGCTTGTGCGTGCGCATTTCGAACTGTTCACGAGAGTCCTTGTCCACGTGCGGGCCCTTCACAACAGTGAACATGTTGCGTTCGGTCGGCAGGGGGATAGGACCGGAAACCTTGGCACCGGTCTTCTGGGCGGTGTCGACGATGAGCTTGGTGGACTGATCCACGATCTCATGGTCGTAGCCCTTCAGGCGGATGCGAATCTTTTGATTTGCCACTTTTGTATTCCTCCGTATAGAAGCGTTGCGCTTACACCCGTGCGGGCTTAGGCGTTGCCGCCAGCCTTGCTGATGATTTCGTCTGCCACGTTCTTGGGCACCTGCTCGTACTCGTCGAACTGCATCGTGTACGAAGCACGGCCCTGCGTGCCGCTGCGAAGGTCGGTCGCGTAACCGAACATTTCGCTCAGAGGCACCTTGGCCTTGATGATCTTGGCGTTGCCACGGTCGCCCATGCCCTGGATCTGGCCACGGCGGCTCGACAGGTTGCCCATGACGTCGCCCATGTACTCTTCAGGCGTTTCGACTTCGACGGACATGACGGGCTCGAGGATGACCGGAGCGGCCTTCTTGAGCGCGTTCTTGACGGCCATGGAGCCGGCGACCTTGAAGGCGGCTTCAGAGGAGTCGACTTCGTGATAGGAGCCGTCGATGAGCTCGACGCGGACGTCGACGACCGGGTAGCCGGCCAGCACGCCGTTGTTGAGGGCTTCCTGGATGCCCTTGTCGACCGAGGGGATGTATTCCTTGGGAATAGCGCCGCCCACGATCTTGTTCTCGAACTCGTAGCCCTTGCCCGTTTCGTTCGGGTAGAGGTTGATGACGGCGTCGCCGTACTGGCCGCGGCCGCCGGACTGGCGGACGAACTTGCCCTGCACGTTTTCGGCCGGCTTCGTGGCGGTTTCGCGGTAGGCGACCTGGGGCTTGCCAACGTTGGCATCGACCTTGAACTCGCGCAGCAGGCGGTCAACGATGATTTCCAGATGCAGCTCGCCCATGCCGGCGATGATGGTCTGGCCCGTTTCCTCGTTGGTGTGCACGCGGAAGGTCGGGTCCTCTTCGGCCAGCTTCTGCAGACCCACGCTCATCTTGTCCTGCTCGGCCTTGGTCTTAGGCTCGATGGCGACGTCGATAACCGGGTCGGGGAATTCCATCGATTCGAGGACGATCGGATGATCGGGGTCGCACAGGGTATCGCCGGTGGTCGTGTTCTTCAGGCCCACGACGGCGACGATGTCGCCGGCGGAGCACTTGTCGACGTCCTGGCGCTGGTTGGAGTTCATCTCGAGCAGACGGCCGATGCGCTCTTTCTTGTCCTTCGTGGCGTTCTGCACGTAGGAGCCCGCTTCGAGCGTGCCGGAGTAGACGCGCAGGTAGGTGAGCTTGCCGACGAAGGGGTCGGTCATGATCTTGAAGGCCAGAGCGGCGAAGGGCGCCTTGGGATCGGAAGGACGGTTGTCCTCTTCGCCCGTTTCGGGGTTGGTGCCCTCGATAGGCGGCACGTCGACGGGGCTCGGCAGGTAGTCGACGACGGCGTCGAGGAGTTCCTGCACGCCCTTGTTCTTGTAGGCGGAGCCCACGAACACGGGGTTGAGCTTGTTGGCGATAACGCCCTTGCGGATGGCGGCCTTGAGTTCGTCGACGGTGACTTCCTCGTCCATGAGGACCTTCTCCATCAGGTCGTCGTCGCAGTCAGCGGCGGCTTCCACGAGCTCGGTATGAAGCTTTTCGGCTTCGTCCTTGAACTCGGCGGGGATTTCGTCCATGGCTTCGGGGTAGGTCATGCCCTTGTCGTCGGCCTTGAAGTCCCAGGCGGTCATCGTCACGAGGTCGATGTTGCCCCAGAAGTTGTCCTCAGCGCCCATGGGCAGCTGAGCGGCAACGGCCTTGGCGCCCAGACGGTCGCGCATCGTGTCGATGGCGTGCATGAAGTCGGCGCCCACGCGGTCGTACTTGTTGATGAAGGCGATGCGGGGGACGTTGTAGCGCACGGCCTGGCGCCACACGGTTTCGGACTGCGGCTGCACGCCGGCGACGGCGTCGAAGACGGCCACAGCGCCGTCGAGCACGCGCAGGGAGCGCTCGACTTCAGCGGTGAAGTCGACGTGGCCCGGGGTGTCGATGATCTGAATGCGGTACTGCTGACCGTCCTTGTCCCAGTAGCAGGTCGTGGCGGCGGAGGTGATCGTTACGCCGCGTTCCTGTTCCTGGACCATCCAGTCCATGGTGGCAGCGCCATCGTGGACCTCGCCGATCTTGTGCGTCTTGCCCGTGTAGTACAGGATGCGCTCGGTCGTGGTGGTCTTACCGGCGTCGATGTGAGCCATGATGCCGATATTGCGGGTATGGTCGAGACCAGCTTTCTTCGTAGCCATTCTAGAGCCCCTTAGAATCGGTAGTGCGAGAACGCACGGTTGGATTCAGCCATCTTGTACAGGTCTTCGCGACGCTTCACGGACGCGCCCTGGTTTTCGGCGGCATCCATGATTTCGGCGGCGAGGCGCTGCTTCATCGTGTGCTCTTTGCGGGAACGGGAGAAGTCGACGATCCAGCGGATGGCCAGCGTGGTGGCACGGCGGGAGTTGACCTCCATCGGCACCTGGTAGGTGGCGCCGCCGACACGCTTCGGCTTGACTTCGAGGGTCGGGCGGACGTTGTCCATGGCCTTCTTGAAGACGGCCAGGGGATCGTCGCCGGTCTTTTCGGCCACGATGTCGAACGCACCGTAGACGATGCCCTCGGCGGTGGACTTCTTACCGTCCAGGAGCACCTTGTTGATCAGCTGGGTGACCAGTCGGTTGTTATACACTGCATCCGCCTGTACTTCACGGCGGCTTGCTGCTGCACGACGCGGCATGTAACTTCCTTTCGTTAACTAATTACTAAACGGAGGTGCTTATTTCTTCGGCTTCTTCGCGCCGTAACGGCTGCGCGCCTGCATACGGCCGTCGACCGCAGCGCAGTCGAGCGCCGCGCGGATGACCTTGTAACGCACACCGGGGAGGTCCTTCACACGACCGCCGCGGATGAGCACCATGGAGTGCTCCTGAAGGTTGTGGCCTTCGCCGGGGATGTAGCAGGTGACTTCCATGCCGTTCACCAGACGGACACGGGCGACCTTGCGCAGTGCCGAGTTAGGTTTCTTAGGCGTCGTGGTGAACACGCGCGTGCACACGCCGCGCTTCTGAGGATTGCCCTGCAGCGCAGGGGTCTTCTTCTTTGCTTCCTGGTCGTGGCGGCCCTTGCGGACCAGCTGGTTGATAGTAGGCAAATCTCACTCCTTTTGTTTCGAGACTCGCGCGCGAGGCCCGCGCGCGACGTCGTTGCCTTTCATGTTCGAGTGCGTTCAGCTGTTACGCACACGAAAAGACACCCCCAGCGGGGGTGCGTTTGGGTACTTTATCAGCCGCCCTAGGGCCTGTCAAACGCCACGCATCCGGGCGTATCCATACCCATAGCTCACCGTTTTACCAGGTCAGGTTATACTCCCTACCCGTGCGTATCTACACGGGCGTACCCGTGCACAGAATCTTCATGGACAAATGGCCCCCGATGTGTTTTACCGCTAGTCTCAGCGAGGGCGCGCCCGCGCGTGCGCTAGCATGGGAGTGTCCGCGAGCGGAGAGGAGCAGCACATGAAACTACAGCGCATCGCCGACATCATCGGCCCGATCATGGTGGGCCCGTCGAGCAGCCACACCGCAGGCGCCCTGAGGATTGCCTCTATGGCCCGCAGGCTTTCGGCCGGCACGCCCGCGCGCGTCGAGTTCAAGCTCTACGGTTCCTTCGCCCACACCTACCACGGCCACGGCACCGACCGGGCGCTCGTGGGCGGCATCTTGGGGATGGCCGCCGACGATCTGCGCATCCGCACCTCCTTCGAGCTCGCCCGCGAGGCCGGCATCGACGTCGCGATCACGCCCCTGCCCGACGCCCCCTACGACCATCCCAACACCGTCGACGTCCTCATGACCGACGCCGACGGCACGACGGTCGCCGTGCGCGGCGTGAGCATCGGCGGCGGGGCTGCCGTCCTCACCCAGATCAACGGAGTCGACGTCTACATCACCGGCGAGAGCGCGAGCGTGATCGTGCGCCATCGCGACACCGTGGGCGTGCTCGCCCACATCACCCAAAGCGTGAGCCTGTTCGGCGGCAATATCGCGACGCTCAAGTCCTATCGCGAAAAGCACGGCGGAACCGCCTACACGGTCCTCGAACTCGACAGCATGCTCTCCGACGTGGCCCGCGAGGCCATGCTCGTGCACCCGCACATCCTCGACGTGCGCGCCATCCCCGCCGACGGCCCCGCCGAAGAGGTGTCCGAACCCGACGAGGACGCAGAGCACGAGCTCGAGACCCTCGACTTCATGACCGGGCAGGCCCTGCTCGCCTACTGCGACGAGCACGCGGTCTCGATTGCAGACGCCTTCCGCGCCCGCGAGGACGCGATCGGCCGGGCGCAGGGCAAGCCCTTCGACCTCGACGCCTACCTGGCCCGCGTCTTCGACGTCATGAAGGCCTCCGCCACCGAGCCGGTAGAGGCCCCCGTGAAGACCATGGGCGGGCTCATCGGCGGCGAGTCCTACGCGATCGCCCAGCTCGAGCGCGAGGGGCGCGGCGTGGCCACCGGTCAGATGGCCACGGTTACCCGTTACGCCATGGCCGTGCTCGAAACCAACGCCGCAATGGGCCGCATCGTCGCCGCGCCCACGGCCGGCTCTTCGGGCGTGCTGCCCGCCGTCCTGCTCACCTTGGCCGAAGAGGGCGCCTACAGCGAAGAGCAGATCGCCGACGCGCTCGTGTGCGCCGCCGCCGTGGGCTGCCTGATCACGCGCAACGCCACGGTCGCCGGCGCCGAAGGCGGATGCCAGGCCGAGATAGGCGCCGCTGCCGCCATGGCCGCGGCCGCCGCCGTCCAGCTCGCCGGCGGCACGCCCGCCCAGTGCCTGGCTGCCGCGAGCAACGCGATCGCCAACATGCTCGGGCTCGTCTGCGACCCGATCGCCGGACTCGTCGAAGTGCCCTGCCAGAAGCGCAACGCCTCGGGCGCGGCCTGCGCCCTCGTGTCGGCGCAAATCGCGCTGGCGGGCATCGAGAACCTTGTGAACTTCGACGAATCGGTCGACGCCCTCTATCGCGTGGGACGGGCCCTGCCCTTCGAGCTGCGCGAGAGCGCCTTGGGCGGCCTGGCCGCCGAGCCTTCGGCCTGCAAGTGGTGCGAGAGCTTCATGTGCGCCTCCCACGCCGACGACATCGCCAGCGCCCTTACGACAGAATAGGAACGAATCCCCATGCCCCAGAAGACGACCCCCGCCGCAAGCGCCCCGGCGCCCCAGCAGGTTACACAGCCCCGGGTGCCTTCCGCCCGCAAGACCGCCCTGCTCGACATCGGCTTCGCCATCTCGATAGCCATTACCGTGGCGGCGCTTGTAGTCTTCTGCATCTATTTCTCGTGGGACTTCGACAAAGAGAGCACGCTCACCCATGTGCTGGGCATCCTCTACATCGTCCTACTGGCCGCCGACGCGACCGGCTGCATGACGATGGTGGTCTTTGACTTCGAGACGCACATGAAGCAGGCCCGCGTGGTGGCCCGCGCGACGATGGTCGCCCTGCTCGCCACCGCCGTGGTGGGCCTTATGATCAAGGGCGTCGATCTGGTCAACCTCGTCTTCCTCTTCCAGTTCGTCTGCCTGATCGCCTTCCAAACCGCAACCGACGCCTCGATTGCCCGCAACCGCACCTTCACCGCCCCCTGGCACGTGAGCAGCGACCCCACGCGCACCGACTACATCCCGCTCAACTTCTTCAACCTCTTCTGGGTCTTTTTGATCGCCTCGGTCTTGGGTCTCATCGTCGAGGAGGTCTACTTCGCCCTCGTCTTCGACGCCTGCCCCGACCGCGCGGGGCTTCTATGGGGCCCCTTCTCCCCCATTTACGGCTTCGGGGCCGTGCTCATGACTGTGGCGCTCAACCGCTACTGGAACCGCAACATCTTCCTTATCTTCGGCGTGTCGGGGCTGATCGGAGCGGCCTTCGAATTCGCCGTGAGCTGGTTCATGGAAACGGCCTTCGGCATCATCGCCTGGGACTATTCGGGCACCTTCCTCAACATCCAGGGGCGCACCAACTTCGCCTTCTTCTGCGCCTGGGGCTTTTTGGGCCTCATGTGGGTGAAGATTTTCCTGCCGAGCGTCCTGCGCCTCGTCGACGCGATTCCCATCCGCTGGCGGATCGCCCTCACGTCGATCTTCGCCGTCTTTATGATCGCTGACGGACTCATGACGCTCATCACCGTCGACTGCTGGTACCAGCGCGAAGCGGGCCAGGCGCCCCAAACCACGATCGAGCAGTTCTGCGCCAACCACTTCGACGACGATTTCATGGCCCAGCGCTTCCAATCTATGGACATGAACCCTTCGCGTGCCCAGCGCGTCGAGGACCCGCGTCCCTGATACCTGGCATTTCTGCAGGTCGGCGCCCACCAACAGTACTACAATGGCCATAGCATAAGGACTCATGAAAGAGGTGGACCATGTCTACTGAATACCATCGCATCTTCGTTGCGCTCGACGGAACGGAAGCCCAGAAGGACGTTGCCCGCAAGGCGGTCGCCATCGCCTCCGACAACCATGCGGCGCTGCGCTTCGGCCATGTAGTCGATGCCGTGCCCGCCGAGGCGAGCGCCGTCGATTTCGAAGAGCTCTGCAACACGGCCAAGGAAGACGTGACCTCCCAGATCGCCGACCTGCTGAAGATCGCCGAAGACGACCCCAACATCCCCAGCGTCGACGTCGCCGTGGAAGCCGGTTCGATCAACGACACGCTCGACAACCTGCTCATCGCCCCCTTCGACCCCGACCTGGTCGTGTGCGGCGCTCGCGGGCTTTCGAACATCAAGTACGCATTCGTCGGCAGCGTGAGCACGCATCTGATCCGCACCCAGGAATGCGACGTGCTCGTCGTGAAGTAGGCGCAGCTCACCGCACGAATGAAAAGGGGGCCTGCATCCGCGGATGCAGGCCCCCTTTTAGATGGCAGGCGTTGAAGCCGACAGCGAACGGGGGTCGGGCGCTACTTGCCCCAGTTCTTGAAATCGAACATGTCCTGCAGGTCGTCGACGACGCTCTTGAGCTCGCGAGCCGTTTCGGCGCCTTCCTTGACGATTTGGTTGAGGTCGTCGGTGGTGCGCTGGACGCGGTCGTAGGTCTTCTTGCCCTCGCTGGGCGCTTCCTCTTCGACGACGGTGAGCTCGGCGCGCTCCTCTTCGGTAAGGGAGTCCCAGTCGACGGGGTTGCCGTCCTCGTCGACGTAGACCACGTCGTCTTCGCCGGGCAGCGGGTTGCCGTCCTCGTCGACCGGGTTGCCGTCCTCGTCGACCGGGTTGCCGTCCTCGTCGACGTAGACGACCTCGACGTCCTCGTCCTCTTCGGCACCCTCGGCCTCTGCTTCCCCCGCAGCGGCCGCCTCCGCGCCTTCCGAATCGTTCTCGCCCTCTGCGCCGGCGGAATCCACATCCGCGGCTTCGGGGGCCTGCTCATCCTCTTCGACGACCGGGTTGCCGTCCTCGTCGACGTAGACGACCTCGACGTCCTCGTCCTCGGACGCATCGAAGACGACGACTTCTTCGTTCGGGGAAGCCGCAGCCGCCTTCACGCTCTTCGCCTTGGCCTTCGATTTCCTCTTAATCAAGCGCATGGCGCCCCTTCCTATCGCGTGCGTTCCTTCAGCGACCGCTCGATTTCGCGCTTCGCATCGCGGGCGCGCAGGTCCTGCCGCTTATCGTAGAGCTTCTTGCCCTTGCAGACGGCCAGCTCGACCTTCACCAGATTGTTCTTCGCGAAATACATCTTGAGCGGTACGAGCGACATGCCGCGCTCCCGCGTCTGCTCGGAGAGCATGCGAATCTCCTTGCGGTGAAGGAGGAGCTTACGGTTGCGGTCGGGGTCGGGGTTGCTCAAGTTGCCGTGGCTGTAGGGGTGAATGTGAAGGTTGACGAGCCACACCTCGCCCTTTTTGATGATTGCGAAGCAGTCGGTGAGCTGGCAGTTGCTCTCGCGCAAGCTGCAGACCTCCGTGCCGGTGAGCGCGATGCCCGCTTCGAGCGTGCGCAGGACCTCGTAGTCGTGGAAGGCCTTTCTGTTCTTCGCTATGAGTTTTTCCTCACGATGGGCCATACCCGTATGCCTGAACCTTTCGATTGTCGAATGGACGCCATTATACCCAAACGGACGCGGGGCGCGCTCACGCCAAGCGGAGGTCGAGCTTGCGCGCGTGGGCGGGCGCCGCCTTGACGATCACGCGCACCTGCTGTCCCATCCGCAGCCGCAGGCCCGAGTCCTCGCCGGTCACCGCATAGCGAGCGGCGTCGTAGGAGAAGTACTCGCGGCCCAGATCGCGCACGGGGATGACCCCTTCGACCGTGTTGGGCAGGCGCACGAAGACCGCCGAAGGCGTCACGTAAGAGACGACCCCCTCCATCTGTCGGCCCACGAACCGCGCCATGTATTCCACAAGCTTGACCTCCTGCGATTCGCGCGCCGCCGCATCGGCGACGCGTTCCATGCCCGACGCATGCTCGGCGATCCAGCCGGCCGCCTCGCGCTCGGCGGCAAGGTCGGCGGCGGCACCGCGCAGGTGCGCCTTGAGCATGCGGTGGACGAAGAGGTCGGGATAACGGCGGATCGGGCTCGTGAAATGGCAGTAGGCTTCGCTCGCCAGCCCGTAATGGGGCGCGCAGAAGGGCTTGTAGACCGCGCGCTGCATGCTGCGGATCACAAGCGACGACACGAGCTCCTCTTCGGCGGTACCGCGGGCCAGATCGAGCACCGCCTGGATGGCGACCGGGTCGCCCGACACGAAGGACTCCACGTTCACGGCTCGGGTAAATCCGAGCTCGTCGAGCAGGGGCACCAAGGCGGCGAGCGCGTCGACGGTAGGCTTGTCGTGCACGCGGAAGATGCCCGGAAGGTCGGCATCGAGCAGGATGCGGGCCGTGCACTCGTTGGCCAAGATCATAGCTTCCTCGATGCAGGAGGTCGCTTCGGTGCGCGTGCGCAGGCGCACGTCGATGGCCTCCCCCGCCTCGTTGAGCACGACTTTCGCCTCGCGGGCCAAAAAGTCGATGCCGCCCCGAGCCGCGCGTTGGGCCCGGCGGGCACGGGCAAAGGCCGAAAGCTCGTCGAGGGCGCGGGCGACGGATCCCAGAGCGAGCGCATCGAGCGGGCGGGCACCCTGCGGGGTGTCCTGGGCGTCGAAGGCGCGACGGGCCTCCGCCGCATCGGCACCCCGCTTGCCCGCATCGAGCAGGGCCTGGGCCTGGTCGTAGGACAGGCGGGCCTTCGAGGAGATCACCGATTCGTAGCAGTCGACCGACGAGACGCGGTAATCGGCGTCGAGCACCACATCGACGGTGAGCGCTCGGCGGTCCTCGCCGGGCGCAAGCGAGCAGAGGCCGTTGGACAAACGTTCGGGAAGCATGGGCAGCACGCGGTCGACCAGGTAGACGCTCGTGGCTCGCGAGCGCGCTTCGACGTCGATCGGCGAATCCCAGGGAACGTAGGAGGCCACGTCGGCAATATGCACGCCCAGGCGAATCGACCGAGCAGACAGGCGCTCGATCGAGACCGCATCGTCGAAGTCGCGGGCATCGACGGGGTCGACGGTGAAGACGAACCGGTCGCGTAGGTCGCGATACCCAGCGGAAAGGGCGCCGGCGCCGTCGACCCGTGCGGCCTGAGCCTGGGCGAGGGCCTCTTCGGAAAAGGTCATCGCAAGCTGATGGCGGGCGATGATGCTCTCGATGTCGCTGCGCGGGTCGTCGTCGCGGCCGAGCACTTCTTCGATGACGCCGGTCGCCGCGCTCTTGCGGTCGGGAAAGCTCTTCATCCGCACGCGCACCAAGGATCCGTCGGGAATGTCGGGGTTGTCGGCGCGCATCGTAAAGATGTCGTAGGGAATGCGCGGATCGCTGGGAACGACGACGCCGAAGGGGTCGGCCACCTCGTAACGGCCCACGATCAGCTCGTGCGCCCGCTGCAGGACGGCGACCACGCGCGCGCTCGGCAGGTTGCCCACCTTGTTGTGGGCCTTGCCTTCCTGAGGACGATCGGGGTTCACGTGGGTGGGAACCACTTCGACCAGGTCGCCGTCGAAGGCCCCGCCCATCTTGGAAGCGGGAACGAACAGCGAGCCTTCGGCCGTGCGGACGAAGCCGTAGCCATCGGAGGCGACGCTCAGCACGCCGCGGGGATTGCTACGAGGCCGGCGGCGGGTGCGCGAGCGTTTCGCCACGAATCCTCCTTAGGAACGAACGAGCGATTGGGCGGTTTCTATCGCCAGATTCTTTTGGTTGTCGACCGAGGTGTCGGAGCTGCGGACGATTTGCACATCGGGAGTGATCCCGTTGCCGTCGATGCTGTAGCCGAGCGGGGTTTTGTAATAGGCCGACGTGTAGCGCAGCGCGCCGCCGAAGGAAAGCTCCTGCACGGATTGAACCGAGCCCTTCCCCATGGTCTTCTCGCCGCAGATGGTGGCGCGGTGGTTGTCCTGCAAGGCCGCGGCGATCGTTTCGGCCGTGGCGGCCGTGTTGCCGTTGACGAGCACGACCACCGGGGCGTCGGTAATCGACGAGCCGGTTGCTTGGCGCGAGGACGTGGTGTCCTTGGTCTGAATCTGCACGACGACGCCGCTCTTCAAGAAGAGGGAGGACACGTTGACCGCCTGGGTGAGATAGCCGCCGGGGTTGTCGCGCAAATCGAGCACGAAGGACTGGGCGCCCTGGTCGGCCAGGGAGGTGACCGCAGCCGAGACGAGCGTGTCGGCGTTTTGCGAGATCTGGGAGAGTTTGATGTAGCCCACCGAGCCGTCGAGTTCGGAGACCACGTTGGGCTCGTCGTAATCCGTGCAGGTGAGCGTCACCGTGTACTCGTCGCCGCCCTGGGCGTCGATCGTCGAGGGGCGGCGGAACGTGATGACCGCCGACGAGCCTTCGTCGCGAGCGAGCGCCTTGATCGCTTCGGAGGCCGACCAACCGCCGTTGCCGCCCCGATCGCCGTCGATCGAAACGATGAAGTCGCCCACTTCGACGCCGGACGATTCGGCTTCGGACCCGCTGAAGACGTCGACCACGTAGGCCTGCCCGTTGTTTTCGGCGAACAAGAGGCCCACCCCCGCATAGGAGGCGGACACGTCCTTCAGGTAGGTGGCGTAATGGGAGGCATCGTAGTAGTGCACCGACGAGTCGTTGGTCGTGGCCGCAAGGGCCCCGATGACGTTGGACGTCGCCGCGTCGAGGTCGTAGCCGTCGAGGCTGCTCTGGTCGAGAATGCCCTGCACTTCGGCCACGCGGGCCGAAAGCGAGTTATAGGTGTTGCCCGAAACGGTGAGTCCCGGGTTCTGATCCTTGCTCGACGCCTCGTCGCCCATCCCCAACCGATCGAGGACGGCGGCGTTGCCCCGCAGGGTGAACCCGAGCACGAACGCCGCAACGATGAACAACAGGCTGATCATCACTTTGATCAGCCTGAAGTTCCGCTCGCTGCGTTTCTGCAACGTGATATGTGATCCGCGCGACATAGGTTTTCGCCTGTATGCTCCCTACACCTTCAGGTAACGGCGCATGGCGAGCGCCGAGCCAAGGAGGCCGATGACCAGGCCGCTGACGAGCAGCATGAGATAGATGATGCCGAAGCTCGAGCCGGGGATGTTGATCGGCAGCCAGGGAAGCGAGCTCTGGATCTGCGGCAGGGCGACCCGGCGCAGGACTTCCATGACGACGATCGACAGGCCCGCGCCGATGATGGCGTGCAGGGCGCCTTCCATCAGAAACGGCCCGCGGATGAAGTTGTTCGACGCGCCCACCAGGCGCATGATGGCGATTTCCTTGCGACGGGCGAGAATCGACAGGCGAATCGTGTTGTTGATGAACACGAAGGCGATGAAGATGAGCAGGACCACAAGGGCCACGCCGATCGTACGGATGTAGTTGGTCACCGTGAACAGGCGGTCGACCGTCTTCTGCCCGTACTTCAGGGAGTCAGAAGGATCATCGGGGTTGTCGGCGATCTTCTGGAAGGTTTCGTTCGATTCGATTTCGCCGGCCACCGTTTCGACCATCTGGGCGTCGGAGAGCTGGACGTCGATAGAGGCGGGCAGCGGGTTCTGGCCGTCGAGCTGGTCGACGATTTCGGGGTTGCTCGTCATCGAGTTCTTGAAGTTCTCGAGGGCCTGGTCCTTGGTCGTGAAGTGGATCGAGGCCACGCCGTCGAGACCGGTGATGTAGTTCTCGACCGCATCGATGTCTTCCTGGCTCGCATCGTCGGCCACGTAGGCCGTGATCGAGACCTTGTCTTCCACTGAATTGACAATGTTATCGACGACGAGGCCGCCGATCAGGAAGACGCCGATGATGAGCAGGGACAGGAAAATCGTGACGATCGAGCCGAGCGCCGTGGAAAGGTTACGCGCGAAGCCCTTAAGGGATTCGCTGAAGAAATACGCGAAACTAGACATCGAAACCGTACACACCCCTGTCCTGGTCACGGGTCAAGCGACCCTTGTCGAGCGCGATGACGCGCCGACGCATATTGTCGACCATTTCACGGTCGTGCGTTGCCACGAGCACCGTGGTGCCCGTGCGGTTGATGCGCTCGAGCAGGTCCATGATGCCGCGGGAGGTCTGCGGGTCAAGGTTACCGGTGGGCTCGTCGCAGACGAGCAGCGGCGGACGGTTCACGATCGCGCGCGCGATCGACACGCGCTGCTGCTCGCCGCCGGAAAGCTGGTCGGGATACTTGTCGAGCTTGTCCTGCAGGCCCACCAAGCGCAGCACTTCGGGCACCTGGGTGCGGATGACGTGGCGCGACTTGCCGATAACCTCGAGGGCGAAGGCGACGTTTTCGAACACCGTCTTGTTGGGCAGGAGCTTGAAGTCCTGGAAGACCGTGCCGATGTTGCGGCGCAGATAGGGCACGCGCCAGTTGCGCATCGTGGAGAGGTCTTCGTCGGCGATGTAGATATGGCCTTCGGTCGGCTTGATCTCGCGGATGATCATACGCGTGAGGGTGGTCTTGCCCGAGCCCGAATGGCCGACGAGGAAGACGAATTCGCCGGCGAAGACCTGCAGCGAGATGTCGTAGAGCGCAGGCTTGCTCGGCTGGGCCGGGTACACTTTGGTCACATGGTCGAACGTGATGACGGGCGTACCGGAAGGCTGAGCGACGGTGTCCAGATCGAGATCTGGCAGCTGGGCGGACAGCTGGGCCGTGAGATTGGGCCTGGCCGGTGCTTTCGCCCCCGCGGAATGACTGGCGTGAGCAGGCATTCCTTGGTTGTTAGCGTTTGTCACAAATAGCTCCGATCACATAGTTGGAAACGGATAGATACGAAGTCTAGCAGACCTGTTTCTTGGCCATCGCCCTCTTCACAGCATCGACAATGGCGGCGGAATCGAGGTTGAAGAAGTTCATGAGCTCTTCGAAGGACCCCGATTTGCCGAAGCGGTCTTCCATGCCCACGTACTCCATGGGCACCGGATGGCGCACAGAGAGGGCCTGCGCGACGGCGCTGCCCAGGCCGCCGATGACCGAATGCTCCTCGCAGGCGACGACGGCGCCGGTCTTTGCGGCGCTCGCGGCGATCGTGTCGACATCGAGGGGCTTGACGCTGAAGGCGTCGATGACCTCGACCGACACGCCCTCGCGAGCGAGTTCGTCGGCAGCGAGCAGGGCCTCGCGGATTTCCACGCCCATGGCCACGACCGTGACGTCGGTGCCTTCGCGCAGGACGTAGGCGCGACCCACTTCGAGCTCGACGCCGGGGGCGTAGACCGCCGGCAGGGCGGCGCGGCCCATGCGCACGTAGACGGGACCGGGCGTGGCGGCGGCCAGTTTGAGCGCGCTGCGCGCCGCTTCGTAGTCGGCGGGAACGAGCACGCGCATGCCCGGCAGGGCGCGCATGAGGGCCACGTCTTCGAGCATCTGGTGGCTGCCGCCGTCGGGGCCCACCGACACGCCGGCATGGGTCGGGCAGATCTTCACGTTGAGGCCCGCGTAGCAGACCGTGTTGCGGATCTGGTCGTAGGCGCGGCCGGTGCCGAAGACGGCAAAGCTGCCAGTAAAGGCAGTCTTGCCCGTGAGCGAGAGGCCGGCGGCCACGTCGATCATGTTCTGTTCGGCGATGCCCACGTTGAAGAAGGCATCGGGATGGGCCGCCGCGAACTTGTTGAGCGTGGTCGAACCCGACAGGTCGGCATCGATGGCGACGATGGGTTCGCCGGCATCGGCGAGTTCGTTGAGCGTGACGCCGAAAGCGGCGCGGGTGGCCTTCTTTTCGGCCTTCTGTTCTTCGCTTGCGAAGCGCACCATGTTATGCCCCCTGCTTTTCGAGTTCGGACAGTGCTTCAGTGAGCTGCGCGGCGTTGGGCGCCTTGCCGTGCCAGCCCACCTGGTTTTCCATGAAGGAGACGCCCTTGCCCTTGACGGTGCGGGCGATCACCGCGTGGGGCTTGGTTCCGCCCTCTTCCTTGAGGGCGCCGAGAAGGTCGACGAGGGCGTCGATGTCGTGGCCGTCGACGTGGCGGACGTCCCAGCCGAAGGCCTGGAACTTGTCGGCGAGCGTGCCGGTCTGCACCACGTCGGTCACCGGGCCGTCGATCTGCAGGCCGTTGGCGTCAACGATGGCCACAAGGCTGCCGAGCTGTTCGTGGGCCGCGAACATGGCCGCTTCCCACACCTGGCCCTCTTCGCATTCGCCGTCGCCGAGCAGGGCGAAGACGCGGGCCGGGTTACCGTCGATGCGCAGGCCGCAGGCGATGCCGCTGGCGATCGAGAGACCCTGGCCCAACGAGCCGGTGGACGCTTCGACGCCGGGGACGAGATGCATGTCGGGATGGCCCTGCAGCTTGCTACCGAGCTTGCGCAGGGTCGCGAGCTCTTCGCGGGGGAAATAGCCCGCCTGGGCGAGCGCGGCGTAGAGGGCCGGCGCCGCATGGCCTTTGCAGAGGATGAACCGGTCGCGCGCCGGATCGTCGGGATGTGCCGGATCATGCTTCAGCACGCCCCCGAAGTAGAGCGCCGTGAGGATATCGGCGCACGAGAGGGATCCGCCCGGATGGCCGCTGCCGGCCTCGGCGATCATCTTGACGATGTCGATCCTCATCTCGTTGGCGGCATGCCGCAATGCATCTGAGTTCATACAAGAACCTTCCCTGTGTGGACGAGCCCGGCGTGCGGGCGCAGAAACGTCTCTATTGTGGCACGCTTGGCGCCGAGCGCCACACCCTGCGGGGGAATAGACGAAAAAACCGCGCGCGAGCGGGTTAGCGCTGGGCCGATTCGGCCCGCCAGCGATGGTAGCCGACCACGAACGCGTCGATATCGCCGTCGAGCACCGCGTCGACGTTGCTCGTTTCCACCCCGCTGCGCAGGTCCTTGACCAACTGGTAGGGGTAGAGGACGTAGTTGCGGATCTGGCTGCCGAAGGAGTTCTCGAGCTTTTCGCCGCGCAGGGCCGCGATCTCTTCCTGGCGCTTGCGCTCTTCGAGCTCGTAGAGGCGGGAACGCAGGACCTGGAAGGCCACTTCCCTGTTCTGGATCTGCGACTTCTGGTCTTGGCAGGTGACGACGATGCCGGTGGGGATATGCGTGAGGCGCACCGCCGAGTCGGTCGTGTTGACGCACTGGCCGCCCGGGCCGCTCGACCGGTAGACGTCGACGCGGACGTCGTTGGGGTCGAGGTCGACTTCGATGTCGGTGGGCAGAAGAGGCATGACTTCGACGCTCGCGAAGGTGGTATGGCGGCGCTTCTTCTCGTCGGTGGGCGAGATGCGCACCAAGCGGTGGACGCCGATCTCGCTGCGCAGCATGCCGTAGGCGAACCGGCCGTCGACGCGGAAGCTCGCCCGCTCCAGGCCGATTTCAGGGCTCGGCACGACGTCGAGCAGCTCGACCTTCCAGCCCTTCGACTCGCAGTAGCGCACGTACATGCGGTAGAGCATGTCGACCCAGTCGTGGGCTTCCAAACCGCCCGCGCCGGGGTTGATCGTCACGATCGCCGTGCCCTCGTCGAACTTGCCCGTGAACCAGGATTCGATCTCGAAGCGCTCGAGCAGATCGTCGAGCGCGCGCGAGGACGCCTCGGCATCGGCGGCGAAGTCGGGATCCTCTTGCGCGAGCTCGAGGGCAGCGCGGCAATCGTCGGCAAGCGAGCGGGCCCGCTCGTAGTCGGCGAGCAGGTCGCGCACGTCGCTCGCCCTCTTGGACACCTGCTGGGCGCGCTCGGGATCGTTCCAGAAGTCGGGCGCGGCGCTCTGGTCGTCGAGCTTCTTGAGCTCGACGCGCTTCTCCTCGATATGAAGGTACGCGCGCGCCTGGTCGAGGCGCGTTTCCTGGTCGTGTAATGTTTTCTCGTCTACCATCGTTTCCCCGCTTGCGCGCCCCTCCCCTACCCGGGGCCGGAGCGCAATCGTCCCGTTACCAATGCCGGCGCAGGCGCCGGCCGATCAAGGGGCGGTTCAGAAGCGGTTGCGGCCGTGGCACTTCTTGAATTTCTTGCCGCTGCCGCAGGGGCAGGGATCGTTGCGGCCCACGTTGGCGTAGGGGTCGTTCTTGTCCTTGACGTAGGTTTCCGCCTTCTTGGGCTTCTCCGGTTCAGGCGCCGGCTGCGCCGGGGCAGCGCCCTGGGCTTGGCGGGCGGCGCTCTGCATGCGCTGGGCCGTGGACATCGACGAATCGTCGAGGGTCTTTTCCGGCGAGCTGTAGCTCATGCGATGCTCGGTGGGGTCGTGCTCTTCGGGCATGGCGGGCTCGGTCTTACGGGCGATCTGCAGGCGCAGCATCGTCTGCAGGAAGGACTCGTACATGCCGGCGGTCATTTCCCCGAAGGCCCGATGCGCTTCGGTCTTGTACTCCACCAAGGGGTCGCGCTGGCCGAAGGCGCGCAGGCCGATGCCCGTGCGCAGGTAGTCCATGTTAGAGAGGTGCTCCATCCAACGGGTGTCGATGATGCGGAGCATGACCTGGGCTTCCAGGTTGCGCATAAGCTCGTCGCCGAGCAGGGCGCGCTTTTCCTCATAGACCGAAAGCAGCTGCTCGCACGTTTCGTCGATGACCGTTTCGGGGTCGTCTTCGTGGTCGATGTCCTCGATCTTGAAATCGGTGCGGCCGTCCATCTGGGCGATCCACTTGTCGACGGCGGCCATGTCCCAGTCGTCGCTCGGCACGCGCTCGGGGCAGTTCTCCTCGACGACGGCCTCCACGCAGTCGTGGGCGATCTCGGGCACGCGCTCGCTCATGTCCTTGCCGTCGAGCAGGGCGTTGCGCTCGCCGTAGATGGCGGCGCGCTGCAGGTTCATGACGTCGTCGTATTCCAGAACGTTCTTACGGGCGGCGAAGTTCATCTGCTCGACCTGGCGCTGGGCTCCCTCGATGGCCTTGGTGACGATCGAGGCCTGGATGGGCATGTCATCGGGCAGGTTGGTGCGCTCCATAGCGGCGCTCACCTTGTCCATGCGGTCGCCGGCGAACAGGCGCATGAGGTCGTCTTCCAGGCTCAGGTAGAACTGAGTGGCGCCCGGGTCGCCCTGACGGCCGGCACGGCCGCGCAGCTGGTTGTCGATACGGCGGCTCTCGTGGCGTTCGGTGCCGATCACGCACAGGCCGCCGGCTGCGACGACCTTGTCGTGCTCGGCGCTCGTAATCGCGCGCGTCTTTTCCAGGGCGGCGGCGCGGTCGGCGTCGGTGGGCGCGGGCGCCTCGCCTTCGGCCACCTCGGCGCCGGCGGGCAGGTCGGGGTTGAAGCCCTCTTCGCGCAGGACGTCTTCGGCGAGCACGTCGGGGTTGCCGCCGAGCAGGATGTCGGTGCCGCGGCCAGCCATGTTGGTCGCGATCGTAACGGCCCCCAGGCGGCCGGCCTGGGCGACGATATGGGCTTCGCGCTCGTGGTTCTTGGCGTTCAAGGTCTCGTGCTTGATGCCCCGCTTGTCGAGCAGGCGGCTCAGGCGCTCGGAGCTTTCGATCGAGACCGTACCGATCAGGCAGGGCTGGCCGTTGGCGTGGCGTTCGGCCACTTCGTTTGCCACAGCGTTGAACTTGGCGTCGATCGTGCGGTAGACGAGGTCGTCTTCGTCCTTGCGGATGACCGGCTTGTTGGGCGGGATGGCCACGACGGGCAGCTTGTAGATCTCGCGGAACTCCGCATCTTCGGTCATGGCGGTACCGGTCATGCCCGAAAGCTTGTCGTAGAGGCGGAAGTAGTTCTGCAGGGTAATCGTGGCGAGGGTCTGGTTCTCTTCCTTGACGAGCACGCCTTCCTTGGCCTCGATCGCCTGGTGCAGGCCTTCCGACCAGCGACGGCCTTCCATGATGCGGCCGGTGAACTCGTCGACGATCTTCACTTCGCCGTTGGCGACCACGTAGTCCTTGTCGCGGTGGAAGAGGTACTGGGCCTTCAGGGCCTGCTGCAGGTGGTTGGGCATCTGGCCCGTGGGGTCGTTGAAGATGTCGTCGACGCCCAGGCGGTTCTCGATCTTCACAAGGCCCGATTCGGTGGCCATGATCGTGCGCTTGGCCTCGTCCATCTCGAAGTCGACGTCGCGCACGAGCCCGCGGCAGGCGCGGGCAAAGCTCTTGTAGGTGTCGGCGGCGCGGGAACCCGGGCCTGAGATGATGAGCGGGGTGCGGGCCTCGTCGATGAGGATCGAGTCGACCTCGTCGACCACGCCGAAGTGGTGGCCGCGCTGAACGCGCCGGTCGGCGCGCGTGACCATGTTGTCGCGCAGGTAGTCGAAGCCGAATTCCGAATTGGTGCCGTAGGTGACGTCCGCCTTGTAGGCGGGCACCTTGTCGTCGAGGCGCATGCCGTTCTGGATCAGGCCCACGTTCATGCCCAGGAAGCGGTAGACGTTGGCCATCCACTCGCTGTCGCGCTTGGCCAGGTAGTCGTTGACGGTGACGATATGGACGTTCTCGCCGCCGAGCGCGTTGAGGTAGCCGGCGAGCGTGGACACGAGCGTCTTGCCTTCGCCGGTCTTCATTTCGGCGATCTGGCCGTCGTGCAGGGTCATACCGCCGATGAGCTGCACGTCGAAGTGGCGCAGGCCGATCGCGCGACGGGACGCCTCGCGCACGGTGGCGAAGGCTTCGGGCAAGAGTTTGTCGAGCTTTTCACCGTTGTCTATACGGGTACGGTATTCGCCGGTGAGCGCACGCAGCTCTGCGTCCGAGCGCTTCTTCATCTCCGGCTCGAGGTCGTTGATATGGTCGACGACGGCGCGGTATTTTTTAACCTGCTTGCCCTCGCCTGCCGTTAGGATCTTCGAAAAGAAACCCATTGCCGCCTAACTTTCTTCGTGATGAGGCGCGCGCCGGCACGCGTCCGCGCACGCCCCTGTACAGTCATTCGTACTCTAGCATAGCCCCCTGTCCTGCAGCGGAAATACACACCGCCGTGCCCGAGGCGTCATGCGCGCGTTACGCGAAGAGCGCCACATCCAAGGAGCCGTCGACGATGCTGTCGTAGAGAGAGCGGATGCGGGGCGAGGCGTCGAGCCCGGCCGCATCGACCTGGGCCAAGTAGGCCTCCCAGGTTTCGACCACGCTCATGCGCAGGCCGCATGCCGCCTGGGCCCGCATGAGCTCCGCGTAGGCGATCTCGCAGGTGGCGTCCCATTCCACGACGGCGCGGGCCATGGGGAGCACCTCGGCGAAGGCCCCTTCGGACGAAAGTGCGCGCATCGCGCTGACCACCGACGACACGACCTGCCGGCGCACCGCCGCGCGCACCGCCTCGGTGATCTCGTCGGCCCCGCTGGCGGGCATGAAGGCGCCCCGATAGATTTCCTCGATGCGCTCGAAGGTGCGGGCGCGGGCCTCGGGCTCGATTACCTTCGACGAAGCGGCCCGGCACAGTTCGCCCAGCTCGAGGTAGTCGCTTTGCAGCAGGTCGCTGCGCAGGCACACCATCCCCTGCGAGCGCGCCACATAGGGTTCGGCCCCCGACGGCAGCGTGAGCGCCGTGCGCACATGGGAAAGCGAATTATAGAGGTTATGGAGGGCTTTGGCCGGCACGCTGCGGGGCCAGAGCTTTTCGGCGACCGCCTTGCAGTTGACCTCTTTGCCCGCGTTGATCACGAGAAGGGCGAGCAGGACGCGGTCCTTCTTGCGCGAGAGGATCGACAGGTCGCATTCGACGCCGTCGAAGGCAACCGACAGGCGGCCGAAAAGCTGGACCGTGAGCACTGGGAACGACCCGCCCACCTCTCGGGCCGGGGCGGGCGGCGGGACCTCCCCCACGAGCATACGCGAATAGGAAACGATCTGGTCTTTGAGCGCACGCTCGAGCCGATCGTCTTCGAGCGGCTTGGGGAGAGGCGCGGCGACCGGGCGCAGGCCCGCCTCGCCAAGAGCCGCGAGCGCCGCGCGCAAGAGGTGCTGCTCCATCGTGATGCTCGCGCCCGCTTCGAGCGCCCTGCGGGCCCGCTCATCGACCGCCTGGGGCACGCGCATGCCCGCCGCAAGGGCCGCCCGCAACGCGCAGGCGAGCGCGAGCGCTTCGGTCGTGACGGCGCCTTGCTCCTCGTCGAGCGCGACAAGGTGCGCGAAGGATTCATCGAGATCGCGCGCATGGGCCCAGAAGGCGAGCAGGATGCGCGTGTCGGGCGCGAGCCGGTCGGTGGGCACCCAACGGCCGACGGCCGCCACGCCCTCGGTCGCCCCGTAGGCGACGTCGGCGTGACCGCAGCCCGACGAGAGCAGGAAGGACCAGCTCGCCGCCGTCAAACGCACCCGCAGGGGCGCGTCCCCCTTGCGCGCTGCGCGCGCAAGCGATTCGAGGGCCTGGCGATCGCCCAAGAGCGACCGGCGGACGAGGGAGGCCGTGCGCACATCGCTTGCCTGGGCGTGCCGTTCGGGCTGCAGGCTGCGATAGACCGTTTCGGCCGCCATGAGCGCCGGGGCCGACAGCACGTCCGCCTCGTGGTCGCGCAGCCAGGTCGCGCGCGTGTCGGCGGGAGCAAGGGCGACAAGGAGCCTGGCAACGCGTTCATAGGCACCTTGAGCGGCCAAGATGTCGGCGAGCGCCACCACGAAGGCGGCGCTGATGCCCTCTTCCGACACGCACGGAACGCACGAACGCAGAGCCGCTTCGAAGGGGATTCCCCGCGCCAGGATCGTCCCGTCGACGGGATGCACGTCGACGAAGGGGAACACGTCGGGCGAAAGGTCGCCTACGGAGACGCCGGAGAGGGCGCGCACCGTATCGACCGTCGTCTCTTCCAAAGCGAGAAGGGCGCAGGTCGCGCGCCGGCGCTCGGAACCTTGATCGGACATGAGTTCGGCGAGGAACTCGTCATAGGAATGCGCGCCATGGAGGGCAAGGCCCGGCACCCAATCGGCGGGTTTGCCGCGGTCGAAGGGCGGCACGAAGGAGGGCTCGCAATCACGCAGGGCCTGCATGTCCTCGCGACCGTAGACAAGGTCGTGCGCCCCGAACACGAGGCATTCGTCCCTATGGGCGGCCAGCGGATCGGCGCCGGGCGTCGCGGTCACCACCACTTCGACGCCATGCGAGAGGAAAGAGGCGCAGGCCTCCCAGAGCAGTTGCGCGCTCGCCTCGTCGAGCGCGGGGACGTCCTCGATGACCACGAGCCCGTCAGCCACATGGCGCAGGCCTTCCTCGACGAGGGTGCCCGCAACCAGGTCCCGTTGGAAGCAGGCGCTTTTCCCGTTGAACCACAGGGTGCTGCGAAACTGCAAGACGACCTCGGCATAGGTCGCCGCGAGCGCCGTTTTGCCGCAGAGGGCGGGAGCCACGAGATAGCGCACATGGGTTCGGTCGCGCATCATCGCCGACAAGAGGGCGTTCCGGTAGAAGAAATGCTTCGCCGCAAGAGCGCGCGGGCGAGAGCCATTGCATACGGAACGAAGGATGAAGTTATTCATAGGGTTCCCCTATCCGGGGGACCGCTTGCAGTGGGGTAGATGCAACGTTACGACATACGATGGCACTTTGTCTATCTCAAATGAACATAACTTGGACAATTTGGATATATTGATGGTTTGATGCAATAACTTGCATACCGTTTCGTTGTTCATGCAACGTTGTAGAATTTTTGGACCGACCTACCTATGTCGAGCGCTGGTGCGCCGTGCGGTCCGTTTCACGAGGACGGGGCAGACGGATGCTCGTTGTCGAGAACAGCGCGATGCGCGACGAGGGCGGTTCTCGGAGCCCTAGACAACAAGCGCGCCGAGACGCAGCCGAACCGTTGCCCCACGGGCTGCCGGCATGCAGGTTGTCCCGGCTCGCCACGGCGCCCCGCCTCCCGACGCCCATGACCGTCTCGAAGCAAGCTGGCCCGCAGAACTCGCCATGAAGCGGGGAGGCGAACTACGATGGCGATGTATCTGGGATGGACTGCCGATTGCCCGCCCGCGCACGGCCCGCGCCCCTGCCCCGCAGAGGGCTCGAGGGTGTTGCCGGCGCAGGCGCCGATGTCCCTCGCCCGCCGATGCCCCGTCTCCTGATGGCTCGGCCCTGCCCCTGCCGCCGACGAGTGCGCGGCGGTGGCTGAGGTCACGAGAAATGCGGTCGATTTCGCCGCCCGTTGGCTTAAATCGCACATTTTGCGGTCTGCGATGGCTGGCGTTTTTCGAGCGGGCTTCGCGCGCGACTCCCTGACCTGGTGTTTTACTAACAGCGTTTCTGACAACGGGCGCGGTCCGCTCGATTCGGCGCGATTGAAGACCGCATTTCTGCCCGTTTCCGCCAGCGGCATTGAAAATCGACCGCATATCTGCCCATCTGCGCCAACCTTCGCGCGCATCGTCTTGGAGCGCACGCCGCATCCCGGGCACGACGCCAACCTCCGGACACCGTCGGCCACCCTGGCACCGCGCCTTGATAGAACGCGGAATTTGGCCCATAGCCCCACGCTGTCGCTCGCCTGCGCATAGCAAAAAAAGCCGCCGGCAAAGCCGACGGCCTTCACATTTGTGGTAGCCCGTACCAGATTCGAACTGGTGATCTCCGCCTTGAGAGGGCGGCGTCCTGAACCGCTAGACGAACGGGCCAAATGGCTGGGGTAGCAGGAGTCGAACCCACACATACGGTACCAGAAACCGCTGTACTACCATTATACGATACCCCAATGGCATGTGCTACAAAACGTGGAACGCTCCGTAACGCGAGTGATAATATTACGCAGGGTTCCCCGCCCTGTCAACACCTTTTTCGAGAGCGTGGGAAATTTCTTCGCAATAGCGGCCGCGCGGACGCACCGACGCCTGCGCGCCGCCCAGGCCCCCGCAGCCGCGCGGACGAAGGTCGCCCGCTCGCCCGCCGACGCCCCTAGTCGTAGTCGGGCGTCACGCGGACCGACCCGCCCTTCGAGGTGATGATGACCCCTTCGACGTTGTGCTTGACGTACTTCGAGAGCTTGGCGTAGCCGTAGTCCTTCATGCTGAACGTGGGGAACGACTCGCCGATTGCCTGGCCCAGCTTGCCGAGCGCCACGCCCTCGGTGCCGTGCTTGCGCACCTCCTGGCGAATGAAGGCGTTCACCTCGTCGCGCAGATCGTCGTTGCCGCGCAGGCTCACGAGCACCGCCGTGTCGCGCTTTTCGAGCTTGAGGTTGTCGAAGCTTTCCAAAAACCGCGACAGCTGGCTGTAGCCGAAGGCGCGCACGTCGAAATCGGGGTAGATGTTGGGCAGGCGGTTGCCCACCGCACCGAGCGTGACCTGGCCCTGGGCGTTGCCCTCTTCGTTGACCATGTCGACGATCGCATCGAGGATCTCGCGCTTGGTGACCGTGGTCGCCCCGTCGTCTGCGGCATCGTCGCGCGCGTCTTCGGCAGGCGCTTCCTCCTCGTCGGCCAAGAGCAGCTCGAGGCCGGTGAACACCGTGCAGGCGTTGCGGAAGGACCGCGGGGTCTTCTTCTCGCCCATGCCCACGACCACCATGCCCGCGTCGCGCAGGCGGCTGGCCAGGCGCGTGAAGTCGCTGTCGCTCGACACGATGCAGAAGCCCTGGACCTTGCCCTCGTAGAGGATGTCCATGGCGTCGATGATCAGGAAGCTGTCGGTGGCGTTCTTGCCCTTGGTGTTGGGGAACTGCTGCATGGGCGTCAGCGAGAACTCGGCGAGCACGTCTTTCCACTTGGCCATCTGAGGGCTCGTCCAGTCACCGTAGATGCGGCGGTAGGTCACCTGGCCGTGGCGGCTCGTGAGCTCGTTCATGATGCCTTGGATGTACTTCGCCGACACGTTGTCCGAGTCGATGAGCAGCGCAAACGACTTGCGCTCTTCCGTATCCGTCACCTTGCGGTCTCCTTTCGCGCCCTGCGCGCTCGTGAAATTCCCCTCTGATTCTAGCGCACCGCGCCCGCGCGCTTGCAAAACCGCCGCCGCATGCCCACAATCGATGAAACAGTTACTTCGCGCGCACGCGCGCTGCCCGCGGAGTGTCGAGGCGGCCCTGCCGCAGCGCGCGAGGTCCCCGTGCCCGAAGATATCCTCAACCCCACGCAAACGCCCTCCGTGCCTGCGTCCGCCCGGCGCGTCATCGACGCCTTGGAAGACGCCGGCTTCGAAACGTGGATGGTGGGCGGCTGCGTGCGCGACGCCCTGTTGGGCCGTCCCATCAACGACATCGACCTCACCTGCGCCGCCCCCTGGCAAGACACCCAGCGGGTCTGCGAGGCAGCGGGCATGCGGACCTTCGAGACGGGCGTGGCCCACGGCACGCTCACCGTGGAAGCCGACGGCCGCACCTTCGAGGTGACCACCTTCCGCACCGACGGCGCCTATTCCGACGCCCGCCACCCCGACAGCGTGAGCTTCGTCACCGACATCAGCGAGGACCTTGCCCGCCGCGATTTCACGATGAACGCGATCGCCTTCCACCCCGACCGCGGCCTGCTCGACCCGTTCGGCGGCAGGGTCGACATCGAGGCCGGCACGATCCGCGCCGTGGGCGACCCCACCCTGCGCTTCCGCGAAGACGCCCTGCGCATCCTGCGCGGCGTGCGTTTCGCGAGCCAGCTGGGCTTCTCGATCGAGCCGGCCACCGAAGCGGGCATGCTCGACGCGCGCAACCTCCTGCGGAAGGTGTCGGCCGAGCGCGTGTCCCACGAACTCGACGCGATGCTTCTGGGCGACCACATCCACGACGCGATCATGGCCTACCCGGGCATCCTCGAAACGGTCATACCCGAGCTGGGCCCCATGCGCGGGCTCGACCAGCTCACCAAGTACCACATCTACGACGTACTCGAGCATTCGGCCTGGGCCTGCCAGCTCATCCCTGCCACGCTCCTTTTGCGCTGGACGGCGCTCCTGCACGACGTGGGGAAACCGAGCACCTTCTTCACCGACGACAACGGCATCGGTCACTTCTACGGCCATGCCGAAGCCGGCGTCGACATCGCTGCGGGCGCCCTGAAGCGCCTGAAGAAGAGCCCACGCTTCATCCACGACGTGCGCCTGCTCGTGCGCTACCACGACACGCCGGTGCCGGCCCAACCCAAGTACGTCAAGCACATGCTGCGGATGTTCGACGGCCGCATCGACCTGGTACGGGCCCTGTGCGACGTGAAGCGGGCCGATTCGGCCGCCCACGCGCCGCGCTACCAGAGCGGCATCCGCCTAGCCAACGACATCGACGCCTGTCTTGACGAGATCGTCGCCAAAGACGAGGCCTTCACCTTGAACCAGCTCGCCCTGAACGGCAACGACATCATCGCCCTGGGCGTGGCCCCCGGCCCCGAAGTGGGCCGCGTGCTCCATGCGGCGCTCGCCGCGGTCATCGACGGCAAGGTGCCCAACGTCCACGACGACGTCGCGGCCTACGTGCGCGACCGCCTGCTATAGGCGGGATGCGCGCAGCCGCACGGTCCGCGCGTCCTGCAAGCGGCAAAAGGTCGGCGGGCGCCCCTGCGCTCGCGCCCGCCCGCGCGCCCTACCCCTCGCGGTCGTCGAGCATCTGGCGGGCGTGCGCCAAGGACGCGGCGCTTTCGTCGCCCGAAAGCATACGGGCGATCTCATGCACGCGCTCTTCGGCGGACAGGCGCACGAGCTGGGTTTCCGGCGCGTCCTCGCCCACCTTGCGCACGAGGTAGTGCACGTCGCCGGCCACGGCCACCAGGGCCAAGTGGGTAACCACGATCACCTGATGGGTGCGTGACAAATCGACGAGCACGTCGGCCAGGGCGCGGGCCGTGGCCCCGCCCACGCCGGCGTCGACCTCGTCGAAGACGAGCGTGTCGACCGCGTCGGACTCCCCGAGCACCACCTTGATCGCGAGCATCACGCGGCTGAGCTCGCCGCCGGAGGCGATCTTGGCAAGGGGACGGGCCGTCATTTCCAGGCCCGGCTGGAAGAGAAACTCCACCTCGTCGGGGCCCTGCGCGGTCCACTTGGCGCGCGGAAGCTCGTCGACCGAGCAGACGAGGCGGGCGTGCCCCAGCTCGAGCCGGGCCATCTGGGCCGACACCGCGTCCGAAAAGCCGGGGGCCGCCGCCGCGCGGGCTTCGTGAAGGGCGGCAGCCGCCCCGGCGAGCACGCCTTCGGCCTCTTCTTGGGTCGCAAGGGCCGCCTGGAGCTTTTCGTCGAAGCCGTCGACCGAGGCGACCGTGCGGGCGGCTTCGACGTAGGCTTCTTTCACTTCCTTCATCGTGGGGCCCCATTTGCGCATGAGCAGCTGCAGCTCGCCCATGCGGTTCTGCATGGATTCGAGGTCGGACTCGTCGAAATCGAGCGAATCGCCCCAGGTGCGCACGTCGCGCGCCACGTCTTCGACGATGTAGCCCGCCTCGCGCAGGCTCTGGGCGAGCGCGCCCAGATCGGCGTCGACGGAAGCCACCCCCTCGAGCAGGGCGACGGCCGACCCGATCGCGTCGATCGCGCCCCCGTCGCCTGCAAGCGCCTCTCGCGCGCCCTCGACGGCGCGCGAGAGGTCGGCGGCGTTTTCCACTTTGACCACCTGCTGGGAGAGCTCGTCGTACTCGCCGTCGAGCGGATGGACCTCGTCGATGCGGGCGAGGACGAACCGGGCCTGGTCGACCGCTTGGGCGTCGAGCTGCCCGGCCGCGCGCACCGCCTCGACCGCGCGCGCGGCGTCCTGCGCGTCCTTGAAGGCTGCGGCGTAGGCGGTCTGCGCTTCGGCGATCGCGTCGTGCGCCCATTCGTCGAGCATGGCGCGGTGGTTGGCCGGCTTCATGAGGCGCTGGTGCTCGTGCTGGCCGCACAGGTCGATCGTAGCGCCCACCGTGGCGGCGAGCTGTTTGACGCTGGCGATCGAACCGTCGATGCGCACGCGGCTGCGGCCGTCGGCGCTCACCGTGCGTTCCGCCACGCAGCCTTCCGCCTGCTCCTCTTCCCCGCCGCCGGAAAGCGGGAAGAGGCGGCCTTCGACGCGCAGGCCGTCGGCGCCCTCCCGCACCATGCCGGCGTCGGCCCGGTCGCCGCCGAGCAGCTTGAGCGACCCGAGCAGGGCCGTCTTGCCGGCGCCCGTTTCGCCCGTGACCACCGTGAGCCCGCGGGCGGGCGCGAGCGTGGCGTCGCGGATGAGCGCGACATCCTGTACATGCAGCTCGTCGATCATGGGCGCTCCTTTGCAAAGCCGGGTTCGAACACGAACAAGTGTACCATTTCGCTCGTGCGGGAAAAGCTTCTGAACGCATGAGCGCAAACCTAGCGAAAACCTATCGCCGCCTGCGGTATGCTGTGCGCACACGCGTATGAAAGGGAGGCGCCCATGAGGGCATTGCTGCAGTGCGCATCGCACGCACAGGTAACCATCAACGACGGCACGACGGGAACGTTCGACGGCATGATCGCCGGCGACCCCGCCCGCTCGATCGACCGCGGGCTCGTGATCTTTCTGGGCGTGGGCCAAGACGACGGCGAAGCCGAAGCGGAAAAGCTCTGGCGCAAGATTTCCAAACTGCGCATCTTCGCCGACGATGCCGGCAAGACCAACCTGTCCCTTTCGGCCATCGGCGGCAGCGTCTTGATCGTGTCGCAGTTCACCCTCTACGCCGACTGCAAGCGCGGCAACCGCCCGAGCTTCACGGCCGCCGGCGACCCCGCCCTCGCCCGCACCCTCTACCGGCGCTTCGTCGAGCTCGCGCAAGCGGACGTCGAGACGGTCGCCGTAGGGGAATTCGGCGCCGACATGAGCGTGTCGCTCGTCAACGAAGGCCCCTTCACCGTCTGGCTCGACACCGACGCCCTCTAGCCAGCGCCCGGGCCTTAAGGCCCGCACCCATTCACCCCACCAGCATGCGCCCCGCGCAAAGGACCCAAGGATGATCTTCTACTTCACGGGAACGGGCAATTCGTTCGCCGCCGCCCACACCATCGCCGAAATCACCCACGACGAGCTCGTCGACATCGGCGAATCCTACCGCATGGGCCGATTCAGCTTCCGCGTGGAGCAGGGCGAGACGCTGGGGTTCGTCTTCCCCGTCTACGACCGCGCCGTCCCCCGCATCGTAGCCGACTTCATCGACTGGCTCGCCTTCATCACGCCCAACGGCAACCCCTTCGTGCCCGGCTACTGCTTCTGCGCGATCACCTGCGGGGAGGCGGTGGGCAACGCGGCCAAGGAGCTCGCCCGCACGCTCAAGGCCGCCCTCAACATCCGCCTCGACGCCTCGTATTCGATCGAGGAC
Source organism: Eggerthellaceae bacterium (assembly GCA_022644775.1). Taxonomy (GTDB): domain Bacteria; phylum Actinomycetota; class Coriobacteriia; order Coriobacteriales; family Eggerthellaceae; genus Hugonella. The sequence goes on from JALCHN010000001.1 coordinate 50,242, forward strand.
GTCGACAACTGCATCATCAAGCGCTCGCCGGGTTCGCCGGAAGCGCGCCGCATGAAGAACCACGCCGCCCACCGGCAGGCCCGGTCGGTGGCCTTTTCGGTGAACGCCAAGCGCATGGGCAGCATGGAGAAGAAGGGCGCCCTGAGCGCGGCCGCCGGCGCGCTCGCCGCCCTTGGCTCGCGCAAGATCGACATCGCGCCCTTCACCGTCGACCGCACGGCCTGCGTGGGCTGCGGCACCTGCGCGCGCCTGTGCCCCACCCGCACCGTGACGATCGAGGACGGGGCCCCGCGCTGGGACGGCGAGCGCTGCACCCTGTGCTTGGCCTGTCTGCAGCGCTGTCCGACCTTCGCGATCGACTATGGCGCGCGCACCGCCGACCGCGACCGGTACGTGAACCCCGTCTTCAAGCGCACACCCACCCGCCTGTCGGCGCTTGCCGCGAGCGTGGACATGACCGTCCCCGACCCCGACGACGTCGTGCGCCAGGGCGAATACGAGGAGCCCGACGTCGACGAACCGAGCGATGCGGCCCTTTCGGCCTTCGCTCTGCCAGCGGAAGCCGATGCGGGCGAGGGCAAGAAAAAAGCGGCCGAACCCGACCGCTTGGAAGGCTAGCCCGCTTGCGGGACCCGCACCCGCTTGCGCACCATGTCGTCGACCGACACGCTGTCGACGTAGCTTTCTATCGTGCGGTCGAGCCCGGTCCAGAAATCGACCGTCTCGCATTCGCCGCGCATGGGGCAGATGCCCGCACCCTCTTCCAAACAGGCGACGGTGGCCATGCTGCCCTCGCTCGCCCGCAGGATGTCGCCGGCTGTGATGTCGGTCGCCGGCCGCGACAGGCTATAGCCGCCGTGGGCGCCGCGCGTGCTGCGCAGGACGCCGTAGCGGGTGAGCTGGCCGGCGAGCTGTTCCATATATTTCACCGAAATGCCCGTGCGCTGAGCCGATTCGCGCAGCGCCACCGGCCCCTCTTCGGCATGTTCGGCAATGTCGATGACCATGCGCAGCGCGTAGCGCCCTTTCGTGGAAATCTTCATGCGAGGTCCTTTCGCTCGTTTTGTTGAAAGTATCGCACAGCTTCGCCTCTACCGGCAGGAATTCCCAGTAAATGATTAGGAATTGTAAGTTTCCAGGATGAAACTCCTGCGCAGGGACGCTGCAAGCGGAGCAGAAAAGCGAAAGAAGCACGTCGCGGCCCCCTGAGGGGCGCTCGCGTGCCGCCCCCGCCCCGCTTCCGCGCCGCGCACGCGCCCTGCGCGCGCCCCTTCCGCGCGCTTTACGAGGTCGCAATTTCATGGATGTTCCGTCGAAGAGATATGGCTTGCCCTCGAGCGGGTACTATGCATCTATGACTTCCAATCGACACCCCGTGCTCTCCGCCCGCTGGTTCCACCTTCTCGTGCTAGCGGTCGGCGCCGTCTACCTTCTTTCCGGCGCCTTCCACGACAACATCTGGTTCGACGAAAGCTACTCGGTGGCGATCGCCAACTACTCCTTCCCTGAAATCTGGCACATCACTTCAGGCGACGTGCATCCGCCCCTCTACTACTGGGCCCTGCACGTGATCCACCTCTTCGGCGGCGACGTGACCGCCTACCGCGTCTTCACCGCCTTGGGGTCGGTGGCCATGGCCGCCATCGGCTTCACCCACCTGCGCCGCGACTTCGGCTGGCGCATCGGCCTGCTCTTCAGCGTGATTGCCCTTTTCACGCCCTACGTGTCCTTCATCGCCATCGAAGTGCGCATGTACGCCTGGGCGTCGTGCCTGATCATGCTCACCTTCGTCTACGGCCTGCGCATCATCCGCGCCAAGCCCGCGCCCGGCGGCGCGCGCGACGTACCCGTCTCAACCTGGGTCCTGTTCGCCGTCTGCTCGCTCGCTTCGGCCTACCTGCATTACTTCGCCGTGATGTCGGCCTTCATCATCAACCTCGAGGTGCTCGTCTGCCTGTTGGCCAGACGGCGCGAGCGCGGCGCCGACCTCAAGGCCTTCGTCATCCAGGCCGCCGCCCAGGTCGCCCTCTACGCGCCCTGGCTCGTGTCCTTCGTCTCCCAGCTCGGCGTGGTTTCGAACACCTACTGGCTCAATTTCGAATTCCCCGGCACGCTCATCTCGCTCGCGCGCTACCCCTTCATCACGATGCAGATCGACTTCGCCTGGAAGGGCGATTACGGCATCGTCGCACACATCGCCGTCTGGGTCCTCATCGTCTGCGCGAGCATCCTGCTCGCCGCCCTCGTCTACCAGGTCGTCAAAGCAATCCGCGCCCACAAGCGCCGCTCGCCACATACGCACGCGCGCAACCCCCTCGCCCGCTTCGGCTCCTGGCTCGTTAGCCCGGCGGTCCTTCCCGCCTTCCTGGGCATTTCGGTCTACCTGGGCCTGTTCGCCCTTTCGGGTCTCGCGTCCGCGCTCATGCACTCTTTCATGGTCTACTTCCGCTACGTGTTCATCGGCATCGGGCCCTTCCTGTTCGGCATCGTCATAATCCTGCGCCGCGTCGATTCGAACACGCTCACCGCTTCTGCCTGCGCCGTGCTCATGAGCATGTCGCTCGTGGGCCAGGCCCTCATCCTGCAGGACGACTACTCCAGCCAGAACCGCGAGCTCTTCCAGTACATGCAGGCCAACATCGGCGCCGACGACCTCGTGATCTCGAGCGACATCGGCATCGAAGGCGTCACGTCCGTCGAGCTGCCCGACATCCCCCAGTACTACATGGAATGGCAGAAGGGCAACTGGGATCTGGCCTACTCCTGCTACGAGCCCACGCTGCGCATCGTCCACAGCTGGGAAGAGGTCCTGAACGACTATCACGGCTACTTCTGGGTGCTCGGCCAATCGACCGACGCCGTGCCCCCGCGCGACGTCGATGACCTCCAGGCCAAAGACGGCATCTCTTTAATCGACACCCAGCAGTTCTACCGCCCCTACGAGCGCGGCTACTACACGATCGCCCTCATGTACAAGGAATAGGAAGCGCTCAGCACTAAACAGAAACCCGAGCCCATCTGGTCGGATTTCTCGGTTACCTGAACCACCAGACGGGCGTTTGAACAGGGCACGAAGCACCATGGACCGTGAGCGCCGTCTGCGCCTTGCGGCTCATGCGATTTCATTAATCATTTATTAGTAAAGATTATCATTATTGCAGGATTTTTCCTCCCCCACCAGAATAGAATATTTCTCCTTATTGATATAGCTTATCAATAGCGATAGTGAGGAGGCTATCGCATCGCAGACGGCGTTCGATCTCTGCAGCATCGAACGCCGCAGACACATGAGGAGGAGTCATGTCCGAACTTTCACGCCGCGACTTCATGAAAGGTGCCGTCGTAGGCACCGCCGCCATTTCAGCTGCCGGTCTCTTTGCCGGATGCGCACCGAAGTCGTCCGCATCATCGAGCTCTTCGACAGGCAGCTCGAGCAGCGCGACGACGAGCACCGCTTCGTACGTGCTCGACCCGAAAACCATGCCCGATGCAAGCACCGGGCACAACTTCGACGTCGCCCCTGAAAGCAAAACGACGGTCGGCACCACACTTGAGAACCTGAAGTCGGCCATCGTTGGCGAAACAGCGGCTACGACCAAGTACGCCACCTGGGCACAGGCCGCTGAAAAGGAAGGCTTCCCCGAGCTCAAACGCCTGTTCTCCTGCACGTCCGACGCCGAGAAGATTCATATCGAGCTTGAATACGCCCTGGCCAGCAAGCTGGACCCCAGCTATCAGAAGCCGGCAATCCCCGAAGTGCCCACGTACACGAGCGGCACCAACCTCATCGAGGCAGCCAACGGCGAGATTTACGAAACGTCGGATATGTATCCTTCGTTCATCAAGGCCGCACAAGCCGAAGGAAACAGCGAAGCCGTGCAGATATTCACGCGTGCCAAGCTAGCTGAAGCCTATCATGCCGAACGATATCTGAACGCCTACTCCATGATCGATACGCCGAGCGACGAGACCTACTATCTCTGCCCCGTGTGCGGCTACATTCACAAGGGCGAGGACTTCACGGCGTGCCCCATTTGCCTGACCCCCAAGGCTTCTTTCAAGGCCTACTAGAATCCTCTTCCCCCACCGATCCTTTCCTTCCTTGTCGGAACGGCCGCGCACTCATCTGAGAGCGCGGCCGTTCTCTTTGTCTGAAAGCGCGGAGGCTGCCTGCTTGCTTGCAGCTTCCCGAAAGCGCGGGAGCGATTACTTGCGCTTGCGCCTGCCGAAGTCACTTCCCTTGCGAGCGCTCTTGCGCAGATCGGCGAGCGCGCTTTCCTCGGTCGACCCTTCCACCTGGGCGCGGAGCTTGACCACCTGGTCGCGCAGGGCGGCGGCGCGTTCGAAGTCCATGTCGGCCGACGCCTGGCGCATCTCCTCTTCCATCGAGGCCACCACGCGGTTCACTTCCGAACGCGACAGGTTCGCGAGCTCCCGGTTCACGTCCTCGGCCGAACGGTCGCCGGCATCCTGCTGCACGTAGTCGAGGATGTCGTTGACGTCCTTCTTGATCGTCTTCGGCACGATCCCGTGCTCTTCGTTGTAGGCCATCTGGATGCTGCGGCGGCGCTCGGTTTCGGTGATAGCCAGGTCCATCGAATCGGTGCGCTTGTCGGCGTACATGATCACCTGGCCGTGCGCGTTGCGGGCCGCGCGGCCGATCGTCTGGATGAGCGAGCGGTAGTTGCGCAGGAAGCCTTCCTTGTCGGCATCGAGGATCGCCACCAGGCTCACCTCGGGAAGGTCGAGCCCCTCGCGCAGCAGGTTGATGCCCACGAGCACGTCGAACTTGCCCAGGCGCAGGTCGCGCAGGATGTCAACGCGGTCGAGCGTGGCGATGTCGGAATGCATGTAGTTGGCCCGGATGCCCTCGTCGAGCAGGTGGTCGGTGAGGTCTTCGGCCATCTTCTTGGTAAGGGTGGTGATCAACGTGCGCTCGTGGCGCTCGGCCCGCATGCGCGCCTCGTCGATGATGTCGTCGATCTGGCTGGCCGTGGGACGGACGATGATTTCAGGGTCGAGCAGGCCCGTGGGGCGGATGATCTGCTCGACGCGGTTCTCGCTCACGCGCTTCTCGTAGTCGCCCGGCGTGGCGCTCACGTAGACGAACTGGGGGATGCGCTCCTCGAACTCGTCAAAGCGCAGGGGCCGGTTGTCCAGGCAGCTGGGCAGGCGGAAGCCGTGCTCGGCCAGCGTCACCTTGCGGCTGCGGTCGCCTTCGTGCATGCCGCGCACCTGCGGCACCGTCACGTGGCTCTCGTCGATCATGCAGACGAAGTCTTTGGGGAAGTAGTCGAGCAGGGTGTAGGGCGGTTCGCCGGGGGCGCGCCCATCGAGGTGGCGGCTGTAGTTTTCGATGCCGCTGCAGAAGCCCATGGTCTCCATCATTTCCAAATCGTAGGACACGCGCATCTCGAGGCGCTCGGCCTCGAGCAGTTTGCCCTCTTCCTTGAACTGGGCCAGGCGCTCGCGCAGCTCCTCGCGGATCGTCTTGATCGCGTGGTCCATCTTGGGCTTGGCCGTCACGTAATGGGACGCCGGCCAGATGGGCAAGGCCTCGTATTCGTTGACCACGTGGCCGGTGACGTTGTCGACTTCGGTGATCGATTCGATTTCGTCGCCGAAGAACTCCACCCGCACCGGGTTGTCGGCGTAGGGCGGGAAGACGTCGAGCGCGTCGCCGCGCACACGGAAAGTGCCGCGCGTCATCTCGTAGTCGTTGCGGTCGTACTGGATGTCGATGAGCTCGCGGATCACGTCGTCGCGCTCGGCGGGCTTGCCCTTGTCCAAGAACACCGCCATGCCCGCGTAGTCCATGGGGCTGCCGATACCGTAGATGCAGCTCACCGAAGCCACCACGATCACGTCGCGGCGCGAAAGCAGGGCGCTCGTGGCCGCATGGCGCAGCTTCTCGACCTCTTCGTTGATCGAGGCGTCCTTTTCGATGAAGGTGTCGGTCTGGGGCACGTAGGCTTCGGGCTGGTAGTAGTCGTAGTAGGACACGAAGTAGACCACGGCGTTGTCGGGGAAGAACTCGCGCAGCTCGGCGGCCACCTGGGCCGCGAGCGTTTTATTGGGCTCGAGCACGAGGGTGGGCCGCTGCACGGCCTCGATCGTCTTCGCCATCGTGAAGGTCTTGCCCGACCCGGTCACGCCCAGAAGCGTCTGGTAGCGCAGGCCCTCTTCGATCCCGTGCGCCAGGCTCGCGATCGCCTGGGGCTGGTCGCCGGTGGGCTCGAAGGGCGCGACCACCTTGAAGGGCTGCGAGGACAGGCGCACTTCGGGCAGCTTGCCCTCCATTTCTGCCCCGTCGATATTCGAAAGATGCGGCATAGGTGCCTCCTCGTGGCTCTCACCGCAGAAGCGGTCCCCATGGGCGCGACGGCGAGCCGGCATCCATGGGGACCGCCCCAAAGGTCGTGTGAAGGCGCGCTAGCGCTTCGAGATCTGGTCCCAGACCTCGTCGACGCGGGCGCGCAGGTCGTCGATCGACCCCTTGTTGGAGATGATGTAGTCGCTCCACAGGGCGCGCTGTTCGTCGGACACCTGGCGCTTGATGCGGTTGCGGACGTCCTTTTCGGAAAAGCCCTTGGCCACCGCGCGCTCGATGCGCAGGCGCGTGGGAGCCGTGACGCAGACGACGCCGTCGTCGCCGCGGAAGAGCGGGGCAAAGGTGCCGTCGGGGCCGTCGTAGGCGGAAATCTCGACGAAGGAGACCTCGCAACCCGCGCGCTCGAGCGCCTCGAGGCGGTCTTCGGCCACCTTGAGCAGGCGGGGCTGGGTGATCTGGTTGAGCTTGACCGTGGCGCTCGGAGTGGCGAAGGCCTTAGCCGCGAGCTTCTTGTGGTCGACCTCCCCGTTTTCGTCGAGGATGTCGGAGCCGAAGGTTTCGGCCAGCATGCTGATCACTTCGGGTTTCAGGAGCACTTCATGGCCGCAGTCGTCGAGATCGACGCACTTCGCCCCATGCTCTTGCAGCATCCGCGAGACGGTGGATTTCCCCGAACCGATTCCGCCGATGAGCACACAACGTTTCATACGTACCCCCCTTGCAAGCGCTGCGCCCTGCGCGCGCCGACTCGAACCCTCCTTGTGGAACGCTTTCCATCCTATCACGCGCGCGCCCGCCTGCGCGCGCCGGGCAGCATCGGTTCGGTAACCGTACAGAGCCCGCCCCTTTGCCCAACCGGAGCGCGGCGCGCACGCACCCCGCAGCGACTTTGCCCGATCTTTTCGCTCGCGGGGAATGTCACAGCCGCGTCACGAACGGGCAAAGGCATTTCGGCGCCGTGCGCCGCATGTGGGCCCGAATTCAAAATCAGGGCAATATCTGGCCGTCGCGTCGCGCGACCGGCGTGCGGCCACCCTATGATGCCGTGCTGATGGGCCTTATCGGGGCACCACGTAGATCGAGAGGATTAAGGTATGTCAAATCGCATCGAAGGCAAGCAGTTCTCGCGCCGTTCGTTCTTGGGTCTGATGGGCGTCGCCGGCGTCACCGCGCTCAGCATGGGCCTCACCGGCTGCGGATCGAGCTCCCAGAGCTCCTCGAGCTCTAGCTCGTCCACCTCGTCGATCGCCAGCTCGAAGACGCTCTCCGGCAGCATCACCGCCGTGGGATCGACCGCCCTGCAGCCCCTCGTCGAAGCTGCGGCCGAACAGTTCATGCAGCAGAACCCGGGCGTGCAGATCACCGTCCAGGGCGGCGGCTCGGGCCAGGGCATCACGCAGATCGCCCAGGGCGCCGTGCAGATCGGCGATTCCGACGTCTTCGCCGAAAGCAAGCTCTCCGACGCGAGCGACCTGGCCAAGATCAAGGATAACCAGGTGTGCGTCGTGGGCATGGGCCCGGTCGCCCACAAGGACTGCGGCGTGACCAACCTGAGCATGGAGCAGCTGCAGGGCATCTTCACCGGCAAGATCACCAACTGGAGCGAAGTGGGTGGCGCCGACCAGGCCATCGTCGTCCTCAACCGCGCTTCAGGCTCCGGCACCCGCGCCACCTTCGAAGACGCCGTCCTGAAGGGCGTCGACGTTCCCGAAACCTTCAAGCCGCAGGAGCAGGATTCTTCGGGCACCGTCGCCAAGATGGTCAAGGAGACCCCGGGCACCATTTCCTACCTGGCCTTCTCCTACTTCGACGACAACATGGTCGCCCTTTCGGTCGACAACGCCGAACCGAAGGAAGCCAACGTCGAAACCAACGACTGGAAGATCTGGGCCTACGAGCACATGTACACCGCCGCCAGCCCCGACGAGACCACCCAGGCCTTCATCGACTACATGATGGGCGACGACGTTCAGGGCAGCCTGGTCGAGCAGACCGGCTACATCCCCGTGACCGGCATGAAGGTCGCCCGCGACAAAGACGGCAACGTGAGCAACAAATAGCGCAAACCCCTGGTATCTGAAGGAGAACGATGGCCGAAGCAGTACAGCCGGCGGCGCCGGCCCCCCAACCGGCGCCGCAAGCGCCCCAAGCGGCGCGAGCGCGCGCGAAGCGCATGATGCCCAAGAAGCGCGTCGAGCTTTTGGGCGGTGGAATCAGCGGGGCGTGCGCGGGTCTTGCCACCCTGCTCGTTGTGACGCTGATCTTCATGGTAGCCCAGCACGGCTTGGCGACCTTCACCACGGACGGCATCTCTTTGGCCTCGTTCTTCGGGGGCACCACCTGGAACCCCCACTCCACCGACGACGCCGGCGCGCCCCTTGTGGGCGCGCTGCCCATGATCATCGGTTCCTTCGGCGTGACGATCATGTCGACCCTGTTCGTCTTTCCCTTCGCGATCGGCGCCGCGATCTTCGTGGTCGAGATCCAGCCCACGTTCGGGCGCAAGGTCCTGCAGCCGGTCATCGAGCTTCTGGTGGGCATCCCCTCGGTCGTCTTCGGCCTGCTGGGCCTTTCGATCATCGTGCCCTTCATCCGCGGCATAGCAGGCGGCACCGGCTACGGCCTACTCGCCGGCTCGATCGTGCTCGCCGTCATGGTGCTGCCCACGGTCACCTCGCTTTCCATCGACGCGATCGCGGCCGTGCCCAAGTCCTACCGCGAAGGCTCCTTAGGCCTCGGCTGCTCGCGCTGGCAGACCATCTGGAAAGTGGTCCTGCGCAGCGCCCTTCCCGGCATCATGACCGCCCTCATCCTGGGCATGACCCGCGCCTTCGGCGAGGCGCTCGCCGTGCAGATGGTCATCGGCAACGCGGCCGTGATCCCCACCTCGCTCGTAACGCCCGCCGCCACCCTCACCTCGGTGCTCACGATGGGCATGGGCAACGAGGCCATGGGCACCATGTACAACGACGTGCTCTGGTCGCTGGCCCTCGTGCTGCTCGCCATGTCCCTGGCGTTCATCCTCATCGTCCACCTGATCGGCCGCAAGGGAGCAAAGATCAATGGCTAACACCGCAACGCCCCAACCCGCCCCGCGTCTTATCGACCCCGACGCCGTCGTCGCCCACGTCGAAAAGGCGCGACGTCAGAGCAAAGCGGCCACGGTCATCCTCACGGCGATCGCCGGCGCCATCTGCGTGTTGCTCGCGGCCATCCTGGTCTACATCATTTCGGCCGGCGCCTCGAAGGCCTTCGACCCCGCCTTCCTCACGAGCCCGCCCCAGCAGTTCAAAGAGGGCGGCGGCATCGGTCCCGAGCTCTTCAACTCCTTCTACCTGCTCGTGCTCACGCTCGTGATTTCGATCCCCTTGTCGCTGGGCGCCGCCATCTTCCTGGTGGAATACGCCCCCGACAACTGGGTCACCCGCGCGGTGAAGACGGCCATCGAAGTGCTCTCCTCCCTGCCTTCGATCGTCGTGGGCCTCTTCGGTTTCCTGCTCTTCGTGCTGCAGATGAGCTGGGGCTTCTCGATCATCTCGGGCGCGCTCGCCCTCACGATGTTCAACATTCCCATCCTGCTGCGCGTGATCCAGCAGGCCCTCGAAGCGGTGCCCACCGACCAGCGCGACGCGGGCCTGGCGCTCGGCATGACCCGCTGGGAGACCACGGTGCACATCCTGCTCCCCTGCGCCATGCCCGCGATCATCACCGGCGTGATCCTGTCGGCCGGCCGCGTGTTCGGCGAGGCCGCAGCCCTGATCTACACGGCCGGCCAGTCGGCCCCGGCGCTCGACTTCACGAGCTTCGATTTGACCAATCCCGCCTGCCCCTGGAACATCTGGCGCCCGGCCGAAACGCTTGCCGTGCACATCTGGAAGATAAACTCCGAAGGCGTGGTCCCCGACCTCACAGCCGTGTCCGACGGCACCGCCGCCGTGCTCGTGATCTGCATCCTCGCCTTTAACCTGATCGCCCGATTCGCCGGCCGCCGTCTTTCGAAGAAACTCACGGCCGAATAGAGAGAGCTGACGAACGTTTATGGAACAGACTAAAGTGAACGCCCCCGACGCGCCCTCCGCGCCCGTGTCGAGCCACACGCAGGTTGCCGCCGCGCGCGCCGTTTCGAAGGAAGTCGCGATTCGCTCGAATGGCACCGGCGTCTTCTACAACACCGACCAGCAGGCCCTGCACGACGTGAGCCTGACCTTCCACAAAGGCGAAGTGGCCGCCCTCATCGGGCCGTCGGGCTGCGGCAAATCGACGTTCCTGCGCTGCCTGAACCTTATGAACCTCGAAATCCCCCACTGCCGCATCGTGGGCTCGATCGACTACCACGGGGTCGACATCGTCAACGAGAAGATCAACCTCTTCGACGTGCGCACGTCGATCGGCATGGTCTTCCAGCAGCCCAACCCCTTCCGCAAGTCGATCTACGACAACGTTGCGCTCGCCCTCACCCGCCACGGCATGGCCGCCAATTCCACCAACCTCGACGACCAGGTGGAAGAGGCCCTGCGCGCCGCGGTGCTGTGGGACGAAGTGAAAGACGACCTGAAGAAATCGGCCTGGGCCCTTTCCGGCGGCCAGCAGCAGCGCCTCTGCATCGCCCGCACCTTGGCCCTGCACCCCGACGTCCTGCTCATGGACGAGCCCTGCTCGGCGCTCGATCCCATCGCCACGCGCGCCATCGAAGACACGGCGCGCCGCATCGCCGACACGGGGATCTGCGTGATCATCGTGACCCACAACATGCAGCAGGCCGCCCGCGTGTCCGACACCACGTCCTTCTTCTACCTGGGCGAGATGGTCGAAACGGGCCCCACCGAGCGAATCTTCACCGCGCCCGAAGACGAGCGCCTGCAGGCCTACATTTCCGGGCAGTTCGGCTAAGCCGCCCCGTCTGGTCGCCATTCAATACGAGGGAGCATTCCATGCAACAGCAATCCACGGAAGCAAACAAGCCGACCACGGCGCCCGGCGCTGCCGCGACGCCGGCGGCGACTCGCCCCAACGACGTGTCGCTGATCGACCGCGCCAGCGTGCTCGAAGAGGCGGACGCGATTTCGCACTACGCGGCGCCCGTGCCGTCCAACGCGCCCGCCAAGATGCGCACGCGCAACGTGAACCTCTACTACGGCGAGTTCCACGCCCTGAAGCACGTCAACCTCAACATCCCCGAACACGAGGTCACCGCCCTCATCGGGCCGTCGGGTTGCGGCAAGTCGACCTTCTTGCGCTGCCTGAACCGCATGAACGACCTCATCGAGGGCTGCCGGGTGGAAGGCGAGGTCACGCTCGACGGCATCGACGTCTACCGGGACCTCGACCCTGCCCTTCTGCGCTGCCGCGTGGGCATGGTCTTTCAGCACCCCAACCCCTTTCCCATGAGCGTCTACGACAACGTGGCCTACGGGCCGCGCGCCCACGGCATCACCAAGCGCGCCGACCTCGACGATATCGTCGAGCAGAGCCTGCGCGACGCCGCCGTGTGGGACGAGCTGAAAGACCGCCTCGACGCCAACGGCCTGGGGCTTTCAGGCGGCCAGGCCCAGCGCCTCTGCATCGCCCGCGCCCTGGCCATCGCCCCCGACGTCCTGCTCATGGACGAGGCCACGAGCGCCCTCGACCCCATTTCGACCAACAAGGTCGAAGAGCTCGTGGGCGCGCTCAAGGACCGCTACACGATCGTCTTGGTGACCCACAACATGCTGCAGGCCACCCGCGTCGCCCAGAAGACCGCCTTCTTCCTGATGGGCGAGATGGTCGAGGCCGGGCCCACGATGCAGATCTTCGAAGACCCCCAGGATACGCGCACGAAAGACTACGTGTCCGGGCGATTCGGTTAACCGGACATCTCCCTTCCCTCTAGCCTGGAACGGGCCCGCACTATGCGGGCCCGTTCCCTTTTGTGCGCCGGGAATTCCGGCTGCACGTTATGCGCTCGTGGGCGCTTAGGCGGCCAGCTCGGCCTCGTCGATGCGGGCGCGGGCCTGTTCGTAGTCGCGCGTGCCGACGAAGACCTCGTGCTTGTAGGGGTTCACGCCGAGCTTCTTGGCACGGTAGGCGATGTAGGCGATCGCGAAGACGTTCACCGCAAGGGCGATGAGCGACACGGTGAGGTTGACCGTGTAGTTGAGGGTGGAGTTCACCGCGAACACCGAATCGAATCCCATCTGGGGGAAGCTGTCCTGGAACTGCGGGAAGACCTGGGCGAACATGCACCAAATGGCCAGCGTGTTCGCACGGTTCTGGATCCAGCCGCCCTTGTTCCAGAAGGCGTTTGCCACCGTGGGAGCCAGCAGCAGGGCCAGACCGCAGTACCATGAGTGGTTGGGCAGGCAGTTATAGGTGTAGCAGAAGTTCCAGATGTCGTAAGCCAGGATGAAGACCCAGGTCATGTCGGCCCAGACCATGTCGTCCTTCTTCTTAGAGGTGTAGATGGCCCACCAGCCGGTCATGCAGAAGATGTTGATGAGGCCGGCAATGCCGTTGAAGAGGTTGTTGTAGCCGGCAATCTGCGTGGCGTGCTCGCTCGTGACCCACACGACCGAGCCGTTCTGCACGAAGGCGCCTGCCGATCCGGGCACCGAGGGGTCCTGAATCACGCCGGCCGTGAACTGGAGGTAGTGGATGAAGGATTCGAAATCGCTCACGTTGGCGATCATGATGTTGATGGCCACGATGATGAAGGGGAAGCATTTGAACATTTCGGACTTGCCGAGCTTGCCCCAGTGGTACTTGATGATCATGAAGCCGATGCAGCCTGCGAGCGCCGCGTAGACCTTGGCGTAATGGAACCATCCGTTTTGGAAGAGCACGGTGGGATTGTTGACGCCCCAGGAAAGCCCTGCGTTGGCGGCGAGCGTCACCGCGATACAGTAGATCGTCATGAAGATGGGCAGCACGACGAACATGATGATGCCGCCCGTTTTCGATCGACGAGCGAACTCGTTGAGCAGGATGAGCCCGATGAACACCATCACCCAGCCTACCCACTGGAACAACGCGTTGTCTCCGTACACTTGGAATAGCATGGTCCGACCTCCTCGTCGTTCCTACTGGCATATACCGTTCGAATCGCCCTAAAGACGCGACGACCCAAGGCCCCGCCCTCACGGGGTCTCCTTAGCAGGTCGATCGGAATGAAAACAGAGGACGCACGAGCGCCCGCGTCGCGCGGCCGCTTCCTTCTCTCCTAGCGGCACTCTTCTTCGGGCGTCAGGTCGCTCGCAGGGTCCCTGCGGGCGGAACCGTCAAGGTCGAGCCGAAGCGCCTGAGCGATGAGGTCTTCCAGAAGCTCGTCGGGGGCGTCCGGATTCTGCCGGACGTAGCTCACCAGCCCCACCACGAGCAGATAGAACGTCTCGTAGACGTGATCGATCCGCTGGTAGTGGTAACGGGCGTACTCGACGGCCGTGGTGTCGGTTAGGAACCGAGCCAGCCGCGAGGCGGTGAGAGAGATGAACTTCTGGTAGAGGCCCGCGTTTTCGCTGTTGGCCACGCTCCAGCGGAACGGCTCGGAATCGAACACGCCCCGCCGGAGCATCTTCACGCAGGAAACGAGCGCTCCCCTGACGTCGCCGCGGACGCGCGACTCGTTCCAGAGCCGCACCATCTCGACGAAGTCTTCGACGTAGGAATCGAGCACGGCCTGGGTCACATCTTCTTTGCTGGCAAAGTAGTGGTAGAGCAGACTGCGCGATACGCCGACCTTTTCGGTGATGTCCTTGACGGTGGTGCTGGCAAGGCCCTGGGTGTCGTAGAGCTGGCGCGCCGCCTCGACGATTTCAGCCCGTCGCTCGGCGCTCTGCTCCGATAGCACATTGCCTGGGTCCTTGCCCGCCATCGAGCCAACTCCTTTCGCATCTCAAGAACAATTCGACGATAGCTGCATACTATCTTCACAATTGACAGAGGGTCAATGAACAGAAACGCTAGAGCGTCAGCGGTGCTTGCGGCGCACGCGCCGATGCGCAAAAGGACGGTCGCACTGCTGTGCGACAAGAGAACCGGCCCTTGACACAGGGTCCTCCCCCACCGCGAAAAAGGGCGCCCTCCCGATGAACCGCACCCCAGAAGTTGGAGTCGATAAATAAGAGTCTAGCGGCTATGCCGCGTCCCCGAGGGCGTGATTCCTGTATTCGGCAGGGGTCATGCCCTCGAGCCCTATTTGGCGGCGTCGCGTGTTCCAGTGGCGGATACATCCGTCGAGGTCCCGCTTGAAGGATTCGAAGCTGTCCCATTTCTGGTGGCGGAAGAACTCGTCCTTCAGATGCCCGAAGAAGCCCTCGGTGCAAGCGTTGTCGAGGCGGTTTCCCTTGCGCGACATGCTCTGGACGAACCCCGCGCCCGCTATGGTCGCGCAGTACCAGTCGCTCTGGTACTGCCAGCCCATGTCGCTGGTGAGTATGGGGCGGGCGCCCTCCGGCTTCCTTCCGAGGAGCATGCCCAGCATCTCTCTCTGCTGGGCCATGTCGGGGTGCTCGGATATCGACCAGGCCACGACCTCGTCGGTGCAGAAGTCGAGCACGGGCGCCAGGTACGCCTTGCCGAAGCCCAGGTTGAACTCGGTGACGTCGGTGCCCATCTTCTCCCATGGCCGACCGGCCCTGAAGTCGCGTCCCAGCAGGTTCTCGAAGGTGCGGCCCACCTTGCCCCTGTAGGAGTTGTACCGGTGGTATTCGGTCTCGCGGCGTATGCCGCATCTCAGCCCCATCTCGCGCATCATCTTGAGCACGGTCTTGCCGGAGATGCGCACGCCGTCCTCGGCCCTCAGGCACATCATGACCTGCCGGTACCCGCAGCCGTTGGCCGTGCGCCGGAATATCTCCTCGACCTTGGGCCACAGCTCCCTGCGCGTGGCCCTGGGCTCCCTCCTGAGGTTGTAGTAGTAGGTGGAGCGCGGGATGCCCGACGCCTCCAGCAGGTCGTCCAGCCCGTACCCCTGCCCCGAAAGCCCGCGGATCACCTGGCACCTGTCCCACGTGCCCGCCCCTCCGCCTCCAGGGCTCGAAGTTTTTTTAAGTACGCGACCTCGGCCCTGAGCTTCCGGTTCTCGGCCTCGAGCTCCTGCTCGCGGGTCGGCTCGGGCCCGGGACGGCTCCTCGCCCCCCTCGGCCTGCCCTTCGGCCTCGGCCTGAGCGCCTCGGGGCCTCCGTCCCTGTACGCCTTCACCCATCTTTGGAGCGCCGACCTGCTCGCTATGCCGTGCTTCGACATCACAGCCTGGAGGGGCATTCCGTCCTCGAGGTGGTCGCGCACCGCGGCGAGCTTCGTCTCGTAGTCGTATGCCCTGTGCTCGGACCCCATGCCGAAGAGCACCTCGCTTCCGCACGCCCTGTATGTCTCGACCCATTTTCGGACGGTGCCTTCCGGCATTGCAAGCCTTTTGGCTATGGATGCCCAGCCCAGCCCCCTCTCCATCAGCCTCGCGGCCGCCCTCCTGACGTCGACGCTGTACTCGGTCATGAAAAACCGCACCTCCAGAAATCGTTGTCCTTTACTTTCTGGACTCCAACTTCTGGGGTGCGGTTCACGAAGGAGAGCGCCCTTTCAGAGCACGGTATGCGCGCGAGCTATTCGGCTTCGCGGGCGGCACGCTCGGCGGCGCGCTTGGCCTGGCGAGCTTCCTTGGCGGCGAGCTCTTCCGGCGTCGGGTCGGCGACGGCGATCTCGATGCCCAGCTCGTCGGCGGCAGCCTTCATGGACAGGCTGATGCGACGACGCTCGGTATTGACGTCCATGACCTTGACCTTCACTTCGTCACCGGCATGCACGACCTGAGTCGGGGTGTCGATGTGCTTGTTGGCCATTTCGGAGATGTGCACGAGGCCTTCGACGTTGGGGCCGAGCTCGACGAACGCACCGAACGGAACGGTCTTGGTGACCTTGCCGTCCTGGATGGAGCCCACCGGGTAGTTCTCGACGAGCTTGATCCAGGGGTCGGGCGTGGTCTGCTTGAGGCCGAGCGAGATGCGCTCGCGCTGCAGGTCGACGTCGAGCACCTGAACCTCGACTTCCTGGCCGACCTTGACGACCTCGGAAGGATGGTTGACGTGGGACCAGGACAGCTCGGAGATGTGCACCAGACCGTCGATGCCGCCGAGGTCGACGAAGGCGCCGAAGTCGACGATCGAGGACACGGTGCCCTTCAGGCGCATGCCCTTCGACAGGCGGGAAAGGATTTCCGCACGCTCGTTCTTGCGGCCCTCTTCGAGGAGGACGCGACGGGACAGCACCACGTTGTTGCGGTTGCGGTCCATCTCGATGACGCGGGCTTCGAGTTCGGTGCCCAGGTAGGCGTCGAGATCCTTGACGCGGCGCAGGTCGACGAGCGAGGCAGGCAGGAAGCCGCGGAGGCCGATGTCGAGGATGAGGCCGCCCTTGACGACTTCGATGACCTCGCCGGTGACGGTTTCGCCGGCCTTGAACTTCTCTTCCACGGAAATCCAGGCACGCTCGTACTCGGCGCGCTTCTTGGAAAGAATCAGACGACCGTCCTTGTCTTCCTTCTGCAGAACGAGGGCTTCGATCTTGTCGCCCAGGTTCACGATCTCAGAAGGATCGGCATCCTTGCGGATGGACAGCTCGCGAACGGGGATGACGCCCTCGCTCTTGAAGCCGATGTCGACCAGCACTTCGTCGTGCTCGATCTTCACTACCGTGCCGTCGACCAGATCGCCTTCATCGAACTCGGTCAGCGTGCCATCGATCATCTGGTTCATCTGCTCGTCGGAGATGTCTTCGAAGTCGATGACGGACGGATTTTTGATTTCGGTCAAAATGGACCCCTTTCAAAAAATAGAGGGACCCTTCGTCATGATTGCGTGTACATATGCCATGTTCACGGTGCCGCTTGCACAAGCGGCAAGCCAAACATGTCTCGGGGGCCAACAATACGTGCTTGCCTCTTTTTGCAAGCTTGCCAAGTGTACCACAGCAAAAGGCCCCGCTCCCGCCAAAATCGGCGAGCGCGGGACCTTGCGCACAAGCCCTTCACGTTGGGTACGGCTGCGACGTTTCTGCAGCTAGAGGGCGATATTCTTTCGCTTGGCGCGCACCCTACATCAGGGCCAGGCCGTAGCGCAGGACGCAGTAGACGGTGGCCACCGCAACGGTGAGCAGCATGATCGGCATGCCCTCTTTCGTGAAGTCCATGAAGGTGATCGGATAGCCTTCCTTGGTGGAAATCGAGGAGAGCACGACGTTTGCGCTCGCGCCGATGAGCGTGCCGTTGCCGCCCAGGCAGGCGCCCAGCGACAGGGCCCACCACAGACTCGACACGTCGACGCCGGTGGCACCGATAGCGGTGATGATGGGGATCATCGTCGCCACGAAGGGGATGTTGTCGAGGATGGCGCTGATGAGCGCGCTCGCCCACAGGATCACGAGCATGAGCGCAAGCGGATTGTCGTTGGTGATCGACATGAGCCACTGGGCGAGCATGGTGATCACGCCCGTTTCGGACAAGGCGCCCACGACCATGAACAGGCCGCAGAAGAAGCCGATCGTGGTCCATTCGACGCTGAAGACCGAAAGCTCGAGGTCGGCCTTGCCGATGAGCAGCATGATGCAAGCGGCCGACAGGGCGATGACCGACGAATCGAGGCCGAGCTGGCCGTGGAGCATGAAGCCCGCCACCACCACGGCGATCATGACGAGGCTCTTCTTGAACAGGGCCAGGTCGCGGATGTGGTCTTTGGGCTCGAGCGCCATGACCTTCTTGCGGTCCTCTTCGCTCGAGTCGAGCTTGCGCCCGTAGATGAACTTGAAGGCGAAGATCACAACGGCGAGGATGATGATCACCGCGGGCGCGTCGTTGGCAATGAAGTCGAAGAAGGTGAGCCCCGCCTTCGAGCCGATCATGATGTTGGGTGGGTCGCCGATCAGCGTGGCCGTGCCGCCGATGTTGCTCGCCATGATCTCGGTGACGAAGTAGGGCACCGGATTGATTTCGAGCAGCTTGCATACCACGAGCGTCATCGGGCCGACGAGCAGCACCGTGGTGACGTTGTCGAGGAAGGCGGACAGGACGGCCGTGATCAGGATGAAGGCCACCATGATCCGCCAGGGGTCGCCGTCGGCCTTCTTGGCCGCCGCGATGGCCGCGTACTCGAAGAGACCCGATTCCTTGACCACCGACACGAACAGCATCATGCCGAGCAGGACGCCGATCGTGTTGAAGTCGATGTGGCTGATGCCGGTGTCGAAGGAGATGACGCCGGTGACGATGAGAATGAGGGCGCCCGCCAGAGCCGCGATGCATCGGTGGACCTTTTCGGAGGCCACGAGCACCATGACGCCGACGAACACGAGGATTGAGATGATTTGCGCTGTGGTAAACATGCCATCCCGTTCGTTGAACTGCCTGCAATGACACTCGATTGTAAGAGAAAGCGCACCAAACGGCAAAACGGCATGCCCCGGGCCTTAACGAACCCGAAACATGCCGCTCGATCATTCCGCGGGCATCTGTGCGAAACGGGCGTTAGACAGCCGCTTCCCCACGCTCGCCGGTGCGGATGCGCACCACCTCTTCGACGCTCGAGACGAAGATCTTGCCGTCGCCCACCTTGCCGGTGCGGGCGGTTTCGCACACGACGTCGAGCACCTTGTCGACTTCGTCGTCGGACACGATGAGCTCGAACTTGACCTTGGGGACCATGTTGAGCAGAACTTCGGTGCCGCGAACGTATTCGCTCCACCCGTGCTGATTGCCGCAGCCCTGCACCTGGCTGATGGTCATGCCGCTCACGTCAACGGCGAACAGGGCATCCTTGAGCTTTTCCATCTTTTCGGGACGAACGATGGCGGTAATCCTTTTCATGCGTGAACTCCTTTCCTCTTCTCGATCCTAGTCGAGGCCCATGAAGGCCGGGTAGGCCGATTCGCCATGGACCGTGACGTCAAGGCCGAGCGCTTCATCTTCCTCGCTCACGCGCAGGCCGCCGAAGGCCGCTTTCACGATGAGGCCGATGATGAGGCTGCCGACAGCGACGAAGGCGATTGTCACGAGGATGCCGAGAATCTGGCTGCCGAGCAGGCTCGCATCGCCGGTGTAGAACAGGCCGCCGTAATCGGTCCAGGACAGGTCGGGCACGCAGAACAGGCCGGTGAGAATGCCGCCCGTGATGCCGCCTACGCAGTGGCAGCCGAAGGCGTCGAGGGCGTCGTCGTAACCGAACTTCGCCTTGGCTTTGGAAATCGCCAGGTAGCAGACCGGGGAGACGATGAAGCCCATCACAATCGCGGCCCAGGGCTCGACGAAGCCGGCGGCCGGGGTGATGACGACCAGGCCGGCGACGAGGCCGGTGGCGCCGCCGGTAAGGGTGCAATGCTTGGTCGCGAGCTTTTCGACGACCAGCCAGGACAGGCAGGCGGCGCCGCTCGCAACGACGGTGTTCACCAGGGCAAGGCCCGCCGTGCCGTCAGCCGCGAATTCGGACCCGGCGTTGAAGCCGAACCAGCCGAACCACAAAAGCGTGGCGCCCAGAAGGACGAAGGGCACGTTGTGCGGACGGTTGCGCATGACGCCGAAGCCCTTGCGCTTACCGAGCAAGATGCACAGGATGAGGCCGGTGAGGCCCGAGGAGATGTGCACGACGTCGCCGCCGGCGAAGTCGAGCGCGCCGATCATGTCGCCGATGAGGCTGCCGTCGCCGCCCCAGACCATGTGGGCCAAGGGAGCGTAGACGAGGACGACCCAGGCTGCGCAGAAGGCGATAACCGCGCCGAACTTCATACGGCCGGCTACGGCGCCCGTGATGATGGCCGTCGTGATCATGGCGAAGGCCATCTGGAACACGACGTTGATGATAGACGGGTACGTGGCCGCATCGGCGCTTGCGTCGATCGTGCCGGCGCCGGTGAGCACCGCGAAGGCGTCGGGGGTGTTGGCCGCCTCATCGAGCATGTCCTGGACGTTGCCGATAAGCCCGATCTGGTCGAACCCTCCGAAGAACGGAATCGATCCGTCGCCGCCGTATGCGAACGACCATCCGCAGACGACCCATGCGACAGCGACGACACCGATTACCGCGACCGACATGATCATCGTGTTCACCACGTTCTTGCGACGGGACAAGCCGCCGTAGAAGAACGCGAGCCCCGGTGTCATGAGCAGCACGAGCATCGTGCATACCAACATGAATGCAGTTGATCCCGTATCGATCATGATGTTTCCTCCTTGCATCTCGTGGCCCTGCCGGGACATCCAGCGGGCCGTTTTCTCGTACAAAGAGAATTGTCACGCTGCAGAGCGGGCGAAATCGCGACGGTGCGGGGAGTTAACGGAACTGCGCGCAAGTGTTAACGGAAGCGAATCGGCTTGTTCACAAACGCGAAACACGTGGCCAATCGTGACAACGGGGGCTGGTGATGTTGTCACGGCCAACCTGTGAAAACATCACCAGCCCCCGTTGTCACGCCGCCTTAGAGGGAGGCGAGCTTGTCTTTGACGCGGGCGAGCACGCCGGCGGCGTCGAGCCCCAGGCGGGCGCGCACCTGGTCGGGCTTGCCCTGCATAACGAATTCGTCGGGCAGGCCCACGACGAGCGCGGGAACCGTAGCGCCCAGGGACGCGAGCACGTCGAGCACGCCTTCGCCGGCGCCGCCCGCCGCCGCACCCTCTTCGAGCGTGACCACGAGCTTGCAGGCTGCCGCCTGGGCCACCGCGTCGGCGTCGATCGGTTTCGCCCAGCGCATATCGACCACACGAGCCGACACGCCTTCGGCCGCCAGGGCGTCGGCCACCTCGAGCGCCGTGTTGACCATGCGGCCGAAGCCGAGCAAGGCCACGTCCGTGCCCTCGCGCACCGTATGCGCCTTCCCCTCTTCCCAGAGCTCGGGCTCGGCGGGAACGGGCACGCCCTCCGCCGCGCCGCGCGGATAGCGCAGGGCCACCGGCCCGTCGAGGGCGAGCGCGGTGTGCAGGGCGCTCGCCAGTTCGGCTTCGTTGGAAGGCGTGAGCACGCGCATATGGGGTACGGTGCGCATATAGACGATATCGAAGGCGCCCGTATGGGTCGCGCCGTCGTCACCCACGATGCCGGCGCGGTCGATCGCGAAGACCGTGTTGCGGCCGGCAAGGGCGTTGTCGATGACGATCTGGTCGAAGGCGCGCTGCAGGAAGGTCGAATAGATGGCCACGACCGGCTTCATGCCGCCGGCGGCCAGGCCGCTTGCGAGCGCGACCGCATGCTCTTCGGTGATGCCCGTGTCGATGAAGCGTGTGGGATAGGTCTTCGAAAAGGCGCCCAACCCCGCGCCGTCCTTCATGGCGGCGGTGATTGCGACGATGCGCTCGTCGGCGCGCGCCTCGCGCACGAGGGCGTCGCCGAAGACGCTCGTGTAGGTGGGCGCCGAAGGGGCCTTCTTCTTCGCTTCGCCCGTGGCGATGTCGAAGGGGCTCACCCCGTGGAACTTTTCGGGATTGCGTTCCGAAGGGCCATAGCCGTGGCCCTTCTGCGTGATCACGTGCACGAGCACGGGACCGTCGCTTTCGAGCGCGATACGGAACATCTGGCGCAGGGTGGCCACGTCGTGCCCGTCGACCGGGGCCGTGCAGGTGATGCCGAGCTGTTCGAAGATCATCGCGTGCGGAATCACGAACTGCTTCATCGATTCCTTCATGTTGCGGCCCAAATCGACCAGGCCGCGCGAGAGGAGGCCGCCCGATTCCATGACCTGCTGCAGTGCGTCGCGCGTCTGACGGTATTCGGTGCGCGTGCGCAGATAGCCCAAGTGGCGCACGAGGGCGCCCACGGGCTTGGAAATGGACATGCCGTTGTCGTTGAGGACGATGACCATTCGGGTCTGGTCCTGGCCGATGTGGTTGAGGGCCTCGAAGGCCATGCCGCCCGCGAGCGACGAATCGCCGATCACGGCCACGACGTTGTTGGTGCCTCCCTGCATGTCGCGGGCCTTGGCCAGGCCCATGGCCACCGAAAGGCTGTCGGAGGCATGGCCCGAAGGATGGGCGTCGTAGAGGCTTTCGTCGGGGTTGGGGAACCCGGTGAGACCGTCGAGCTGGCGAAGGGTCTTGAACGCCTCGCGGCGGCCAGTGAGCAGCTTGTGAGCGTAGGCCTGATGGCCCACGTCGAAGACGATCTTGTCATCGGGGCAGTTGAGCAGCGAATGGAGGGCGACGATGATTTCCACGGCGCCGAGGCTCGAAGCGAGGTGACCGCCCGTCTGCGAGGTTACCTCCACCATCTCTTCGCGCAGCTCGCGACAGAGAATCTCAAGCTCTTCGTCGGTAAGGCATTTCACGTCGGCCGGGCTCTTGACCATATCGAGTATCCGCTTGCGTTCGGTCATTCGCTCTCTCCTTCTGCCTGTGCGTACTCCACAGGATATAGCAATTGAGGGGGGCGCTGCACGGGTAATTCACCCTGTACAGCGCGAGCGGCCCCGCTCGTTGCGAGACCGCTCGAATGAGGTGCCGTCATGTTCTCGCGCATAGGCTAAGACAGGTCGTCCCCTTGCGCGCCGGGAGCCGCATCGAGGTTCTCCTCGAGCAGCGACGAGGCGCGCATGCCCAAGCCGACCGCCTCTTCGAACAGGTCGAGCGCGTCGTCTAAGGGCAGCGATTCGTCGGAGACCGCGTCGGCGATCTCCTTCAAACGATCGTTGACGTCGGAAAACGAGCTCGGCTGTGCCTGTTCGCCGACCACTAGTCCTCCGCCTTCGCGGCAGCATCCGAGGCCGGCGCCGCGGTCTGTTCGGTCGCGTCGACCGCGGCGACTGCACCGTCGCTCGCATCATCGTCCGCGTTCTCGGCAGGAGCGACTGCCTCCGCCGGCGTTTCTTCCCCATCGGACGCATCGTCGACGGCCGCAGCGTCACCGGCGGGCTCGTCGCCGGCAGCGCCCTTCCCCAGCACGCCCTGGGCCACGAGCTCGTCGACGGTGAGCTCGCTCGGCAGGATGAAATCGGGGTCATCGAGCTTGCGGGCGATGCCGCCCAGAATGCCGTTCACGAAACTGCCCGATTCGTCTTCCCCGCCGAACTGCTTGGCCAGTTCCACGCATTCGTTGATCGTGACCGATACGGGCACGTCGGCGCAGTAGACCATTTCGAACACGGCGATGCGCATGATCGCGCGGTCGACGATCGGCATGCGGTCGACCGCCCAGTTCTGAGAGGACTGGGCAAGGAGGTCGTCGATAAGGGTCGCATGCTCTTCCACGCCGTTGACCAGCGTAAGAGCATAGGCGGGCAGAGCGCCCACATCGGGAATCGCATCATCGCGCGTGCAGATATCGCTGGCGGCTTCGCCGGTGATTTCGCTTTCGTAGAGAATCTGCGCGGCGATGCGACGCGCCACGGAGCGTTCTTCATGTCGTTTGGGCATGGTTACCTTTCAATTATTCGAAGCGCAGGCCGTCGATGAACACGTTCACCGCTGCGACCTTCACGCCAACCTGGGTGAGCACGGCATCGCTGACCGACTCGCGCACACGGGCCGCCACGTCGGGCAGAACCTGGCCGAAGAAGACCTCGATGCGCACCGACACGGTGACCGTGTCGTCGTCGTTGACTTCCACGTCGATGCCCTGGGTGGACGGCTTGGTCTTCATCTGGGCGAGCAGGCCCGATGTAGAGGGCGTGCCTACGCTGGCCACGCCTTCGACGTCCTTCACGGCAATGGCGATGATGGTTTCGATGACGCCGTCGGCCAGCGCCATTCCGCCTACGTTGAGATCAGACATTACTTATCCCCCATCTCGGTTTCGATGAAATCGGTATAGGCTTGGCCCTTCTGGAAGGCGGGCACGTCGAGCACCGCCTGATGGAAGGGAATCGTGGTGCAGATACCGTCGCCCTCGATGACGAACTCGCTGAGCGCGCGCTTGCCGCGGGCGATGGCCTCGTCGCGGTCGGCGCCCCAGACGATGAGCTTGGCGATCAGCGAATCGTAATAGGGGCTGATCCGGCTGCCCTCTTCCAGGTAGCTTTCGACGCGCACGCCGGGACCGGCCGGGAAGCGCAGCTTGGTGATCGTGCCGGGGCACGGGCGGAAGCCGTGGTCGGGGTCTTCGGCGTTGATGCGGAACTCGATCGCATGGCCATTGGGCGAGAAGCGCGGCGTGTCGGCAGACCGCATGCGCTCGCCTGCGGCGATGCGCAGCTGCTCCTTGATGATGTCGACGTCCGTGATCATTTCGGTCACCGGGTGCTCCACCTGCACGCGCGTGTTCATTTCCATGAAGTAGAAATTGCCGTCCTGGTCGAGCAGGAATTCGATTGTGCCGGCCGAACGGTAGGACACGGCTTCGACCGCCTTGCGGGCGGCTTCGCACATAGCCGTGCGCGTCTCTTCGTCGAGCGCAGGGCTCGGAGCCTCTTCGAGCAGCTTCTGATGGCGGCGCTGAATGGAGCAGTCGCGCTCGCAGAGGGCGGCGAAGTTGCCGAAGTTGTCGGCGAGCACCTGGATTTCCACGTGGCGCGGGCGCAGGACGAGCTTTTCAAGGTACATGTCGTCGTTGGCGAAGGCAGCCTTGGCTTCCGCCTTAGCGGCGAGGAACTCCTTTTCGAGGTCGGCCGGGTCGTGCACCTCGCGCATGCCCTTGCCGCCGCCGCCGGCCGATGCCTTGATGAGCACCGGGTAGCCCACGGACTCAGCGAAGGCGCGCGCCTCTTCCACGGAATCGACCGTGCCGTCGGAACCGGGAACAGTGGGCACGCCGCAGCCCTTCATGGTGTCGCGGGCCTGGCTCTTGTCGCCCATCTTCTCGATGCATTCGGGCGCCGGGCCAATCCACACGAGGTCGTTGTCGGCGCAGGCGCGGGCGAAGTCGGCGTTTTCGGAAAGGAAGCCGTAGCCCGGGTGGATGGCCTGGGCGCCGGTGTTCTTGGCGGCGGCGATAACGTTGGACATCACCAGGTAGCTCTTGTTGGCGGGCGCGGGTCCGATGCAGACGGCTTCGTCGGCATAGCGCACGGGCAGCGTGTCGGCGTCTTCGGTGGAGTACACGATGACCGTCTTCACGCCGAGCTCGCGGCAGGCGCGCTCTATGCGCAGGGCCACTTCCCCGCGGTTGGCGATGAGAATCTTGTCGAACATTAGTTGTTCTCCGGATCGTGCGGCTCGAGGTAGAAGAGAACGGTGCCGAACTCGACCGGATCGGCGTCCTTCACGCAGACCTCGCGGATGGTGCCCATCTGTTCGGCCGTGATCTCGTTCATAAGCTTCATGGCCTCGATGATGCAGAGGGTCTGGTTGGCCGTGACCTCGTCGCCGACCTTCACGAAGGGCGGCTGATCGGGCGCGGGGGCCTGGTAGAAGGTGCCCACCATGGGGGCCTTCACGGCGATCCAGTTGGCCGGACGGTCGGCCTCAGGGGCTGCGGGAGTCGGCTGCGGCGCAGCAGCCGGAGCGGTTTGCACGGCCGGTGCCGGCTGCTGCGTGCTCGTGGCGGCCGCAACCGCGCTCGGCATGCGCACCGCGATGCGGGCGCCCTCTTCTTCTACCACGATCTCGCCAACGCCGCTTTCTTCGGCTACGCGCACAAGCTCGCGAATCTGATTGATATCCACGTAATCGTCCTCCTTGGTGCCGCTCGATTCCTCGGCCATGAGGAAATCGACTTTTTCGGATGTGCGGTGCTTGCTCAGGTAGGTGCGCGCCTCGTTGGGGAACAGCGCGTACATGAGCACGTCTTCTTCGCTGTGGGCCAAATCGCCGATCTCTTCAGCCAGCTCGTCATAGGTGGTGGTGACCAGCGTGCTCGGGGAAATCGACGGATCGAGGATTTCGCTCGGGTCGCGTACGACCTTCTTCACGATCTCCTGGTCCATGGGGCCGGGAGCCTTGCCGTAGTAGCCGCAGATGTAGTCCTTCATTTCCTTGGAAACGACGCCCCAGCGCTTGCCGGTGAGCACGTTGAAGACGGCTTGGGTGCCGACGATCTGGCTCATGGGGGTCACGAGCGGCGGATAGCCCACTTCTGCGCGGACCTTGGGGATTTCCTTCATCACGTCGTCGAGGCGGTCGCTGGCGTTCTGTACCTCGAGCTGGGCCATGAGGTTGCTCATCATGCCGCCGGGGACCTGATGGCTGTAGACCTTCATGTGCACCAGGCTCGACACGCCGCGCTTGTGATGGGTGCGCTTGCGGACCTCTTCCCAGTATTCAGCAATCTCGAAGAGCAGGTCGAGGTCGTAGTCGGTGTCGAAGCGGCTTTCCTTCAGGGCGGCCACGATCATCTCGACCGCGGGATGGCTGTTGCCGAAGGCCAGAGGCGCGCTCGCCGTGTCGGCGATCGCCGCGCCCGCTTCGGCGCCCTTGATGATGTTGGCGGGCGCCATGCCGCCGACGTAGTGGCAGTGCAGGTGCACGGGCAGGCCGATTTCCTCGTTGAGGGCCTTGACCATGCGCTCGGTGCGGTAGGGGGTGAGCATGCCCGCCATGTCTTTGATGGCGATCGAATCGGCGCCGAGGTCCTTGAGCTGCTGGGCGTATTCCAGGTAGCTGTCGAGCGTGTGGACCGGGCTGATCGTGTAGCTGATCGCGCCTTCGAACCAACCGCCGCATTCTTTAATGGCTTCGGCGCTGTCGCGCACGTTGCGAATGTCGTTCAGGGCGTCGAAGATGCGGAAGATGTCGACGCCGTTGCGCTTGGCCGCCTTGATAAAGCGGTTGACGATGTCTCTGCTGTAGTGCTTGTAGCCCACGAGGTTCTGGCCGCGCGAGAGCATGGCCAGGCGCGTGTTCGGCGTCTTGGCCTTGATCTGGCGCAGGCGCTCCCACGGGTTCTCGTCGAGGAAGCGCAGGCACGTATCGAACGTCGCGCCGCCCCATGCCTCGAGCGCCCAGTATCCGACCTTGTCCATCTTGGGAAGGATAGGGAGCATGTCGCCGATGGGCATACGCGTCGCCCACAGGCTCTGCTGGCCATCGCGAATCGTGGTGTCCATAAGTTGAAGTTTTGGCATGCTGGTCGAGCACCTCCTAATGTTCGAGTTCCCTATTATAGAGAACGACCTCGCGTTTACGCGCATGCGCACGGAATTTCACCGACAAGGTACACGAAGCAGCGGCACGCCCCGCCCACCGCGCGCGCCTGCGCCGCGAACGGCGCACAGGGGCCAGCGACGCGCACCCGCAAGCGCTTTTTACCGCCAAAATGGCGCCTTTGCGGGAGAAATCCCTTCGTATCGCTGGGAATTTCTTTGATGCTTTAGTCGAATAGAGTATAACTACACTATTACTTTCAGACAGACGGAAGGAACCGTATGAAACAAGCGTGGGAAAAATGGAACAGCTGGAGCCTGATCGGGCGCATCGCGTGCGGCCTGGTCATCGGTATCCTGCTTGCCCTGGTGATTCCGGGGCTTGACGGCATCGTGCTTCTGGGCACCCTGTTCGTCGCCGCCCTGAAGGCCGTCGCGCCCATCCTGGTCTTCTTCCTGATCATTTCGGCCCTCTGCAACGCGCGGCAGAGCGGCGCCATGAAGCGCATCATCCTGCTCTACCTGCTGAGCACCTTCTTGGCCGGTGTCGTGGCCGTGCTCGCCTGCAACCTGGTGCCGCTGCACCTGACCCTGGCCGACGCAGTCGACAAAGCCGCTCCGAGCGGCATCGGCGAGGTCATGACCAACCTGCTCACGAGCGTCGTGGCCAACCCGGTCGACGCCCTTGCCAACGCCAACTTCCTTGGCATCCTCACCTGGGCCATCCTGATCGGCGTCGCCCTGCGCGCCGCCAGCGAGACCACCAAAGAGGTCATGGGCAACATCGCCGACGCCGTGCAGACCGTCGTGCGCGTCGTGATCGCCTTCGCCCCCTTCGGCGTGCTCGGCCTGGTCTACAACGCCGTGTCGACGAGCGGTCTGGGCATCTTCACCGAATACGGCATGCTCCTGCTGGTGCTCGTGGGCTGCATGCTCATCATGGCCTTCGTCGTCAACCCGGCGATCGTCTACGCGCAGATCCACCGCAACCCCTACCCGCTCGTCATGCGCTGCCTGAAGGATTCGGCCATCACCGCCTTCTTCACCCGCAGCTCGGCGGCCAACATCCCCATCAATCTCGAGCTCTGCAAGAAGCTCGGCCTTAACAAGGACAACTACTCCGTGTCGATTCCGCTGGGCGCCACGATCAACATGGGCGGCGCCACGGTGACCATTTCCGTGATGGCCATGGCCGCCGCGCAGACGCTCGGCATCCAGGTCGACTTCATCACCGGCGTCATCCTCTGCGTGCTCGCCGCCGTCTCCGCCTGCGGCGCTTCCGGCGTGGCCGGCGGCTCCCTGCTGCTCATCCCCGTCGCCTGCTCGCTGCTGGGCATCCCCAACGACATCGCGATGCAGGTCGTGGGCATCGGCTTCATCATCGGCGTGATCCAGGACTCCTGCGAGACCGCCCTGAACTCTTCCTCCGACGCCCTGTTCACCGCCACCGCCGAATACGTGCGGTGGAACAAGGTCGGCAAGGACTACGTTCCCGGCCACGACAACACGCCGCTCGTCGAGGCGTAACGCGCGCACCGCATATCCTGCCTTTGAAGGACCCCGAGCGATCGGGGTCCTTTTTTCTTGCGCGACGCCCTTCACGGCCGCAGCCGAGCCCTCGCCGCCTGCTGCGGGCGCGCCGGGAGCGTCTGGCCGAAGCGCCGGCGCATACGAAAAGCGCCCCGCTTCGTTCCTTGCGGACGAAGCGGGGCGCTCGGCACAGGGCCTTGTGAAACGCGAGCTAGACGCGCTTGATGAAGCGGCCGTCACGGGTGTCGATCTGCAGGACGTCGCCCACGTTGATGTACATGGGGATGTTCACCACGGCGCCGGTTTCGAGCGTCGCGGGCTTGGTGCCGCCCTGGACGGTATCGCCCTTGAAGCCCGGGTCGGTGTCGGTGACTTCGAGCTCGACGAACATCTGCGGGGTGATGCTGATCAGTTCTTCGCCGGCGTACTGGAGCGTGACCTCGTCGTTTTCCTTGAGCCACTTGGCGGTGTCGGCCACCACGTCGGCCGGAATCGACATCTGCTCGTAGGAGTTAGGGTCCATGAAGTAGAAGTCTTCCCCATCGTTGTAGAGATAGGTCATCTTGCGCTCTTCGAGACGGACCGTGTCGAATTTGGTGCCGCTGTTGAACGTGTACTCGACCACGCGACCGCTGCGGACGTCGCGCAGCTTGGTGCGGACGAAGGCGCCGCCCTTGCCCGGCTTCACATGCTGGAACTCGTTGATGGTCCACAGCTTGTTGTTGTAAACGATGCACATGCCGTTCTTGAAATCGGCGGTCGAAATTGCCATTGATCCTCCTGGTGAAATTAACAAACGGTTTTACAGTATAACCATATCGTGCGTAGACCTGGTGAAGACGTCGTAGCCCGTTTCGGTGATTACGCCGAAATCTTCCAGCCGCATGCCGAATTCGCCGTCGAAGTAGACGCCCGGCTCGACCGTGACCACGTTTCCCGGCACGAGCGGCTCTTTGTTGCGCGGGGCGAGCACGGGCGATTCGTGGATGTCGATGCCCACGCCGTGGCCGAGGGCATGGCCCATCTTGCCTGCGAACCCGTGGGCGGCGAGCACCTCTTCGGCGCGGTTGTGCGCGAAGGCTCCCGTGACGCCGGGAGCGAGCAGGGCCTCGACCGTTTCGTTGGCCTCGCGCACGGCGGCGTAGGCGTCGCGCAGGCGGGCGCCGGGCTCGCCGATGAAGACGGTCCGCGTCATGTCGGAACAGTAACCCTGGGAACGGGCGCCGAAGTCCATGACCACGCACTGGCCCGCCTCGAGACGGGCGGGGCCGGGAATCGCATGCGCCATGGCCGCATCGGGGCCGGTCGCCACGATCGAAGAGAAGGCCAGGCCCACCGATCCGTGGCGGTACATGAAGTCCTCGAGCTCCACCTGGACCTCGCGTTCGGTCATGCCAGGACGGATGAAGGCCGTGATGTGGGCGAAGGCGGCGTCGGTGATCGCCTGGGTCGCCCGCATCCGCTCGATTTCCATCGCGTCCTTCACGGCGCGCAGGCGGGGCACGAAGTCGGCGGTTTCCACGACGCGCGGGGCGATGCCCTCGTCTGCGAAGGCGGCCTCGAGGGCGCGGAACTCGCGCAGGGGCAAATCGTCTTCGATGCCCACGACGCCCGATGCGCCCGCCGCCTTCAGACGGCGTGCCGCCCACTTTGCGTGGGAGACGCGATCGTCCTCGACGTCGACGGGTCCGCCTGCAGCCGCCGTGCGGCAGGCGAGCGCATAGCGCGAATCGGTATGCAGGGCCGCCGCATCGGGCCCCACGAGCACGGCATGCGCCCGCTCGTCGTCGAACACGTCGTCGAAGGCCGTCATCCAGGCGATGCTCGACGTGCCGCGCACGTAGAGGGCGTCGATTCCCTGCTCGCTCATGGTCGTGCGCGTCCGCTCGAGGCGGCGCGCGCTATAGTCGCTGTTGTTCATACCTTGCTCCTTGCAGAAACGCCCGCGCCGACAACCGGGGCGCGGGCGAGAACGATACCGTATCGATTGCGCGCTATTGCCGGGCCCGGGCCCAGGCGCGCACGTGCTCGCGCAGGACGCTTTCGTCCACGCGGTCGAGGCTCCACTCCCCCACGTCGCGCGGGAGCAGGAAGGCGGGCACGGCGCTCTCGCGCACGAGCTGCCCCGTGAGCTCGTCGGCGTCGGGCGCAACGGACACCGCCGGCAGGCCCAGATCGTCGAGCAGGGCGTCGAGCGCGTGGACCGCGTCGACCGAAAGCCCTTCGACCTCGACGCCCAGGCGGGCGGCGAACCGCATGCCTTCGGCGCGGAAGGCGGGCGGAATCGCGTCGAGCCCCTGGGCGCGGGCGAGCGCTTCGCCGAACTCTTCTCCGAAGGCGCCCGCGTCGAGCAGGCCCGGGGCGCTCGCGAAGGCGTCGGCTTCGGCCACCGCGCAGCGGGCGATCGCCTCGGAGGCGACCGCGTGGTCGCGCTCGGCGAGCGCGCGGGCATGGTCGCCCAGCCAGAAGAAGAAGTCGTCGGAATCCATGAAGGCCCAGGCCGCGATGTCGGCGAGGCCCTCTTGCCAGGACGCGTCGGAAGTCGAATCGAGGGCGCGCACGTCGGCGCACACGTACACCGGATCGCTATGGACCGAGAGCACGTCGCGCTCATCGCGCACGTCGACGAAGGACCGGGCGCCCACGCAGCGGCGCACCATCGCGTGCACGGTCGTGGGCACGAGCACCACATCGAGCCCGCCTTCGTAGGCATGGGCCGCGAACCCCGCGATGTCGAGCACGTTGGCCCCGCCCACGGCCACCACGACCGCATCGGAAGCCATGCCCTTGGCCGCGAGCGCCTGCCATATCTCGAGCGCGCATTCGGCGTTCTTCGATTCCCGGCCCGACGGTAGGGTGATGTCGGTCACTTTCAGGCCCGCCTGCGAAAGCTGGGAGCGCGCCGCCGGCCCGTAGGCTTCGGCCACGCGGGCGTCGGTGATGAGGACGGCCCGCCGGGCGTCGGGCGCGCAGGCGACGCAGCGCGACCCCAGGGTATCGGCCGCCGTGTCGCCGATGCGCATGTCGTAGCTCGTACCCTCCGGCAGGTTCACCACTACTTTGATGTTTGACATAGCACACCCCGTTTCAGAAGAATGCAGCGGATATCCCACGCAAGCTTGCCCACCGAAGCGCCCTTGGTGTCGACGGTCACGTCGGCGAGCTGCTCGTAGTAGGGCAGGCGCACGCTCGAGGCGGCGCGGAAGGAATCCATCGATTCAAGGTAGGGCCGCGTGGAATGGTCGCTGATGCGGGAGGCGCTCTCTTCGGGCGTGACCTTCAAATAGACCGCGAACCCGCGCTTGCGGATGATCTCGCGGCTGCGGGCGCCCATGACGATCCCGCCGCCGCAGGAGATGAGCAGCGGGTCACCTTCTACGAGCTCTTCGAGCTGGCAGGCTTCGAGTTCGCGGAAGCGCTCTTCCCCGCACTGGAGGAAGAGCTCTTTGGCCCGCATGTCGAAGGCGCGCTCGAGGCAGCGGTCGACGTCGACCGAAGCGAGCCCGCACATGCGCGCGAGCCGGCGCGTGACGGTGGTCTTGCCCGCCCCCATGAACCCAATGAAGAAGACTGGGCGCTTCAGCTGGTAGGTTTTCTTCGACCCCACGTCGCTCCCCCGCTTACTTAGAGAGCGTCTTGATGCGGTCGAGGTAGTTGTGCATGTTCGCCTTGATGTCGTCCATGTTGTCACAGCCGAACTTCGAAAGGTAGGCGTTGGCGAGCACCATGGCCACCTCGGCTTCGGCCACGACGGCGGCGGCGGGCACCGCGCACACGTCGCTGCGCTCCTTGGAGGCCTTCACGACTTCCATCGTGTCCATGTTGACCGTGTTGAGCGGGGTGCGCAGGGTGGGAATGGGCTTCATGCCCACCGTGAGGATGAGCGGCAGGCCCGTGGTCATGCCGCCCTCCAGCCCGCCCGCGTTGTTGGACGCGCGCGAGAAACCGGTTTCGGGCGATTGGATGATCGGGTCGTGCACCTGGGAGCCGGGACGGCGCGTGGCTTCGAAGCCCAGGCCGAACTCGAGCCCCTTCTGGGCAGGAATGGAGAAGATCGCAGCGGCCAGCTGGCTCGTGAGGCGGTGGGGACCGGCGTCGAAATCGCCCAGGCCCGGGATGAGGCCGGTGACCACGACGCGGTATATGCCGCCCAGGCTCTCGCCCTGGACCTTGGCCACGTCGATCATCTTCTTCATGCGGTCGGACGCTTCGGGGTCGGGGCAGCGCACTTCGCTCGTTTCGATCTGACCGGTGGTGTAGCGGGTCGCCTGGGCAGGGTCGTCGTCCATCGCGGCCGACCCGATGCGGACGACATAGCTGTGCACGTCGACGCCGAGCGCCGCCAGGAAATCCTTGGCGATGCCGCCGGCGGCCACGCGGGCGGCCGTTTCGCGGGCGCTCGCGCGTTCGAGGACGTTGCGGCAGTCGTCGGTGTTGTTCTTCAGGGCGCCCACCAGATCGGCGTGACCCGGACGCGGGGTGACCTCGCGGCGCATCCGTTCGGGACGGTCGCCGAACTGGGCCATGATTTTGGTCCAGTGGGCCCAGTCGCGGTTGATCACCTGCAGGCAGATCGGCGTGCCGAGGGTTTTGCCGAAGCGAATGCCCGACTGGACGACCACCTGGTCGGATTCGATCTTCTGGCGACCGCCGCGGCCGTAGCCCGACTGGCGTCGCTTGAGGTCGGCGTTGATCTGCTCGATGGAGATGGGGAGGCCGGCGGGCACCTCGCTGACGATGGCGGTGAGGGCGGGACCGTGGCTTTCCCCAGCTGTTACGTAGCGCATGCGGCAACTCGTTTCTTCTCGCGTTTTACTGCGATTCTACCAAAGGCAGGCATGCCTTACGTGCCGTCCGCATACATTTAGCCAAAGCGCAAACAAGAAGCCGCCGAAGGGCTGAGCTTCGCCGTCGATGCGCCCTACCAGACCTGGGCGAAGGCCTCTTCCAGGCACCCGTAGAGGTCGTTCCAGCTAGGCAGGCCGTCGACGGAGACCAGGCTCACATGGGCCAGCGTGGCGCAGCAGGCCTGCGAGGCCGTTGCGCGCACGACGCTGCCGCTCGCCATTTTGGCGTTGGGCGCGCCCAGTTCGAGCACCTTGCAGGCAGGCGCGAACATATCGTGGGGCATGGGGGCCCCGTAGGGGTGCAGGACGAAATCGGCCCGGCCGAGCGCCGCCTTCGACGTGACCGACGATGCGAAGAGGAAGTCGGTGTCCTCGTAGGCTTCCCGCTCGCTCTTGGGGAAGGGGTCGTGCGAGCCCAAGTCGATGCCGCCCATGGCTACCTGGCGCAAGCGGTCGAGGTAGTCGTCGAGGGCGACGCGGGCCCGGTCCTTCGACTCGTCGGCCAGGATGATGCGGCGCGCGCCCGAAAGGGCCGCCGCATGCACGCCCGAAAGCGAGATGGGCTCGCTGCCAAGCACCGCCACGCAGGAGCCGGCGAAGTCGACGCCGTCCCGGCCCATGCGCCAGGCAAAGCCGGCGCTCGCCAGGTCGCTGCCGAAAACGGTCCCCTTCAGGTTGATGAGGAAGTCGGAGCGCTGGGAGACGAGCGCCGAGGCCGCGTGGCGGTCGCAGAGCGAGAAGGCGTGACGGGCCCAGCCGGGAGCCACCACGGCTGAATCCCAGGCCCGGGCCGACACCGCTCCCCCCACCGAGCCCATATCGTCGCCCGGATGCGGGGCGATCTTCATATCGAAGCCGTAGGTGCTGACGAGCACGCGCAGCATGCGGGCGATCAGGGTGTTTTCATCCGATCCGATAAGGGCGCAGGTGCTCACGGGCGATCCTTCTCTCTGCAGGCGTTTGCGGGGTCTGGCCCCTCGGGCGTGCCGATGATTGCGCGCTCGAGGGCGCGCACGAAGCGGGTGTGCCCCGGCTCGCCTTCCTCGACAAGCGGCGCGACCAGATAGGAGCGCATGCCAGCCAGATGCGCCCCGAGGACGTCGGTGCTCGGCTGGTCGCCCACGACTACCGTGTCGGCCCGCGTGCCGCCGATCTTCCGACTCGCCACCGTGAAGCCCACCGGCAGGGGCTTCATCGCCTTGGCGACCACCGGCAGGCCCAAGGCCTCGCCGGTGGCAAACGGCGTGCGATGCCAGTTGTTGGACAAAAGGCAGAGCCGGATGCCGGCCCGTTTCGCGTCGCCGAGCCATTTCATCACGTCGAGGGGGACGCTGTGGGTCGCCCGCGACAGAATCGTGTTGTCCATGTCGAGCAGGACATGGGTGTAGCCGCGGGCGAGCAGGTCGCTTTCAAGCGAGATCGCCGACACGCGGGAAAAGTAGTTGTCAGGTTCGAGCAGGGACACTAGTTGTTCGACCCGTCCTGCTGCCCGTCGCTCCCATTGTCCGAACTCGCAGCATCGCCGGACGATTCCGACGACTTATCGGAGCTCGACGAACTCGACGAGGCGCTCTTGATGGCCTGCAGGTGCTCGTCGTAGGTCTTGCTGAAGTAGTAGTTGAGCGAGCCGTCGTCGTTCTTGGTGAAGTAGAAGTAGAGGTAGTCGGTCTGGTTGGGCTGGCAGGTCGCCTGCAGGGAGTCGAGCCCGGGCGAGCAGATCGGCCCGGCCGGCAGGCCCTTGTGCTGGTAGGTGTTGTAGGGGCTGTCGACCGACAGGTCATCGTGGGTCGGATCGTGCCCCACCACGTAGGCGATCGTCGCGTCGCTCTGCAGGGCGGTGTTGGCGGCCAAGCGGTTGTAGAAGACGCTCGCGACGTCGGCGCGCGTGTTGGCGTCACTCTCGCGTTCGACGACCGACGCCAGCTTGAGCACGTCGTAGGCCGAAAGCCCCTGCGATTCCGCATAGGAGTAGTCGAGGCTCTGCACTTCCTGCTCGTACTGGTCGAGCATCATGCGAACGATCGAGTCGGCGGTCGCATCTTTGGGCAGGGTGTAGGTCTTGGGAAAGAGGAAGCCCTCGAGCGAGTTGTTGTAGGCGTCGGCCACGAAGGGATAGTCGTCGGCGTAGGCGCTCGCGTTGGCAGCGGCCGCCTTGAAGTCGTCGGCGGTCACCGCCCCGTCGGTGGCCTTTTCCACCGCATCGGCCGTACGGGAGACCGTGTAGCCTTCGGGGACGACGAGGGTGTTGGCGGAAGGCCCGGACACGAGCATGCTCACGATGTCGGCGGCGCTCGTGCCGCCTTCGATCTGGTAGTCGCCGGGCTTGAGCTGGGAGGCGGCGTCGGAGGACTTGACCGCGTCGGTAAACTCGGAGGCGTTCGCAATCAGCTTGGCGTCGACGAGGGCCTGCCCGATCTGCTGGGCGCTCGCGCCGTCGGGCACGGTGACCTCGACCGTGGTGCCCGGCTGGACCAGATCGGTCGACGAGCAGCCCCGGCTACAGGAGGGCACGGCGATGAGCAGGACGATCGCCATGACGACCGCGATGACGATCGCGATCAGCGTGGGGCCCTGCGGCACTTTCGACCGCGGGTTGATGTATGAGGTGTCGTAGGTGCGGAACTCGCGGCTCCCGCGCGCGTGGGCAGACCGGGCCGCATGGGTCGAATGCTTGGAATAGGTAACCTGGCGTCGTCTTACCATGGGCGTGCCCCTTACTTGTGCGATTCGCTGGAATGCTGCCTATCAAGCCACGCCTGCAGGAAAAGGCTGGCGGCAACTCCGTCGACCTTGCCGCGCATGTCGCGCTCGGAGAGCCCCTGCTCGCGCAGGATGCGCTTGGCTTCGCGGGAGCTCAGGCGCTCGTCGGCGAAGTCGAGGGGAAGGCCGGTCTGCCGGGAGATCTGCTCGGCGGCGGCGCGAATGCGCGCGGCCTGCTTGCCCACCTCGCCGGCCATCGTTTTGGGAAGGCCCGAAAGCAGCAGGTCGGGCTCCCAATCTTCCAGCACGCGCCGGAACTCGGGCGCGTTGGCGAGCACCGCGCGCGTGGGAAGGACGGTCACGGGGCTTGCAATCGTACCGCGCGGATCGCTCACCGCGATGCCGCAGCGCACTTCGCCGATATCGATTGCAAGCACCCTCATATACGCTCCTAAAGAAGGATCTCGCGCGCCTTGGCGAGCGCGTCGTCGATGCCGGCGGCGTTCTTGCCGCCCGCCTGGGCCATGGTCGGCTTGCCGCCGCCACCGCCCTGGATGGCCGGGGCGATCGCCTTGATGATCGCGCCCGCGTTGAAGCCGGCCGCCACGGCCGCGTCGGTGCCGGCGGCCAAAAGCAGGGGCTTGTCATTGTTGCTGCCCGCGAGCACGCAGGCGCTTCCGTCGCCGCACTGGGAGCGGACGACGTCCCAGGCGCTGCGCAGGACGTTGGCCGGCACGTTGTCGACGCGAGCGATGACCACCGGGTAGCCCGCGGCCGACGTCGCGACCGATTCCTGGGCAATCTTCTTGAAGTCGCCGGCGGCAGCTGCCTCTTTGGCGCGCTTGGCTTCGGTTTCCATCTGCTTGAGCTTTTCGGCGTCGGCGATCGCGCGACCCGCCGCCTGGAGGGGCTTGACGCCCAGGGCGTCGGCGAGCGTGCGCAGCTCGGCTTCCTCGGCGTTGAGGAAGGCCAAGGCGTCGAAGCTCGTCACGGCCTCGATGCGGCGCAGGTTCGAGCCCACGGACTGTTCGGACTCGATTTTGACCAGGCCGATTTCAGCGGTGTTGCGCACGTGCGTGCCGCCGCAGAGCTCGCGGGAGAAGCCGTCCATGTCGACCACGCGCACGACGTCGCCGTACTTTTCGCCGAAGAGCGCCGTGACGCCCTGTTCGCGGGCTTCGTCGAGGCTCGTTTCGTAGGTGGTCACCGGATGGGCTTCCATGATCTTTTCGTTGGCGATGCGCTCTACCTCGTCGAGCTGCTCGCGGCTCACCGCTTCGAAGTGGGCGAAGTCGAAGCGCAGACGGTCGGGGGCCACGTACGAGCCCGCCTGCTTGACATGGTCGCCGAGCACGGTGCGCAGGGCCCAATGCAGGATGTGGGTGGCGCTATGGTTGCGGCGGATGCGCTCGCGGCGCAGGACTTCGATGGCGGCATGCGCGGCCACGCCCACCGTCACCGTGCCCTCTTCCACCGCGACGTAGTGCACGGTGAGGCCCTTTTCGGGGGACTTGGTATCGGTCACGCGGGCGCGGAAGCCCTCGCCTTCGATCGTGCCCGTATCGCCGATCTGGCCGCCCATTTCGGCGTAGAAGACCGTGCGGTCGAGGACGATCGCGCCTTCGTCGCCGGCGGAAAGCGCATCGACGCGGGCGCCGTCCGCAAGCAGGGCGACGACCGTGGCGTCGCATTCGTTCTTGTCGTAGCCTTCGAAGACGGTGGCGCCCACCTCTTCCAGAATGCCCGACATCGTGCCGTCGTAGGTGGACCAGGCGGCTTCGGCGTCGTCCTGGGTGGCTGCGCGGGCGCGTTCCTTCTGCTGTTCCATGCAGCGAGCGAACGCGTCGGTGTCGACGGTAATGCCCTCGTCGGCGCAGATCTCCTGCGTGACCTCGAGCGGGAAGCCGTAGGTGTCGTGCAGGGTGAAGGCGGCCTCGCCGGAAAGGACGTCGCCGGCCTTCATGCCCGCAAGCTCCTGTTCCAGGTACACGCGGCCCTGGCGCAGGGTGGCGCCGAAGCGCTCTTCCTCGTTGCCCACCACGCCCAGGATGAGCTCGCGGTTCTCGACGATTTCAGGGTACTCGTCGCCCATGACATCGATGATCTTGTCGACGTAGTGGTGCATGAAGGGACCCTCGATGCCGAGCAGCTGGCCCTTCATGATCGCACGGCGCAGCAGGCGGCGCAGCACGTAGCCGCGGCCTTCGTTGGACGGGAGGATGCCGTCGGCGATCATGAACGTCGCGGAACGGGAGTGGTCGGCGATCACGCGCAGGGCGGCGTCATCCTCCTCGCTGCCCGATTCGTAGGTCTTGCCCGAAAGCGTTTCGCCCACGTGCACCAGGCCGCGCAGGATGTCGGTGTCGAAGTTGCTCGTGACGCCCTGCATGATGGCAGCGATGCGCTCGAGGCCCATGCCGGTGTCGATGTTCTTGTGCGGCAGGGGCTTCAGGGTGCCGTCTTCCTGGCCGTCGTACTGGGTGAACACGCAGTTCCAGTATTCGAGGAAGCGATCGCAATCGCAGCCGGGGTGGCAGTCGGGACGGCCGCAGCCCACTTCGGGGCCCTGGTCGTAGTAGATTTCAGAGCAGGGCCCGCAGGGGCCGGTGGGGCCGGCGCGCCAGAAGTTGTCGTCTTCGCCCAGGCGGGACAGGTGGCTTTCTTCCACGCCCAGGTTGCGCCAGATCTCCCAGGTTTCGTCGTCGTCTTCGAAGACGGTCATGTAAAGCTTGTCCTTAGGCAGGCCGAGCACGTTGACCGAGAAATCGAGGGCCCAGGCGCACATCTCCTTCTTGAAGTAGCGCCCGAAGCTGAAGTTGCCGAGCATCTCGAAGAAGGACAGGTGGCGGCCGTCGGTGCCGATCAGGTCGATGTCGTTGGTGCGCACGCACTTCTGCGAGGTCGTGGTGCCGATGTAGGCGTCGTCAAGATGCTTCTGCTGCAGGAAATAGGGCTTGAACTGCACCATGCCCGCGCTCGTGAGCAGCAGGCTGGGGTCGTCGGGGATGAGCGAAGAGGACGGCATGCGCTTGCAGCCCTTCCCCTCGAAGTAGCTCAGGTAGGCTTCGCGGATTTCCGCTGTGGTCATGTAATGCATGAATGTCTGTCTTTCTTGCCGATTGCCTCGCATGCGGCCGACCGCTTGCGCCGGCCCGTGCATCGAACTAACTAAAATATTTTATATCGCCCCCTGCGCCCCCATCGGCGCGGCGGGAACTCTTCAGAATTCCTCTTCAGTGGAAACGCGGGCCGGAAGCGGACGAATCGCCCTCGCCCGCTTCGCGGGCGCGGCCGGGCGCGTCTTCGCCCGAAGAATCTCCTGCTCGGCTGGCGGTTTCCGTAGCGTCGACGGCTTGGTGGGCGTCCCGGTGGCGCTCGGCGCCATGCCAGTGGCTTTCGGCGGTGCCCATCACGCGCGCGGACTGCTCGATCGCCGTGACGGCCTTATGGGCGCGGGCCTTGATGCGGGCGCGCATCGTGGCAGTGGCGTCTTCGGCCGGATCGATCGCATCGCCTTCCGACGGCACGCCTTTGAAGAAGACCCCGTCGGGGGCGACGATCTGGCGGCCGGTGCGGTTCTCGAAGTAGTAGACGAAGACCGCCTTGAGGATCGCGGCGAAGGGAATCGAGATGAGCATGCCCGTGAGGCTGCCCACCAGGCCGCTCATCTGCCAGCCGATTGCGTAGCCGCACATCATCGACATGATGACCAGGATGGGGTGCACGTCGACCGAATCGCTCATGATCTTGGGCGAGATGAAGGTATAGACCACCTGCTGGATCGCGATCGTCACGAGCAGGGAGACGATGGCCGACACGGGGCCCAGCGACAGGGCCGCCACGGCCGCCGCCGCGCCGCCGAGCCAGGGGCCCACGACCGGGATGATGTTCAAGATGCCGCAGATCACGCCGAAGGCGATCGCGTTGGGCACGCCGATCGCGGTGAAGGCGATCACGCAGCCCACGCCGATGATGGCGCACTGCAAAAGCGTGCCGCGGATGTAGCCGCCCACGACGCGCGAGAAGGTGAGGCGGAAGAAGCGCACGCCTTCGGAATGCGAATCGCCCACGAGCCGGTCGAATTCGCGACCGATGTTGGGAGAGGCCAAGAGCAGCCAGAAGGCCACGACGAGGGCGAAGCCCACGCAAACGAAAGTATTGGCCACGGCCGAGCCGATGTCGACGAGGCTGTCGAGGCCGGTGTTGACCAAGGTGCGCCCGAAGTCCTCGAGCGAGGACTGCACGTCGCCGATCCAGGCTGCCACCTGGGGATTCTGCGTGAGCGCCGGGTGCGCCGCCGAAAAGGCATTGTAGGCGTCGGACAAGCCGGCGAAGTAGGCCGGCGCGTTCTCGACGATGCCGGTGAACTGGGCTCCGACGCCCAGAAGGGGCGAGGAGACCACGTAGAAGATAAGGGCGAGCACCGCGACCATGATGAGATAGGCCACGGTGACCGCCGCCGTGCGCGACAGACCGCGGGCGGCGAGGGCGGCGACCGTCCCCTTCAGGCAGAAGACGATGATGGCCGTCCAGATCACGATGCCCACGGGCACCGAGAGCACGGAGAGCACGAAGCCCAGGCAGTAGGTGACGATCGCCACCCCCACGAGGGTCCAGACGATCAGCGCCGCGCGGCGCCAGGCCGCCATCGACCGTTCGCGCTGGTTGGACGAGGCGAGGCCGCTACTCGGCATGCTCATGGGAGTAGGTGTAGTAGCGCGGAGCCGCGTCCTCCCCTTCTGCGTCGCCTTCCGCTTCGGCGGCGGCCGCAGGGGCCGCGGCATGGGCGGGCGCGTGGGCGGGACGGGCGGCCGGGTCGTCTTCGGAGACGGCGGCGAGCTCGGCGGCGCGGGCGTCCGCCTCCGCCTTGGCGGCGGCCAGACGGGCCGATTCTTCGGAAGCCTTGCGGCCCGAGAAGGCGCCGTGGAGCTTTTCAGTCACGTCGTTGATCATGTCGGCCGGCTTTTTGGCGACCGCGTCGAGGG
Source organism: Eggerthellaceae bacterium (assembly GCA_022644775.1). Lineage (GTDB taxonomy): Bacteria > Actinomycetota > Coriobacteriia > Coriobacteriales > Eggerthellaceae > Hugonella. Next base: position 91,590 of record JALCHN010000001.1, read on the forward strand.
CCTTGGAGGCGTCGGAGACCGTGGAGGTCACGTCGGTCGCGTCTTCCAGGATCTCGTCGACGCGCATGAGCTCGAGGTTGACGGCGTCGAGCGTGAGCTGGGCGCGCTCGACGAGCGGGTCGGCCTTCTTCACGACCGGCTGCAGGTCGTCGGTAATCTGCTGCAGGTGGTCGAGCGTGGGCTGAAGGCGCTCGGAGGTGGTGTCGACCATGGTGCGCACCGACTTCATCGTCTTGACCAGATGCACGACGAAGACGATGAGGGCGACCAGCAAAGCGGCGCCGAGCAGGGGCAGCACGATGCCGGTGAGGATATCGGAAGCTTGCATGAAAGTCCCTTTCAGATGAAGAAACGCTCGTGTACGGATGGGATTCTAGCACGGCGGCGGACTAGGTGCGCGAGGGTCGGTCGCGCTTCACGGCATCGGTGCGATAGCCCTCCCAACCGCGCTCGGTGGGCTCGAAGAAGCAGCCGCGATCGAGGCCTTCTGGCAGGTAGCGCTGGTCGACCCAGCCGCTCGGGTAGTCGTGCGGGTAGAGGTAGGCGCCGTAGCGCTCGCTGCCCGGACGATGGCGGTCGCGCAGGTAGTCGGGCACGGCGCGCAAGGGGCCGCGGCGCACGTCGGCCAGGGCCGCGTCGATACCGGCTTCGACCGCGTGACTCTTGGGCGCGAGCGCCACGTAGAGGGCCGCTTCGGCCAGGTTGATCCGGCATTCCGGGTAGCCGATGACCTCGGCGGCCTTGAAGGCGGCTTCGGCCACGAGCAGGGCCTGAGGGTCGGCGAGCCCCACGTCCTCGCTCGCGTGGACCATGATGCGGCGGGCGATGTACTTGGGGTCTTCCCCGCCGTCGATCATGCGGGCGAGCCAGTAGAGGGTGGCGTCGGGGTCGCTGCCGCGCATCGACTTGATGAAGGCCGACACGATGTCGTAGTGGAGGTCCTTGTTCTTGTCGTAGGGCAGCGCCCGATGGGGCACGGCCGCCTCCACGCAGGCGCTATCGATGGTGGTCGAGCCCTTCTCCTGGGCCACGTTGGAAGCGAGCTCGAGCGTGGTGAGGCTCGCCCGCGCGTCCCCGCCCGATGCGGCGACGATCTCGTCGAGGGCGTCGGGGGCGAGGGAGAAGGCGCCCGCAAGGCCGCGCTCGTCGGCGGCGCCGCGGCGGACGATCTCGCGGAGGTCGTCGTCGGCCAGGCTCTTGAGCTCGACGACGCGCGAGCGCGAGAGCAGGGCCCCGTTCACTTCGAAGTAGGGGTTTTCGGTCGTGGCGCCCACGAGGACGACCGTGCGGTTTTCGACCGCGTGGAGCAGGGCGTCCTGCTGGCTGCGATTGAAGCGGTGGATCTCGTCGACGAAGAGAATCGTCCGCGTGCCGTGCGCGCCCAGGCGCGATTCGGCCGCCTTGATCTCGCGGCGCAGGTCGGCCACCGTGCCTCCGATAGCCGACACCTCGACGAAGGCCGCCTTGGTGGTTTCGGCGATGATGTGGGCGATGCTCGTCTTGCCGGTGCCCGCGGGCCCGTAGAGGATCACCGACGACAGACGGTCGTGGGCGATCGCCGAAGCGAGCCAGCTGCCCGGCCCCACGGCCTGCTGCTGGCCTTGGAGCTCGTTCAAGCTGCGCGGGCGCATGCGCACCGCGAGCGGCGCGTTGGCGTTGACCGCCTCCTGTTCCATTTCGGTGAAAAGGTTGTCCATGCGGCTCCTTCGAATGCGGTTCAAAGGTCGATTATACGATTGCCGAAGGACAAAGGCCCATCAGTCACGTACTTGTATGTCAAGACTTTTCTTTCCAAAACCCCCTCCCTATACTTCCATTTGCTCCGTTCTTGATTCCCGCATTTTGCGATGGACCGATGCATTTTCCGAGGGAGCTCTACATTGCGCGTGTAATGGGGATTCGTGCCCGTCGGTACGAAAGCCAGGCAGCGCACTGCGAGCACCCACCTGTACGAGGTGGGTTCATCCTCCGGGCAAGGGCGGAGTTTCCCTGGGGCGCCGAAAGGCGCCCTTCTTTTTTTGGCGATGCGCCCCATGCGCGCATCGGGGCCTGAAACATAATGCGGGCCCCTCCTTGGCCGAACCCGTTGCGCCATGCGGCGCCGGGCTGTGGGCCGCCCATCGCCCCAGCATCCCCCACCGAACCGCTCCGTGATGCGCGCGGAGCAAGCGGGACGCAAGCGCGCGGAAAGCGCGCCCGTTGCGGGCCGTCTGCGCGCGGTCCGCGCGTCCTCTGCGCGCCGCGCGGGCGCCCTTTCCCGCGACCGATTCCGATGGATTCCGCTAGATGCGGCTGCCAAGCTACGTGTCAGCTATCCGTTTCGACGCAAAGGGGCCCGCCTTATGAATCGCTGCCGCCACACGCCCGGCGTACCCGTCTCCTACCCGCCCGCTGCGCCGCCGGCATCGCATCGGCGCCTCGTTATCGCGCTCGCCGCTGCCGCCGCGCTTGCCGCAGCGGCAGCGATCGTTTGGGCGGCCACCGGTCAGAACGCGGTTGGCAACGCCGTTTCCTACGTGGGCGACGCCACCGGCATAGCGCCCGCCAACAAAGAGATCGCCGCCCAGATAGACGAGCACACCACCTTCCAGTCCACGCCGAATGCGACCTGGGAGGAAGCGCCCGCCGGCGGTCGCGTGCCCCTGCTCGTTTCCAACCCCGCGGGCAACCCCGTCGACCTCGCTCCCCACGTCTACATCGACTGCAACGACGACGGCGAGCTCACCGCCGACGAATGCGTGTGGAACGCGCCCGCCTTCGACGATGAGGGCACCATGACCGACTGCGGCTCCTTCCTCGAACCCGGCACGCAGGTGGAGGCCATCGAACTATTGCGCGCGGTGCCGGAGGGCGCCCACGAAGGTGCCGTGCAGTACACGGCCGTCCACGCCGCGACCGGCCAGCCGGCCAACGGCATGACGATGCGCTTTTCCGTGCAGGTCGGCGCCTAAGTGCGCGCGCACGACCCACGGTGCTCCTTTCCGCCGCAGGGCGGGATGCACATATCCGGCGCCCGCCCACGGGCGCGCACGCACCATGCGCCCGCGCAACGCGGGCGCGCCAGACGAAGGGAGATTCCCATGACACGCATCCATCACGCCGGGGGCGCCCGTCGCGCCCCGCTCGCGCTCGCCGCCGCAGGACTCATAGCCGCTGCCGCCTGCGCCCTGCCCTCCCCGGCGCAGGCGGCGGCCAACCCGCTCATCCACGAGCAAAGCGCCGCGGCGTACGACGCCCCCGAAAAAGTCGCGCAGGGCATCGAGCGCGGATCGATCGCCCAGCTCTACGGCAAAGATTTTGTCGACAACATCTCGCTTTCGGGCAACGCCTGGGTCGCGGGCACCTGGACGGCCACCGTCCAGTACGACACGGCGCTCGTGGCCGCGGACGCCGCCAACGGCGTGCCCGCCACGCTTGTGCCCGGGAAATCCACGACCGGGTCGACCACGGACGGCGTCGATGCGCAGTTCGGCCAAGGCGGCTGGCAGACCTACGATTCCGCGACCGGCACCTGGCAGGCGACCGAGGCGGGCGGACGCGCCAACGACGGCAAGATCGACCTCGTCTACACCACCGCCGCCGGCCCCTGGGTTCCGCAGTCGAGCCTCGACGGCGACCGCACCGCCGACGGCAACGACACGGTCGCGCACGCCAACGGCACCTACCAGGTCACCATCCCCACCGCCATCCGCTACAGCGGGATGAAGGTCGGCAAGGTGGAAACCTCTGACGACTACACGATCAACGTCACCGGCGTCGTCGGCGCCGGTCAGGTGGTGAAGGTGATCGCCGAATCGGGCAAGGTCCTCGACGGCCCCACCGACGCGGGATCACGCATCGTCGAGATCACGTCGATGAAGACGCCCAACTTCTCCGTCGGCGAAGGGGCCTACGTCGACGCCGACGGCAAGGCGGCCACCTATGCGGCTAGCGACAACTTCCGCATCGTCACCGCCGCCGAAGCGGCCAATCCCAAACCCGAAAACGAAGCGGCCGGCGCGACGCTCGACTACCTCGACGACCCCGCCTATTCCGTCCGCTAGTTCTACAAGAGAGGAGGATGCGCATGCATGCCCAAAGGGAAACCCCCGCCCCGCACGCAGGGCGCACGGCGGCGGCAGCGCTCGCAGTCGCCGCCTGCCTGGTCTGCGCCCCTGCGCCCGCGCTCGCAGACGAGGGCCTCGCACCCGAAACTCAGACCTACGATTCCGCCGGGGAGGAATGGGACGGCTCGCTCGCCGGCGGCGCCGGCAACGGGGGCGCCGTCGACCTCTCCTACAGCGTCGTCGCCGACGAGGCGCCCGCCCCCGAAGAAGAGCCGCCCGCAGAGGCCGCGAGCGCCTCCGGCAGCCCCCTGCCCCGAACCGGGGACCCCGCCGTGACCTTCGCCCTCGCCGCGACGGCGGCCGCCTGCGCGGGCGCCGCGGGAATCGTGGCGAGCGCCGACGCCCTGCGCCGAAAGGAGGACCCGCGATGAAGGCATCGATCTTGCAACGGGGAGCGCTCGCCCTCGCGCTCGGACTGGCGCTCGTCCCGGCGCCGTTGCCCACGCCTGCATCCGCGGCCGCAGCCGCCGAGGCGCAGGGGCTCGACGTGCGCACGGCGAGCGACCTTCGCTCAATGAAGGCCCAGATGGTGATCGACCGGCTCACCGTCGACAACATGACCGTCGAGGCCTGCGACGCGCGCGTGCACTGGGCGCCGGGCGGCATCTCGCACGAGCTCTTCGCGAGCGACTGGTCCAACATCCAGGACAGCGCGCACGTCGGCAGCCTGAGCGCGGCGGGCGGCGGCACCGACAACGGCTACCGTCGCCAGTACGGCAGCGCCAACGTCTTCTCGGTCGCTTCGGTGCCGGGCGCCGCGACGCTTGCCAACCCCTTCGCTCCGGGAAACGTCTACACCCTGTTCAACAACCACGAAACCGGCGACGGCCAGGGCGACACCCAGAGCCGCGGGTTCAAGCGCGGCGGCTTCATCCTCGATGCGACGATCGCGGGCACGGGCGGCGGCACCTTCACCGGCGCCGACGGCGGGCCCCTGCTCAAGCTGAAGTTCGCCGACGCGGGCCGGCGCGTCGTCGACGACACGATCGAAACCTTCGACCTAGAGGTAGAGGTGAAGAGCATCACGCTCAACGACGTGGTACGGCTGGAGGACGGGGGCGCTTCGACCCTCGTCGCCCCGACGATCTGCTCCTTCTGGGTGGACACCAACGACCGCTACTGGGACGAGGCCGCCGGCACCTGGCGCAACGCGCCCGAAAAGCTCGAATTCGGCCAGAGCAACACCCTCGCCCAGCTCACGCTCGAAGGCGGCGTCTCGAAACCCGGCGCCTACCATGAAGGCTTCAACGCCTACCCGCGCCAGCAGTACACCGACATCCAGATCACGCCCGTCGACAAAGAGGGAAAGGCGATCGAGGAAGAGAACCTGCTCACCGTACTCGACATCGACCAGAGCCTCGGCAGCGCCAACCGCGAGGCGGTCCAGCTGCTCGACGGTAACATCGTCGACGACGCCGTGTTCGTGGGGAGTAATTCGGCCCTGAACGACGCCGATGCGTCGACCGAGGCCTACGACGGCAACACCGACCCGGCCGGCCTGCCCGACGCCTTCAAGCAAGTCGACGGAGCCGGCGACGCCGTCGCGCGGCACCGGCTCTTCTACGCCCCGACGGACATCGACGACGGGACCGACGAAGACGACGCCTTCGCGCTGGCCGCCTACACGAAAGGCAGCTTCGCCCTGCGTTACTACGGCAACGTGCACGCCACCGGCGCGATCGTCGGCGGAGGGTGGAAGACGGTGCAGCTCGACTTCGACCTGAACGGGCACGGGAAAGCGGTGCCCTCGCAGCTGCTCGTGAAAGGCAACGTCCCCCACGAGGCGGGCGCGCCCACAGCCGACGGCCTGTCGTTTGCAGGCTGGTACCACGACGACGGCGTCTTCCAGAACCCCTGGGACGCCTCCCGCCCGCTCTTTGACGACACGACCGTCCACGCCAAGTGGACCGCCACGCTCACGACGCACGCCAACGGCGGCAGCGAAGTGGCGGGGCAAGTGAAAACCGACGGCGACGTCTGGGAGGCGGTGCCCGATTCCGCCTGGGAGGACCATGCCTTCGCGGGCTGGTACGCCTCCCCCGTCTTCGAAGCGAACACCCGCTGGGACAACGGCGCGCGCAACGCCGTGACCGGCAACGTCGACCTCTACGCCAAGTGGACGCCCTACTACCGCCTGGTCACCCACGAAAACGGGGGCAGCGAGGTACCCGACCAGAAGGTCCTCGAAGGATCGGCCTGGGCGCCGGTGGAGGCACCCGCCCGCGAAGGCTACGTCTTCGACGGCTGGTACGCCGCACCCGATTGCGCCGAGGACGGCAAGTGGGACGGCAGCTCCGCGCATACGGCCACGGCCGACGTGGACCTCTACGCCAAATGGGAGCGAGCCCGCTACACGGTCACCGTCCCCACGGCAATCGCCTACACGGGCCAAGCAGTGGGCAAGGTCGACACGACCGACGCCTACGACGTGCATGTGGAAGGGCGCCTGTCCCGCGACGACGCGCAGCTCGTCGTGGGCGTGGCACAGGGAAGCAAGGTTCTCGACGGCCCCACCGACGGGGCGAGCCTCATCTGTGCGCGCGCCTGCTGCACCGACGAAGACCGCGCCTCCGGCGACGATGCGAGCGCGATGCGGCTCGCCTCTGCCGAGGTGACCGCAGCGGGCATCGACGTGCCCTGGAAGGTGACGATATCGGGCAACGCCCGCGTCGCCGCCGCCTGGACGGGAACGGTCGACTACGTCTGCGAAGAACGCTAGCGGGCAAGGGGCGCGTCGTACGCGCCCCGTGCCCTTGCCAGGACGCGCTCGAGAGCGGAGAGCCCTTCGGTCGCTCGGGCCCGTATTGCGGGCAGGCGGGACGCATCGGGCTCGACGACGGCGAGCGCGTCGGGTCCCGCCTCGCCCGCGTCGAGCGCGCCCACGGTGAGACAGCCGTCGAGCGTTGCGCCGAAGAGACCGAGCAGATGGGACATCTTGATCCGGTAGCGGGGATGGGCGTCGTTGGTCTCGCGCACCGGGGACAGATAGATGCGAACTCTCTCGAACATGTGCTCCACGTGCTTATTCTCCGAAGTGAATAGTCTGAGCGCATTATAGTCCTACGTGAATATTCACTAACAAGGCGCCCCAATGACTGCACGCATTCCGCCTGAAGCGACGGGTAGTGCCCCTGAAAGCCAGCTACCAGACGAGCCCGAACCCTCCCGGCCAATCGACCGCCATCAGTGCGCGCTTTCGCCTCGTTTCCGACGGTGGCCCTAGGCCTGGGCGACGTGGGAGAGCCAGCGCACGCAAAACGAGCGGGACGGCCCTCCGAAGAGACTGTCCCGCCCGTGGGCGCTCATGCACAGGGAACCTTATTCGACCGTCCCGTAGACCTGACCCCAGGAGTGGCCGTTGATCGCCGAGTTGAGCTGATCGCACATGGTCTGGCGAGCGTAGAGGCCCGGCGGCAGAAGCGACACGATCTCGATCAGGTCCTCCGGCAAATCGACTAATTCGGCCCGTACGACCGCGTCGAGCCGTGAGACGAATTCGGCTTCGCGGTAGAGGTCGTTCACCAGGCGCTGCAGGGCGCCGTAGTCGTCGCTGCGATTGATGTTGGAAAGGGGCTGCCTCATGCGCGCCTCACCTCTAGCGCACGGGCACAAGGCCCGCACTCGCCGCGGCGAGCACGCCCGTATGCGCGGGCATCGCGTTGCCCGTCGCGCGCAGGAACTGGGCGCCGGCCGCAACCAGGGCGGGAACCGACTCCCCCAGCCGGGCGGCGTCGCCGTAGGGGTTGTCTTCGAGCGTGCGCTCGAAGGCGCGTGGCGCTCGTCCACGGATGGCTTCCTTCACGTCGAGCTGCACCAACAGGGGCACGTCGCAGGCCGCAGCCGCCCGGCGCGCAAAAGCGCAGGCGATGTCGGGCGCCTCGCCCGTACAGAAGCCCGCCACATCGGCTTCCAGATCCTGCATGATCGCGACGACCTCTTCGATCGGCTCGCGGCCGGCCAGGCGGCCCTCGCTATCGACGTCGACCGACGCGATCACGGGCGTGGCGCAGAGCTTGCGCACCCCCATGAGGGCGCAACGCACGTCGGCGGCGCTCGCCAGTCCGTTCAGGAAGAAGGCGTCGACGCCTTCGGGGCCGATCGCCTCGACGGCGCGGGCGTACTGGTCGCGGTTGGCAGAAAGCGAGGCCTTGCTCGTGGGGTCGAGCGGCAGGCCCGTGGGGCCGATCTCGCAGATGAGATGTTGGGGGCGGAACTGCGCCGCCGCGCTCTTAGCCGCCGCCGCGATTTCGGAGTCGCGGTCGGCCGCGCGGTGGTGGGCCAAGCGGGCCCGCGTGATGCCCTCCGTCGGCGCGACCAGGCAGGGGGCGCCGGCCACCTGCTGCAGCTTGAGCGCGTCGTGCACGGCTTCAGGGTCGAGGGCGGCCTCCATCGTCGCGCCGAAGGACATATCGACCCCCTGCGAGGCCAACGTCGCGTCGATCGGCGACGACAGCGCGAGGACGTCGCGGTGGAAGCGCAGCTGGATATCGGCCATAGACCCCTCCTACCCGTTCTCTAGTTGGCCTGGGCGCGCGCGTACAGGCGGTTGTTGGTGTCGAGCCAGGTGGCCACGGTGCCCGTGTCGAAGCCTTCGTCGGGGCCGATGACCATCGCGTACATCTCCTCGTCGGCGAGCACGGCGTCGAGCGCGTCGGTGAGCTGAATCTCCCCGCCGGCGCCCGAGGCCACGTCGCCCAGAAGCTCCATCACGCGCGGCGAGAGCAAGTAGCGGCCGAAGACGGTGAGGTTCGAGGGAGCCTCTTCCGCCGGCGGCTTTTCCACCAGGCCGTCGACCTTCCATACGCCGTCGGCCACTTCGGAGCCGCTGATCACGCCGAAGCGCGACACCTGGTCAATGGGCACGGGCAGCACGGCGATCACGCTCGCGCCGTTGTGCTCGTCGGAGATCTTCTTCATGCGGTTGAGCATGTCGTTGCCCGGCACGATCACGTCGCCCAGAAGGACGAAGAAGGGCTCGCCGGCAGTCTTTTCGGCAGCGCAGTGCACGGCATGGCCCAAGCCGAGCGGCTCGTCCTGGTAGACGAAGCTCACCGGCAGGTGGCCTGCGTGGTGCACGGCCTCGGCGCGGTCGTCCTTGCCGCGCTCGTGCAGCGTGGCCTCGAGTGCGGGGTCGGGCGTGAAATGCTCTTCGATAGCCTTCTTCTCGCGGCTGTTGATGATGACGACTTCGTCGGCGCCGCTGGCCAGGCCTTCCTCGACCACGTACTGTATGACGGGACGGTCGACCACGAGCAGCATTTCCTTGGGTACGGCCTTCGTCGCCGGCAGGAAACGGGTTCCCATGCCCGCAGCGGGAATAAGTGCCTTCATGTTAGTCCTTCTTCAAAACGGATGCGGTTTCGTCGGTCTGGCGATGCGCCAGGGCCTCTTCCAGCGCGGTCACCTGAGCTTCGGTGCGCTTCAGGCGAACCGTGACAAAAACAACGTACACCAGAAGCGCCAACCAGACGAGGGCATACGCCGCAATTACAAAGGGTGCCGACGGAAGAATCGTCGCGTAGATCTGTTCCAGAATAGGGTTCATAGCTTCTCCTTAGCGTGGCGCGCGGGGCCCTAGGCCTCGTCGAGTTGTTCCTTGATGTGCTCGACGCGCTCGTCGAGCTCCTGCGCGCGCAGGCGCAGGCGGAAGAGCCCGTAGGCGATGCAGAGCATGCCGAACAGGGACAGCAGCAGCGGCAGCAGCATGTCCGGCGACAGGCCCGAATCGGTGCGGAAGATCGTGGGATGCACGCTCGAAGGCACGATGCGGGTGATCGCGAAGGTGATCGGCACGTCGATGAACATGACGATGCCGTAGACGCTCGCGAAGGTCGCGCGGCGTTCGGGCTCGTCGAAGGAGGCGCGCATCACGAAGTAGGCGAACACGAGCAGCATGAGGATGAAATACGTGGTCAGGCGCGGTTCCCAGGTCCACCACACGCCCCATTCGAAGCGCTCCCACATTTCCCCGGTGAACATGGTAGCCAGCACGAACAGCAGCGCGATGCCCGCGGCGATACGGGCGCGCTCGTCCCAGGCGGCGTCGCGCGTCTGCAGGAAGCGGATGCCGAAGTAGGCGACGAAACCGATCATGACCATGCTCGTCACGGCGACGGGCATGTGGAAGTAGAAGATCTTCTGACTGAAGAGCAGCTGGTTGGACACCATCTCGCCGCCGATGACCTCGACGCCGTTGACGGTGGCGCCGTTCACGGGCCCCGCCAGCGTGAAGGCCAGCACGAAGCCGGCCGTGGAGAGCAGCGCCCCTATGAGCGTGACGACCGGCGCGATTCTGTCGAGCACGCCGCCCGTCTGGGGCGACCGATATCCGTCTTTTCCCATTATTCCCCTTTCTTGAAGCGCTTATGCGCTGATCACGTAATCGTAGAGTACCCAGCTTAAGAGCACCATGACCACATCGTATCCCCCGGCGAGCAGAAGCGAGTTGCCGAACACGCCCTCGACGTCGCCGCCCGCGAGCACCACCGTCGACGCCGCGACGCAGGCGTAGAGCAGCGGGAAGACGAGCGGGATGAAGAGCACGGCGAGCAAGACGTCCTTGCCGCGCGAGTTCACGGTGATCGTAGCGAGCAGGGTGCCGATGCCGGCGATGCCCACCGTCCCCACGAGCAGGGGCAGCCAGATGAGCGGCCAGGTGTCGGCCGGCTGCGTGGTCGTGAGGAAGAAGAAGTAGAAGAGCGGCAGGACCACGATTTCCACCACGACCAGGAAGATCAGGTTGCTCGTGGCCTTGGCCAGGAACACGACGCTGCGGTCGAGCGGAACGAGCAGGATCCCCTCCAGGCAGGCGTTCTCCTGCTCGTGGGCGAACGAGCGGTTCAAGCCCAAAAGCGAGGTGAACACCACCAGGGCCCACAGCAGGCCCGCTGCCATCTGCAGGATGTCGAACTGGTTGGAGGTCTGCGAGAGCGCCGCCCCGTAGACCACGAGCACGAGCAGGGCGTAGATGCCCATCGCGGTGAGCATTTCCTTGGTGCGGAACTCGCGGCGCAGGTCTTTGGCGAGCAGGGTGCGGTACTGGGCGAAGGTGCTCGGCTTCTTGATGCTGGCGCGCGCCATCCTAGGCCACCCCCATTCCCACCGTGCGACGATAGAGCGCCTCGAAGGCGTCGTAGTCGATGTCGTCTTTGGCAGCGTAGGCCACCACGCGGCCGCGCGCGAGCACGAGGGCGTGACTGCACGTCGCGAAGCCCTTCTGCAGGTCGTGGCTGACCATGACGAAGGTGCGGTCCTCGCGCACGGCGGCGATAAGGTCGTCGAAGATCTCGACGGCGTGCGGGTCGAGGCCCGAATAGGGCTCGTCGAGGAAGACGACGTCGGGGTCGTGCAGCAGGGCGCGGGCGATGCAGAGGCGCTGGGTCATGCCGCGCGAGAAGGTGCGCACCACGTCCATGCGCCTATGCGACAGCTCGACCGCTTCGAGCATCTCGTCGACGCGCTCGCGAGCGTTCTGGATTCCGTAGAGCTTGGCCGAAAGCATGAGGTTCTCTTCGGCCGTGAGGTCGCCGTAGAGCATCGAATTGTGGGAGATGAGCCCGATATGGGCGCGGACCGCGTCGGGGTCCTCCTTCAGGTCGATGCCCATGATTTTTGCCGAACCCGAGGTAGGGCGCGAGAGTGTGGCGAGCATGCGCAGCAGGGTCGACTTGCCCGCGCCGTTGGGGCCGAAGATGGAAAGGAAGGCGCCCTGGGGCAGGTCGAAGGTCACGTTGTCGACCGCGCGACGGCGGCCGAAGACCTTGCTCACGTGTTCCAGGGAAAGCGCGGGAGCGCCCGCAAGGGGCGCTCCCTCCTTCGTTGACGTAGTGCCGATCACGCGCACATCCCCTTTACGCCTTCGCCGGAGCCGGGCTCTTGGCAGTCGCGCCGCCAGCAGCCTTGGCCTGCTGTTCCTTGGGTTCGCGACGACCGAACGCGGCGATCGCGCCGCCGGCCATGAGCATGAAGAAGCCGATCCACACGAGCGAAATCTGCGGGTTGACGCGCACGTCCATGCTGAAGGCGCCGTCGTTGTTGACGCCGCGGTAGACCACGAAGAGGTCCTCGTCGGCGAAGTGGATCACGGCCGCGTTGCTCTTCGACTGCTGGGTCGTGGCCACGAGCTGCACGTTGGGGCTCACGTGGCCCACGTACTCGTCGCCGCGGTAGACGTCGAAGTCGACGTAGTAGAAGACGTTGGTACTGTCCTCTTCGATCGAATTGCCCGTGTACTTGAGCGTGTAGTCCTGGATCGTGAAGTCGGGCGCCGAATCGTTGGCCTCGTCGTAGGACAGGTAGCTCGCGTTTTCGGTCACGTACATCGACGAGCAGATGAGGCCCACCAGGATGACCGACATGGCCAAATGGGCGACGTAGCCGCCGATCTTGGACGCGGCGCCGTTCCACATGCCGAAGAAGGCGCGCACGGGATTGGTGCCCGCGGCCTTGGCGCGCTTGGACACCGTGCGGCCGATCAGGAAGAGCGTGTTGAAGAAGAGCAGGCTCGCCACCAAAAAGCCCACCAGGGCCAGGCCGTTGTAGTACCAGGCCGGGCCTTCGTTGGCCAGGCCGTCGCCGATCGTGCCGCCTGCGGCGATCGTGGCGTTGTAGCTGGGCACCAGGTAGGTGGCCCAGTAGACGGCGAGCACCACGAAGAGGACGGCCGCGCAGATAGCGGGCACCTTGGCGCGCTTCAGGAAATCGGCCTTGTCGGTCTTCATCCACCCGAGCAGGGGGCACACGGCGATGACCGCACAATAGACGATGCCCAGCGGGCGCGCCACGGCGTTGTAGGTGCCGGCCGTGATCGACTGGCCGCCGAAGGGCAGCCAGCTCGGCAGGGCCTGCGCGATCGTGAGGTAGCAGATCAGGCAGGCGAAGGCCACCATGATCACGTTATTGAAGTAGTAGGCCGCTTCACGCGAGACGAGCGATTCGACGTCTTCATCGGCGCTGTTCTTGGGGGCGAAGCGCTTCCAGCGCAGGGCCAGGCCCACGATGCCGGCGAGCAGAGAGACGACGATCATGCCGCCGAAGAGCGCCAGCGAGACCGGGTCGCCTTCGAAGGCGTGCACCGACTGCACCAGGCCCGAACGCGAGATGAAGGTGCCCGAGATCACGAAGGCGAACGTGATGCAGGTGCACATGATCGCCCAGCGCTTGAAGGCCCCGCGCTTGCGGTAGACGGTAAGGCTGTGAATGAGCGCCACGCCCACGAGCCAGGGGAAGAAGCTGGCGTTTTCCACGGCGTCCCAGCCCCAGTAGCCGCCCCAGCCCAGCACGACGTAGGCCCACAGGGATCCCAGGCCGATGCCTACGCCCAGAAGCACCCAGGCCACCATCAGGTAGCGCTGGCACTTGCGCACCCAGGCATCGCTCGAATCGCCCAGGATGAGCGTGGCGATTGCGTAGGCGAAGGGCACGGTGAGGCCGGCATAGCCGATGAAGAGCGCCGGCGGATGCACGGCCATGGCCCAGTGCTCGAGCAGGGGGTTCATGCCAAAGACCGACGCGGCGGTCGTAAGCGACCCGTCAGGGTTCAGATACGACGCCTTGGTGGCGATGAAGGGGCTGTTTGCTTCAGAGAAGAGCATGAGGCCCACGAAGACCGCGCAGACGATCTGCATCACCATGATGGCCATCGAGTCGAGCTTTTCGGTCTTGCGCACGTTGCGCAGGGTCATGACCAGCGTGAACAGGGAGATGAGCCAGGCCCAGAAAAGCAGCGACCCCTCGCGGCCCTCCCAGAGGCCGGCAATGCGGAAGAAGACGCCCCAGAGGCCTTCCTGATGGCTGCGGCCCTCGACCACGTATTCGATCGTGTTATCCCCCGAAAGGAAGGCCACCACGATGAGCACGCAGCAGAAGGTCAGGCAGGCGAACGTGAGGATCGCGGCGATATGGCCGGCCCACGTGAGGGTTTCGGCGTTATCGGACTTCTTGCGTCCCAGGAAGGCGCCCACCGCCAGGCAGACGATGGAGACCACAAGCGACGCAAAGCCGATGAGCAGTCCGAACAGACCAATTTGCGACATGGATCAAAACCTTTCTATGTCGTTAACCTTGCAGGGCGATGTCGGTCGCCGAGAACTTGCCGTCTTCGGTGAGGTCGCCCGTGAGGACCACGGTCGCCCCGTCGGCGAGCGTTTCTTCGGAAGCGGCCCCGTCGAACTTCACCGACATGACCTGGCTGGGGTCGTCGGTGTCGGCCACCATGAGGCGGTCGCCCGTGCCCGCGGCATTCTGGCTGCCGGCCACCACGGTGCCCACGACGCGCACGGTCTTGCCCGAGATCTCGCTGCCGTAGGACAGGGTACGGGACACCGAAAGCGCTTCCGTACCGCTCTCGTACTTAGAGGGGCACTTGGTCACGAGCTCGCCGGCGTGCATCACGCCGTCGTCGTCGATCTTGCCCGTGCAGATAGCGGTCACGTCGTTGCCGAACGTGGAGGCCGCCGCGCCGTCGTAGAGGACGTGCAGGGTGGGCGTGTCGGCGTTGTCGGGGTCGTAGATGTCGAAGGACAGGACGTTGCCGTCGACGGAATAGGAGTCTTCCACCACATTGCCGGTGACCTGGATGCGCTCGTTGTTGACCTCGCCGCTCGTGGCCTGGGCGAGGCTGACCGTCTTGGCCGAGCTGTTCCCGCCCACTACGGCGAGAATGATGGCCATGACGATTACGATCACGCCTGTCACGATGATGAGGCGCTTCTTCATCCGTGCGTTCACAATGTCCTCCTTCGTCTGCGCTGCGCACCTGCAGCGGCGCATGTGCATAAGTAGCCATACTACCCGAGGTGCGCGCAGGCACCCACGGGGAAAGTCCTACAAAAAAAGAAAACGAGGGGCATACCGATTGCTCGGTACGTCCCTCGTTTGTATACAACCGCTTTGCTGAACCCCTCCGGCTTGGCGGCTGCGATACGCTCTAGAAGCGTGGGCTATTCGGACATAGCCTGCTTTTCGAGTTGGTCGCCCGTCGCGGCGTCGACCCAACCGTCGGGCAGTTCGGCTTCCGCGTCGGAATGGCACTCGGTGCAGATCAGCACCGAAGCGCGATGCGACTTGTGGCAATCGGAGCATTCCTGCTCGCCGTGCTGCCAAGAGTGCGGGTTACGGGGCATGTCGCTCGTAAGCTCCGTCAGGTCTGCACGCGTAAGGTCGTGGCAGCCGCTCTTGAGGCAGAACTGATCGCCGGTGCCTTCCTCGTGGCCCGAGTTGACCATCAGGTCTTCGGTACCGACCTCGGCCAGCGGCACGTAGTAGTCGCCGGTGATGGTCTCGCTCACTTCGGTAAGCTGCTGGCTCAGCGTAGGCACGTGGCACTGCAGGCAGTTGACGCCCGCCTGCTTGTGGGCAACGACCAACATAGCGTTGGTGTTGGACACTTCATTGCCCCACTTGTCGACGCCGGTGGTGTTTGCATCCTGATCCCAGGTTGCAACGTAGGAGTCCATGGATTCGTGGCAGAACGCGTTGCAGAAGCTCGGCTGCTCATGCCAGTTCCAGAAACCGATGCCGGCAACAACGATGACGGCAACGATGACACCTACGACGATCGGCCACTTCTTCTTCTTTGCAGCAGGCTCTGCAGCTGCCTGCTCCGTGGTAGTGGCGGTCGTTTCCTCCTTCTTTTCCTCGCTCATATTGTTTCACCTCTCTCTTCTTTGCTCGCACCAATATGAGTGTGGTCGGCGCGAAACGGATGCTGCAAGATCCGAACTTGAGCGCCCCTCCACGACGACCAAGCTATCGAAAACCCCACTTCAGGGCATCACCCATAAAGGGGGAATTCCGACAGAAGGCATTCTATCACGACCTCTCCCCTCTCTGGACCACAAGATGTAGGTTCCTACAGCGCTGGGAGTAGGCCTCGTGCGCCCACAGATGGAGCCCGTATGGACGAAGTGGCCCGAAGCGCCGCTCCCCCGCTTGTGCTGAGGGCCGAAAGAAGGCCCTACGGGGTGGGCCTTGATCGCCGGCAACACGGTCGCGCAGTTCCTCGTGGCGGCCGCCGCCAGCTAGCCGCGCCAGCGGAGCTCCCAGAAGGCCACGGCGCTCGCAGCCGCAACGTTCAGGGAATCGACCTGGTGGGACATGGGAATCTTCACCGTCCAGTCGCATTGGGCGATCGTGGCGGCTGAAAGGCCGTCGCCTTCGGTGCCGAGCACCAGGGCGAGCCGGTCGATAGCGTGCAGGCGCTCATCTTCTATAGACACCGAATCGTCCGAAAGGGCCAACGCCGCCGTCTGGAAGCCGAGTTCGTGCAAGAGGGGGATGCCTTCGGCCGCCCAATCCTGCACGGTGCCGATGCGGGCCCAGGACACCTGGAAGACGGTCCCCATGCTCACGCGCGCCGCCCGGCGGAAGAGCGGGTCGTGGCAGGACGGAGTCACGAGGACCGCGTCGATGCCTAAGGCCGCCGCGCTGCGGAAGGCCGCCCCGATGTTGGTGTAGTTGGTGATGTCTTCCAACACGGCGTACGGTGGGCGCCGCGCACGACGTCGGCGACCGCGGGCTCGGCCGGGCGCAGCAGGGCGCCCAGGGCCCCGCGGGTCACCTCGTAGCCGGTGACGGCGCGGAAGGTCGCATGGTCGACCACGTAGGCGGGGACGGCAGGGTCGATTGCCTGCAGGCGGTCGATGATCGGCTGGGTCTTGCGGACCCACTTGCGCTCCATGAACAGGGCCGCGCAGGTCACGCCCGCGTCGAGGGCCCTGCCGATCACCTTGTCCGACTCCCCGATGAACAGGCCATGGGGCGTGCCGGGCCAGGAGCGCAGGTCGGAATCGGGCACGCGACGGAAGACGTCGAGCCGAGCGTCGCGCGGATCGTCGATTTCGATGAGGGCCATGGCACTCCTTCGGGCACTAAAAAAGCAGGTGCGCGGAGTGCGCACCTGCTTTTGGTTCAAATGGTGGAGATGAAGGGGTTCGAACCCTCGGCCTCAGCGTTGCGAACGCTGCGCTCTCCCAACTGAGCTACATCCCCATTGGCTTAGCAAGCGATATTGTATTTTGCGGGTTGGGCAATCGCTTGTCAAGAACAAAAGGCGATTTTACTTAACCGCTTCCTTGTCGTCGCTGCTCTCGAGTTCGTCGATGAGCGGCTGGAAGAGGGACTCGCCGTTCTGGCTGAGTTCCACCGTGCCGGTGAGCACGTCGACGTATTGGTAGGACTGGCGGGTCTTGCGGCCGCGCTTGCGGTCGACCTCCATGATGAAGAGCTGCGGGTGCACCTGCACGAGCACGCCTTCGGATTCGACGATCTTAGAGCGACCCATGTTGGCGCGCACCGAAAGGCGCTGGCCCACATACTGGTCGAGACGGTCATGAATGGCACCGACGATATTGGCTTGTTTTTCGAGTTCCATGCATCCTTCTTCGAAGCGATTGGACATATAGAGATGTGACAAACGAGCATTTTACCATGCCTGTCAATCATTGCAAGTCGAGGGGCAGGCGGCCGGGCAGAACGGGCGGCCGCACGCGCCGTTAGGCGCGCCGTGCGATGCCGCAGGCAAGCGCGCGGCGGCCGAGCTCTTTGAACTCGTCGAGCGAAAGCGACTCCCCCCGGCGGCGCGCGTCGATGCCCGCCGCGTCGAGCAGGTCGGCGATGGCGCTGGCCGGGACCCCTTTGCCGAAGTAGGTCCGCATCGAGTTCTGGATCGTCTTGCGGCGAGTGGCGAAGGCGGCGTCGGCCATCAGGGCGCAGGCCGCCCGTTCGGCGGCGGTGAGGTCGGGATGGGCGCACCGATCGAGGCGGATCACCGCGCTGTCCACATGGGGCGGCGGAAAGAAGTTGCCGGGCGCCACCTTGAAGCGGGATGCGGGCCGGGCGAACAGGGCCAGCTTGACCGTGTAGGCCCCGTAGTTCTTCGTGCCCGGCTGGGCCATCATGCGATCGGCTACTTCGGCCTGCACCATGACCGTGGCCCGCTGAATGGAATCAAAGCGCTCGAAATAGTCGAGCACGAGGGTCGCCGCCACCGCGTAGGGCAGGTTGGCGATGAAGGCCGTGGGCGCGAAGGGCAGGTCGTCCGGCTGCACGGCCAAGGCGTCGTTGGAGATGAGGGTGAAGCGGTCGGCCCAAGGGGCGCAGGTTTCGGCGAGCACCGCAGGCAGGTCGGGGTCGCGCTCGATCGAAACGACCCGGCGGGCGCGCGCGAGCAGGGCCACGGTGAGCGTGCCGATGCCCGGGCCTACTTCGACCACGTCGTCGACGGGCCCCACGCCGGAAAGCTCGCAGATGCGGCGGATCACGTCGTCGTTGACTAGGAAGTTCTGGCCGAGCGACTTCTTGGTGGCCAGGCCGTGGGCTTCGAGGACCGCCCGCGTGGCGGACACGCTCGCAAGCGACGAGTATCTATCTCCCATCTGAGGGGTTCCCTTCTTCTTCAGAGGCGGCGCGCCCCAGCCAGCGGGGCACGGCAGCACGCGCGCCCGCAGCGCCCGTTCCGATGCAGGGCACGACCGATTCCAAACGAAAGCCCGCCACGGCGAGAGCCGAGCGGGTGCACACGACGAGCGGGTCGAAGCCGTGCGGGTCGCCGCCCGCGCCCGAGACGAGCAAGCGCACCGGCCGCCGCGCCCCGCCCCGCTCGAAGGTCCAGAAATAGGGCTGCAGGCGGTCGAGCAGAGCCTTGTAACCGGCGGGCGGGCCGGCGAAATACACGGGGCTCGCGATGAAGAGCTCGTCGCTCGCATCGAGCGCCGCGATCACCGCGTCCATGCTATCGCGCATGAAGCAGCGGCCGAGCCGCTTGCAGCGATCGCAGCCGATGCAGGGCGCCACCTCGAGCTCATGCAGGAACAGCGTGCGCGGGGCGGGCTCCCCCGCCGCCGCGAGCAGACGGGCGGCTTCGCGCGTCGCCGCCGCGCAGGCCCCCTGAGGGCGCGGCGAGGCGCAGATTATCGTGCGCTCAACTGCCATGCGGTGGGCTTTCGGTCGAGCAGGCCGGTGGCGTTGGCGTGCAGCTGGGCGAGGAAACGGCGGCGGTCCTCTCCCGGGCGCGCCCCGCGCACCTCTGCGAGCATCGCGGCCGTGAAGACGATATATTCCGACCCGTTCTCGATACCGCGCAGGGGCTCGGGCGTCATGTAGGGGCAGTCGGTTTCGGTGAGCAGGCGGTCCGCCGGCACGAGCCGGGCTCCCGCGCGCGCGTCGTCGAGCTTCTTGAAGGTGACGGCGCCGCCGTAGGCGATGAAGCAGCCTCGGTCGATCCAGGGCTCGAGCTCTGCCGGGGGCAGGCTGCAGCAGTGCAGGATCGTGCCCGCTTCCGGGAAGCCCTCTTCGTCGAGGATCGCAAGCGCCTCGGCGTGGGCGTCGCGGATGTGCAGGGCCAGGGGCAGACCCGTTTCGTGGGCAATGCGAATCTGAGCGCGGAAGACGGCGCGCTGGGCCTCGCGCGGCGACAGGTCGTAGTAGTAGTCGAGCCCCACCTCGCCCACGGCCGCCGTGCGGGGGTCGGCCAGGTAGCGCTTGAGCTCGCTTTCGGTGCCCGCGCCCCAATAGCTCGCGTTGTGGGGATGCACCCCTACGGCCAGGCGGTAGCGCACGGGCGCCGCAGGGGCGGCGGGCGCGTCGTCTACGGCGGCGGCCCAGGCGCGGGCCTCGGCTTCCCAACTGGAAAGGCGGGCGAAGGTTTCGGCCGCGTCTTCGGCGGGATCGCACACGTCGCAGGCGAAGTCGACGCCCCAGGCGGCCGCCCGCGCCATGCTCGCCGCACGAAAGCCGAGCGGGGCCAGATGGCAGTGGGTGTCGGCCACGGGGCCTTCAAGCGCCGGGTCGGGGCCGTCGATCACCCGGTACTTGCCGTGCTTGCGCCGCTGGTGGAAGAGGAAGTCGGTGAAGCAGGGCTCGGTGGGCGTGCGGCCCTCTTGCGCGGAAGCGCCCGCGGACGAATCCGCCGGCGCTTCGGAAGCTGCAATCGATGAACGGGAATCGGCCACGATTAGTCCATGTTCAGGTCGATGTCGTCGAGGTTGAGGCGCGGGAAGAGGGGGTCGCCCTTTTCGACCGGGTTGCCGGCGGGCAGCTTGCCCCAAGCCGCTTCGCCTTCGATGTCGGTGATCTCGTTCACGTCGCCCAGGCCCAGACGGCGCCAGGTTTCGGCCGAGGTGTTGGGCATGAAGGGTGCGAAGAACAAGGCGATGATGCGGCAGGCTTCGAGCGCATTGTAGATCACGGCGGCCAGCTCGTCGGCCTTGGCCGGGTCCTTGGCCAGGTTCCACGGCGCCGCGTCCTCGACGTAGTGGTTGGCGGCGCCCGCGAGCTTCTGCACCGCGGCGGCCGCGGCCGTGAAGTCGACCTCGTTCATCGCCTTGGTGTAGGTGCGGTAGAGGTCGGCGGCGATGGCGGCAAGCGGGTTTTCCGCAGCCGCAGCCGGCGCCTGGGGCACCTTGCCGTCGAAGTATTTGCCCGTCATGTTGAAGACGCGCGACACCAGGTTGCCCCAGGTGTTGGCCAGATCGGCGTTGTAGACCTGCACCATGCGCTCCATCGAGATGTTGCCGTCATGGCCGAACTGCACGTCGCTCATAAAGTAGTAGCGGTAGGCGTCGACGCCGAAGATGCGCACAAGATCCTTGGGCATCACGCCGTTGCCCTTCGACTTGCTCATCTTCTCGCCCTTGGTGAGCAGGAAGCCGTGGCCGAAGACCTTCTGGGTGACCGGGTAGCCGGCGGCCATGAGCATGGCCGGCCAGATCACGCAGTGGAAGCGGACGATGTCCTTGCCCACGAAGTGGTAGTCCATGGGCCAGCGCTGCTCGAATTCGCCTTCGCGGTTGGGATCGGCGTAGCCGCAGCCGGTGAAGTAGCACAGCAGGGCGTCGGCCCACACGTAGGCCACGTGCCCCTCGTCGAAGGGCAGCGGCACGCCCCAGTCGAAGGTCGAACGCGAGATCGACAGGTCCTTCAGCCCGCTCTTCACGAAGTTGACGACCTCGTTGCGACGGGTGACGGGCTGGATGTAGTCGGGGTGCTCGTCGTAGAACGCGAGCAGCTGGTCCTGGAAGGCGCTCATCTTGAAGAACCAGTTTTCCTCGCCCGAGGACTTCTGCACGGGGCGATGGCACTCGGGGCAGACGAAAACGCCGTCCTCGTTCTTTTCCAGATCGCTTTCCGCGTAGTAGGTTTCCTCGTGCACGCAGTACCAGCCCTCGTAGCGGCCCTTGTAGAGCCAGCCCTTCTCGTAGAGGTCGTTCCAGAACTTCTGTACGGTGCGCGCGTGGCGCGGCTGGGTGGTGCGGATGAATTCGTCGTAGCGAATGTCGAGCAGGTCCCAGACCTCGCGGAAGGCCGGCTCCATCGAGTCGCACCATTCCTGCGGGGACATGCCCTTGGCCGCGGCCGTGTCGGCGACTTTTTGGCCGTGTTCGTCCATGCCCGTCATGAGCAGGGCGTCGTAGCCGTCCATGCGCTTGAAGCGCGCGAGGGTGTCGGCGCCGACCGTGGTGTAGGCCGTGCCCAGGTGCGGCGCGGCGTTCACGTAGTAGATGGGCGTGGAGATGGTGAAGGGACCCTTTGACATGTGTGCTCTCTTTCCAGCGCGGCGCGAATGATGCGCTGCGCCCTGGGCCTGCAGCGCGAATGGTGCCCTGCCGGCGATTGCCAATGCTGCGCGAATGCGCGACTGGATATTCTAGCAAAGGGAACGGGCGCGGAGCCGAGGCTCCAGGGAAAGCGCACGAGGCGGCCGTGTGCCGGGGCGCGGGCGCGGCGGCTAGGGCGACGGGGCGCAGGCGCCACGGCGCTGTGCGATCGAGGCGGCCCGGCCCTGACATGAAAAGGGGGCGGCCGCAGCCGTCCCCTCTTCGATTAGATCATCGCCATCTGGGCGCGCACGTTGGCGTACCAGCCAGACGGGTTGCTCGTACAGTACTTCTGCGCGGCGCCCGTGGTGAGCTCGCCGCCGTAGCTTCTCACCAAGCCGGCGACATGGGAGCGGATGGCCTCTTCCCAGCTGCCCCAGCTCGAACGGCCCCAGCCCCAGGCGTTGTGGGCCTTGAAGCACTTGGCGCCCTTGCTGCTCTCGACGGCCGAAATCGCCGGAGAGAAGCGGGGGTCGACGCCGTAGTCGTAGGCGGCCGCGGCGAAGACCTCGCCGGTGCCGGCGAGTGCCGAACCGGACAGGTAGTCGTCGATGCGCGCGCCCCATTCGGCCACGTAGGCGGCGCGCTCGTTCGCTGCCGCGGCAGCAGCCTCGGCCTCGGCCTGGGCGGCCGCTTCGGCTTGGGCCTTGGCCTCGTCGCGGGCCGTCTGGGCGTCGGCGAGCGACTGGGTCGTGCGGTCGACTTCGGCCTGCGCCTGGGCTTTGGCCGTATGCAGGTCGGCCTGCGAGGCTTCCAAGCTCGTCTTTTCGTTGATCAGGCGGTGGAGGTCTTCTCCGGCAACGCCGGTCGCGTCGGTGTCGGCGGCCGTGGCGGAAAAGGCGGTAGAGGATGCGTCGTCGCTCAAACGCGAGTTGACGCTCACGCGGTCAGAAGGGCTCAAAGTGAGCTGGCGCGTGTGGAGGAGTTCCTCGAGTCGGTCGATGCTGCGGTCGTTCTCCTCGATCTGGGTGTCGATGCCGACCGCGCGGTCCTTGGCCCCTTGCAGTGCCGACGCCGTAGCGTCCACTTGGTCTTGAAGGCGGGACACCTCGTCGGCCATCGCCGTCGAAGGTGCGCCGAGCGCCGCAACCAAGCCCACAAGCGCAACGGCCGCGAAGGGCCGGCGCAGGGCCTTGCTCGAAAACGTCCGATCCATGCATTCCTTTCGTCGTGGTCTGCACGCAGCGCAGTCAACATGGCTCGGTGGCACATGCCCGTGAGCGCGGAGCCTGGATGTCGCCTTGGGTCTCCGCGCGCCTGCCCGCGGCCGGCAAATGGTGCCGGCGCGCACGGGATGCGCGGCGCGTCGCAAATTGAGGCGAAAGTATACAGGGGCGGCCTTTTTGTTGCCGAACGCCTCCACGGTTTCTCCCTAGCCCCACGTCAGCGGCGTGGAACCGCGTGTGACAACAGCCGCGCGTGATGTTGTCACTCCCGATAACGCGCCCTTCTCGAGGCTTCTGCCCGAAAAGGCCGAGAAATCGCGAGAAGGGCGCGTTTTCGGAAGGCGCTCGAACCGGCAACACACCTTTCGTCGCGCCGACGGCCGGAAACGGCGAATTCGGTCGAGAAAGGCGCGTTAATCATTGCGAATGACAACAGGGGCGCGTGATGTTGTCACGCCGACGTGTGACAACATCACGCGCGGCCGTTGTCACCCGTCGTCACGCGCGCAGCTTGCGCTCGGCGGTGCGCCAGTTCGGCAGGGCCGCATCGAGCAGGGCATGGAAGCTCGGGCCGTGGTTGGGCTCGCGCAGGTGGGCGAGCTCGTGCACCACCACGTATTCCAGGCATTCGGGCGGATAGAGGGCCAGGCGCACGTTGATGCAGATCCGCCCCGTCTTCGGCTGGCAGCTCCCCCACCGGCTCGTCATGTTGCGGTAGGCGATCTTGCCCGCGCGCACGCCGAGCACCGGCTCCCACTTGGCGACGAGGTCGGGCACGAGCGCCTCGACGATCGTTCGCCAGGCCGCGACCTCTTCTTTCGACGCGCGTGCCGCAACCCCCTGGGGCGACACAGCCAGGCGCTCCTGCTGCGCGGCGATCCAGGGCATCTTGGCGCGCACGAAATCTTCCACGTGCGCAGCGGGCATGCCCGCCGGCACGCTCGCCTCGACGTGGCCGTCGGCGGCGGCCACGCGGATGCGCAGGGTCTTCACCTGCTTGCGCACGATGCGCACCTTGACCCCATCGACGACGATGCCCGATGCGGAAGCGCTCATCTGCCCGCCTCGCCGACGCCGTAGACCAGGTCGTAGGCGTCGTTGCGCTTCAAGCCGAACTCGTCGCGCAGGGCGCGCACGACGTCCTTTTTCGTAAGGTCGCCCTGCGCCAGAAGCTCGGCCGCCCTCGCCTGGGCCTCCCGCTCCGCTTCCGCTTCGGCCGCCTGGGCCTCGCCGGCGCCCGGGGCGTCGATCACGATCGCGCATTCGCCCCGCATCTCGCCTGCCTCGGTGCGCGCGGCGATCATGCGGGCCAAATCGGGCGCCGCTTCGACGATCACCTCTTCGTGCACTTTGGTGAGCTCGCGGCAGAGGGCCACGCGACGCTGGGGGAAGGCACGGGCGATCGCCGCGAGGGCGGCCGCCGCGCGGCGGGGGCTCTCGTAGAAGACGAGCACGGCGTCGAGAGAAGCGAGCGAGGCCAGGGTGCGATCCTGTTCGCCCGCCTTGCGCGGGAAGAAACCGCCGAAGTAGAAGCGGGGGGAGGTGAAGCCGCTCGCCACATAGGCCGTCGCCGTAGCCGTGGGCCCGGGCAGGACCACGACGGGGACGCCCGCCGCGCGCGCGACGGCGATGAGCCGCTGGCCGGGGTCGGACACGCCCGGCATGCCCGCATCGCTGCAGTAGGCGATCGTCTCGCCGGCGGCGACGCGGTCGACCACGCCCTGCGCCTTCGCGGCGATGCTCGCCTCGTCGAGCCGCTCCAAGCGGGCGCGGATGCCGAACGCCGCGAGCAGCTTGCCGGTCACCCGCGTGTCTTCGGCGCAGACCGTATCGGCCGCCGCAAGCGCATCGAGCGCCCGCGGCGTCATGTCGCGCAGGTTTCCCAAAGGCGTAGGGCAGATGTAGAGCGCGCCGCGCTCGACGGGCGCGCGATCGTCTTCCGAAGACAGGGCAGCCATCCTATTCGGCCGCCGTCTCGCCGAAATCGCCGGCACGCACCTTGTCGACGCCTTCCGCCACCTGGGCGCGCAGGTCGTCGAGGTAGGCTTCGTCGCCCGCCCACGCGTGGGCGAAGGTGCCCAGGGCGTTGGTGTAGCCGATGCGCGCGAGCTCGTCGGCCACCTCGCTGGGACCCGCCGGCGCCCAGCCGTAGGAGCCGAAGGGGATGCCGATGCGGTCGCCGGGCTTCATGCCGCGCGGGGTGAGGCCGCGCAGATAGCAGAGGAAAGCGGCCACGGTGGCCATCATCGTGGAGTTGAGCGTGGGCGAGCCCACCGCCAAGTAGCGGGCCGTGAGGGCCTCGCTCACGATGTCGCTCATCGCGTTGTTTTTCAGGTCCATGAGGCGCACGGGGACGCCGGCGTCGGTGAAGCCCTCGACGATCGCGTTGGCCATGCCTTCAGTGGCGTGCCACATGCTGTCGTAGACCACGAGCGCGCGGTCGTCGGTCTCCTCCGAGCTCCACGACGTGTAGAGGTCGACGATGCGGCCGATGCTTTCCGCGTCGCGCCAGATCACGCCGTGCGAGGGGCAGATCACGTCGATGTCGAGCGCGCCGAGCACGCCGAGCGCCTTGCGCACCTGCTTGGCGTAGGGGGCCACGATGTTGGCGTAGTAGGTGCGGGCCTGGGCGAAGACGACCTGCCCCACCTGGTCGGCGAAGCGCTCGCTCGTGGCCAGGTGCTGGCCGAAGGCATCGTTGCTGAAGAGGATCTTGTCGGTCTCGTCGTAGGTGACCATGCTGTCGGGCCAGTGCACCATCGTGACCTGCGTAAAGCGCAGGGTGCGTGCGCCGATCGACACCTCTTCGCCGTTGGCGACCGGCGTGACGTTCAGATCGCCGTAGAGGGCTTCCAGGAAGCGGGCGCCCTGGGGCTTGCTCGTGTAGATGGTCGCCTGGGGGTTGAGCGCCCGCAGGCGCGGCAGAGCGCCCGAATGGTCGCGCTCGCTGTGGTTGCTCACGATCACGTCGATCTTGGACGGGTCGACCACGCAGGAAATGCGCTCGAGCATCTCGTCGGTGAAGGCGGCCTTCACCGTGTCGATCAGGGTGACCTTTTCGTCGACGATCAGGTAGGCGTTGTAGGTGGACCCGCGGTCGGTGGTGTAGCCATGGAAGTTGCGCTCGTTCCAGTCGATGGCGCCCACCCAATAGATGTTGGGAGCGATTTCCAACGGACGATACATGCAGACCCCTTTCGTCGGCAGGATGTAGACTGTCAAAGAAGTATACGAGCAATGCGAAAGAGAAACGAGCGGGGGAATCCCATGCAACACCAACTTGTAGAAACCACCGTGGAAGGCGGCCATCTGCACGG
Organism: Eggerthellaceae bacterium; assembly: GCA_022644775.1. Taxonomy (GTDB): domain Bacteria; phylum Actinomycetota; class Coriobacteriia; order Coriobacteriales; family Eggerthellaceae; genus Hugonella. The sequence goes on from JALCHN010000001.1 coordinate 117,773, forward strand.
CTGCCTCGACGCGCCCGACAACGCGCGCGGGCTCGTGCTCATCGTACACGGCTGCTGCGACCATTACGGACGCTACGACAAGCTCGCAACCGCTCTGGTCGCAGCCGGCTTCGGCGTACTCCGTTTCGACCAGCGCGGATACGGGCGCAACCATGGGCCGCGCGGGGCCATGCGCGATTTCCGGCAGATGCTCGACGACATCGATTCCCAGGTGGGCATGGCCATCGTACAGTGCGGCGACGCACCCCTGTTCGTTATAGGGCATTCGATGGGCGGCTTGGAAACGGCCGTGTTCGCGAGCAAATTCCCCACGGTGATTTCGGGCTACGTGTTTGTGAGCCCCTTTTTAACCGACCCGCACGGCCATTGCCACACGGGGCTGGGCCTCCCCGTCGACCGCGAGCTTCCCATGGCCCAGTTCAGCACGACGGGCAATAGTTCGGAAGCCGCACGGGCCCGCGAGACCGACCCCCTCATGGCAGAGGTGGTTACGGCCGGCCTCCTGCAGGCGGGGGTGGCCGCCCAGGATTGGATCGGCGCCCATGCCGAAGCCGTGGCCGACCCCGTCCTTATGATCACGGGCGCCGCCGACGGGCTCGTCCCGCCCGCGGCGACCAAGCCCGTCTTCGACCGTTTCGGCTCGCCCGACAAAACCTATCGCTGCTATGAGGGCTTGGGGCACAATCTCTACACCGATGCCCGCAGCGCGGAACCCATCAAGGACACGGTCGCCTGGATCCAGAAGCGCGCCTTCCGCGTGATGCGCGACCTTCTGCAGCAGAAGGCGGGCCGGGTGGCCCCTCTGCCCGGCAGCGCCCGTACCCGGCGACCCCTGCGCTAAGGTCGCAGGCGCGCACACGAAAGGCCGATGGCCCTCTGCGACCTAACGCGTGAAGCCGGGCCTTCCCGCCCCGTCACCGCAGGCCTCGTGTGCCTGCACCCCTGGGCGGCACACGAAGAAAAGGCCCTGCGGACCAACCGGTCCGCAGGGCCTCGTCATGCGGGCGTGCGCCTGCGCGCTACTTGCTCGACGTGAGCACGGGCTCGTCGTGGACGGCCCCCTCTTCGCCGACCTTTTCCCCGTCGAGATCGAAGAATCCCACCGCGCAGGCCGACGGCTCGGGCGCGGGCTTGGCGTAGCTGGCCGTGCGGGCGGCGCGGGCCTCTTCGACCTTGTCTTCCATGTTGCTCTTGGCCACCGCGATCATGAGCTTGATGCGGTTGAGCTGGTTGACCTCAGAGGCCCCCGGGTCATAGTCGACGGCCACGATGTTGCTTTCGGGATAGCGGCGGCGCAGCTCCTTGATGACCGCCTTGCCCACCACGTGGTTGGGCAGGCAGGCGAAGGGCTGGGTGCACACGATGTTGGGCGCCCCGTGCTTGATGAGCTCGATCATCTCGGCGGTGAGCAGCCAGCCCTCGCCCATCGAGTTGCACAGGGACACCACTTCCTGGGCCCAGTCGGCCAGCGTGAAGATGTCGGTGGGCGCCTCGAGACGGTTGCTGCGCTCCATGGCTTCGAGCATGGGCTTGCGGGCGGTCTCGATGTACTTCAAGATGCCGCGCGCCCCGATCGCGCCCTTGGTCGAACGACCCAGCGGGTCCTTCTGGAAGATGCGCCCCGCGATGCCGAAGAGGAAGAACTCGATGAGTCCGGGCACGACGGCCTCGCAGCCTTCGGCCTCGATCTGCTCGACGATCTGGTTGTTGGCCGTGGGATGGAACTTCACCAGGATCTCGCCGACCACGCCCACGCGCGGCTTGGTGCCCTCGCCGGCAAGCGGCAGGGCGTCGAAGTCGTCGACAATCGCCGCGCAGGTCTTCTTGAACTGGCGGCGGGTCTCCCCTGCCCGGATCTGCTTCTTGCAGGTGTCCATCCAGTGGCGGAAGAGGGCCTGGGCGCTGCCGGGCTCGACTTCGTAGGGCCGGGTGCGGTAGAGGGCGGCCATGAGCATGTCACCGTAGGACAGGGCGTAGATGGCCTGCTGCAGCATGGGCAGGGTGATGTTGAAGCCCGAATTGCTCTCGTCGAGGTTGTTCTGCAGGGCGAGCGAGATCACGGGGATGTGGGAAAGTCCCGCGGCCTTCAGGGCCTTGCGGATCAGGCTGATGTAGTTGGTGGCGCGGCAGCCGCCGCCCGTCTGCGTGATGAGCACGGCCAGGTGGTCGGTGTCGTAACGGCCCGACAGCACGGCTTCCATGATCTGGCCCGTGACCAGGATCGACGGGTAGCAGATATCGTTGTTCACGAAGCGCAGGCCCGTGTCGACGGCCTCGTGGTCGACCGAAGGCAGAAGCTCGAGGTTGTAGCCGTTGGCCAGGAAGATGGGCTGGAGCAGCTCGAAGTGGATCGGGGCCATCTGCGGGGCGAGGATCGTGTAGCCGGCGTCCTTCATCTCCTGGGTGAACTCGACGCGCTCGAATTCGGTCGTGGAACCCTCGCGCTGCACGAGCTCGTCGCGGTCGACCGTGGCGGCGTCGGCGGCGCGCAGATCGGCGGCGTTGTCGATGCGGTCGGCGGCGATCTTGTCGGCCACGGCGGCCGCGGCCTTGGCCTCGGTTTGACCGGTCTTGGCCGCGCGGCGCGCCTCGAAGTCTTCCACAAGCTTGTTGGCGGCCAGATCGCCCACCGGGCAGCCGCGCTGTTCGGCTTCCCGTTCGGCCTCCTCGTCCTGCTGCTCCTTGAGCGCGGCGAGCAGGCTGCGCACGCGAATGCGGGCCGAGCCCAGGTTCGACACCTCGTCGATCTTCAGAACCGTGTAGATCTTGCCGGCGGATTCCAGGATCTCCTGCACCTGGTCGGTGGTGAGGGCGTCGAGGCCGCAGCCGAAGCTGTTGAGCTGGATGAGGTCGAGATCCTTGCGTTCGGTGACGACCTTGGCGGCGTTGTAGAGACGGGTGTGGTACATCCACTGGTCGACCAGGCGGATGGGGCGCTCGAGCTCGCCCAGGTGGGCGATCGAATCCTCGGTGAGCACGGCCAGGCCGAAGCTCGTGAGCAGCTCGGGGATCGCGTGGTTGATTTCGGGGTCGTTGTGGTAGGGACGGCCGGCGAGCACGATGCCGTGGGTGCCCGTCTCCTCCATCCAAGCGAGCGTTTCCTCGCCCTTCACATGGATGTCGTGCTTGAAGCGCAGGTCCTCTTCCCAGGCGGCGTCGACGGCTTCGTCGATCTCGCGGCGGGTCGGGGCCTTGGCGTAGCGGCCCATGAGCTCGCCGTGCTGTTCGACCAGCTCGTAGTAGAGACGCTTCTTGAGCTTGTCCTTCTGGTCGTAGGGCAGGTAGGGGTTCAGGAACGCGACGTCGGTGTCGTTGAGCTCGTCGATGTTCAGGCGCAGGGTTTCCGAATAGCTCATGACGATCGGGCAGTTGTAGTGGTTGCCCGCGCCCTCGTCTTCGCTGCGCTCCCACTTGGCGCAGGGCATCCAGATGAAGTCGGGATGCTTGTCGAGCAGGTTCATGATGTGGCCGTGGCTCATCTTGGCCGGGTAGCACACGTTTTCGGACGGAATCGACTCGATGCCGGCCTCGAAGGTCTTCTTGGTCGACGGGTCCGAAAGCTCCACGCGGAAGCCCAGCTTGGTGAAGAAGGTGAACCAGAAGGGGTAGTTTTCGTACATGTTGAGCGCGCGGGGCATGCCCACGGTGCCGCGGGTCGCCTGGTCTTCGGCGAGCGGCTCGTAATCAAAGAGGCGATGGCTCTTCCACTCGAAGAGGTTGGGCACCTTCTTCTCGTTCTTCGCCATGGCGCCCAGGCCCTTCTCGCAGCGGTTGCCCGTGATGAAGCGGCGGTGCTTGCCGGTGGCCTCGTCCTTGCCGAAGTCGTTGATCGTGAGCAGGCAGTGGTTGTTGCAGGCCTTGCAGCGCAGGGTCTTGTGGGTGGGATGCAGGGCGTCGAGCTGATCGGGGGTGAACAGCGTCGACACGACTTCGGCCTCGTTGCCGCCCGCGCGGGCGACGGCCTGCTCGTAGCGGTCGCGCGCCAGAAGGCCCGCACCGTAGGCGCCCATGTTGCCCGCGATGTCGGGACGCACCGCATGCACGCCGGAAAGCTGTTCGAAGGCGCGCAGGACGGCGTCGTTTAAGAAGGTGCCGCCCTGGACGATCACGTGCTCGCCCATCTCGCGCGGGTCGCGCATCTTGATGACCTTGAACAGGGCGTTCTTCACGACCGAAATGGCCAGGCCGGCGGCGATGTCGCCCACCGTGGCGCCTTCCTTCTGGGCCTGCTTGACGCGGGAGTTCATGAAGACGGTGCAGCGGCTGCCCAGATCGACCGGGTGCTCGGCCTTGTTGGCGGTGGCGGCAAACGCGCGCACGGGCAGGTTCAGGCCGGTGGCGAAGCTTTCGATGAAGGAGCCGCAGCCGGCCGAGCAGGCTTCGTTGAGCATGATCGAGTCGAGCACGCCGTCGCGCACCTTCATGCACTTCATGTCCTGGCCGCCGATGTCCAGGATGAACTGGACGTTGGGCAGCAGTTCTTTGGAACCGCGCAGGTGGGCGACCGTTTCAATCTCGCCCGAATCGACGCGCAGGGCTTCGAGCAAGAGGCCCTCGCCGTAGCCGGTCACGGTGGCGTGGCCGATCTTCACGGCCGGCGCGCCCGCATCGGTGCGGGGTAGGTCGGCGTAGAGCTTGCGGATGCCCTCTTTGGCGGTTTCGAGCACGTCGCCGCGGTTGTTGGTGTAGTAGGACCACAGAAGCTCGGAGTTTTCGGAGATGAGGGCCATCTTGAAGGTGGTCGAACCGGCGTCGATGCCAAGGAAGGCCGTGCCACGATAGGCCGAAAGGTCGGCCCGCTTCACGCGCTCCTTGTTGTGGCGCTCTTCGAACTCCCGGTAGTCTTCATCGCTCGCGAACAGGGGCGGCATGCGGGTGACCTCGCTGCCCTGCAAATCGCCCAGGCCCTCGAGGCGCGCCACGATGCCGTCAAGCAGCGCGGGCTCGCCTTCCTTGGCGCCCGCGAGCGCGCAGCCGGCGGCCACGAACAGGTGGGCGTTTTCGGGCACGATGATGTGCTCGTCGTCGAGCCCGAGCGTGATATAGAAGCGCTTGCGCAGTTCGGGCAGATACTGCAGGGGGCCGCCTAAGAAGGCCACGTGGCCGCGGATGGGACGGCCGCAGGCCAAACCCGAAATGGTCTGCGTGACGACGGCCTGGAAGATCGACGCGGCGATGTCTTCCTTGGCGGCGCCTTCGTTGAGCAGGGGCTGTACATCGGTCTTGGCGAACACGCCGCAGCGGCTCGCGATCGGGTAGATGATCTTGTGGTGGCTGGCGAGCTCGTTCAAGCCGGACGCGTCGGTGTTGAGCAAGGCGGCCATCTGGTCGATGAAGGCGCCCGTGCCGCCGGCGCACTGGCCGTTCATGCGCTGCTCGATGTTGCCGTCGAAGTAGATGATCTTGGCGTCCTCGCCGCCGAGCTCGATGGCGACGTCGGTTTCGGGGATGAGGGTCTCGATCGCCGTCTTGTTGGCGATGACCTCCTGCACGAAGGGAATGCCGAGCCACTGGCCGAGCAAAAGTCCGCCCGAGCCGGTGATGGCGCAGGTCATTTCATAGTCGCCGAACTCTTTGGCCGCCCCGCGCAGGACGTCGACGATCGTGGCGCGCACGTCGGAATGGTGGCGCTGGTAGATGGAGTAGTGCACCGTCTGCGCGTCGTCCAAGATCGCGAGCTTGACCGTGGTCGAACCCACGTCGATGCCCAGATGCAGGCCGCCCTCGATGGCAGGCGCCGTTGCGTCGGCAGCGCCCGTGCGCTGTACTTCTTCACTCATGGTTGTCATGCCTTTCTCGCGAGCGCTAGAGCTCGATGGATTCGCCGGGTTTGATGAAGAGGAGCCGCTGGGCGATGAGCGCCATCTCCTCGGAGGATTCCTGCATGCCCGTTTCGACCCAGCGGTTGATGATGCCCAGATAGGCGTTGGCGAAGAAGGCCACGTAGTACTCCACGAAGGGCGTGGGGTTGGTGCGGTACTTCTCGTGCAGGATCGACTGGATCAGGCAGGTGCACACCGAATCGCGCAGGCGCGGGGCGAAGCGGACGTCGCCGCCGTCGCCCATCACCGCGTGCAGGAAGCTGCTCTGGCTGCGCAGGTAGTCGAAGAGCTCGACCAAGATGGGCAGGGGCTTGCGGCGAGAGACGTACCAGGCCAGCTCGACCAAAGACAGCTGGGCCATGCGGCCCTGGATGTCTTCCAAATCGGCGATCAGGTCGTCTTCGAAGGTGGCGAGCAGGTTGTCCTTGTCGGTGAAATGGTTGTAGAAGGTCCCGCGGTTCAGGCCGGCGCGGGCGCAGAGCTCGTTGACCGTGATGGAGTCGAAGCCCTCTTCTTCCATCAGTTCGATGAGCGCGTTGCGCAGGGCGTTCTTCGAGCGCACGATGCGCCGGTCCTCGCCGCGCGTCGATTTGCGCACGGTGCGCGGCGCGGGAGCCTTGACGGCCGTCGCTTGGGCGGGCGGCCGCGTTTCGATTGTCTCGACGGTCATGGGTACGTCCCTTCCATCGGTACGTGTGAAGCGTAAATAGACAGATTGGCCTTTATTGAACATTCTGTACATTAGCGATTGTAGCGAGGGCGCAGAAGCGTTTCAACCGAAGCGCGCAGACCTTGCACGCCCGTTGCACAATCGTCACGAAGACCGCACGCAGCCCGCTCGCGGCGGAGCACCGCCTGTGGGCGCGCCCTTCTCCATCGCCGTCACACTTACGCTGCCCGTATGGAGCACGCGCGCTATAATGGGCCAAATCTCACCCCGCCCGAAGGATTCACCCATGCAAATCACCCCTGCCGAAGTCGCCGAAACCCTCGCGATGGTCAGCCAGCAGCACCTCGACGTGCGCACGATCACGCTCGGTTTGAACTTGCGCTCCTGCATCGACGCCGACATCGACGCCATGGCCCGCAAGGTCTACGACCGCATGACCTCCGCCGCCGAAAACCTCGTCCCCGTCGCCGAGCAGCTCGAGCGCGAGTACGGCGTCCCCGTGGTCAACAAGCGCATTTCCGTCACCCCCGTGTCGGAAATCTGCGACGCCACCGACGCCTGTGACCTCACGCCGATCGCCCTGGCCATGGACAAGGCCGCCAAGGAAGTGGGCGTGAACTTCGTGGGCGGCTTTTCGGCCCTCGTGCAGAAGGGCGCCACGCGCACCGACGAAAAGCTCATGAACTCGATCCCCCGCGCGCTGGCCGAAACCGACCTGGTCTGCTCTTCGGTCAACGTGGGCTCCACGCGCGCGGGCATCAACATGGACGCCCTGTGGAAGATGGCCAACATCGTGCTCGAGACCGCGCACGCCACCGAAGAGCGCGACTGCATCGGCGCGGCCAAGCTCGTAGTCTTCTGCAACGCCGTGCAGGACAACCCCTTCATGGCCGGCGCCTTCCACGGGTCGGGCGAAGCCGACGAGGTCATCAACGTGGGCGTGTCGGGCCCGGGCGTGGTGCGCAACGTGCTCGCGAGCATGCCCGAAGACGCGAGCTTCACCGAGATTTCCGAAGCCATCAAATCGACCGCCTTCAAGATCACCCGCGTGGGCGAGCTCATGGCCCGCGCCGCGGCCGACCGCCTGGGCTACCAGAAGGGCATCCTCGACCTGTCGCTTGCCCCCACCCCGGCCGAAGGCGACAGCGTGGCCGAAATCCTCGAGGCCATCGGCGTGGGCCAATGCGGCGCGCCGGGCACCACGGCGGCGCTCGCCATGCTCAACGACGCCGTGAAGAAGGGCGGCGTCATGGCGTCGAGCAGCGTCGGCGGCCTTTCGGGCGCCTTCATCCCCGTGTCCGAAGACGCCGGCATGATCCGCGCCGCCGAATCGGGCTGCCTGCGCATCGAGAAGCTCGAGGCCATGACGAGCGTGTGCAGCGTGGGCCTCGACATGATCGCGATTCCCGGCGACACCACGGCCGAGCAGATCGCCGGCATCATCGCCGACGAGGCCGCAATCGGCATGATCAACAACAAGACCACCGCCGTCCGCGTGATCCCGGCGTTCGGCAAGAAGGCCGGCGAGACCCTCGAATTCGGCGGATTGTTGGGCAGCGCCCCGATCATGGCGGTCAACGAAGCCGCCGGCACCGTGTTCGCCCACCGCGGCGGCCGCATCCCCGCCCCGATCAACTCGCTCAAGAACTAAGCGTTCACCTGGGCATATGCTAAAAGGGCGCGCTCCGGTTTCGGGGCGCGCCCTTTTCATGCGCAGAGATTTGGGCACCCGCTGCCCATTCGTGTTATTACCACGCATTCCGCCCCGTTCACCTAAGAGGTGCGTATACTTCAATCCCTGTTCGAGCAATACGATTCGCATTGTTTGTGGTTGAGAGGATGCATCACATGAACGCAAACAAGGGGAAGCACGAGCAGGGACCTGCGATTCCTCACGAACCCCCCGCCGCACCGGGGACGCCCGCGCAGGGCGCCGCCGGCCAAGGCAAGAAGAACGTCACCTATCGTCGCGCAGGCGTCGCCGACCAGCAGGTGCCCGCAGGCGCTGCTGTGCAGGGCCAAGCCCCGCAGGCGCGCACGCAGGCGGGCGGCCAGCCCCAGCCGGGCGCGGCACCGCAGGGCCAACCGACGCCGCAGCAGCACTGCCCCCAGCAGGCCGCCGCTCAGGGCGCGCCGCAGCAGCACCGCCCCCAGGCGCAGCCGCAGGGCCGCCCACAGCAGGCGCGCCCCCAGAGCGCCGGGCGGCAGGTGCCCGCGCAGGGCGGCCGCCCCTATGCGCAGCCGGGCCAGGCGCATCCGCGCCCCCAGGCGGGCGGGCGCCCTCAGGCCGAACCGGTGCCCCACCAGTACCAGCCGACCCGCTACGCCGCCGCACCGGGCAGCCGTCAGAACTACGTGAGCGAAGCCCAGCGCATCGACGCCTACAACCGCGCCCAGGCCCAGGCCAAGCGCAAACGCAAGCGCAACGCCAAAATCTTCGCAAGCGCCGCGGCCGCCGTGGCCGTCGTCGCCGTGATCTACGCCAACTTCTTCTCGCCGATCACCGTCAACGTCGACGGCACCGACTATTCGGTGGGCCGTTCCGATACGATCGCCCAGATCGTGGCCAACAACAATATCGCCACCACTCCCGGCCGCCTGCTCGCCGTGGACGGGTCGGTCATCTCCGCCGACGGCGGCGACGCCTTCAGCGCCACGGTCAACGGCTCCGACGCTTCGGCCGACAGCACCCTTGCGGCCGGCGACAGCGTGCAGATCGGCACGGGCGCCGACGAAACCGAAGACTACACCGAAACCACCGAGCCCGTCGCGGCCCAGTGGGTCGACAGCAAAGAACGCGGCGCCTTCCACGAAGCGGTCGGGTCGCTCGAAGACGGCGTCATGGCCACGCGCACGGGCAGCATTTCCGGCATCACCGCCCAGGTGGTCGAAAAGGAGCCGTCCAACATCACACTCGAGCGCTACAGCGTGCGCGGAGAAACCGGCGACGACAAGGTCATCGCCCTCACCTTCGACGACGGCCCCTGGCACAACAACCAGACCTCCGACATCCTGGACATCCTGCAGGAGAACGGCGCCAAGGCCACCTTCTTCGTCATCGGCGAGAACATCTCCAAGATTTCGGGCGGCGCCGACTTGGTGCAGCGCGAAAAGGACATGGGCATGCAGATCTGCTCGCATACCTACGACCACGCCGCCGGCAGCGGCAAGGGCGTGAACCTCTCCTACATGACCGCCGACGAACAGCGCGACGAGATCACCAAGGGTTACGAGGCCATCCGCGACGTGACGGGCGAAGAGCCCAGCCATGTGGTGCGCACCCCCGGCGGCAACTACCCGCTTTCGGTGGCCCAGAACCTCTACGACCTCATCGACTACGAGGTCGACTGGAACGTCGACACCGAAGACTGGCGCCGCCCCGGCAAGGACGCCATCGAGCAGAAGATCCTGAGCGTCAAGCCAGGCGACGTGATCCTCATGCACGACGGCGGCGGCGACCGCAGCCAGACCGTCGAGGCCCTGCGCGAGGCCCTGCCCCAGCTGAAGGCCCAAGGCTATTCGTTCGTCACGATCGACGAACTGCACGACTACCACGTACGCGCCCAGCAGGCCGCCCAGGGCGATTCCAATTCGCCCGACAACAGCTAGCGCGCTGTCCACCAGCGTCTGTTCAGCCCCCTTCGCGCCCGCTCGCGAAGGGGGCTTTCTTATACCCGCGGATGAGTCACGCGTGACACGGGGACGGAGGGTATTGTCGCGGGTCTCGCCCGTGACAATACCCTCCGTCCCCGTGTCACGCGCTTACGCTACGATAGAGGAGAAACGCACACATTCGAAAGGATGCCCATGACCTTCTCATTCGATGATAAGCTCGCCCGCTACGCCCGCCTTGCCGTGGAAACCGGCTGCGCCCTGAAGAAGGGCCAGGAGCTCTTCGTGGCCGCCGACGTGAGCCAGGTGGCGCTCGTGCGCCACATCGTGAAATGCGCCTACGAAGTCGGCGCCTCGCGCGTGACCACCCGTTTCACCGACGAGGCGATCGTGCGCTACGACTACGACTACCAGCCCGCCGAAGCCTTCAAGACCTTCCCCGACTGGCTCGCCTTGCTGCAGAACGGGGCGGCCGAACGCGGCGCCGCTCTGCTCTTCGTGACGAGCGAGGACCCCCTCGCGATGACCGGCGTCGACCCCGCAAAGCGGATGAACCGCCAGATCGCGGCGCACGAGGCCTGCCGCGCCTGGCGCGACGGCATGGACTTCGGTCGCAACGTCTGGTGCATCATCGGCGGCGCGAGCCCAGCCTGGGCCTCCCGCGTCTTCCCCAGCCTGCCCGAAGACGAGGCCACGGCCAAGCTCTGGGAGGCCATCTTCGCCACGGCCCGCTGCACGGGCGACGACCCGGCCGCCAACTGGGCCGCCCACCAGGCAAGCTTCGAGGAAAAGAAGGCCTGGTTGAACGCCCAGCGCTTCGATGCCTTGCACTACGCAAACGGCCTGGGCACCGACTTCACGATCGGCCTCAATCCCGGCCACGTGTGGGAAGGCGGCGGCGAGCTCACCCAGGACGGGACGCTCTTCTTCCCCAACATGCCCACCGAAGAGGTTTTCACGACCCCCGACCGCGCACGAGCCGACGGCATCGTCTACGCGAGCATGCCGCTCAACCACGGCGGCAGCCTGGTCGACGGCTTTCGCGTGGAATTCAAGGACGGGCGCGTGGTGGGCTGCGCAGCCGAAACGGGCCAAGACGTGCTCGAGCAGATCATCGGCACCGACGAAGGCTCGCACCACCTGGGCGAATGCGCCCTGGTGCCCAAGACGAGCCCCATCAAGCAGGAGGGCATTCTCTTCCTGAACACCCTCTTCGACGAAAACGCCGCCTGCCACTTGGCCCTTGGCATGGGCTTTCCGGAATGCTTGGAAGGCGGCCGCGAGCTCGACAGCGACGAGTTGCTTGCCCGCGGCGTGAACCAGAGCGCCACCCACGTCGACTTCATGATCGGCACCGACGACCTGGCGATCGACGGCATCAAGGCCGACGGGTCCGTCGTGCCCGTCTTCCGCGACGGGACTTGGGCGAACTAGCGCGATTAGGCGCCGCGGAAGACCGCGCGCACCAGGTACTCGACGTTGCCCGACCGCTTGCCGCGGATCGAGGATTCCACGACGCCCGTCACATCGAAACCCGCCTGCGCGAGAGCCTGCTCCACCTCGCGCACCGTGCGGGCGCGCACGGCCGGGTCGCGCACGAGGCCATGGTCGTCGGTTTCGCCCTGACGGCTTTCGAACTGGGGCTTCACGAGCCCGATGAAGACGCTGCCCGGCGCGCAGAGGCCCGCGAAAACGGGCGCCAGGCTCGCCAGGCCGATGAATGACAGGTCGGCCACGAGCACGTCGAAGGGCGCGCCCAAATCGGCCGGGGCCGCCGTGCGAATGTTGGTGCGCTCGAATACGACCGTGCGCGGGTCGCTGCGGACCTTCCAGGCCAGTTGCCCGTAGTTCACGTCGACGCAGGCCACCTGCGCCGCCCCGCGCTGCAAAAGACAGTCAGAAAAGCCGCCGGTCGACGAGCCGATGTCGATGCACCGCTTGCCTTCCACCCGCTCGCCGAACCGCTCGAGCGCGCCTTCGAGCTTGTAGCCGCCGCGCGACACGTAGCGGTCGCGGCCCTTCACGGAAAGCTCGGCGTCGGGCGCCACCTTGGCCGCCGCGCTCGCGGCATAGGCGTTGCCCACCTTCACCTCGTGGGCGATGACGGCCCGTGCGGCCTCGTCGCGGCTGGCCGCAAGGCCGCGAGAGACGAGCAGGTCGTCGAGCCTGACCTTCTTCGGAGCGCCCATGCCCTACTCCGCGGCAAGACCCGCGGGGGGCTCGCCCGTTTCCAGAATCTCAAGGAAGGCGTCCTCGTCGATCACCGGCACGCCCAGGGCCACGGCCTTGTCGTACTTGCTTCCGGCCGCTTCGCCGGCGACCACGCAGCTCGTCTTCTTCGACACGCTGCCCGTGACCTTGGCGCCCATGGCCTTCAGGGCGTCGCCCGCCTCGCCGCGGGTCATCCCGCTCTTCACCAGGCTGCCGGTGAGCACGAAGGTGAGGCCGGAAAGCGTCTGCGGCTTGGCGTCGGCCGTTTCGGCTTCCACCATCGACACGCCCAAATGCTCCAGTCGGTCGATGACCTCGACGTTCTGGGGCGTGCGCAAAAAGACGTGGATGCTCTCGGCGATCACCTGGCCCACGCCGTCGACCGCAGCCAGGTCCTCGACGCTCGCATCCTTCAGAGCCTCCATCGTGGGGAAGGCCTTGGCAAGCGCCGCCGCCGTCGTCTTGCCCACATGGCGGATGCCCAATCCGAACAGGACGCGCGCGAGCCCGCGCGACTTGCTCTCCTCGAGCTGGGCCATGATCTTTTTGGCCATGACCCCGCCCAGGTGGATGGCCTCGCCGTCTTTGGTCACGCGTCCCATGTCGAGCGTGGCCAGATCGTATTCCGAAAGGTTGTAGTAGTCGGCCACGTCGACCACGCGCTCGGCCGCAAGCAGGCGGCCGATGACCTCGTCGCCCAGGCCCTCGATGTCCATCGCGTCGCGGCTCGCCCAATGCACCAAGCGCTCGCGCGCCTGGGCCGGGCAGTCGATCGACACGCAACGGGCCACGGCCTCGCCCTCCTCGTGCACCACGGGGCTGCCGCAGCTGGGGCAGGTGGCGGGCATGTGCCACTCTTCGGCCTGGGACGGGCGCAGCTCGCGCACGGGGCCCAGGATTTCGGGAATCACGTCGCCGGCCTTGCGCACGATGACGGTGTCGCCCACGCGCACGTCCTTGCGGTGCACCTCGTCTTCGTTGTGCAGGGTTGCGCGGGCCACCACCGACCCGCTCACGCGCACGGGCACGAGCTCGGCTACCGGGGTGAGCGCGCCGGTGCGCCCCACCTGCACGATGATGTCGCGCAGAAGGGTCGTCTTCTCTTCGGGCGGGAACTTGTAGGCAATCGCCCAGCGCGGAGCGCGGGCCGTGAAGCCCATCGCGTCCTGGGTGGCGAAGTCGTTGACCTTCACGACCACGCCGTCGATGTCGTAGTCGAGCGACCCGCGCTTCTCCCCCACCGCGCGGCAGAAGTCGAGCACCTCTTCCTTGCTGTGGCAGAGCGCGACGTCGGGGTTCACGTGGAAGCCGGCCCGGCGCAGCCACTGAAGGAGCTCCCACTGGCCGGAGAGCTTGAACTGGCCGTTGCTGGCCGTGGCGTAGATGAAGGTCGACAGGTTGCGGTGGGCCGTGATCGCGGCGTCCTTCTGGCGCAGGCTGCCGGCGGCGGCGTTGCGGGCATTGGCGAAGCCCTGCTTGCCGTTGGCGGCAGCGGCCGCATTGAGCGCCTCGAAGCTCTTCTTGGGCATGTAGACCTCGCCGCGCAGTTCGAAGGCCTCGTCGCCTTCGGTCAGGTCGGCGGCGGCCCCCTCGCGCAGGCGCAGGGGCACGTCTTTAATCGTGCGGATGTTGACGGTCACGTCTTCGCCGGTGGTGCCGTCGCCGCGGGTCGCGGCGCGCACGAGCCGGCCGTCTTCATAAGTGAGGGCGATGCCGCTGCCGTCGATCTTCAGCTCGCAGCACAGGTCGACCGTGCGCCCCAACGTCTCGTAGGTGCGGTCGATCCAGGCCGAAAGCTCTTCCAAGCCCATCGCGTCGTCGATCGAGTACATGCGCTCGGCGTGCACCACCGGCGCGAACTGGTCGCCCACGTAGCCGCCCACGCGCTGGGTGGGCGAATTGGGGTCGTAGAACTCCGGGTGCGCGGCTTCAAGCGCGCGCAGCTCTCGCATGAGCGAATCGAAGGCGGCGTCGGATATGGCCGGCTTGTCTTCGGCGTAATAGAGGTAGGAATTATGCTCGATCTCGCGACGAAGCGCCTCTATGCGCGCCTTGGGATCGCTTTCCGTTTCAGCGAGCGCTTCCGCGTCGAACAGCGTTGGTTCCGTATCCTGTGCCACGAATGCCTGGTCCTTTCAGCAGGGCGTGCGCCCTAAAGGTCGATGATGTCGTCGGTTTCGCGCGTCGCGACCGTCCCGTAGACGATCAGCGAGATGCCCTGCATGACCGCCACGAGCCCGAGCAGGATCGCGAAGATTTCCGGGACGTTGAAAAAGAGGATGCCGATGATGATCGACACGATGCCGCTCGCCAACGGCCAGCCCCAGATCCTGAAGCCGAGCGAGCGGATGTTGAAGCTCGCCACCGCTTCGAAGATGCCCAGTACGAGCACGAGCGCGCCCGCCACCCAGGGCAGCACGACCGCCGTGATCGCCGGGTGGATGACGAAAACGAGGCCCACGATCACGTCGATGATGCCGTAGGCGAGCGCCCAGCCGGCGAAGCCGAGCGCCTTGCGCATGCGTGCCCACAGGGCGATGTTGGAAATGCCGGCGGCCAGAAAGCCCGCACCGCAGAGAATGGCGAGCACCACGAGCGTGGGGTTGGGGAAGAACAGGCAGACCAAGCCGATGGCCAGCAGGATCACTCCCCCGATGATCAGTTCCCAATCATGGCTCCAACGCGTACGTTCCATTGCCAAGCGTCCCCTTTCTGTTGCAGACGAACGTTACTTCTATGCAAACGTGCCGAACGCCGCGGGAAGCGCGTCGACCACGTCTTCGGCGATGACCGAAATGGCACCGTGCGCCTGCGCCGCGGCCTTGCCGGCACGCGCGTGCACCGTAGTTCCCAGCATGCAGGCGTCCACCGCGCGCACGCCCTGGGCGAGCAGGGCGCCGATGACGCCGGCGAGCACGTCGCCCGTGCCCGCCTTGGCGAGCGCCGGCGTGCCTTCGCCCATGCAGAAGGTGCGCACGCCTTCCGACACGAAGGTGTCGGGACCCTTGAGCACGACAACGGCGCCGTAGGCCCGCGCCAGGTCGGCGGCCAGGCGCTCGGGGTCGTTTGCGGGAATGCGCAGAGGGGCGGCGAGCCGGGCCGCTTCCCCGCCGTGGGGCGTGAGCACCGTGACGAGGCCGGCGCGGTAGCGCTCGACGCAGGCGCGGCGCATCTTCTCGCGCGCGAGGAAGGCAAGGGCGCCGCCGTCGACGAGGACGGGGGCGTGCGTTCCGGCGAGCACCGTGCGCAGGACGCCCTCTTCGGCGGAGCCTTCGGCATCGAAGCCGCTCCCCACGGCCACCGCATGCGGATGGCGGGCGTCGGCGGGGCGCTCGCCTTCGAAGGACAGGGCGCTCCAGGGGCGCACGACCAGGCTCGCCTGGGCCTGGCGCACGTAGGGCAGCGCCTCCTTGCTCGCGAAGACCTCGGTGTAGCCGGCGCCGGCGCGCTGGGCGGCGCGGGCCGCGAGCACGGCCGCGCCCGGGTAGGCCGGCGACCCGGCGACGAGCTCGAGCTTGCCGCGCGTGTACTTGTTTGCGTCGGGTGCCGGATAGGGCACCAGGCGCGCGAGGCGCACCTCGTCGTAGGTTTCCGCCATCGCGGTTACGCCTCCTCTTTCGGGCCGCGCGCCGGGATCTCGTCGAGCAGCGAACGTGTTTCCTTGAACTGTCGCGCGAGCTCTTCCATGGGGTCGGTGCGCGCTTCGGTCGCACGGACCGAATCGTCGGTGATCGCCATTGCGCAGGCCACGGCGTCGGTATGCGTATAGGAAAGCGAGATGGGCAGCTCGCGCACGCCCAGCTCGCGGGCGACCTCGCGGGCGCGCCGGTGGAGCTTGGCCGCGGGCCGGCCGTTCTTGGGCCGCACCACTTCCACATCCGCCGGGGCAATGCCGTGCGAAAAGCCCGTTCCCAGGGCCTTGAGCACGGCCTCTTTGGCAGCGAAGCGCGTGGCGTAGTGCACGTGGGGCGCCGCCGTCGCCTCGCAGTAGGCCCGCTCCCCTTCGGTAAAGACGCGCTCAGCGAAGCGGGGCGAACGTTCGAGGACCCGCTTCATGCGGGCGATGTCGACGATGTCGACGCCGAGCCCCACCCCGTCCTCTATGGGCGCGGGCGCGCTCGCGCCGGCGGGTGCCTGCGAAGTCGAAGCGGCCGCAGCAGGAGCTGCAGCCGCCGCAGAATCGATCTGTCCGCCCTTGCTATTCAACGGTCACCGATTTGGCCAGGTTGCGGGGCTTGTCGACGTCGCAGCCGCGGGCGATCGCCATCGAGCGGGCGAAGAGCTGCAGGGGCACGCTCGCCACGATCGGCATGAAGGCGTCGCGCACCTTGGGGATGTAGATCACGTGGTCGGCGTTGGCCTTGATCTCCTCGTCCCCTTCGGTGGCCACGGCCACGATCATGGCGCCGCGCGAACGGCTTTCCTGCAGGTTGGACACGACCTTGTCGTAGACCGGCGACTGGGTGGCCACGGCGATCACGGGAAAGCCGGGCTCGAGCAGGGCGATTGGGCCATGCTTCATCTCGCCGGCCGGGTAGGCCTCGGCGTGCACGTAGCTGATCTCCTTGAGCTTCAGGGCGCCTTCGTAGCTGGTGGCCGAGCCCATGCCGCGACCGATGAAGAAGGCGTCGGTGGCGTCCTTGCAGGCGCGGGCGGCTTCGTCGACGGCCTTCGTGTCGGCCAGGACGTACTCGACCTTTTCGGCCGTGTCGGCCAGGTCTTTGAACAGCAAGCGCACCTGGTCGTTGGTGAGCTTGCCCTTGGCCTGGGCGAGCACCATCGACAGCAGAGTGAGGCTGACCACCTGGCCCAGGAAGGACTTGGTGGACGCCACGGCAATTTCCTTGTTAGCCTTCGTGTAAATCACGCCGTCGCTTTCGCGGGCCACCGGGCTGCCGATGACGTTGGTGATGCCAAAGACCTTGCCGCCCTTGATGCGGGCCTCGCGGATCGCGGCAAGGGTGTCGGCGGTTTCGCCGGACTGCGAGACGGCCACCACGAGCGTGGAGGGGGTGATAATCGGGTTGCGGTAGCGGAATTCGCTCGCGACCTCGACTTCGGTGGGAATGCGGGCCCAGCCTTCGATGAGCTGGCGGGCGATGAGCCCGGCGTGGTAGCTCGTGCCGCAGGCCACGATGTAGACGCGGTCGATGAGGCGGAGTTCTTCGAGCGACATGCCCAGCTCGTCGATCGACAGCACGCCGTTGGTCATGCGGCCGGCGAGCGTGTCGCGGATGACGCGGGGCTGTTCGTGAATCTCCTTGAGCATGAAGTCGGGGTAGCCGCCCTTTTCGGCCACGTCGACGTCCCAGTCGACGTGCATGATCGACGGCTCGATTTCCTCGAGTTCGGCGTTGTAGTAGGTGATGCCGTCGGGTCGCATGTCGGCGAGCTGGCCGTCGCCGAGGACCGCGACGTCGCGCGAGGCTTCGATGACGGCGATGATGTCGCTCGCCACGTAGCTGCCGGCCTCGCCATGGGCGAGGACGATCGGGCTGTCCTTGCGGGTCGCGACGATGCGGCCGGGTTCGGCGGCGCAGGTGATGGCCAGGCCGTAGGCGCCGATGATGTCCTGGGTGGCGCGGGCCACGGCGGCGAGCAGGTCGCCCTGGTAGTAGCCTTCCACCAGATGGGCGACGACTTCGGTGTCGGTGTCGCTTCTGAAGGTATGGCCCTGGGCGGCGAGCTTTTCGCGCAGCTCCTGGAAGTTTTCGATGATGCCGTTGTGCACCACGGCGATCTGCCCGTCGCAGGACACGTGCGGATGGGCGTTGCGCTCGCTCGGCGCACCGTGAGTGGCCCAACGGGTGTGGCCGATGCCGCAGGTGCTCGCGCTGGGCATGTCCGCCACGGCTTCGGCGAGGCCTTCGACCTTGCCCACGCGGCGCGTGACCGAAAGGCCGCCCGCCTCCTGCAGGGCGATGCCCGCAGAGTCGTACCCACGGTACTCAAGACGGCGAAGGCCTTCGATGAGGACGTCCTTAGCGAGCTTGGTCCCCGTGTAGCCTACGATTCCGCACATATGCAAGCTCCTTCCGAGCGATTCCGGCGCGGCGGGCGCCGGTTGCCAGAGCCTTGCGGCTCGATCGTTCTGCGTGTAAACAGGTCAGATTATCCCGCAAAACCACGGGCCGCGCACGGCGCGGCGCGTTTGCCATACACGCACCACAGGCGCGGCGGGCGGCGTCCCGCACGCGCGTGGGACGCTACGGGGCGCGGCGCCGGCCTGCGAACGCGGGTCGAACGCGGAACGCAGGCGCGCCTAAAGCACCGTGACGTTGGCCTGGGCGAGCACCCAGCCGCCGGCCTTCAGGCGCTCGGCCGATTCCTCGATCGCGAACAGGTAGCCGGTCTCGCGCATCTGGGCTTCGGCCTCGTCTTCGTTGCCGGGGGCGATCGCCGAAAGGGCCGCGCGCCGGTCTTCGTCGGTGACCTCGAGCTTCTCGTGGCGAAAGACCGCGTCGAGCGCCGCGGACTGGCGCAGGGTCTCGCGGGCCTGGTTCTGGGCGTTCACCTCGAGCGCCTCGCGCGTCATCTGCTGGGCCTTCAGGAAGTCGTCGAGCGTCATGTGCTGGGCCGCAAGCTGGTCGCGCAGCTCTTCGAGCATCGCCTGGCGCAGGACGTCGACCAGGTCGGGCGCCACGTCTTCGACCAGGCGCTTGGTGAGCTCGGCGGTAGCCAGGCTCATCTGGTACTGCACGAACTGCTGGCGCTTGTACTGGCGGCCGGCGGCGGCCAGCTGGCTGCGCAGGTCGGCCACCGTGTTGCAGCCCTCGTCGGGGATGTTGGCCGCGACCCAGGCGTCGTCGATCGCGTCGGGCGTGCCGTCCAAGTTATGGGCCAGCGTGCCGTTGCGCACGGCTTCCGCGGTGATTTCGGCCACGCGCTCGTCGATTTCCGCTTCGGTCACCGAAGGCGCTTCGACCTCGATCGACACGGGGTCGTAGCTCGAAAGCTCGATCGTGGGACGCGGGTACATCGAGACCTCGAAGACGAGCGGCTCCCCCGCGCCCGGAGTGGCCGGGAAGGTGCCGCGCGGGTCGCAGATCGGATGGAGGCCCGACTGCTCGATCGCGCGAGGCAACAGCCAGTTGACCGCCGCGTCGAGCTTGGCGGCCGCGACGTCGCCGTCGGCACCCACCACGTTTTCCAGAATCGCGTCGACCTCGCCGGGAGCGGGCACCGCGTCGGTGGGCTTCAAGAAGAACGCGCGCACGCCCGCGCAGACGGCGTCGCGGTACTCTTCGGGAGCGGCTTCCACCCGCAGGGTCACCTTGCTTCCCGCACGGCTGATTTCTTCCACCTTCATTCGAAAACTCCCCTTTCACAAGCGCAAAGGGCCTTGCGCCGTCGCTGTTTTGCCTTCGAGTATAGGCAGGTCCCTCTCCTTCATACGGGAAGGAGTGTCCTTGTTTGAGAACAGTAACCCGTGTGATACGATGCAGCCCAGACGAGATGCGCCCAGCGCGCATGCGGCTTTTCACGCACTGTTTCGAAAGAAGGTTTATATGGCAGCGAACACTGCTCCCCTTTCCGACGAGGAAAAGGCGGCCCTGCAGGGCTGCGGCGAAGACAAGGGCCCTACGGTCCTCGAGCCCAACGGGCGTTCCACGATCCATCACGTGATCGGCGTGGTGTCGGGCAAAGGCGGCGTGGGCAAGAGCCTGGTCACCAGCCTGCTCGCCAGCGAGGCTAACAAGCGCGGCAAGAAGGTCGGCATCCTCGACGCCGACGTCACGGGCCCCTCGATCCCCAAGACCTTCGGGATCACCAACCCGCTGACCGCCGATAACGACGGCATCCTGCCCGCCCAGACCCAAAGCGGCATCAAGGTCGTGTCGACCAACCTCATGCTCCCCGAAGACGACATGCCGATCGCCTGGCGCGGCCCGGTCGTGAGCAACGCGATCCGCCAGTTCTTCAACGAGACCAACTGGGGCGAGATCGACTACCTCTTCGTCGACATGCCCCCGGGAACCTCCGACGTGCTGCTCACCGTGTTCCAGAGCCTGCCGGTCGACGGCATCGTGACCGTGTCGGCCCCGCAGGAACTCGTGGCCATGATCGTGGGCAAGGCCGTCAACCTGGCGACCGAAATGAACGTCAAGACGCTCGGTCTGGTCGAGAACATGGCCTACTTCGAGTGCCCCGACTGCGGCAAGAAGCACTACATCTTCGGCGAGCCCCAGGGCAAGGAAGTGGCTGAAAAGTACCACATCCCGGCCTACGCGACCCTGCCGATCGACCCCAAGTTCGCCGCTCTCTGCGACGAAGGGAAGGTCGAGGAATACGACGTGGCCGGCCGTTTGGACCCGGTCATCGCCGAAATCGAAAAGGTTCCCGAGCGCGCCTAAGCGCCGCGAATCCCACCGGCTTGCGAGCGGCCTTCGGGCCGCTCGCTTCGTTTGTGACAACGTCACCTGCCCCCGTTGTCACATGACGATGGGGGCAGGTCACGTTTTCGCACGTTCGCCGGCCGCGCCCCGTTGCGCAGCCCGCGCATTCCGAAGGGAAGGACCGCCATGACCAACAAGGATCCCAACCCCAGCGTGGTAGGCACCCCTTCCGACCCGCACGCCCACGTGGTGCGCACCCTTCTGCCCAGTCAGATCGCCAAGCTGAAGGCCGAGGCGCGCGCAGCCGGCCGCGACGCGCAGATCGAGACAGACGAGCAGCAGGCAGCGCCGATCCGCGCGATCAACGAGGACGACGACGGCTACGACCCCTATTCCGACCTGCACGACGCCCCCGCCCGCGAGCCCCTTTTCGAGAAGGACCCCTGGGACTAGGGACGCGCGGCTCGCCCCGGCGCCTACAGCCCGTATTTCACCTTCACGCGGGCGATTTTCCGTCGCCAGGGCGCGTAGAGGATGAGCAGGAAGGCGACCGTGGCGATGCCATGGGCGATGTCGAAGGGCAGCGCGGCCGCGTACACGGCAAGGGCCTCGGAAGCGGTCTGCGGATGGAAGAACCCCAGGATGCTCCACAGGTTCAAGATGAAGCCGTAGCCCAAGCAGGCTGCGAACCCGTAGGCGCACACCCCCGCCGTGCGCTCGAACAGGCGGCTGTGCGCAAGCAGGCCGGCCCCGTAGCCCACCAGGCCCCAGGCGTACATCTGCCAGGGCGTCCAGGGCCCCTGGCCGAAGAAGAAGTTCGATACGAGCGCAGCGAGTGCCCCCACCATGAAGCCGCTCTGCCTGCCGAAGGCGACTCCCGCCACGATCGCGATCGCCGACACGGGCTTCACGTCGGGGAAGGGCGCGAACAGGATGCGGCCGGCGGCGGCGAGCGCGGCAAGCACCGCGACCGGCATTGTTTCGCGCAGTCGCGGGCGGCGATGCTCGTAGACGGCGAAGAAGAGGGCGAGCGCGGCAAGCACTACCACGAGCGTGAGCAGGGCCGTCTGCTCGATCCCCGCCGCCGCGCACGCCCCCATGGCCGCGGCGGGCGCGATCAGGGCCGCCGCCTCGAGCACGGCGTACGCCCCGCGGCGCGGAACGGGCGCGCATCCCCTCGCCGGGACGCCCTGCCTCATGGGAGCGCCTCCCGGCGTCGGCGCGTTGCCGCGCGCGCTCCCGCTCATCGCAGGGCTCCGTACAGACGGGCGCGCTCATGCGGGCGATAGACGAGGTTTTCCGAAAAGAAGCCGTCGACCGGCTCGGTGCAGGCGTCCTGCCCGTCGAAGAGCATCGTGACCTCATCGGCTACGACGTAGGCGAAATCGAGGTCGTGGGTGGCCATGACCACGGCGGCCCCGTCGTCGGCCGCCCGCCGCACAAGGCGCGCGAGCTGGGCGGCGGCGCGCGGGTCGAGCCCCTTCGAGGGCTCGTCGAGCAAGAACAGGCGCGGGCGCAGCAAGGAGAGCTTGGCGAAGGCGAGCAGCTGCTGCTGGCCGCCCGACAGATCGTAGGGGTGGCGACCGGCCGCCGCCGCCAGGCCGAACCGCTCGAGCGCGGCCGTCTCGTCTTCGGCGGTATAGCAGCCCCGGTCGCGCCATTCGGCCAGCTCTTCGACCACCGAATCGCACACGAAGAGCGTCTTGGGATCCTGGGGCAGATAGGCGCACGTCCCGCGATCGGCGCGCGACACGCTCCCCCGCTGGGTGCGCACCGCGCCCGCCACGACCTTGAGCAGGGTCGACTTGCCGCAGCCGTTGCCGCCCACCACCGCATGCACGGCGCCGGCGCGCGCTGAAAAATCGAGCCCGCGCAACACCCAGGCGCCGTCTCGCTCGTAGCGCGTCCACACGTCGCGCGCCCGCGCCGCTTCCGCACCGGGCTGTCGCTCTGCGCGCAGCAGGCCGCAGGCCGTCGTCTGCGGACGGGGCGCCAGCGGCTCCAGGGGCGACAGGGCGACCGTCTGCGTGGCCCAGGGCTCGGCTTCTTCGGGCATATGGGTCGCCATGATCACGGTCACGCCGAGCTCGCGGTTCACGCGGCCGAGCATGTGCAGGAAGATCCCGCGCGCGTAAGGGTCGAGCTGGGCGGTGGGCTCGTCGAGCAGGATGAGGCGAGGGCGCAGGGCGAGCACGCCCGCCAGGTTCACGAGCTGCTGCTGACCGCCCGAAATCTCTTCGGTCCGCTTCCGCACCCAAGGCTCGATGCCCAAGAAGTGGGCCGCTTCGGCCACGCGCCGCCGCATCGTGTCGGGCGCCGTCCCCAGGTTTTCCAGCCCGAAGGCGATTTCGTGCCACACCGTGTCGCAGACGATCTGCGCGCCGGGGTCTTGTCCCACGAAGCCCACCTGCCGGGCCGATTCCTTCGCCGAAAGGCCCGCCATGCGCTCGCCTGCGCGCACGAGGGGCGCACCCGCCACCTGCAGGCTTCCGCCGAAGGCGCCCACCGGCGTGAGCTCGGGCTTCATCGCGCGCAGCAGCGTGGTCTTGCCCGACCCCGTGGCCCCCACGAGCAGGCAGAAGGCGCCCTCTTCCACCGAAAAGGACACGGGCGCGAGCGCTTCGCCTGACTGCCGGCCCTCTTCGACCGCATAGGAAAACGACAGCTCGTCTACTTCGACAATCGCCATTGGGCGCTCTCCTTCGCAGACAGGATCACCGGCACCGCCATGAGCAGGACGTAGGGCGCGTACCCCCACCACACGACCAGGCGGCTGGCCGTGGGATAGAACGAATACTGGCTGCAGGCGACGGCAGCGAGCAGGCCGCTTGCCGTCACGAGCGCGCCGACGAGGACGAGCGCCGCCCCGTCGCGCAGGCGAAAGCGCACGCGTCGGTAGAGGGTGCGCGGAAGCCCGCATTCGTACCCGCGGGCGCGCATGGCGTCGCTGCGGACGATGCCGTCTTCCATCCCCCACCCCATGAGCACCGACGCGATGCGGACGTTCAGGCGCAGGCGGTCGCGTTTGGATTGGGAAGCCGGCGGAAAGGCCGCGTCCTGGACGGCCCGCACGCTGCGGCCCCGCCGGACGAACTGGCGGGTGAGCCGCATGACCTGTGTCACGATGAGCGCCACCGTGGGCGCGCGACGGCCGAAGACCGCGAGCAGGGCCTCGCCGTCGAGGCAGCCCGACCACACCGAAAACCACATGAGCATGGCCGCGAACATGCCGCCCGCCACCGCCCCGTAGCCTAAGGCCTCGGCATAGAAGACGCGCTCGCCGATGCGGAAGAGCTCGGTCGAACCTTGGGCCACGAAGAGAAGGTTGCCCGCGGCGACCACGGCCGCGAAGACGAGCGCCCAGCCCAAGGTGCCGAAGGCCCGCGCCGGCCCGCGCACAAGGCAGGCCGCCTCCGCGGCGCCCAGAAGTGACAGGGCCACATAGACCGGGTGCACGGCCGCCATCGAGAAGACGATGACGGCCGACAGGTAGACCACGGGCACGACCGGATGGAAGGCCTCGAAGGGGTTGGCGCGAACGGGCTCCACTTAGGAAACGTCTCCCTTGGTGACCGTGTAGACCCACACGATCGACTCGCCGCCTGCAAGCTTGTACTTGCCGAACGCGTAGTTGGGATAGACGCCGTCGACCTTGTACATCCACCCGCTGCCGGACCCGCAGGCCTTTTCGGCAAGGCCGTTGATCGAGCTCACGTAGGTGGAATTGCCCCCGACCGCGACGCCGGTGGCCTTGAGGGCGTCGTAGACCGAAGCGCCCGCGTTCACCGCGACCTGCTTGGATCCCATCGACGAGGGATAGGCGGCGTTGACCTTGTGGGCGTTGGATGCGTCGATCGTCACCGTGACGGTGATGGTCGAGGCGGCCGGCGCCGTTTGCTGCTGCTTGGCGGAACCGGATGCGGAAGGCGCCTGCGCGCTGGCAGAGCCGCCGGTCGAGGCGGACGTCGAAGAGCCCGAAGCGGACGGGGCGGCTGCGGAACCCGATGCCGCGGAGCCGGAGCCCCCCTGCGAGCTAGCGTCGCCGGCGCCGTTGCCGGTCGCACCGGACGCGTCGGTCGCGCCTGCGTCGCTCGCAACAGGGACTTCGGTTGCGGCATCGGCTTCGGGTGCCGCTCCATCGCCATCGCCTTCGGCCGCCTGGTCGCCTTCGGCTGCGGCATCGTCGGAACCCGCCGAGGCGTCGTCGGCGGCTTCTCCCGAATCGGCGGCGTCGCCATCGGTGCCCTCGTCCGCGGCAACCGTCTGGAAGGCGTCGCCGTCCCAGGGCATCGTGCAGCCGGCGAAGGGCGCGACGAAGAGCACGGCGGCAAGGAGGGCGGCGAAGATCGCCGCCCCCACGCCCAGCCGTTTGCGCGCCGTGTCGTTCAAAGGTGCCTGCATGAACCTGCCGCCCCTACTCCTTGCGCACCTTCGCGCGGGCTACGCCGGCCGCAGCGCCGGCGGCAAGCAGCACGACCACGAGCGCCGCCGGGAAGGCGTCGCCGGTCTGCGGCATCGCGGTGGCGCTGCCGGCAGTAGCCGCAGCATCGCCCCACTGCGCGTAGAGCGTCACGTCCTCATCGGGAACCGTGTAGGTTGCCCCCGCTTCGTAGAGCGTACCCGTGTGGTTTTCCGCCGTGTTCCATCCCTCGAATTGGGCGTCCGAGCGGTCCACCAGCTGGCCGGGAAGCTCGATGGTCGACCCCGGCGCAGCCGTCACCGTCGTCGACTGGTTGTCATCGGCGGTATGGGGATCGCCCGCATCGATGAAGGTGATCGTCACGTCGCCGTCCTGAGGATTCACCGTCGCCCCCGTCGGGCCGAAGACGAGCACGTTGGCCGTCTTGCCGTCCTTGTAGGCGGCAAGGGCGAGCATCGCGTCGGAATCGAGCATCTGGGAATCCCAGTTCGACTCGTAGCCCGTCAGATCGGACTTCGCCTGGCTGAGCAGGTAGTACATCGGCGTCTTGCCCGACGCGGCGCTTGCCGTGTCGGCCCCGTTCACGTTGTATCCCAGCGCGTCGAGCGCCGCGCATATCTCGGCCGTGGCGTCCGCGTTGCTCGTCTTGTCCCCATAGCTGTAGCTGAAGCCGCCGTCATCGTTCTGCATGCTCAGAATGGTGGCCTTCGCCTTGTCGATGAAGTCAGCAACGTTCTTGTTGGCGTCCTTGTACGGAAGAAGGGCAAGCACCGCCTGGGCGGTCGTCTGCGAATCGGGATAGCCGGTATAGCCGACCAGGCCCGTCGTCGCATCGGCGGAATCGATGATCGCGTCGATGATCTTTTCGGGCGTCAGAGCCGCATCCGTCTGCGTTGTGTATCCCTGGGCACTGTAGACGGGCAGGATGCACACGTAATCGGTGGCGGTAAGCGATGCCGCTTCTTCGGCTTCTTCCATTTCCTTCACCAGATTGCGCGTGGTGCCGTCGATATCGACCTGCGTGCAATCCACGCCTGCAGCGGTGAGCATGGTGATGTACTTCGCCATGGTGCCTGCGGCAATCTTGTCGCTCTGGGCGATCGAGGCGACGACCTCGTTCTTCGCGACATCGGAGGTGCGGCCCATGGCGCGCAGGGCGATGGCCGCGTTGTAGCGGTTGTTCGCCATCTGGTCGCCTTCGAGCGCGGCCCCGCTGCCGCCTTCGCGATAGGTGTTTGCCAGATTATCGAGAAGCGCGGTGAGCTTGCCCTCGTCGGCCGGCGTCAGCGTGGGCGTGGAAGGCGTGTCGGGCTTCGACGGTTCTGCGGGCGTTTCCGGCGTTGCGGGCGTGTAGCCGGCGAGCGGGTCGCTCACCTGCGGAACGACCGAGGTCACCTTGTCGGGAATGCTGTCCGAATACGAGAACAGATAGGGATTCGCCATCGAGTTCGTGTAGACGTACTGGTAATGGCCGCCCTTGGTGAGCTTGGAGGCGAGCTGCGCAGAAGCCCAGTTGGCGCTCGACCCGTTGAAGATCGTCATCCAGTAGCCGCCGGTGGTCGCATCGTAGCCCTTGCCCTCGAACGTGGGCGAGCCGTAGCTGTCCCCGTTTTCCAAGCCGGCCTTCTTGATCATGTCGGCAACCGAATCGTCCGTGGTCAGACCCGAAACCGTATCGTTGTAGACCACCTTCGAGCCGTTCAGCTCGTCCACCACAGTAAGCTGGACGGGAGCCGATGTATCGTCGTAGGAGAACTCCCCCGTGCTCGAATAGATGTACTGATAGTGGCCGCCGTCCGTAAGCGTCGCCGACAGCTGCGCCTTGGCGTAATTGTCGGACGAACCGTCGAACTCGGTCACCCAGTACGCGCCGGTAGAAGCATCGTAGCCCTTGCCCTCGAACGCGGGCGAGCCGTAGCTCTCATCGTAGTCGATGCCGGCTTTCTTCAGCATGTCGGCAACGGTGCTGCTCGACGTGAGGCCGTCGACCGTGCCGTTGTAGACCGTCTTGCCCACCACGTTGCCCGCATCGTCGGTCGCGGTGGTGTCGACGATCGTGAGCGCGACCTTCACGCTCGAAACGGCGTCGTCGGCCTCCGCCGCCGGCTGCGGCATCGCCGGCCATGCGAGCACGACGAGCAGCACCGCCGCCAGCGCGCAGCTGGCGCTCTTGTTCCATAGTTGTCTAAAAGAATGGGTCATCTGCCGTCCTTCCCCCAAATCGCGCGTTTCCCGCGCATCCAGCCAGAAGAAAGGACAGCGCCGGCCACGTGGCCGAACGTTACGCGAAGCCGCCTTCAGGCGGGTAGCTGGGCGATGCGACGCCGCGCAGCTGGCACGCTTCTCGGGAAGTGTTCTGACTGACGGGACCGTATGGCCCCGATCACAGTGGCGGCACCGCGGGGGATTCTCACCCGGATTTCCTTGCACCGAGACGTCTTCTTCTGCGCCCGCCATTGTAGCATGAGGGCTTTTCCGCCGCGCAAGCGCAAAGGAGCCGCGCACCGCAAGGGTGCACGGCTCCCACACAGGCACGGAATGTGCGCAAAAAGGGCGCACGATCGGCAGCCGCCGCGCGCAGAATCATCGCTGCGCCCCGGCGCCCGCTCCCCTAGTCCGCATAGACTTCTTTTTCCACGACAAGCTCGTTTTTGATCGTGCCGACGAGCTTCTGGAGCGCGTCGATGCAGCGCGGGCGGATGTCGCCGCCGATGAGCACGTACATAAGCGAATCGCCCACTTCGCAGCGCCCCTCGTTGAGCCACACGCGCACGTAGTAGACGCCGTCCCAGCTAAGGGCCTCGTTCACCGCCTTCTGCAGGCCTTCGGCGTCATAGGAGAAATCCACGGCGACCACGTTGCCCAAGCCCTGCACGCCCTCGCGCACCTGGCGCTTCGGCGTCGCGCGCACGACGCCGTTGTGGGTGAGGAACATCCCGCATTGGTCGGCATGCTCGCTCGCTTTCGCCTCGCGCAGCCATTCGTCCATCGACGGTTCCGGTTTTCCCATGATCGGTCCTTTCGCGTTCTCGTTCGTTTCGTATCGTTCACAGGCGCGGCAGCCCGGCGCGCGCCCGCACCCCGCGCTAGTCGGCGAGTGCCCCCAGCGGGTCCCACGGCGCCAGCACGATAGGCTCTTCGGTTTCGTACGCGCGGCGCTCGTCGGCAGTAAGGTACTTCTTGTCCACGACCACCTGGTAGACGTATTCGCCGAACCAGTCGTCGGTGAGGCTGTCGAAGCCGTTCTTGCCGTGGTCTTTGCCCCAGCTGTTCTCGACCTTCCACAGCGTCGGCGCGCCGTTAGCGTCGAGGTTGACGCCCTCGAGCGTCATCGCGTGCGTCATCACCGACTCGCCGAAGTCGAGGCGCTGCGCCTTGTCGAACCCGCAGTCGAGGTCGAAGCCGAACAGACCGTCGACGTCCACTGCAGCGAGGTCCATCACGCCGTCCTTCTGCAGGTAGGACTGGTCGACGTCGCAGCCGAACCAGACCGGCAGACCGTCCTTGAGCTGGGCTGTCGCCAGCTGCTTCAGGCGATCGGCGGGCAGGTTGAGGTAGCGCACGCCGCCCGCTTCGACCACGTTGCCCAGACGGTCGACCGTGTAGGTGCGGCCGAAAGGCTTGTCGGCCGTGGGGGCGCTGATGACCGACACGTAGTCGTCGAGCTGCATGCCCACGGCGCGGTCGAAGAACTCCTTGGGCGTGAACGTCCCGGAAAGCACCAGCTTGTCGTCGGTGTCGCGCAGACGCACCTCGAAGGTTTTCGGCGGCTCGCCCAGGCAGATGGTGAGCAGCCGCTGCACGTTGGCGAGCATGCCCTGCTTGGTGGCGCGCAGCTCGTCCGCCGTGGCGCCGCCCTCGTGGGCGCCGCGCAGCTCGCAGGCGCATTTGCGCAGGTAGCGCGTAAGATAGGCGTCCATTTCGTAGGTGTTCTTGGCGCAGGCGGTGTCGGGCATGGCCTCTTTCGGCACCGCCCCGTACTTCTTCACCAGCGCGCGGAACATGTCCCACTGGCCGCCGTCCCCCACCGGGTCGGCGAGCAGGAAGGAAACGAGACGGCCGTCGCGCGGATCGTCGAGGGTATCGAGGATGTTCTCGAAGAACCAGTTGGATTTCTCGAGCTTGTCCCAGTACAGCGGATAAGCCTGGCTGAACTCGAAGGTCTTCAGGTTGAATTTCTCGATTGTGCGGATGCGCATCGTGTTGAGGCTGGCGAACATCCAGCAGCGGCCCGAGCGCTGCTGGTCGGTGCGGTCGCCCTGCTTGACCTCGATGTCGAACACAGTGGTGTTGCGCGCCACCTGTTCGGGCACGCGCGCGGCGGCGCGGACGCCGTTGCCGGTCACCGCGTTCTTGGCCACGACGTTGGCGCGATCGGCGGCGAAGGCGGCCGCGTTGCGCTCGATGGCGCCGAAGGTGAGGGCCCGCGCGTCGCAGGCGCAAGCCGCTGCGTTCTGCGTGAAGTTGGGAGATTCAGACATGTCATGCTCTTTTCTCTCGATGGGTTTCAGGGGCGATTCTAGCACGAGCGCGCAGGCGGCCCTTTCACACCGGCCCCATCTCACGCGCAACCCGAGCGGCCCAAAATGACAACGGGCGCGCGTGATGTTGTCACACGCAACCCGCAGCAGGGGCGGCAGCGCAGCGCCTCTCCCCATCCCGCGAGCGCACCGGAGCCGCGAGCATGACAACATCACGCGCCCCGTTGTCACACGGATGCGTCGCGCGAAACGCTCAGGGCCGAAGGATGGCATGCCGATCAAGTTTTCGAGCCATTTCCCCTGTTTTGCAAGGCTTGTGCACATCGTTACTGAACATACACGCGAATGTCGTTCACTATCTGAACGCTCACGAGGTCTCAAGCGTCGAAAACTTGATCGGGAAGCCATAACGCGGTCGATTTCGTTTCGCGACATAAAGCGAGTATGAAAAGCGCCAATCTCTGAATGGGAGACACACCAGGCAGAGCGAC
Source organism: Eggerthellaceae bacterium (assembly GCA_022644775.1). GTDB lineage: Bacteria > Actinomycetota > Coriobacteriia > Coriobacteriales > Eggerthellaceae > Hugonella. The sequence goes on from JALCHN010000001.1 coordinate 147,816, forward strand.
AGAAGGGACAGCATCGACGCGCCCAGAGTCGCGACTGGCACCAGGGGCGCGAGCGAAGCGCACGCGCCCCGTCCCGCAAGCGCACCGGATCTGAGCGTGTGACAACATCACGCGCCCTTGTTGTCACAACCCGCAGCAGGCGCGACAGCGCAGCGCCTCGCCCCGTCCCGCGCGCAGGCCAAGCCGCAGCAACCCGAAACGCCCCAACCCGCACGCGCCACCCCCTCGCGGGCGGCCGCAACCACGACCCTGTCACCAGCGGGCCTGTGCACGGGGCGGGCGGGCGCGTCGGGCGCCGTCGAGCGCCCCGCCAAAGAAGCGCGCGTGAGAGGGCGCGCCTTGTGAGATTTGTCGGTCGTGCGGCCGGGGCATGAGGTGACGCCCTCCCCGACCCATCGGCGCGCCCCGAGCGCGCTTCGACGCGGGGAAAGCGCGAGTCGGCGCCCGCCGCGCCCGCCCGCCCCGGCGACCCGTCGTCACTTAGGAGAATCGCCTGTCATGCCGCGCCGCCGAGCGCGCGATCACGAAGTTGATCAGGTAGATCGCGAGCACCACCACGAAGAAGGCGCCCATCGACGATTCGTTCTGCACCATCGCGGTCGAATCGTAGAGCCCGTGCAGCCCCACCGACAGCAGGTAGCCCACCACGATGAAGCCCTTCGAGAGGAAACCATGCCCGCGCACGGCGAGCAGCTTCCCCTGCCCGTAGAACATGCCGAAGAGCACCGCGAAGCCCATGTGGGCAGGAATCGCCATGAAGGCGCGGGCGAACAGGACGCCCGTTCCGTAGGTAAGCCCGTACATCACGTTTTCGGCCGCCGCGAAGCCCAGCGACGTGAACACCGCGTACACCACGCCGTCGAACCGGCAGTTGAAGGCCCGGGCCCGCCAGGTGCGCCGGCCCATGAAGACGTACTTCACGCCCTCTTCGACCAGGCCCACCACCAGGAAATCGGATGCGACCGTGAACTGCACGCTGTTGGGGTCGAGCCCCGAAAAGAGCCCGAAGACCTGCATGCCCACCGCCTCGAGCAGGCCGGCGATCAAGGCCGCCGCCACGCCCACCAAGATGAGCGACCACAGAAGCCCCACCGGCTCCTTGTCGATCGGGTCGAGCCGGTAGACGTAGACCATCAGGTAGATGGCGGGCGCCAAGGCGATTACCAGAAAGAGGATGAAATACAGGTTCAAGCCGGTGAGCAAAAGCATACGTGCGACCTTTCGACGAATGCTCTCAGTGTGGCACAACCGCCCGTCGGTGGGCACCCCCGCCCGCACACGACCCTGAGCGAAAACATCTTCAGCCGTCCTTGTTCTGGGACACGCGAAAGAACCGCACCGCATATTATAAACATCGTCTTCACGGAGTCATCCGCGAGGACCACTCCACCGGACCGTGGCGTGCGTCGGCATTCCGCTCTTGCATACACCTTTGTTCTGAATCCGCCGACGCGCGCCTTCCGGCCGCAACAAGCAAAAACGGGGCCGCCCCTCGGACGGTCCCGTTTCCATATGCGCGCCTACGCAATGCGCGCGTTCATATTCGGCGCTGGCGCGCGATGCATGAGCGCGAAGCGCACGCCCACGCTGTGCGCCCGCAGCGCCCGGCCTACGCAGTCGCCGATTCCTTGGCGTCCGCTCCCGCAAGCTCGGGGTCTTCGGTGTGGCGGCAGCGGAAGCTCGCGAGAATCGAGCCCGCGATGTTGTGCCACACGCTGAAGACCGCGCCGGGCAGGGTCGCAAGCGGGTTGGCAGCGAAGTTCGCAGCCGCCAGGCTCACCGCCAGGCCGGAGTTCTGCATGCCGACCTCGATCGTGAGGGCCGTGGTCTTGCGGTAGTCGAGCTTGAAGATGCGGGCGGCCAGGTAGCCGAGCGCCATGCCGATTCCGTTGTGCAGGGCCACGACGGCGAGCACGAGCGCGCCGGACTGCACGATCTTGACGTTGTTGACGGCCACGATGCCGGCGACGATCAGCGCGATGGCGAGCACCGACACGAGCGGCAGCACACCGGAAACCTTCTGCACGGCGTTGCTGGCGATGAAGTTCACCAGGATGCCGGCGAGCACGGGCAGGAGCACGACCTGCACGACCGACTGGAACATGGCCCAGAAGGACACCTGCACCCAAGCGCCGGCGAGCAGGTAGACGAGCGCCGGCGTCACGAGCGGCGCGACGAGGGTCGACACGATCGTCATGCCCACCGACAGGGGCACGTCGCCCTTGGCGATGTAGGTGATCACGTTCGATGCGGTTCCGCCCGGGCAGCAGCCCACCAGAATCACGCCGAGCGCGATGTCTGCCGGCAGGTGCAGGGCCATGGCCAGCGCGAACGCGGCGAGCGGCATGATCGTGTACTGGCAGACCGCACCGAGCACGACCTCCTTGGGATGGGTGAACACCACGCGGAAGTCGCTCGCCTTGATGGTGAGCCCCATGCCGAACATGATGATGCCCAAGAACACCGTCGTGTAGTTGGTCGCCCACGCGAACATGCTCGGGGCGAAGAAGGCCCACACGGAAAGCGCGATGATGATCACCGCGACGTAGCGCGTGAGCACGTTGCCGATTTTGGAAAGCGTCGCCATGACCTACTCCCCGTCTTCCGGATCCCAGCTGAAGTTGTCGATGAGGCGCGTGGGACCCACGTGCACGGCCATGGCCACGAGCACTGGGCGGTCGATCGTCTCGACCGGCTGCATCGTGAGCGCGTCGACGACCTTGACGTACTCGGTGTCGGCCAAAGGCTCGGCGTCGAGGACCTTCATCATCGCATCGACCAGGTCGGCGGACGCCATGCCCGCCTCGATCACGCGCTCGCCTTCGGCGATCGAACGCGACAGCACCGGGGCAGCGGCGCGCTCTTCGGGCGACAGGTAGGTGTTGCGGCTCGATTTGGCCAGGCCGTCGTCCTCGCGCACGATCGGGCAGCCGGTGATCTTCACGTCGAAGTTCAAATCGAAGACCATCTTCTTCACAATGGCGAGCTGCTGGGCGTCCTTCTGGCCGAAGTAGGCGTTGTCGGGCAGCATGATGTTGAAGAGCTTGGTGAGCACCGTGCAGACGCCGCGGAAGTGGATCGGGCGCGCCAGGCCGTCCATGCTCTCGGTGAGCAGGCCCATGTTGACGTAGGTCTCATGGTTCTTGTACATCTCGGACGGTTCGGGATGGAAGACCAGATCGGCCCCCATCTCTTCCGCGAGCGCGCAGTCGTGCTCGAAGTCGCGCGGGTAGGAGTCGAGGTCCTCGTTGGGCGCGAACTGAATGGGATTCAGAAAGACCGAAACGACCACCTTGTCGTTGTTCTCGCGCGCCTTCTTGATGAGGCTCGCGTGTCCTTCGTGCAGGTAGCCCATCGTGGGAACGAGCCCGATGGTCTGGCCTTCCCTCTTCCACGCGCGCGTGATCTTCTTGGCCTCTTCAACCGTGTAGGCGATCTGCATTGCTAACCCCTCTCGAACGCCCGTTAATCCATGTCCGCCAACAGGCCGTGCTTTTCGTAGCGCGTCACCCGCGAGATCTTGTTGTCCTCGTCGACGAAGACGACCTTGGGCGAAAGCTCCTTGGCTTCGGAAGGCTCGACGGCGGCGTAGGCCATGATGATCACCTTGTCGCCCTGCTGGGCGCAGCGGGCGGCCGCCCCGTTCAGGCAGATGATGCCGCTGCCGCGTTCGCCGGCGATTGCGTAGGTGACCAGGCGCTCGCCGTTGTTGACGTCGGCGATTTCCACGCGCTCGTATTCCAAGATGCCGGCGGCGTCCATCAGGTCCTCGTCGATCGTGATGCTGCCCACGTAGTCGAGGGCGGCCTGGGTCACGGTCGCGCGATGGATTTTGCCATGCAACATTTGAATGGACATAGGGAAAGGCTCCTCTTTCTTATACATACGGACAGCGCCTGGCCCCTCTCGCTCGGGCGCCGTCCTGCATTCTGACCACCCCACCCCCGCGACGCAAACGAATTTGAAGAGACGCGGGGGACTGCGGGGGACTACCCAATATGAAAGCAAGCGTGCCAAACCGCTCCTGAACAGGGAGAACAGCGGGACGGCAGCTCGTTGACGCACGGATGGCAATAGACGACACCAATGCTTCTTGCCGTTTCTCGGGTGTATCTTCTATAAAAGGAAAGCGAAGCGAGCAGCGAAGCACCCTGTTGGACGCGTTGATTGCGGATGGCGTAGCGACTGCGCCGTCCATGCGCATTCGTCGAACAATAAAGACGCTCTAACTACACGATCGATGGTGCAGCAGCGCCGCCGCACAGCATGCGCGGTTGATGCGACTCCTTGCGCAGGCAGCACGACGAGTGCTCGAACTGCAGGGTTGCTGCAATCCCGTGCACAGGGCGCACGGACGTTGCGCATTGGACACTCGTTTCGCACGGTCTTAGCAAAACCTCGCCCATCTTGCAGAGCAGATGCAGTCGATTTCGAGTTCGGACTCTAAAGAGAGGCCCGCCTGCATAAAACGCAGGGTTATGTCACGCCGAACAGGGAAATCCTGCTCGTTCTGCACGGCCCTTGCACGATTCTGCTCAAGATGCACGGTTGCGTTTGATATCGCGCGCAATAACCGTGCGAAACGAGTTTGCAGAGCTTTGTCTCCCGTTCGGCCTGCAATAACCGTGCACTTTGAGCAGTCACGCACGCAGGACGGAAGTCGCCGAACCCAAATCGACTCACCACCCGCTTGTCCAGCGAGCGCACCCGTCCCCCGACACGCCCAGGCATAAAAAAATCGCCGATGTCGTAAGACACCGGCGATGGCAATTGTGGTGGAGCCTAGGGGGTTCGAACCCCTGACCTCATGGCTGCCAGCCATGCGCTCTCCCAGCTGAGCTAAGGCCCCGTAAATCAGCGATATGTATATTACCAAAGACCGAAATTCGGTCAAGCATTTTCTGAAACTTTTTTTGAAAAATATCTCTCCACGCGCCTGAGCTGGGGATACGTATATTGTCATCTCTCAGAAAACCCGATCACACCGCCACGCCAACCGTCAGATGCATCATATAGAAGGAAAATCGCATGATGAAAATGGCGACGAAAATGAGGAGGGCGGCTAAAGAAAGCGAAATTATGCCTCGAAGCCGTCTCCGCTGAACGCCCAACCCCCTTTGATGCCGCATCACAATCGCGGGAATCACATACGAGGCGCCCAAAAGCACCGAAGCGGCAACGAGCATCGGCCCGTACATCGGGACCAAATCGGCCACGACATACAGCTCATTGTGCATGCCGAGCACATCCGCGCCGATGTTGAGATGAAGCACGACCCACACAACAGAAGCCGCGATTGACACCGCAAAGGAACAGCGCACCAACCGCGCCGAGCATTCGAACCCCTTCGAAATCCACAACACCAGCAAAGCAACGAGGGGACCGCCCATAAATGCGCTCACTGGCACCGTCGCCATGAAGAACGGGCTATCCCACGTTCTAATAGTCGGCACGGAATAAGCGACGCTCATCATCCCGAGGAACACGAGCCCCATGACGCACATCGCGATGCGCAGCGCACGATCGATACCGCGACGCCACTGCAGCATGAACCCGCACAACCAGTACGCGGCGACGAGCGCGAGGAACCCCGCGGCGGTGAACACCTCGTTCGACAGAGGGCTCGCGCCCACGCGAGACAGCACATAGAGAGCATTCGCGGGATTGCCCAGATGGGTGGCGGAAGCGATAAGTCCGACCATGCAGAGCAACAGCGGAATCCACATGTTCTTGCGAATCTCGCGCCGGGCTTCATCGTTTACCGAACCAAACGAAAGCGGCACGAGCAGAATGAGCGCAGCGAGCACCGCCGAAGGAGCGATTGAAGTGAATACGGCAAGGGTGATCTCGCCCAGCGCATTCGAAAGCGCGAGGTCGGCTCCTGACATGATTCCACTCCCCTATCGATAGAACCTCGTCGGCTTTGCGTTCAGATGCAGCGACGCGCACATACCCGACAGCGTGGCATTCGTCGTCTCCGCCAATCCTTTATAGAGCGAATGGCGGCTCGCGCTCTGCAGAAGCTCCACGTAGTGCAAAGCCCACGTGAGAAAATGAGCCTCCAAAAATTCGCGCACCAGATCCGGTCGATGCGCGGCCAGCCACGCCGTGAGCTGGAACATCGTGCCGATATGGTCGTCGGGCATGGCATGACCGCCCGCTACCGAAACTCCCTGTTGCGACAGCCAATCGTGAAGAGCGATTTCGCTCGCCCCGAACATCACGCCATCGCGGTCGGTGTAGACCGATCCCCACGGGCTCGCCTCTTTGTGGCCAGGGCCTATGAAGAGGCGACGATATTCCCGCGAAGCCTCTTCTCGGTCACCGGAAGCGCCCGCACGCATTGCGCTTAGAGGCTGAACGATCCCGGAAGGCTCGACAAAGGGCCACTCGTGCGCAGCCTCCTCCACATCAAGCGAGGCAAAGGCATCGAGCACCGCGCCTACAGATTGCTGCAACGGATCGTACAGGTAGACCGGCGCCAGCGTCTGTCCGATGAACACCAAACCGTCCAGCTGATCATCGGTGATTGTTTCCGCCATGGCGTTCTCCCTCGCATTCTTCATTCGTTTGCGTCCTCTCCAACGCAAAAAGAGCGGGCCGATTACTCGACCCGCTCCTCGTATGCTACATCACGGTTACGCCCACCGAGAGGAACAGGGCATAGAAGACCAGCCTGAGCATGAAGACGCCGACGCACGATTCCACGATAGCACGCACCGCGACAGCGGACGTCATGCCTGCCTTGTATCCGCGGACGAGCTCGAAGCACGCTACCGCCACAAGCACGAGGCCCGCGACAGCCCAGCCCATCGCAGCGCCCGTCAACTGGGACCCAGAGACAACAGCGTTACCGGCGCCGGACACCATCGCCAAATGAGCCACCTGAGCGATAACGGCAACGGCGGCACCTACAAGCGCAAGGACACGCAGCGCGCCCGCCGCTTTGCCTTCATGACCGGACAGAGCCAGAGCCGCAAAGGCGCTGCCGCCCAGAAGGGCGAACCCAAGCACCTCGATCGGCACGAGCGGCGTGCTCCACGACACGATGGTCGGCACGTGGTACGCAAGGCCCACGAACAGGGCAAAGACGAGACCGAGGATGCCCGTCACGAGGGAGAACGCCTTGCGGCTACCGCCCAGTTTGCCCCGCGACGCCATGATGGCGTACACAAGCGCAACCACCACGAACACGCCGCCAACGCAGATCTCATTCGTGAGCGGGGAATGCCCCAAGCCGTTAAGGGCGAACATGCCATGCGAAGGATCGGCGGTATGGAGAGCAGAAGCGATGAAGCCCACGATGACCGCGATGAGGGGAACCCAGGTAAGCCTATCGATACGTTTCAGCGTCGCCTCGTCGTATTCGTTCGCGGAAAAGGCGACCGCAAGGGCGATGAAGGCGCCCGCACCCAAAGGTGCCAGCGTGGTGAACACCGCCAGCGGCAGTTCAGCAAAAGCCGTTTCCATTATTGAGCCACCTCCGCAGTGTTGACGACGCTGCCTTCGTCGGAATCAACCGGCTTCGCATCGTCGTTGGTCTTGATGAACAGGTTCGGATCGGTGTAGGAGCTATCGGGCAGCGGCGCGATGTTCGCGCGCTCGCCGAGCTGTTCCATCTCTTCGACGGTGCCGAATTCCAGAGCGCGCAGAGGGCACGCATCCACGCACATGGGGTTCTTGCCTTCTGCAACGCGGTCGGCGCAGCCGTCGCACTTCACCGAATGGCCCAGGGACCGATCGACGCGCGGAGCGTTGTAAGGGCACGCCATATGGCAGTAACCGCAGCCGATGCACTTATTGGTATCCACCGACACCAACCCCGTATCGGCATCCTTGTGCATGGCGCCCGTCGGGCACACGCTCGTGCACGCCGGATTGTCGCAATGGTTGCACGACATCGAAATGTGGTAGACGAAGGCCGAGGTCACGCACGTGCCGTCGTCGGCGACGTCCCACGAACCGCCTTCATAATCGAACACTTTGCGATAGGCAGTGTCCACGCCAAGGTCCTTGTAATCCTTGCATGCCATTTCACAGGTCTTGCAGCCCGTGCACCGCGTGGTGTCGAAATAAAACGCGTATTGGGTCATTTCGCTACCTCCCCTACGCCTTGGTCACTTGAACGATCATGGAATGAGCCGGGCCGTTTCCGCGGGAAAGCGCGTTGGGCTTGTAGGTGGTAAGCGTGTTCACGCAGCCGCCCTTGTCCACACGGTCGCCGTCCATGTCCGCATCGTGCCATGCGCCCTGAGGAATGCCGACGGTTCCGGGAATAATGCGGTTCGTGACGCGTGCCTCGATTTGAATCTCTCCCGCAGGGCTCTTCACGCGCACCTGGTCCAAATTGGAAATACCGCGCGTTTCGGCATCGATTGGATTGATCCATACCTGCTGGCGGGCGGCCTGCTCAAGCTCGTCGATAAAGCCGTAGCTCGAATGGGTACGGGACTTGTGATGAAAACCGGCGCAATACAGCGGATATTCGTCAGTCGTAGAGCCATATCCCTCGAAACCAGGGGTAAAGCAGGGAATGGGACTGATGCTTTGGTCCTCGTCGTATTCCCAGGTATCGGCAATATTCGCCAGAGCTTCGGAGTAAATTTCGATTTTCCCAGAGGGAGTGCCCAGCGGATGCGCTTCGGGATCTTTGCAGAAGTCCTCGAGGCCGATGACATTGGGCAGCGCCTGCTTGAACACGCCCTGCTTCTTGATTTCTTCCCACGTGGGCATCTGCGTGCCTTCTAGAGCGGCTGCTTCCCTGCCCTGCTCGTAGAGGTACTGCACCCACTCATCGTGCGTCCTGCCCTGGGTAAACTCGTCCTTTACGCCCATCTTGTCAGCGATATCGGCCATTACATCGTAGCTGGAACGGCATTCACCTGGGGCTTGCTGAGCGGGTCCGCCCACCGTAACGCCCGTATACCATTCACTGTATCCCTGCGTCTGCATGTTCAGCTGTTCGGAACGCATCGCATCCGGAAGCAAGATATCCGCGTATTTGGCAGAGTCCGTCAGCACCGTATCCCACACCAGGATGAACAAATCATCATCGTCCTTCTGGCTGAGCATCTCATGGACCTTGTCGATATTGCCGTGCTGATTCGTGATGCAGTTGCCCGCATAGTCCCAAATAAAGTGAATGTTGTTCTTGAGCTTACCGTCGGGCAGCGCATTCTTCTTGTCGACAACACCCGCATTCGTTGTTGACATGTCGGTGCCATGGTCCACGGCATTGAGCCACTCGTAACAAGGAATGGACCAGGTTACCGCATTTGCAGGTACACCGCCTTCAGGCACGATGCCCGTTTCGGAATCCGCATCGTCGTTCGGAAGACTGTCGACCAGATACGTAGGCGGCTCGGCCTCGCGCTGACCCGTATTGGTACCCGGCTTTCCTATCTGGCCCAAAGCGATTGGCACCATGCAGATCGCACGCGTCGTATCTTCGCCATTCGTATGGCGCTGCGGGCCCCAACCTTGGCATACGAATGGCGCCTTGGCGTTTTCCAAATCCGCAGCAAGCTCGCGAATCCTCTCAGCGGGAATCTGCGTGATCGGCGCCGCCCATTCCGGAGTCTTCTCCACCTTGTCGTAGCCGGTTCCCATCACATAGTCCTTGAAAGACTTGTTCTGGCCCTTGGCAGACGCGGGCATCGTCTGTTCATCCCAGCCAACGGTATGGGTGAGCAGGAATTCCTCGTCGGTTTTCCCGTCCACGATGAACTCATGAATAAGAGCCATGCACAATGCGGCATCGGTTCCCGTGCGAATGGGCAGCCACTCATCTGCATGGCCGGACGCGGACTCGTTCATTCGATAATCGATATTGATGACTTTGCCGCCACGCGCTTTGATGGCTTCACGAGCACGAGCGAAATCCCACGTTGTGTTCGCACCGCCCATGCGCGTCTCCGCAGGGCTGTTGCCGAACATGACCAGAAGGTCGGAATGGTCCGCCGCCTCAGTCATCGAAGATGCGTTTTTCGCATCATAAGGGCTGAATACGCTCCCCTTCTTTTTATCGGAACCGTACATGTAGGGCATCGCAACGAGAATCTGATTAGCGGAATAGTCGTAGGCGCGAGCCAAGTATCCGCCGCATGCATCTAGGAGGCGCTTGGACGGATTGCCCGTCGTGGAATACATGCCCGTTGCGTAAATCAGGTGAATCGCATCGTTTCCGTAACGCGAAATAGTGTCTTTCAACTTGTCGGCGATGGTATCAATCGCCTCGTCCCAGCTGATGCGCTCGAACTTACCCTCGCCGCGCTTGCCCACGCGCTTCATCGGGTAGAGCAGGCGGTCCGGCGAATTGACCCAGCGGCGCATGCTGCGGCCGCGCAGGCAGGCGCGCGCTTGGAAATCCGCATTACCCGTGTCGTCGGTTTCCATGTACTGGATCTTCCCGTCTTTGGAATGCCACTTGAACACGCAGTTGCCGCCGCAGTTGACGTTGCACTGACTCCAATTGATCTCTTCGGTGCCGGCGGCTTCGTCCGCCTTCGCCTGAATGGCGTCTTCCGAAAGCGCAACGGTGCCGCCGACGCCCGCGAGCGCCGCTAAAGCGCCCGCCGACTTGACGAACGACCTGCGACTCATGTCAGTCTTCGGCATAGGTTCTCCTCCCCTTCTCGTTTGGTGGGGAAGCCCCGTTCCAAGCGAACCGATACGCTTCCCCAAGTCCCTGCGAGGGACTTTCTTCGTCACTGAAAGTACCAGTATCGACGAGCTCCCCTTGTCACATGAAGTGTGGGATTTTCTGGTTACACGCGTGCGAACTGGGAAAACGACGATACCTAAATGCCCTTCCGCACGCAAGCCGGCAGGCGACGCGCAGGGGCCTTTGCTATCATCTATTACAGGGATTCGAGAGGGAGAGGCGCGTGCGAAGCCTTCTGTTACATATGCTCAAGCCGAATATCGGCCTGATTGGCTACGCCTTGTTCCTTGCGGTAAACGCCACGGGCATCTGGGGAGGGGTCTTCCCCTTCCTGCCGCTGACCATGCAGACGCACGAGATCATGTTCTGGTTCTACCTGTCGCAATCCGTCGCCCTGTTCGTCACGCTGTTCCTGCTTGCGCGCGCAACCTACGTCACGCATCGGCCCACTTTCACCTCGCTGATCTTGATAGCCGCATTCGTCTATGCCGTTGGATGGTCGTTCCTCATCGCCGCCATGTATTTCCATGGATGCGAGCTTCAACTCTCCATCGCGGGCGGCATCTCCCTCGGCGCGAGCAGCGCCCAGTTCTATCTGCTCTGGCAGCAGTTCTTCGCGGCGAGCGAACCCGAAGAGGGCATGAGGGACCTCATCTGCGGCTTTGCCTATTCGGCGTTGATGTATTTCGCCCTCTACCTGCTCCCCCATGCGGTGACGGCCTACCTTATCCCCCTCGTGTTCGTCCCCCTGTTTGCCCTTGCACTGATTTTGAGCAACCGCCGCATCGATTTCGACCAGCCGATGTTCGAGGACAAGCCATCCGAAAACGTGCGCGTCTATCGCCGGTTCGTCATCGCCTCTTGGCGCAGCATGCTCGCCGTGGGCGCAATCGCGCTCTGCGCCGGCGTCGTACGATCGATCGCCATCGAGCGCCCCGAGATCGGAACAATCGTCAACGTTCTCTCCATAGTCGCCCTGCTCGTCGTCGCTCTGCTCGTGCTCTTTCTCTGGCGCAACAAAGGGCTGCGACTCAACATCATGAAGCTCTACCGCATCGTGTTTCCCTTGCTGATCGTCGCCTTCGCCGTGCTGCCGTTCGCGAACCTCTCATACACGCGGTTTCTCGCGGCGGCGCTCTTCGCCCTCTACTCAATCGGCCTGATGCTCGCCATGATGCAATGCGCCCAGATCTCGCGCGACAACGGCATCGCCCCCTCTTTCGCATTCGGCCTGTTCGGCGGCGTCGTCTACGCCATGCACGATGTCGGTTTCCTTGTGGGCACCGCCTCGGACAACGTCGCCGCCCAAGGGCTGCCCGTCCTTTTCGTCACCGCGCTTCTGGCAGTCTCCATCCTGGCGCTGATGTTCTTCTTCAGCTCGATCGATTTCAAGAATTCCCGGTCCCAGCTCATCTGCGGCGACATTCAGCTCATCGCCCCCGCCGAAGCGACAATCGAGCTGCGCCCGAAACGGGATGCGTCCGCTGCAAACGGAGACGAAGCCCATATGGGCCAGCGGGAGAGCGAGAAGAAGCTGCCCTACAATCCGAAGAACGGCGAGAATCGCAGCGCGTTCAACGACCGGCTCTCCCTGAAAGTTGCCGACGTCCAGCAGGCATGCGGCTTGAGCGACCGCGAAACCGAGGTCACCGACTACGTCGTGCGCGGCTACACCGTTGCGAGCATCGCCGAACAGCTCTATGTGTCCGAAAACACCGTGCGCACGCACATGAAGCGCATCTACGCGAAATGCAAGGTGCATAAAAAGCAGGAGCTCATCGATTTGGTCGAAGCGCGCTAACCGCCCCGCTGCTTCAGCGCGGTATGCTTGCACCAGCATCCGCCAACGAAAGGACCGCCCATGAGCGAAGAGCGCACCTATCTGCCCGTCCCCGACCCGGCGAGAGCCGCCGACCATCCAGAATTCAACGCCTTTGTCGAAACGATCGCCTGCCTGCGCGCCCCGGGCGGCTGCCCCTGGGACCGCAAGCAGACCCACGCCTCCATCGCCAAGAACATGCTCGAGGAAGCCTTCGAAGCCGTCGCCGCCATCGAAGAGGGCGACGTCGACCACATGCGCGAAGAGCTCGGCGACGTCCTGCTCGAAGTGGTCCTGCAGGCGCAGATCGCCGCCGACGCCGGCGAATTCACGATCGACGACGTGGCCCACGACGTGAACGGGAAGATCGTCCGCCGCCACCCCCACGTCTTCGGCGCTGAAGCCGCCTTCGCGGCCGCCGGGCTCGACGTGTCCACCGTGGAAGACGCCGACGACGTCGAGGCCCTGTGGGACACGGTGAAGGCCCACGAGCGCGCGCAGAAAGCCGCCAAGCGCGCCGAGAAGCTGCGCGCAGCCGGGCTCGACCCGCAGGCCCCGCGCGGCCTTCTGGAAGACGTGGCCCGCACCCAGCCCGCCCTGATGGAAGCCCAGGAAATCTCCCGCAAGGCCGTGGGCGCCGGTTTCGAATGGGACACCGTCGACGAGGTCTGGGCCCAGGTGCGCTCCGAAGTCGCCGAATTCGAAGCGGCCGCCCCGCGCAGCGCCGAAGCCGAAGAGGAGTTCGGCGACGTGCTCTTCTCGCTCGTGAACGTGGCCCGCAAGGAGCACCTCGACGCCGAGACCTGCCTGCGCCGCAGCTGCGACAAGTTCCGCCGCCGCTGGGAAGCCATGGAAGCCGCCGCGTGGAAGGCAGGCAAGAAGATCGACGACTACACCACCGCCGAGCTCAACGACCTGTGGAACGAAGCCAAGAAGCAGGTCGGCTAGGCGCGCGCCCGTCGCGCAACCCGACAGGGAACCTCCCGCTCGCACGCACGCCTCACCTACAAGAAAGCGCCCGCAGGCAGCAAGCCCGCGGGCGCTTTCGCTCTGATCGGCTTCCCTCGCCGGGCGTCTTCCGCCCCGGCGCATTCGCCCCTATTCGGCCAGCAGGTCGACCACGCGATTGAACGACGTGGCCGCGCCTTCGATCGTCTCGCGCGAGCCGAACACGCACACGGCCGGCGAAGCGGCCACCGCGCGCAGCGTCGGCGCGCACGCCCGCACTGCGTCCGGCGTGACGCGCAGCTCCTGGTCGCGCAGCATCTCGCGCCACACGGGCGCCCGGTGCGCGAAGTACCCCACGTCCTGCCGGCGCGCCACCAGGCGCGGCTTCACGGGCGCATGATGGGAGGCCACCGTCGACACGATGTAGCCTTCCATCTCTTCCTCGCTCGGGTCGAATGCGGCGATCCATTCGGCGGCGCGGTCGTAGCGCTCGATCGTCTCGTCGATGTGCGGGTCGCGGAAGGAATAGAAACGCGCGAAGCCCATCGGCGTCCGCTTGAAGCCCACGCCGTAGGCGCCGCCCTTCACGCGCACCTCGTTCCACAGGTAATCGAGCGACAGCGCGTTGCCCAGCACCACCCAGGCGCCCGCGTAATCGCTGATCTGGTGCACGTCGGCGCCCTTGGCCACGTACGACACGTCGCTCGGTACGATGAAGGCCTCGCGCTTGATTTCGGGGCGCGGAATCTGCGCGTAGAGGCCCAGCGGCGGCTCGGGCGACACCGGCAGGCCGAAATCGCCCGCGAGCTCGAAGAAGCGCGCGCGGTCCTCGGGCGCGCCGGTGAAGCTCACCACCACGTCGTTCTTCACGAAGATCTGGGCGCTCACCTGGGCGAGCTTTGCCTTAAGGCGATCGAATCGCTCGTCGAAATGGGCGATGAGGTCCTTCAGGAACAGATAGTAGCCGACCCCGGAAAGCCTATCGGCGAGCACGCCGTTGCCGAACAGGTAGGACTGCAGCCGCGCCGACGCCTTGGCATGGCCTTCGTTGGCGAAGCTCTGCTCCATCGCGATGCGCTGCTGCACGAGCACGTCCTTGATGCGGGACGCGTCGTCGAAGCGGGTCGTGGCCCACACCTCGCGCGGAAGCGCGGCCAGGCTCGCCAACTCTTCGGACAGGGCGCTCGCCGCCACGGTGAGCGTCGCGCGGAAGGTGCGCGGGTCGCCCGTGTCGACGTGCACGTCGGTAAAGAAGCGCAGCGACCCCAAATGCAGGCGGCTTTCGACGTCGAGTTCGGCAGCCGTGTGCGCTTCGGTGTCCAACTGGCCCAACAACGACGCGAGCACCGTGACGTAGGGAACGTCCTCCCAGGCCACGCGGCCCAGATCGAAGTAGGTGTAGAGGTAGTCGATCTTGCGGGTGGGCACCGTGTGGTAGAGGCAGGGCAGCGGCGTGTCGGCAAGCTCGATCATCTCGGGGTCGGGTGCGCCCTCGCCGATGTCGTCGACGCGCAGATGCGGAAGCGTCGCCAGGTCCTCAGGCGCGTCGGGCGCCTCCTGGCGCTCGCGCAGGGATTCCACCTCGCGCTCGATGCGGGCGGCGTCGTCGTCGGAAAGCGCGGCGGCCTTCTGCGCGAGCTCGGCCGCCTGGGCGCCGGCGCCCTCTTGCGGGGTGGGCACCAAGTCGACGAGCGCCTTGTGGCCGCTTTCCACCACGAGCTCTTCGAGAAGGTCCTCGAAGTAGCGGCCCTCGAGCCCGGCGCGCATGTGCGCGAGCGGTCCCTCGTAGTGCAGGTAGGCGGTCGCGTCGTCGTCGGCGTAGAGCCAGCCGGCGAGCGCGTTCATCGCAAGCGCCACCCCGTCGGCGATGCCGCGATCGCGTTCGCGCAGGTCGAAGGACATCTGCGCCAGGCTCGCGCCGAGCAGGTCCTTGGGAATCCCATCGCGCACCAAGGCGGCGGCCTGCTCTTCGACGATCGTGCGGAAGGCGCCGGCCGCGCCCGGCTTGGCACCGCGCAGCATGAACATGACCGCCGGCTGGGCCTGCGAGTCCATCAGGTAGGCCGTGCAGTCGCCGCCGATGCCCGCATCGAGCACGGCGCGCTTGATCGGCGATTCGTTGCCGCCCATGAGCGCGTCGACGAGCACGTCGGCCGCGAGCACCCGCTCGAAGTCGCGCGCGTCGCCCACCGCGTAGGCCAGCCCCACGCAGGCGTTTTCAGGCGCCGTGTCCATTTCGACCGTGGTGTCGGCGGCCACGAAGGGCGCCTGGTGCCCGATCGCGTTGGGCGCTTCGTCGCTTCGGCGCTGGGCCTTCGACAGATAGTTGTCGTCGAGGAAGCCGAGCACGCGGTCGACGTCGAGGTCGCCGTAGAGCACGATGTAGGAGTTGTCGAGCCTATAGTGACGGGCGTGGGTGTCGAGATAGCCCTCGTAGGTGAGACTGGGAATGGCCGCCGGGTCGCCGCCCGATTCGAAGGCGTAGCAGGTGCCGGGCAAGAGCGCCTTGTCGACGGCGTGGTAGAGCACGCTTTCGGCATCGGACAGGGCGCCCTTCATCTCGTTGAACACGACGCCGTTGTAGGCGAGCGCGCGCTTGCCGTCGGCTTCCGAAATCTCGTAGTGCCAGCCCTCCTGCTCGAAGATGCGCCGATCGCCGTAGATGGCCGGGTGCAGCACCGCGTCGAGGTAGACGTCCATCAGGTTGAGAAGGTCCTGTTCGTTGGTGCTCGCCACCGGGTACATGGTCTTGTCGGGGAAGGTGAGCGCGTTCAGGAAGGTCTGCATCGAGGTCTTCAGCAGGTTCACGAAGGGCTCTTTCACCGGGAACTTGTCCGATCCGCAGAGCACCGAATGCTCCAGGATATGGAAGACGCCCGTGTCATCGGCGGGCGGAGTCTTGAAGGCGATAGAGAAGGCCTTGTTGGGATCGTCGTTTTTCAGATAGAGCAGCCGCGCCCCGCTCGCCGTATGACGGAGCACATAGGCTTCGCCGTCGATTTCGGCAAGGGGCTCGCGCGAGAGCACGTGGAATCCGTGCAGGTCCTGATTGGGTTCTAGCATACGGGCGCACCTTTCACTTGTGATTCAGGCGTATTCTAGCGCAAGCGCACACGCCCCCGTAGATCGGTTGAGCGCCCGTTAATTGGGCCTCCCGCGCAGCCCAGGTGCGCTACCATAGGGGAAAGCCGCTTGGCGGCAGTCACCGCGAAAGGAGCAATCCGATGGCCCACCCGTACTTCACCCCGTGCCCCAACTGCCACGGCACCAACATCCACATCGCCGAATGGTTCACCGACAGCGGGGAGACCGAATACTACGGCGCCTGCGATGACTGCGGTTACGAAGACGACGTGCACAGCGCCACCGAAGGAGAGGCCATCGACCACTGGCGCCATTTCGTGTCGCCGGCCGACGACGAAGACGAAGGCGCCTTCTAGCACCGCCCCGCACGCGCGCGGCATCGCCGCTTACGAGAAAGAAGACCAATGGAAACCTTGACTGAATCGCAGAAGAAGATCGCCTCCCTGCTCATCGACTGGGTGCGCGGCCATCGCATGCTCGAGCCCGAAAAGCTCGCCATCACCGAAGACGAGCTCGCCCGCGAGCTGGGCGAGCCGTCCTGGCACCGCGCCCACACCGAAGACCTCTGCCTGCTGTGCGCCTACTGCGACCGCAAGCACTACCCCATGGTCCCGCTTATGGTGGTCATCCCCGGCCTGGGCAAGCCCGAGAAGACGATCTTCACGCACGCGCTGAAGAAGACCCTGCCCACCGCCCAGAACAACAAGGCCTGGGCCGAAGCCATGCAGGAGATCAAAGACGCCGACCCGGCCGTGTGGGACGCCTTCGCCGCCGACGTGGCGCCCGAAGAGCCCAAGCCCAAGAAGGGCGCGAAGAAGCCGGTGAAGGAATCCGCCGCCGAAGCCCCGGCCGGCGAGGGCGCCGAAGCCTAGCGCGACGACGAACCGCCGCACGCGCAGTACCGCGCACGCGAAACGCCTCGAAGGAAGCCCCTTCGAGGCGTTTTTTCGTAAGGGATGCGCTAGCGATCGCGCCGGTAGCAGACGCGGCCGGCGGCGCGGATCGCGCAGTAGGGCCGCGCTGCGCACCAGGCACATCCCAGCTTTGCGCGGGCGGGCGGGTCGTCGAAGAGCCCCACCACGGCCGTGATGCTGCGGCTCGGCGCAAGGAAGCCGCCCTCAACGGCCCGCATGCCCAGCACCCGTCCCGCGTCGAGCGCCGCCAGGAAGGCGGGATGCACGGAAAGCGGCAGGTCGCCGTAGCCGGGGCTGTAGCGGTCGTTGGCGTACAGGCCGCGCTCGAAGGCCTCTGCGCGCACGCGGGCCTCCAGCTGGTTGGCGGCGTCTTCCACCATGTCGGCGAGCACGGCCCCGTAGAGGACGCCGTCGGTGCGGCTGGCCCGCCGAAAGGCGGCGAGCCGACCGTCGGCCGCGGCGCCCATCGTAACCGCGAGCAGACAGGCAGCGCGCGCTCCGTTCAGATAGTCGGCAATGCTCTCTCCCGGCAGGACCAGCTCGGTGCCGGCCAGGTGCACGCCTGCGGCGTCTGCGCCCGCTACGGAGAAGATGCGGAAGGTTCCCTGGGCGCATTCGGTTTCTTCGGCTTCCACCGCGAGCGCACGAGAGCGCTCTCGCACCGCCTGCGTCTCTTCGATGCCCGCGTAGCCCGCATAGCGCAGGGCCTCGTCTATGCGCACAGCTCCCGCGCGGGCGGGAAGGGCGACGGTTTCGGCTTCGCTCATGGGGTGCCCCTACTTAGTGGTGCGCTTGGCGCGCTTGATTCGCAGCATGTCGTGCGGGTGCACTTCGAAGGGCACGTCGAAGGCGTAGCGGTCCATGCCGCGGTTGGCCACCTCTACCGGCAGCTCGACCACGCCGTCGTGAAAGTGGGCGCCTTCGGGGATGCGGCCGTCGCGGTCGCGGTAGTCGTCGGGCACCGCGTCGGGGTCGCAGACCAGGGCCACGTGGCGCACGTTGAAGGTGCGCACGGGCTCGTGAGGAGCGAGCACCTCGAGTTCGGACCCTTCCCAGAACCGGTTGCGGCACCGGCCCACCGCGCGCCAGCCGTCGCCTGCAGGCGCGCATTCCTCGACGTCGATCGCCCAGTCGTAGGGGCGGATGTAGGCGTCGGATTCCGGCGTCTGATGGGCCGGCCCGTAGTAGAAGCCCGTTCCGTAGGGCCTATGCGACACCGTGTCGAGCTCGCCTTCGAAGGTGGCCGGGTCGGCCCCGTCGAGCACCTGGCGGTAGGCGTTGACCACGGTGGCCACGTAGAAGGCCTTCTTGTTGCGGCCTTCGATCTTCACGCTCGTCACGCCCGCGTCGGCCAAATCGCGCAGGTGGGAGAGCATGTTCATGTCCTTGGCGTTCATGAGGTAGCTGCCGTGGGCGTCTTCCTCCACCGGGAAGTAGACGCCTGGCCGCTTCTCCTCTTCGAGCACGTAGTTCCACCGGCAGGGCTGGGTGCAGTTGCCCGTGACCCCGCTGCGGCCGGTCATGTAGTCGCTGATCAGGCACCGGCCCGAAACGGCCATGCACATGGCGCCGTGCACGAAGGCCTCGATCTCCATGTCTTCGGGCAGCTCGCGGCGCATGCGGGCGATGCCTTCAAGGCTCATCTCCCGGGCGCACACCACGCGGCGGGCGCCCAGCTCGTACCACACGAGCGCCGCCTGGGCGTTCGACACGCTCGCCTGGGTGCTCACGTGAATCTGCACGTGCGGGGCATGGGCGCGGGCGACGCGCAGGGCGCCCAAATCGCTCACGAGCACGGCGTCGACCCCGGCCGCGTCGAGCGCTTCCAAATAGGAGGGCAGGGTGTCGAAATCGTCTTCGTGCATCTGGATATTGCAGGTCGCGTGCACCTTGACGCCCCGCTCGTGGGCGTAAGCCACCACGGCGGGCATTTCGGCGAGCGGGAAGTTGTCGGCGCGCTGGCGCAGGCCGAACTTGTCGGTGGCCAGGTAGACGGCGTCGGCCCCGAAGCGGATGGCCGCGCGCAGCTGTTCCCACCCGCCCGCCGGCGCGAGCAGTTCGGGAATGCCTATCGGCTGCATGCGGCGCCCTCCCCTTGCGCGAAGCGCGCGATCGCAACGGGCAAGTCGGCCGGCTGCGCGCACACGAGGCGGGGCCCTTCGGCCAGAAGGGAATCAATCGGGTGCTGGCCCCAGCCCACGGCCACCGTTGCCGCACCGGCGGCGTTGCCCGCCTGCATGTCGAAGGGGCTGTCGCCCACGTAGAAGCAGGCCGCGGGTTGGGCGCCCATCAGCCGGGCTCCCAACCGCACCGGTTCGGGGTCGGGTTTGGGCGCGGCCACGTCGTCGCAGCCCACGAAGCAGTCGAACAGATCCTCGTAGCCCAGCTGGGCGAGGTTCTCGATGGCCACGTCATGGCGCTTCGAGGTCACCACGCCCAAAGCGAAGCCCGCCTGGCGCAGGTCTTCCAAGGCCCGCTGCATGCCGGGGAACTCGTGCAGGGCCTCGTGCTGGATCGAGGCGTAGTAGGCGCGGTAGCTTTCGACGAGCGCGTCGCGCTGGGCCTCGCTTGACGCATAGAGGGCGAACTGGTCGACCAGGGGCTTGCCGATCGTGCGGTTGTAGGCCTCCATCGATTCGTCGTGGCCCAACACGTCGACGACCGCATGGTGGAAAGACCGCACGAGCAGCTCGTAGGTGTCGAGCAGCGTGCCGTCGAGATCGAAGAGGACCGTATGCATCCCGCGCAGGGGTGAAACCATGAACGCACCTTTCAAACAGCCGCGAAGCGGCGCGAAAACGTGCCCTCTAGTCTAATGCCTGCGCCAGATGTCCACGATGACCCACACCGATAACACCATAGCTCCCGCATAGCCGAAGAAGGAAAGCGGGTTGAGACCCATGATCTTGGGCCCGTCGGAATAGGGGGCGATCAGGCTCGACCCCACGAAGAGGCCGGCGATCACGATGGCAATCGTGAGCCGGTTCATGATCTTCGACACGGTGGCCAGAGGCGCGTCGGACCCCAGTACCTCCATGTTGAACTTCAGCTGGCCGCGCGTGAGCATCTTCAGGGTCTCCCCTGCGTACTGGGCGGCTTCGATGCTGCCGTCGGCCGCGCGCTTCAAGTCCTTGGCCGCTTCGGTGAGCTCGTCTTCCAAGCGCTGCTTGGGGCTTTGGCTCGTTTGGATGTGGGCGTTGATGATGTTGATGATGCTGTTGTTGGGAATGAATTCCTTGACCGTGCCCTCGATAGCCACGATGCCGCGCGACACGTTGGTGATCGACGAGGGCAGGACCACCTTGCTCATGCGCGTGAGGGCCAGGATGTCGTTGATCATGTCGCCGATGTCGAGGTCGGCCACGTCGCACGAGGCGTAGTTGGCGAGCAGCAGGTCGATGTCGTCCAAGAAGCGGGCGTGGTCGATCTTCGCGTTGTCCTTCTGCTGGGCGAACCCCAGCAAGGCGTCCTTCAGCGCGGCCGAATCGCCCATGCCCACCGACTGGACGATCTTGCCGAAGCCGGCGCGCTCGTTGGGCGTGAGCCGGCCCATGATGCCTAGGTCGATGTAGACGATCTTCCCGCCGCGGATGATGATGTTGCCCGGGTGGGGGTCGGCATGGAAGAAGCCGTCGTCGAGAATCTGCGACGCGTAGTTGTCGAGGATCTTCTCGCCGATTTCGGCCAAGTGGTAGCCGGCCTTCTTGAGCTTGGCATGCTCGTAGATGGGAATGCCCTCGACGTATTCCATCACCAGGGCGTACTCGCTCGAGTACTCGGGATAGACGTGCGGGCAGGAAATGAACTTGCAGTCCTTGTTGAGCGCAGCGAAGCGCTGAAGGTTTTCGGCCTCGCGGCGGAAGTCGGTCTCTTCGAGGAAGGTCGACCACATCTCCTCGACCACGTCGTTCAGGTCGAGCATGGCATCGTCTTTCACGAACCGCGAGGCGCGGCGGGCGAAGATGCGCATGATGTCGATGTCCTGCGCCATGGTCTGTTTGACGCCCGGCCGCTGAACCTTCACGGCCACCGTTTCGCCGCTCGCAAGCGTGGCCTTGTGCACCTGCGCGAGCGAGGCGCTGCCCAACGGATGGGGGTCGACCGAAGCGAAGACGCTTTCGAAGTCGTCGCCGTAGATCGTGTGCAGGGTGGCCAGGACCTCGTCGAACGACAGCGGGTCGCAGGACGTCTGCAGCTTCGAAAGCTCCTCGCAGTAGGCCTGGGGAAGGATCTCCGACCGCGTGGAGAGGACCTGCCCGATTTTCACGAAGCTCGGGCCCAGCTCTTCGAGCATCACGCGGAACTGCACGGGCGTGAACCCGTTGAGGACATGATGCTTCTGCGCGATCGCGAAGATCTCGCGCATGCGGCGAGAACGCGACTTCCGGTTCAGGTTGAATTGCCGTTCCGGGTCGACGTCCTCGCCGTAACCGAAGAAGTGTTTGAGCAGCGTGTTTTCAGGCATGAAGGGGACCCTTTACGCTTCGGGCTTCTCGTCCTTTTCGTCCGCCTTTTCGGCCGGGGCCTCGTCATCGACGACTTCGGCGTCGACAACAACCTCTTCCGCCTTGGCGTTCTGCTCGCTGGCGATGCGGGTGGCTTCCTCGACGAAGGCCGCGCGCTCTTCGGGGGTCATCGCGGCCATGCGGGCCTCGAGCGCCGCGTCGCGCACCGGTTTAGTCGCTTCGCTTGCCTTATGGACGAGTTCCGAGTTAACCGCCTTGCCCTGTTCCACGGTGAGCTCGCCCTTCTCGACGAGCTGGTCGACGAGCTCCTTCGACTTTTCGCCCGTGATCGTCAGGGCGCCGATGCCCGCCAGGAAGATGTTCTTGAATCCGTCGCCGATTGCCATGATGCACGCTCCCTTTCTGCGTAAAACCGTCGCGCCGGTGCGCCCAGGCGGTGCGAGTTGCGTCCCTCTTGCGCCGCGCACCTGCGCTTATGTGTAAATTGTGCACCAAAATGCACCCGAGCACAACGAAAGTTCGCCACACGTTGCCTAGCGGAGGGATAGGCGCGACAACGGGGACGGAGGTTGTTGCCACACGTGTGGCGACAACCTCCGTCCCCGTTGTCGCGCCCGAAGGGAATCGGTTCCCCTTCGGGCGCGTTTTGCGAAAAACTAGTATCGGGCGCCTAGGCGCGGTTGGCGCGCGCCTGCGACTCCTCGAGCAGCTGGCGCAGGGCCGCGCTCGCGAGCGCCGGCTGGTGCCTGATCATGCTCACGATGTCGTTGAATTCGTCGACCGAGATCTCGAAACGGTCGCCCGTGTGGCGGTTCTTCACTTCGTAGACGCCGTTGGAAAGACCGCGCTTGCCCAAAATGATCTGCAGGGGCCAGCCGATGAGATCGGCGTCGGCGAACTTCACGCCGGGGCGTTCCTTGCGGTCGTCGATGACGACTTCCAGACCCACCGCCGAAAGCTCGTTGGCAAGCTTTTCGGCCGTGGGGAGCACAAGGTCGTCGTTGACCGAAAGAGGCAGGATGCACACGTGGGCAGGAGCGATCGTGGCCGGCCACTTGATGCCATATTCGTCGTTGTACTGTTCGACCACGGCGGCCATGCTGCGCGAGACGCCGATGCCGTAGCAGCCCATGATGAAGGGGCGCTCCTTGCCGTCTTCGTCGCTGAAGGTGGCGCCCATGGTCTTGGAGTACTTGTCGCCCAGCTCGAAGATCTGGCCCACTTCGATGCCGCGCGCGAGCGTGATCGGCTTGCCGCATTCGGGGCAGGAGTCGCCCGCCTTGGCGGTGCACAGGTCGGCCCAGAAATCGACGGTGAAATCGCGGCCCTGTTCGGCGCCCACGTAGTGGTAGCCGTCCTCGTTGGCGCCTACGACCCAGTGCTTGATGCCCTTCAGGCTCTCGTCGGCGCCGATGCGCACGCCTTCGGGCAGGCCCACGCAGCCAATCGAGCCCTTGGGCAGGCCGGCAGCCTTGATCTCTTCGTCGGTGAGCAGCTCGAAGCCTTCCACCGCGCGGCCGATCTTGATCTCGTTGAGCTCGTGGTCGCCCGGCACGAAGACGGCGACGACGGTGCCTTCGGCGTCCTTGCCCACCATGGCCTTGACCGTGGCGGTTTCGGGGATGTGCAGGAACTCGGCGAGCTCGGCAATCGTGTGCACGCCGGGGGTCTCGATCTTGCGCAGGGTGGTTTCGTCGTACTCCTTGGGGTGCGGCAGGCAGGCGGCGACTTCGGTGTTGGCCGCCCAGCCGCAGGTGCAGCTGGCGAGTTCGGCTTCGCCGGCGTCGGCGAGCGCGTGGTACTCGATCGTGGCGCTGCCGCCGATCTGACCGCTGTCGGCTTCCACCGGACGGTAATCGAGCCCCAGGCGCTTGCAGAAGCGCTCGTAGGCCTCGCCCATTTCCTTGTAGGTCTCGTCGAGCGATTCCTTGGTTGCGTGGAAGCTGTAGGCGTCCTTCATGATGAATTCGCGGCTGCGCATGAGGCCGAAGCGCGGGCGGATCTCGTCGCGGAACTTCGACTGGATCTGGTAGAGCGTGGTGGGCAGCTGCTTGTAGGAGCGCAGCTCGTTGCGCACCAGGCTCGTGACGAGCTCTTCGTGCGTGGGGCCCAGGCACAGGCCGTTGCCGTGGCGATCCTCCATGCGCATGAGCTCGGGGCCGTAGTCGTTCCAACGGCCGGACTCATGCCAGATCTGCGCGTCCTGCAGAATGGGCATCATCATTTCCTGGGCGCCGATGCCGTCCATCTCGTCGCGGATGATGGCCTCGATCTTCTTGATCACGCGCCAGCCCAGGGGAAGATAGGTGTAGAGGCCGGTCGCGCTTTTGCGCATGAAGCCCGCGCGCAGCAGGAGCTGGTGGCTCGGGATGGCCGCGTCGGTGGGGACTTCCTTGAGCGTAGGAGCGTAGATGTTGCTCATTCGCAGTACGTGGTTCATGATCACAGTCTTTCTATTTCTTCCATAAGCGCACTTACGATAGACGCTTCATCGACCTTGCGCAAGGTCTGCCCGTCTTTGAAGATGACGCCCGACCCGTTGCCGCAGGCGACGCCGATGTCGGCGTCGGCCGCTTCGCCGGGACCGTTCACCACGCAGCCCATCACGGCCACCTTCACCGGCTTCTTCACCGACTGGAGCTCGTCGTCGACCTGCTTGGCCAAATCGATCAGTCCCACCTGGCAGCGACCGCAGGTGGGGCAACTCACGATTTCGGGGCCGCGACGGCGCAGGCCCAGGGCCGAAAGCAGGGTCCAGCAGGCGCGCACTTCCTGCACGGGATCGTCGGTAAGCGAGATGCGCATCGTGTCGCCGATGCCCTCTTCGAGCAGGATGCCCAGGCCGGCCGAGCTCTTCACGAGACCCTGGAAGAGGGTGCCCGCTTCGGTCACGCCGATGTGCAGGGGCACCTGGGGCAGGCGCTTGGCCATGAGCCGGTAGGCGGCCACCGTGGTGGGCACGTCGGAGGCTTTGGTGGAAATCACCAAGTCGTGGAAGCCGCGGTCGGCGAAGTAGGCGGCATAGCCCGCCGCCGATTCCACGAGCTTTTCAGGCTGGGTAAGGTCGGCGCGGGCCGCGAGCTCGTCGTCGAGCGAACCGGCGTTGACGCCGATGCGAATGGGGATGCCCGCCTCCCCCGCCGCGTCGATGATGGGGTCGCAGGCAGGCAGACCGCCGATGTTGCCCGGGTTGATACGGAGCTTGGCCGCTCCGCGACGAGCCGCTTCGATCGCGATGCGCGCGTTGAAGTGAACGTCGGCGACCACCGGCAAAGGCGACGCCTCGCAGACCGCCTGGAAGGCGTCGAGGCAGTCGGTGCGCGGGATGGCCATGCGGACGATCTCGCAGCCGGCGTCGGCCAGGCGGCCGATCTGGGCCAGGTTGGCCTCGACGTCGTCCGCCTTTTCGCAGAGCATCGACTGCACCGCGCAGGGAGCGCCGCCGCCTACCGGCACGTCGCCCACCATCACGCGATGCGTGCGCGCGTTCGGTTTTTCAGGTTCTGTCATGCTATCAACTCCAATTGCCCAAGATGAACCGTTGGATGTCCTGGTTCGCCATCACGACGAACAGGGCGAGAAAGAAGGCCATGCCTGCCAGGCTCAAGCGGTTGAGCGCGCGG
Source organism: Eggerthellaceae bacterium (assembly GCA_022644775.1). Lineage (GTDB taxonomy): Bacteria > Actinomycetota > Coriobacteriia > Coriobacteriales > Eggerthellaceae > Hugonella. The sequence continues at coordinate 173,333 of JALCHN010000001.1, forward strand.
GGGCTCACCACGACGCGGCGGATGCGCTGGTAGATTTCCACGACGAAGCGGCCGCCGTCGAGCGGCGGGATCGGCAGCAGGTTCATGATGCCCAGCGACACCGAAATCATCGCGGTGAACATGGCGAAGGAAAGAAGCCCCTGGTCTGCAGCTGTTTTCGACATGGCGGCCACGCCGATCACCGACGAGGAGTTCTGCACCGTGTCAGCGGCGGTCTGCGGGTTGAACAGGCCCGCCACGGCCATCACGACCATACCGATGTAGCTGAAGCCCGCCTGGATGCTGCGCAGGGGGTCAACCTGGATATGCACGAGCTCGCCCGTGTTGGGGTTGGTGACGTCGACGCCCACCAGCGAATAGACCACGAGGAAAACGAGAATCGCGAAGATCAGGTTGACCACAGGGCCCGCGAGTAGAATCACGCAGCGTTTCCAGAAGGGCAGCGACCGGTACTGCTGGGCGCGCTCGCTTTCAAAGAAGGCGTCGAGGTCGTCGATCTGCATGGGCTCGCCTTCGGCGCGCGTGCCTCCGTCGCCCGCGGCCTTGCTCGACAGGGTGCGGTAGACGTTGTAGGTGTCCTTGCGGCCGGGGCCGGCGATGGTCCCCCACTCCGACAGCTCGTCGAGGGCCGCGTAAGCCTCGTCGTCGGAGATCGAAAGGGCGCGAGCGGCGTCTTCCATGAGGACCTCGCCGCGCTCGAGCACCAGGCCGAGCACCTGTTTCAGGTAGGGGCTTTCCTCCCCCGGCTCCATCCCGCAGACGCGGGCGTAGCCGCCCAAGGGCACCGCGGTCACGCCGAAGCGCGTGCCGTGCCACATGAAGCCCACGCGGGGCCCGGGCAGGCCGACCATGAATTCCGACACGCGCACGCCGAAAGCGCGGGCCGAAAGATAATGGCCCCCTTCGTGGATTACCACGAGGAAGCCCAAAACGATGATGCCGTAGAAAATGGCAAGGACTGCGTCCACGGGCGGCTCCTAGAGTGCGTGCGCAGCCGCGAAGGCGCGGGCCTCGTCGCGGGCGGCAGCGTCGACGGCGGAAAGCTGTTCGAGGCTTTCCACCGGGGCGTTTTCGTGCGCGAGCATCGTGTGCTCGACGGTGTCGGCGATGGCCAGATACGGGAGCCTGCCGGCCAAGAAGGCGGCCACAGCCACTTCGTTGGCGGCGTTCATCGCGCAGGGCAGCGTGCCCCCTTCGGCGCCGGCTTGGCGCGCGAGGGCCAAGCAGCGGAAGGTGTCGGTGTCGGCCGGGTAGAACTCGAGCTTGCCGATCTGGGTGAAGTCGAGCGGCTCGACCGGGGCGCTCCAGCGCTCGGGGTAGCTCAGCGCATACTGGATGGGAATGCGCATATCGGTCGTGCCCAGGTGGGCCTTCACGCTGCCGTCGACGAACTCGACCATCGAATGAATCGCGCTCTGGGGCTGCACGACGACCTTGATGCGGTCGTAGGGCATGTTGAAGAGGTGGTGGGCCTCGATGACTTCCAGACCCTTGTTCATCAGCGTCGACGAGTCGATCGTGATCTTGGGGCCCATGTGCCAGGTGGGATGGGCGAGCGCCTGGGCCGGCGTGATGTCGGCGAGCTCGGCACGCGTGCGGCCGCGGAAGGGGCCGCCCGAAGCGGTGACCCACAGGCACTTCACCTCTTCGTGGGCCTCCCCCACCAGGCACTGGTAGATGGCGCCGTGTTCCGAATCGATGGGCAGAAGGGTCTGCGGGGTCGTGCGCGGCATGATCAGGTCGCCGCCTACCACGAGCGATTCCTTGTTGGCCAAAGCGAGCACCTTGCCCGCTTCGATCGTAGCCAGGCTCGCGCGCAGGCCCGCGGCGCCCACCAGGGCGTTCACGACCAGGTCGACTTCGGGCAGATTCACGAGCGCCACGACGTCGTCCATGCCTCGGCCGAACTCTATGCCGTCGACGGGAAGGGTCGGCGCAGGCGCGTCGGGGGCGCCGGCGGCCGCATAGCGCACGCCGAACGCGCGGGCCGCTCCGATCATCTGATCGACGCGGCGGCCGCAGGCAAGCGCCGTGACCGCGAGCTTGTCGGGATGCTGGCGCACGACGTCGAGCGTCTGCGTGCCGATAGAACCCGTGCAACCGAGGACGGCGATGCGTTTGATGTTAGACATAGGGAAGACACCCTCCTGCAAAGAGCAGCACGACGGCTGCCACGGAAGCGAAAAACAGCGAGTCGCAACGGTCGAGCAGACCGCCGTGGCCCGGCATGATCGTGCCCGAATCCTTCACGCCCACGTTGCGCTTGATGCGGCTTTCGGCCAAATCGCCGATGACGCCGGCGCCACCGCAGAGCACGCCGTAGAGCATGGCCTGCGGAACGGTGATGGCGATGCCGGGGATAAGCACGAGCAGGCACCAGAAGCCCGCCGAGGTGATGAGGCCGGCGATGAAGCCCTCCCAGCTCTTCTTCGGGGACGTGCGCGGCGCGAGCTTGTGCTTGCCGATCTTGCTGCCCACGATGTAGGCCATCGCGTCGTTGAACCACACGCTGCAGAAGAGCACGAGCAGAAGGACGCCGCCCCAGGGTTCGGGCAGAGCCTGGCGCAGAAGAATCAGGCTCGACAGGAGCATGCCCGTGTAGGCCGCGCCGAAAAAGCTCACGCTCACGTCGGGGATGCGGGCGCGCATCCAGTAGACGTACCAGATGAACAGGGCCAACAACAGGGCCACGGTGACCAGGGCGATGCCCGTCATCCCCCACAGGTACATGCCCACCGGATAGGCCGCCGCGCCGATGACGCCGATCATTTCGTTGGGAAGCTTGGCGTCGACCCGCATCATGTAGCAGAACTCGCCCGCGCAGATGCCGGCGACGAGCGCCAGATACAGGGTGGTCGTGACGTCGTTGATGAGCACCGACACGATCGATACCGCCGTGTAGACCACGCCGGTGCGGAAGCGCACCTGGAAGCTCGAGGCGTTCTTGAACCGCGACGGGGTCTTCTCGTAGGCGACCTGCTTGGCGTGAGCGCGCTTCTTCGCGAACTTCGACGGCTCGTCGGATTCGGGCACGGCCACGCTATGGGCGTAGAGCTCTTCGGCCCGACGATCGCTCGCGTCGACGGTTGCGGCTTGCTCGTTCTCGTTGGATTGCTCGTCGTTCATCGGGTTTCACTTCACCCCGCCGAAGCGGCGCGTGCGACCTTGGAAGTCGAGCAACGCGCGCAGGAAATCGTATCGGTTGAAATCGGGCCAGAGCACGTCGGTGACGTAGAACTCGGAATAGGCGATCTGCCACAGAAGGAAGTTGGAGATGCGCATCTCCCCGCTCGTGCGAATCACCAGGTCGGGATCGGGAATATCGGCGGTATCGAGATGGCGCGCGAAGGCCGCCTCGTCGACGGGGACGAAGGGCGCGCCCTCCGCCTGCTTTACCGCGGCCTCGCGGGCGATGTCGTTGGCCGCGCGCAGGATTTCCGCCCGACCGCCGTAGTTCACCGACACCACCAGCGTCATGCCGGTGTTGTTGCGGGTCTTTTCCCAAGCGTCGGCGAAGGCCTGGCGGGTCTTCGGGGGCAGGGCGCTCGTGTCGCCGATCGTCATCACGCGCACGTGCTCTTCGTGCAGGCCGTCGACTTCGGCGAGCATCGTTTTCGCGAACAGGTCCATGAGCCCGCGGACCTCGTCTTCGGGGCGCTTCCAGTTCTCGCTCGAGAACGCGTAGATGGTCAGATAGCGCACGCCCACGTCGGACGCGCAGCGAATCGTCTCGCGCACGGCGCCGATGCCCGCCTTGTGGCCGGCCAGGCGCACCTTGCCGCGCTCTTTGGCCCAGCGCCCGTTGCCGTCCATGATCACGGCGACGTGCGCAGGGACCTGGTCGGGGTCGAGCGCTTGGGCATCGAGACCCTCCGGCACGTTGGGAAAGATCTCATCCAACGGTTTATGGAACGACACGCCGACCCCCTTGGCTTCTCTCGCGTACGTACAACGGCAACCGAAGCGGCCTAGATGGCCATGACTTCGGCTTCCTTCTTCTTCAGATGCTCTTCGACCTTGGCGATGTAGGAGTCGGTGAGCTTCTGGATGCGGGCCTCGGCGCGGCGCTGCTCGTCTTCGGGCAGACCGTCTTCCTTGACCTCTTTTTCCACGGCCGAATTGGCTTCGCGGCGGGCGTTGCGCACGGCGATGCGGGCCTCTTCGGCGTAGCCCTTGCACTTCTTCACGAGTTCCTTGCGGCGCTCTTCGGTAAGCGACGGGAAGGCGATGCGGATGACGCTGCCGTCGTTGGAAGGCGCGAGGTCGAGGTTGCTCGCGTTGATGGCGTGCTCGATGGCGCCGAGCGTGCCCTTGTCCCAGGGCTCGATGACGAGCATGTGGGCGTCGGGGGTCTTGATAGCGGCCATCTGGTTGATCGGCGTGGGGACGCCGTAGTACTCGACGCGGATGCGGTCGAGCACCATCGCGCTCGCGCGGCCGGTGCGCACGTTGGAAAACGCTTCGCCCAGGGATTCGATTGCCTTGTCCATGCGCTCTTCGGCTTCGAGCATGATTTCGTCTAGTGCCATCGTGATCCTTCCCAAGATCTAGAGGGGTTGGCCACCCCGTTGACGGTTGCAGGCGCCGGCGCGCGGCGCCTTCGATGCGGGCGGTCTAGCTGACCGTGGTGCCGACGTTTTCGCCCTTGAGCACGCGGGAGATGTTGCCCGGCGTGGTGATGTCGAACACGAGCATGGGCATGTGGTTGTCCATGCACAGCGAGGTCGCCGTGGTGTCCATGACATGAAGCTCCTTCGAGATCACATCGAGGTAGGAGATGTGGTCGAAGCGCGTGGCGTCGGGGTTCTTCACCGGGTCGCTGTCGTAGATGCCGTCGACCTTGGTGGCCTTCATCAGGCATTCGGCGCCGATTTCCAAAGCGCGCAGGGCGGCCGTGGTGTCGGTGGTGAAGTAGGGGTTGCCCGTGCCGGCGGCGAAGATGACCACGCGGCCCTTTTCCAGATGGCGGATGGCGCGGCGGCGGATGTAGGGTTCGGCCACCTGGCGCATTTCGATGGCGCTCATCACGCGGCAGGCGATGCCGGCGCGCTCGAAGGCGTCCTGCAGGGCAAGGGCGTTCATGCAGGTTGCCAGCATGCCGATGTAGTCGGCCTGCGAGCGGTCCATGCCCTCGGCGGAACCCGCGAGGCCGCGGAAGATGTTGCCGCCGCCCACGGTGACGGCAACTTCGATGCCGTCGTCGGCAATCTGCTTGATCTGCTGAGCCAGGTCGTCGACCACCTTGGGGTCGATGCCGTAGCCGGTGTCGCCCATGAGGGCCTCGCCGGAAAGCTTCAGAAGAACGCGTTTGTACTTATAGTCGGACATGCGCACACCTTTCAGTCGATTCAACTTATCTTACCCGATTCGCACGCGGGGCGGGGCGAGGGGCGCGCATATGCACCGTTTCGTTGCAAGCTGGCAAAAGCCCAGGTGCGAGCTCAAAAAAGAACGGGCCCGCCGTCTGACGGGCCCGTTCAAGGAAAGGAAGGGCACACCTGGGGGCGGGCGCTGCGCCCGCCGGTCGGCTAGGCGGCGCTGCCGGAAGCGCTGCCGCTGTCGTAGCTCGAGCCGCTGTTGCCCCAGCCGTAGCCGTACTGGGTGCCGAGCTGCTCGGACAGCGAGCTGCTCGTGTCTTCGTCGGACTGGAGCGTGACCTGAGCGGTCTGCTCCTGGCCGTTGCGCAGGTAGGTGACCGTCACCGTGTCGCCCACGTTGTGCGAGCGGACCGCGGCGATCAGGTCGGTGCTCGACGTCACCTGGGTGTCGTCGACCTTGGTGATGATGTCGCCTTCCTGCAGGCCGGCGGATTCGGCCGCGCCCGACACCGAGTTCACGTAGGCGCCGGAATCGGAGCCCAGGTTGTAGCGCTGGTTGAGCTCGCTGGTGACCGAGATCGTGGTGATCCCGAGCTGGGCATGGGTGGGCGTCTTGCCGTCGATGATCTGCTGGGCGATGTTCATCGCGTAGTCGACCGGGATGGCGAAGCCGACGCCGGAGTAGTTGCCCGAGTAGCTTTCGATGACGGCGTTGATGCCGATCAGCTTGCCGTTCTCATCGACGAGGGCGCCGCCCGAGTTGCCCGGGTTGATGGCCGCGTCGGTCTGGATCATGTTGGTGTAGACCGTCGAGCTGCCCGAACCGGTGCTGTAGCCCGACGAGGAATCGGAGTCCGACACGCTGATCGTGCGGCTCGTGGCCGACACGATGCCGGTGGCGACCGACTGCTCCAGGCCGAACGGGCTGCCGACCGTCATGACCCACTGGCCCTGCTTGAGGTCGGCCGAGGAACCGATCTCGATGGCGGTGAGGCCGGTGGCGTCGACCTTGATCACGGCGAGGTCGGTGGTTTCGTCGGTGCCCACCACGGTGGCGTCGTAGGTCTGGCCGTCGGCGGTGACCTTCAGGGCGTCGGCCCCTTCCACCACGTGGTAGTTGGTGAGGATGTAGCCGTCGCTCGAGATGATCACGCCGCTGCCCAGGCTCGTTTCCTGCAGGTTCTGGCTGCTGCCCGAGGAGCGGCCGATCATGCTGCCGGTCGACGAGGTGTTCGTGTAGACGTCGATGGCCACGACGGAAGGCAGGGCCTTGTCGGCCACCTGCTCGGCCAGTTCGGTGCTTTCGTCGCTCGCGCTCGCGGTGATGTCGCCGTTGGACGAAGAGCCCAGCACGACCGATCCCGTCGAGCTTTTGCCGGTGGCGCCGTTGTAGGCGGCGAACCCGCCGAAGGCGAGGGCGCAGGCCAGGCCGGCGCCGATAAAGGCCGTCGCGAACGTGCGGCCGCGGCCGCTCTTGGGGGCGGGGGCCGGCGCCACGGGTGCGGCGTAGGTCACGCGCTGGGTGGGCTGCTGGGTGTACCCCGAGCCCTGCGGGGGAACCGGCGCCGAATTGCGCGGGTCGTAGTTGTTGTCTGCCATGATATTCACTCTCCACATCTTCATTGGGACGGTTGCGATCGTATGTTCTGCCCGTACCGTATCACGCGCGGTGGGCGGCGCCGCCTTGCCGGCTCGGCTGTTAACGTGATGCAACAATCCGACGGAGCGGGCGCGTTCCGCGGACGGGCCGATGCGCTTCCTCGGACAACGTGGTTCACACTCTACGCAAGGCTGCTTAATCGAAGCTGAAAGAGGGAAAACACAACGGATACGCGCGCGTTGCACAACGGTGCAGGAAGGATGCGGGCGGCGGGCGGTTTCCGCCACCCCGCGCATGCCGCCGCCCCGCGGCCTTCCGCATCTCGCATGAGCCCCGAAACCAAGCCGCCTCCCTGCCGTCGGGCGGCGGGGAGGCGAAATCGCGTGCGGCGCGAAAGAAGCGTGAGAAGCGCGACTAGGCTTTCACGTCTTCGATGCGGTTTTCTTTGAGCGGGGCGTCGGTAATGAGATGGTGCACTTCGCCTTCGCCGAGCGAGAGCACGCGCACCTCGTCGCCCACATGCACTTCGCCGGGCTTGGCGACCCAGCCGAACACGCCCTCGCGCGGGAAGATGCAGTCGCCGGCCAGGTAGAAGATGGCGCAGCGGTTGTGACACTTCTTGCCGATCTGCGAGATTTCGACTTCGGCGTCGCCCACGGCCAGGCGCGAACCGAGCGGCAGCCCCTTCATGTTGATGCCCTCGACGGTGATGTTCTCGCCGAAGTCGCCTTCGGCCACGTCGAGCCCGCGGTCTTTGGCGACGTCGATCGATTCTTCCATGAGGAAGGAGACTTGGCGGTGCCAGTTGCCCGCGTGGGCGTCTCCGTGCACGCCGTAGTCGGAATCGAGCTCGATCGTGCCCGATTCGACGGGATGCTTGCGCGTCCCCTTGTGCTCCGAGATGTTCACCGAGGTGATACGGCCCGTGCTGCCCACCTGGGGGGCGGGCATGTCGACGCTGCGCATCGGCTCCGCGGGCGCAATCGGAGTCGTGGTGTCCACCGGCGTCGTCGTCTGGTCTGCCATAGTTGTCCTTCCGTAAGGATAAATTCGCGTTTGATTATACGGATATTCTCGCGCATGTACAACGCCAAGCCATTTTCGCCGCCTTATTTCGTCACGATTCGTCATTATTCGTTATCGTTCGATTGTTGCTGCACGGTGCGTGCAGGCCTTGTAGGCAACGATTGACAGGTTGATGGAGCCGGCGCGCGCAGCGGGGTCGAGTCTGTTAGAATGTGCGCACTGCGGCGTTGCGCGGGACCGATGCGTGCGCCCTATCACCAAGAAAGGAACGCCCATGGCAACCATCGATACCGTGAAGGAAATTCTGAACGACAACCTGGACATCGACCCCGAAACCGTCTCCGAAGATTCCACGTTCGAGTCCCTCGGCATCGACTCCCTCGACATGGTCGAGCTCACCTGCGACCTCGAAGAGCGCTGCGACATCGAGTTCGGCGAGCCCGAAGGCCTCGAGACCATCGGCGACCTGGTGAACTACATCGACGGCCTCAAGTAGGACGTCCGTTCTCATGGATTGGAAGCCCGGCTTCGGCCGGGCTTTTTTCGTTTGGAAGAGGGGGCCGCGTTGCATCAAAGCTTCCGCAACGCGGCCCCCTCGATGGCTCGCCGGCAGCGCGCCCCAGCGAGTTCGTCCCATATCCCGCATCCTGCGCGCCGCGGGGCGCTGGCCGCCCCACCCCGACTCGCCCTGCGCGCCGCGGGGCGCTGGCCGCCCCACCCGCATCTTTCACCTTGGCCCGCGCTTCCGCGAGCCCCTGCGGAATTGCTCACGACAGCACCGCCCAACCGTTTCGCCTCGTATCCGGCGTCTCTTCGCCACGCAGACGCCGCCTATTCCTCGCGTGAACGTCGCGAGGCCATCGCACTTCTCTCACCTGGGAAAACGTGGAGAATTTTCAGCCAGATGCGACTGGTTCGGTGCTCGCGCGCCTGCTAGGATGCCGCTATGAGCATCTGTCTTTCACATACCACCGCTCAGGATTTCTGGCTGCATGCCGCGATGCGCGAGCCCGAAACCGACCCGCGCGCCTTCGAGAGCTGCACCGGCGATGTCGCCGCCTGCCGCGACGAGCTCGCCCGTGTGGTGCCTTCAACCGTACTCGACGCCAACGAGCGCATCCACGTGCTCGTCCCGCGCAGAGGCGCACGAAGCAGCGCCTCGTCAGTGTCGTTCCATATCCACACACCGCCGCTCGCTCCGGGCGCGCTACAACGTCTTAGCCCGAATGTAGTAATCGTTTCTCCTGAATATTCGGTTGCCCAAATGGCCTTGCATCACTCGATTCCACAAACGGCCCTGTATGGATCTTTCCTTTGTGGCTCGTATCGCCTACCGCTTGCCCCTGATTCGATAGAGCTTCCGACGAGAAGCGCCCTAGTCAACCGCATAGATCTTGACACATTCCTTCACGCGAACCAATCTCTTCGCGGATGCAAGATCGCGCAACGCGCTCTTCCCTGGATCATCGAAGGCGCTGCATCCCCACCCGAGGCGCAAGTGGCGCTCAGACTTTGCCTCCCCTTTCGCTACGGAGGCTACAACTTACCGCTTCCCCAAATGAATGCAGTCATCGACCTTGATGCAGACGAGCAGGGAGTAATGGGTAAGAGTTTTCTCAAGGGTGACGCCGTATGGCCCGATGCGCATTTGGTAGTCGAATATGACGGCTACTATCACGCGAGCAGCTCGCAAATGGAAGCCGACGCTGTGAGGCGCGCCACGCTTCGTCATGCGGGATGGACGGTCATTGAAGTCACGCGCCGGCAAATCATCAGCATCGATGCGTTCGACCAGATTGCTCAGCTCGTCGCCAAGCAACTTGGACGACGCCTACGCAACGAGTACCTTGGAGCAACGGCAGCTCGCCTCAGGCTTATCGACGAGTTTTTCTATTCGTAGCGATTGATAAGAGCGGGCGATCGCATTCCGTTCATCAGGCACAAATACATCGTTGTGCAGCAGATATCGGCAGGCTCTGTCACGGATATGTCGAAGTGCAGCACGCATATTTTTTCATTGTCACGGATACGCCGATGTGCAGCAGGAATCAATGCTGCACATCGGCGTATCCGTGACAACGCTCGAAAGGACTAGCTGCACTTCGATATATCTCTGCCAGCCAAGCAACAAAATTGCTGCACATCGATGGTTTTGCACCAAGCGTTATCGACAACGCAGATTGACGCCCCCGCGCTACGAAGCGAAGTGGAGGATAAAGTCCCCGCGACAACAAGCACGCAAGCGGTCTGCGCGCATCCCGCACGTACGCACTCGCCCGCACACAGCCACCGCGCCCCCGCGCACGCAAGAAGGCGCCCGCGCGGGGAGCGCGGACGCCTTCTTCATGCATCTCTATCGCAACAGCCTAGAGCAAACGCAGGGAAACTTCCTTGAGCTGCTTGGCGGACACGGCGTTGGGGGCGCCGGTCATCGGGTCGCTCGCCGAAGAGGTCTTCGGGAACGCGATGACGTCGCGAATCGAATCGCGACCGGCCAGCAGCATGATGAGGCGGTCGAGACCCAGGGCGATGCCGCCGTGCGGCGGCGCACCCAGCTCGAGTGCGTGGATAAGGTGCCCGAAGCGCTCTTCGATCTCATCGTCGGAAAGGCCCAGGCGATGCAGGACGCGCTTCTGCAGCTCGGCGTTGTGGATACGAATCGAACCGCCGCCGGCCTCGAAGCCGTCCATGACGATGTCGTAGCTGTAGCTCGAGCAGGCCATGGGGTCGGACTCGATCTTGCCCCAGTCCCCTTCGGGAATCATCGTGAAGGGATGGTGCTCGGCGGCGTACTTCTTCTCGTCCTCGTCGTATTTGAACATCGGGAAGTCGACGACCCACAGCAGCTTGTGGCCCGTGCGCTCGATGCCGAGCAGGTCGGCCATGTGCAGGCGCAGGGCGGCGAGCACGGCGCTCGCGGTAGCGAAGGTGTCGGCGGCGAACAGGAGCAGGTCGCCCGGTTCGACGTTCATCGCTTCCTTGATCTTGGCGTGCACCTCGTCGCCCAGGAACTTGATGATGGGGCTCTTTTCCTTGCCGTCGGTGGTGTAGGCGATCCAGGCCATGCCCTTGGCGCCGTTGGCGGCGGCCACGTCGGCGAGCTTTTCGATGTCGCCGCGGCTCCAGTCACCCGCGCCCTTGGCGTTGATGGCCTTCACCACGTTGCCGGCCTCGACGGCCTTGCTGAACACGCCGAAGCCGCAGCCGCGCACGATGTCGGTGAGGTCGACGAGCTCCATGCCGAAGCGCACGTCGGGACGGTCGCAGCCGAAACGGTCCATGGCTTCCTTCCAGGGCATGCGCTGAAGCGGGAAGTCCTGCTCGACGCCGATCTGGGCGAAGACCTCTTTGAAGACGTCTTCCATCATGGTCATGACGTCGTCGGCGGTCACGAAGCTCATCTCGATGTCGACCTGGGTGAATTCGGGCTGGCGGTCAGCGCGCAGGTCCTCGTCGCGGAAGCAGCGGGCGATCTGGTAGTAGCGTTCGATCCCGCCCACCATGAGCATCTGCTTGAACTGCTGCGGGCTCTGCGGCAGGGCATAGAAGGAACCCGGGTTGGGGCGGCTGGGCACCAAGTAGTCGCGAGCACCTTCGGGCGTGGAGTTGGCCAGAATCGGGGTCTCGACCTCCATGAAACCGCGCTCGTCGAGGGCGCAGCGGATGGCATGGGCCACCGTGTGGCGCAGCTTGAGGTTGGCGAGCATTTCGGGACGGCGCAGGTCCATGTAGCGCCACTTCATGCGGGTGAGCTCGTCGGTCTCGATGCCGTCTTCGATCGCAAACGGCGGGGTCACCGACGTGTTGAGCACCTTGAGCGAATGGGCGAGCACTTCGATCTCACCGGTGGCCATATGCGGGTTGACGCTACCCTCGCCGCGGGCGCGCACCGTGCCGGTCACTTCGATCACGTATTCGCGGGCAAGGTGCTCGGCGGCGTGGAATTCCTCTTCGGTCACGCAATCGGGGTCGAAGACCACCTGCGTGTAGCCTTCGCGGTCGCGCAGGTCCACGAAGATCAGGCCGCCGTGGTCGCGGTTGTGCCACACCCAGCCCGTGAGGGTCACGTCGCGGCCTTCGTCGGCCAGACGCAACTGTCCGCACGTGCTGGTGTGCATGCAGTATGCGTTCAAGAAATCGCTCATCTTGATTTAATGCTCCTTGCCAAACATCTTTGCTTGCAAAAGGCCCGCGCCCCAGCGGAGCGCAGGCCCGAAGGTTCAAACCAATGTATTGTAGCGCACGCGCCCTGGTCGCGGGATAGCGCGCGAGCGGCTCTGCACGCAATCCACGAGACGGCTCCCTAGCCGAGCAGGCCCTCGACGGTGCCCGTAGCGCCCGCGGCGCATTCGGCCAGGTAGGCGCGCACGACCGCCAGGTCGAGGTTGCGCTCGTCATGGGTGGCCATGTCGCGCACGTGCAGCTTGCCGGCCGCCAGTTCGTCGGGCCCCAGAATCGCCGCCAGGCGGGCGCCCTGCTTGTTGGCCTGTTTCAGCTGGCTTTTCAGGCTGCGGGACTGATGGTCCATTTCGGCGCGGAAGCCGGCGTCGCGCAGCTGCTGCAGGAAGCGGAAGGCTTCGGGGCGCAAATCGTCTTCGACCACGGCCACGTAAACGTCGAGGTCCGCCGGCACCGCGGTCGCGACGCCCGCCGCCTCGATCGCGAGCTTGCTGCGCTCGTATCCCAGCGCGAAGCCGAAGCCCGGGGCCGCCTTGCCGCCGATTTCCTCCATGAGCTTGTCGTAGCGGCCGCCGCCGCCGATGGCGTTCTGCGACCCCATGCCGTTGTCGACCTGCACCTCGAAGACGGTGCGCGTGTAGTAGTCGAGCCCGCGCACGAGCGTGGGGTCTTCCACATAGGCGATGCCGGCGGCGTCGAGCAGGGCCTTGACCTGCTCGTAGTGGGCCTTGCAGTCGTCGCAGAGCCAATCGGGGATGAGCGGCGCTTGGGCCATCACGCGCTTGCAGCCTTCCTTCTTGCAGTCGAAGGCGCGCAGGGGGTTGACCTCGGCACGGTGCAGGCATTCGTCGCACATGTCCTCGGCGTGGGCGAAGATGTACTTCTTCACCGCGTCGCGGTAGGCCGGACGGCAGTGCTCGTCGCCCATCGAGTTGATGAGCAGGCGCATGCTCTCGCGCGGAATGCCCATTTCCTCGAAGAAGCGCATGACCATGATGATGCCCTCGGCGTCGACCGTGGGGTCTTCGGCGCCCAGGCACTCGACGCCCACCTGGGTGAATTCGCGCAGGCGGCCCTTCTGCGGGCGCTCGGCGCGGAACATGGGGCCGGCGTACATGAGCTTCACCGGCGCACCGCCCGGCACGATCAGGCCGTTCTGGGCGATCGCGCGCACCACGCCCGCCGTGCCTTCGGGGCGCAGCGTAAGCCGGCTCTTCGCGGGAAGGTCCTCCCCCGCCACGAGCTTGGCCAGGTTGCCGCCCGACACCACGGTGAACATCTCCTTGGACACGACGTCCGTCGCCGTGCCGATGCCGCGCACGAACAGGTCGGTCTGCTCGAACAGGGGCGTTTCGATCGGCGCGTAGCCGTAGCGGCCGAACACACGGTAGGCCGTCTGGATGAAATGCTCCTTGAACCGGGCGTCGTCGGGTAGCAGGTCCTCGGTACCGATCGGTCGTTGTATCGCCATTGCAGGAATGCCTTTCTTCGCAATATGAAAGCGCCGCGCGTATGCGCGGCGCACCGTTGGTATTCTACTCCACCCGCGCGAGGCGCACGCGGAGGATATGTGCAGGACGCGAAGGCAGAACACGCGTCCCGCCGGCAAACGGCTTGCGAGACGTCGGCATGCCTCTTCGCCAAAGGAACACGAAGGCAGAGCACGCGCACGCACGGAAAACGCGGCGCGAAAGGACGCGCCCGAGCGAGCGCCCCGCCCGGATGCGGCCGCTAGAAGGCGCTGCCCGTCGACGACGAACCGCCCGTCGCTGCGCCCGTGCCCAAGGACGCGACCGACGACAGATCGACGCCCATGACGCCGAGCACGACCATGTCGAGCAGGGCGCCCAAGATCACGCCGATGCAGCTGTACTTCAGGGCCTGGGAACGCAAGCTGCGCGTGCGCACGTCGGGCCCCAAGAAGGAGATGACGGCGACGAGCAGGCTGAAGATGCCGATCATCATGCCGAGCACGATCCAGAGGGCCTTCATCGCGCCGGACATCTGCGCCGGCTTGTCGCCCTTGTAGTTGGGGTTAGGGATGAAAGGCATCTGGTCATCGGGCAGCTGGAAGGGGTTGCGCGAGCCGTTGCCGTCGGCACCCGTTGCGGGCTGCTGCGGTTGCACGGGCGTCTGCTGGGGCGCGGCGGCTGGCTGCTGCGGCTGGGCGGGCGCCTGCGGGGCGGCACCCTGCGGCGCGGCGCCCGATGCGGGCTGATCGGCGCCCGGGGCCTGCGGCTGCGCGCCGTCTGCTGCAGGCGTCTGGCCGGCGACGCCGGCGGGCGGCGTGGGCGGCTGGTTGCGGGTATCGGACTGGTCTGGTTTCGTGTCTTCGCTCATCGTATGCATATACCTCTGCTGTGGGGTCTCATTTGCCTGTATTGTAGCAACGCGCCGCGCACGTGCCGCTCGATCGGCGCCACGCATTACTGTTTCGTAGGAAAGCCTCCGCGCGAGCGCGCCCGCCGCCTCGCCGCCTGCGCCTTTCGGCAGCCGCCGCAGCCCCGGCCGTGCGCCTCGCCGCAGCTGCCGCCTCGCTGCCATCGCGCACGGACGCCGCAGGCGCCTGCGACCTACTTCCCGAAGATGATCGCATGCAGATCGCGCGGCACCGGCCTGTCGAACGACGCGCGCTGCACGAACAGCCAGACGGCCAGCGCCACGGCCACGATGGCCACGGTGATCGTTTCGAAGAAGAGGAACTGGATGCCCGCCAGCAGCACGAGCGTGGTCACGGCGAGCGCCATGGCCGTGCGGTAGCGGCGCACGAGTCCCACCGCCATCACGATCAGCACGATGCCGAAGACCACGATCGTGGGTCCGGCGAAGATGTTGCTGAAGTCGATCCATTCCACCAGGGCGCTATAGGGCGCCAAAAACGACGGAATCGCGTAGGAGATGATCGCCACGATCCCCATGAATCCCACGAGCGTGCCCGAAATCCAGGCGATGTCCTTGTCGTGCTGTTCCTGGGTGGGGTTCTTCTTGTTCTGGAAAAAGCCCGACTGCGACAGCATGACGGCGCCGATGCAGAAGGGAATCCAGAACATGATGCCGCGGTAGAGCAGGGCGATGGCCGTCGCCGTGGGCAGCGAGCAGCCGTCGGCGGTGAGGACGGCGGCGATCGCGGCCTCGACCACACCGATGCCCTGGGGCGTGGGACTCAGGATGACCGAAATCGCGCCGAGCGCGAAGGCGGCCACCAGGGCGGGCACGTTCTCGAACCCGAAAGCGTAGCCGATCGCCACCAGGCTCATCATGTTGAGGACGGCCGAAAGCGAGGCCCAGGCGATGCTCGTGGCAGTGCCCGTGACGTTGCCGGCCATCACGCGCGCGGCCTTGATGAAGGAGTCGGCGGTGTCCTTGCCCCAAGTGGGCGCCAGCGGGCGCTTGACCTTGCGGACCACCGCGCCGACCGGGCGGGCCACGAAGTTGAAGAGCTTGTAGAGCCAGCGCGGGCGGAAATAGCCCACCACGTACATGCTCGATAGGCCGAGCAGGACGAACATGAGCAGCAGGGCGCCCACGACGAAGACCATGTTGACCGTGTTCGAGAAGACCATCGTGAGGAAGCCCACGACCGAAATCACGAGCAGGGCGGCGAAGTACCCGATCTGCGAAAGGATCGCGCCGCTCGTCGCGCGGCCCAGGTCGGCCCCGTTGCGGTGGGCGTCGTCGACGATGAAGGCCACGCCCGTGGCGCCCGAAAACAGGCAGAAGGTGTTGATGAAGACCAGGCTGAAGATGAGGACCACGTAGTCCCACAGCTTGCGGCCGGCGAAGCCCACGGCCTCGAAGGCGGCCTTGTAGGACACGGCCTGGGTGAGGTGGCGCAGGATCATGATGACGCAGGCGATCACAAGCGGGATCGTGGCGCCCGTCTGGGCGGCGTCGTAGATGCTCGCGATGGTATCGGCGTTGCCCGTGAGGAAGCACAGCGCGATGATCGCTATGACGATGAGCAGCGCCTTCTTCACAGGGAACGTCCTTCCTCGATTTACCGACGAGAAATTATACCATCGGCCCCAGACGGCACGCCCACCGCACGGTTACGCCACGGAAACGGCCCCTGGGGCGCGCACCAAACCTCCACCGCCACTGCGTATAGTGCAGGCATGAAAAAATCAGAAGCACTTAACATACTCGGGTTGCACGACGGCGCCACGCCCGAAGAGATCAAGCAGGCGCATCGCACGAAGATCCGCGAGAACCATCCGGACCGCTTCTCCGACCCCGAGAAAAAGCGCGCGGCCGAAGAGAAGACCAAGCTCATCAACGAGGCGCGCGACGTGCTCAACTCCGGCAAGTGGGACCCCGAAAGCGGCCCGCGCAACGCCGGTTACAACCCCTACGCCTCATCCTACGGAAGGCCCCAGCACGCGGCCGGGCAGGATGCCGACCCCTTCGCCGGCATGCCCTTCGACTTCGTATGGACCAGCTGGGACAACGTGGGCACGCAGAGCCAGGGCGCCCACCGCGGCTACCGCACCGAATGGGACGCCTACGACCCGCGCGACCCCTTCGGAACGGGCTTCCAGAACGCCGACCCCTTCGCGTCGGTGTTCACGCGCGAGCCGCAGAAGACCCCTGAAGAAGAAGTGGCCGAAGCCAAGGCCGACATGAACCAGGTGCTCGTGTCCTTCGCCGTGAAGCTCGCCGTGCTCGCCGTGTGCGCCCTGGTGGGCGGCCTGGCCGTGGGCATGTTCATCTACGTGATCGCTACCCTGCTGTTCGCGATCGCGCGCGAGGCGAGCGGATGCTCGAGCTTCCTGATCATCCCCTTCCTCTTCGTTTTCGGACCGATGATCGCCGTTCTCATGCCGGGTCTGGGTTCGCAGATCGGCGGCGGCCTGCTCGTCTTCTTCGGCATATCCCTCGCCTACGACATAGGCGTCATACGGCGCACCGTTTCAACCTGGCGCACCGCCTCCGAAAAGGCGAAAGTCTCCCGCTAGCCGCAGCATCGGCGCAGCGGCCAAGGTGCACGCGTTCGAAAACGGGAACGACACGCCTTTTGGAGCGATTATTCGGGAATTTCCAGAAATCGATGCAGAAATGCATGTTATTCGTCATCGATAGCGCCGGAGGCGCCCCGCGCCACCGTACGCGGGGCATTTCCGGCGCGGCTTTCCCCGCGGGCGCGGCGCTAGCGGCCCAGGTGCTCCTCGTGCTCGGCGCGGGCCCGTGCGCTCGTGCGCTGGCGGTAGCGCACGTCGACAAGCTCGGCTGCGATCGCAATCGCGAGCTCGGCCGGCGTCTTGGCGCCGAACTTCAGGCCGATCGGGCGCTTGACGCTCTCCCACTCTTCTTCGGTCATGCCCGCTTCAAGGCAGACCTTCTTCACGTTGTCGTTCTTCGACCGGCAGCCCATCATGCCCACGTAGTGGGCCCCGTGCCGCACGGCCCACACGCACGCTTCGGGGTCGTGCACGTGGCCGCGCGTGAGCACGCACACGTAGTCGCCCGGCTTGATCGCCAGGCCGTCGAGGTCGGCGTAGCTGTCAAGCAGGATGCGCTCGGCCGTGGGAAAGCGCTCCTCATTGAGGAAATCGGCGCTGTCGTCGACCGCCATGACCGAAAAGCCCACGTGGGAGGCGAGCGCCGCGGTTTCGGCCGAAGCGTCGGTGGCGCCCACGAGCCACACGCGCACCGTGCCCGGCAGGGCTTCGGCGCACCAGGTGAGGCCGTCGAACTGGTCGGTGTGCATGGCCGGACCGCGCGTCACGTCGAGGACCTGGAACTCGTCGCGGGGCGAGAAGGGCCGCGACGCCACCACTTCGCCCGCTTCGTTGGCGAAGAAGACCGCCGGGCGCCCGTCGGCCGAACCGGTTTCGCCGTACACGGGGGTCACCGGGTTGTCGACGTTGCGCTGGGCGGCTTCGGCATCGAAGACGAGCTTGAAGGCGAGCCAGGCGGTCTCCCCCGCCTCGACGGCGGCAAGCGCACGGCGGAAGACCGCGCAATCGGCCTTGGTCAGGCTCGCGGCCACGCTGTGCGCGGCCTCTTCGGCCGACGGCACCACGCCCTTGCGGGCCGCCTCTGCAAAGCAGGGGAAGTCGCCCGCCGCAAACGCGGGCTCCTTCCCCTGTTCGAGTTCTTCCACAATCGTCGTAAGCGTTTCCTTACGCATGTGCGATATGCACCTTTCTGTGTTCGTCGAGCGTGATGTCGCCCGCCGCCAGGTGCGCGAGCACCCAGGGATAGAGCTCATGCTCGGTTTCGTGAATGCGCGCTTCGAGCGCATCGAGCGTGTCGTCTTCGGCCACCGGCACCGCCCGCTGGGCGATGATCGGCCCCTTGTCGTATTCGGCGTTGGCCAGGTGCACGGTGACGCCCGTGACCTTGACGCCGAACTCGAACGCGTCGCGGATGGCGTGCGCCCCCTTGAAGGAGGGCAACAGAGCCGGATGCAGGTTGAGCACCCTGTCTTCGAAGGTGCCGAGCACCACTGGGCCCAGCATGCGCATGTAGCCGGCCATGACCAGGTATTCCGCGCCGGCGCTGGCGAACTCGCGCGCGATGCGCTCGTCGGCGGCGGCCGCATCGGCGTAGACCGACCGGTCGAGCGCGACCGTAGGGATGCCCGCGGCACGCGCCCGCTCGAGCCCGTAGGCGTCGGGCCGGCTCGAGAGCACCTTGACGATTTCCACGTTGAGGCCGTCGTGGGCGATCGCGTCGATGATCGCCTGCAGGTTAGTGCCGCTTCCGCTGATGAGCACGCCGATCTTCAAGGGCTCGGGCATGGCTAGTCCTCCTTGTCCTCGTCCTCTTCGTAGAAGACGTCGCGATCTGCGGTGCGCGCGGCCGCGTCGGGCGCGGGCGTGCGCTCGAGCAGGTCGTCGTCGGTGGGAAGCTCGGGAAACAGGTCCTGCTTGTTGGCGTAGGTGACCGCGCCCGTGCCGGGCACCACGGTGCCCACGCGGTACACCGTCTCGCCCTGGGCCTCGAGGGTCTCCTTCACGGCGTCTGCCTGCGCGGGATCGACGATGAGCACCATGCCCAGCCCCATGTTGAAGGTCTTCAGGGCCTTGGTTTCGTCGAGCTTGGCCGCCCGGCACACGAACGGGATGATAGGCGCCATGTCCCAGGTGCCCACTTCGATGCGGGCGTCGAGCGTGTCGGGCAGGGCGCGATTGAGGTTTTCGGTGATGCCGCCGCCCGTGATGTGGGCGAGCGCGTGCACAGCGCCGGGATGGGCCGCCACCGCGGCGCGCACCTGCTTGACGTAGATGCGGGTGGGCGTGAGCAGGGCGTCTTGCACGCTCTGGCCGCCAAGGCTTTTGCGGGGCAGGCGCACTTCGTAGTGGGTGCGGCCTTCGACGCAGACCTTGCGGGCGAGCGAATAGCCGTTGGAATGCAGGCCGCTCGAGGCGAGGCCCAGCAGCACGTCGCCTTCCTTGACGTTGGCCGGATCGAGCATCTTGGCGCGGTCGACCAGGCCCACCGTGAAGCCGGACAGGTCGTATTCGTGCGGGTCCATCACGCCGGGATGCTCGGCCATTTCCCCGCCGATGAGCGCGCAGCCCGCCTGGCGGCAGCCTTCGGCGATGCCCGACACGATTTCGGCCACGGCCTCGCTCTTGAGCTTGCCGATTGCGATGTAGTCGAGGAAGAAGAGGGGCTCGGCGCCCGTGGCGAGCACGTCGTTGACGCACATGGCCACCAGGTCGATGCCCACCGTGTCGTGCTTGCCGGCGAGCTTGGCCACCTGCAGCTTGGTGCCCACGCCGTCGGTGCCGCTCACCAGGATCGGGTCGTCCATGTCCTTGGCGGCGGCGATCGAGAACAGGCCGCCGAAGCCGCCGATGTCGCCCACCACTTCGGGGCGGTAGGTGGAGTGCACGGATTCCTTGATTGCGTCGACGGCGCGCGCGCCTTCAGCGGTGTCGACGCCGGCCTGGGCGTAGGTGACCTGGTCGTCGGACACCCAGCTGGGCATGGCGGGCGCGTCCTTACCCGACGCGGCGCTCACGGTGATTCTATCGGTCATGTTCGATGCTCCTTAGATGCGCGTCCAACGCTACTGGTTGCGGGCGGCGACGGGGCGCCGACCGCGGTTTTCGGGGAAGAAGCCCTTGTCCTGCAGCTCTTCGGGGATTTCGGTGATGTAGTCGCCCGTGAAGCAGGCGTCGCAGAAGCCCGGATGGTCGGGTTTCACGGAATTGCGGAACCCGTCGAGCGAGATGAAGGCGAGCGAATCGGCGCCGACGAAGTCGCACATCTCGTCGACCGTCATGTTGGCGGCGATCAGCTGGTCCTGGGTGTCGGTGTCGATGCCGTAGAAGCAGGGCCACTTGACTTCGGGAGAGACGATGCGCAGGTGCACTTCGGCCGCGCCCGCCTGGCGCAGCATGGCCACGAGCTGCTTGCTCGTGTTGCCGCGCACGATGCTGTCGTCGATGACCACCAGGCGCTTGCCGGCGATCACCGAAGGCAGGGGGTTGAGTTTGATGCGCACCGCGTTCTGGCGCATGGCCTGGGTGGGCTGGATGAAGGAACGGCCCACGTAGCGGTTCTTCACGATGCCGTCGGCGTAGGGAGTGCCCGAAGCCGCCGCATAGCCCATCGCGGGCGGCACGCCCGAATCGGGCACGCCGAGCACCAGGTCGGCGTCGACCGGGGCCTCTTCGGCGAGGGTGGCGCCCATCGTGCGGCGGGCCTGGTAGACGCTCTGGCCGTCGATGACCGAATCGGGGCGGGCGAAGTAGACGTATTCGAAGATGCACGAGGCGCGGCGGCCGGCCGGCACGCCCTGCATGCTCGACATGCCCTCGGCGGAAAAGCGCACGATCTCGCCGGGCTCGACGTCGCGCAGGTAGGTGGCCCCCACGATGTCGAGACCGCAGGTCTCGCTCGACACGGCCCAGCCGCCGCCCGGCAGGGTGCCGATGCACAGGGGCCTGATGCCGTTGGGGTCGCGGAAGGCGTAGAGGGAATCGGGGCTGGCGAGCACCATCGCGTAGGCGCCCACGAGCTCTTCCATCATCGCGCGGATGCCGTCGCGCAGATGGTGGGTGCGGCGCGTTTCGGCGCCGATGAGCTTGGCGGCCACCTCGCTGTCGGTGTTCGAGCGCAGATGCTCGAGCGTTTCCATGAGCGACTGGTTCTCGCGCACCTCGCCCGTGTTCACGAGCGTGCCGTTGTGGGCAAGGGCGATGAGGACGTCGTCGATCGCCGAGATATGGGGCTGGGCGCCTTCCCATCCGCCGCCGCCGGCCGTGGAATAGCGACAATGGCCGATGGCCAAGTTGCCCTTCAGGGCCGAAAGCGACCCCTCGTTGAACACCTGGGTCACCAGGCCCAGATCCTTGTAGGCCATGACGGTCTCGCCGTCGCCCACCGCGATGCCGGCGCTTTCCTGGCCGCGATGCTGCAGGGCCTGCAGGCCGAAGCAGGTCAGGCGCGCCACGTCTTCGCCGGGCGCGTACACGCCGAAGACGGCGCACGCCTCTTCGAGCCGGTCGGGCTTTTCACCTGGGAGCAAGCTGGTGCTCATGCACCCTCCTTCACGGCGTCGGACAACGCCGTCTCATCTTCCGTGCCGATAACTTCACCATTATGCGTATTGGGGGCCGCGCTGTCGACAACTTGCGCAAAGAGCACAGCTCTGCCGTTGCTTTCCTGGTAGTCGCAGGTGGCCAGCGTGAAGAGCTTGCCGACGCTTGCCGGGTCGGGGAAGCCCTCGTCGGGTTCGACGACGCTGCGGCTCTCCTTGTCGGCCACGTAGGCGGCAAGCGCGTCGGGCGTGGCGAAGGAGGTCTGCACGATCGCGTCGGAGCCGTCGGTGAGCACGAGCGCGAAGGTTTGGCAGCGGTAGTTCATCGTGGGCGTGAGCACGTAGACGGTGCGGTGCTCGTTGAAGGGTCCGTCGTTGGTGAGATCGTTGGAAAGGCAGGCGAACATCGACCCGTCGCGCATGTGGTGGCCGTAGAGCACCGTATTGGCGTCGGAGGCGTCGGGCGCGTTGGCGGCGTCCATGAAGATCGACCCCGCGCGGGCCGCGAATCCCGTCTCGCCGGAAAACGACCGATGCAGGTAGACGTCGTTGTCGGCGCCCTGCACGACCGGGTAGTTCACGCGCGTGCCCGGGATGTAGACCCAGGCCACGACGTCGGGGTTGACGCTTTTCAGGTAGTCCCAGTCGACGGAAAGCTCGCCCAAGCGGGTCGCGTCGCCGGCGTCCTGAGCGCTCGAGGCGGCGGCGCTGTCGAAGGCCTGGGTGGCGACGTCTTGGTACTCCTGGTCGGCATGATAGTAGGTATAGCCGATGTAGCCCAAGGCGGCCAGGGCGCAGACGAACACGGCCAGGGCGATCCAGAAGACCGCCCGCCATGCGCCGCGCCTGCGGCCGGAAGACGTCCCTTCCCTAGGCATGCGAAAGCGCCTTCAGGCGCGCCTCGATGGCGTCGTTGATGATGCGCAGGGCCTTGACGCGGGCGTAGCGCTTGTCGTTGCTTTCCAGGATGATCCACGGGGCGAACTCGGTCGAGGTCAGGCGGAACATGTCCTCGACCGCCTCGCGGTACTGGGGGTACTTGTCGCGGTTGCGCCAGTCCTCGTCGGTGATCTTCCACTGCTTGGCCGGATCGGCCGCGCGGGCCTCGAAGCGGCGCAGCTGCTCCTCGCGGTCGATTTCCACCCAGAACTTCAGCAGGATAGCGCCCCAGTCGGTGAGCTCGCGCTCGAATTCGTTGATCTCGTCGTAGGCGCGGGACCATTCGGCCGGGCTCGCGAAGCCCTCCACGCGTTCCACGAGCACGCGGCCGTACCAGCTGCGGTCGTAGATGCCCACGTGGCCGGCCTTGGGCAGACGGGTCCAGTAGCGCCACAGGAAGGGGTGCATGAGCTCGGGCTTGGTGGGCGCCGGGCTGGGGAAGATCGTGTAGGCGCGGGCATCGAGGGCCTGGGCGACGCGCTTGATGTTGCCGCCCTTGCCGGCCGCGTCCTGGCCTTCGTACATCAAGATGAGCGGAATGCGCTTGCGGTACATCTGCATCTCCAAGTTGAACAGGCGCTTCTGCTCGCGCTTCAGAGCCGCGCGGTACTGGTCGGGCTCTAGGCGCAGATGGTAGTCGACGCCCTGCAGGGTGGGATGGTCGCTTACGATCTCGAAGCGCGACGCCTTGGGCGCGAGGGCCGCCTGCTGCTGGGCGATGGTTTCGTTGGCCTGGCGGACGGCGCGCTCCTCTTCGGGCGTGCGCGTGCGCTCGTCGGTGGCCGGCGCGGCGCCCTGCCCCGCCGAATTGGCCTGGGCCTTGGCGGCGGCTGCGGCGGCCGCCGGGTCGGGCGCGGCGTGCACGGCCTCGTCGAGGGCCGTGACGATCGTGCGGACGATGCCCAGATTGGCGCGGCGCTTGTCCTCGCCGTTGAGCACGACCCAGGGGGCGTAGTCGAAATTGGTGCGCGAGAGCATGGCCTCGAGCATTTCGGCCTGCTCGTCGTAGTTGTCGATGTTCTTCAGGGCGCCCTTGTTCACGCGCCAGGCGGTCGCCGGGTCGCCGGCCAGGCGCTTCAGGCGATGGCGCTGGGTCTTCTTGCGGATGTGCAGGAAGAACTTGAGCACGAGGTAGCCGTCGTTGACCAGCTGGCGCTCGAAGGTGCCCAGGGCGTCGAGGTACTGCTCGACTTCGCGGTCGGGCGTGTCGTCGACCCGCAGGTCGTCGGTCGACAGATGGGGCTGGGTGATGAGCAAACGGCGCAGGGCGGCCTCGTACCAGCCGCGGTCGAAAAAGGTCATGTTGCCGCGGGGGCCCAACGCCTTCCAGAACTGCTGCATCATGGGGTAGTAGTCGTGCGCGCCCATGCGCTGCTCGAAGAAGGCGCGCGCCGACTGGGAATCGAGCCCTTCGGTCACGTGCACGCTCGTCGCGCGGGCGTCGAGGTTGTAGAGCAGGTCGGAGATGCGGCCGCCCTTGCCGGCGCCGTCCCAGCCTTCGAAGAGGACCACGACGCCGATGCCCTTGTTGTGGGCCTCTTGCTGGAGCACCGTGAGGCGCTTGACCAAGGCGTCGTGTTCGGGCTTGTACTCGTCCTTGCTGATTGGCGCAACGTCGAAATCGATCTTGTCGAGCATGGCCCCTTCTTCCCGCCGGCGCGGTGCCGGCACTAGCCGAAAGCGCCGGAAGCCCCCGCTTCCGTCCGCGTGTCAACCCACCTTACCGCGAAGGCAAAATCCACGTCAAATAAGGGCCTTTCACCTGCTGTTTCGACTGAACCGCCGTTCGGAATAGCGCGAAGCGGTACTATGTAAAAAGAGACGTCATTTTACCGCGAGGGCACGCCGATACGCCCCCGCATACGCGATACGAGGGGGAATCATGGACAAGAAACTCTCACCAGACGGCGCCTTGAAAAAGCCGCTCATCTCGGCGAGCGACCTGAGCACCGCAGACGCGGAAGCGCGCCGCAAAGCGCGCGTTCCCTACATGCAGAACCGCGAGCTGTCCTGGCTCACGTTCGACGAGCGCTGCCTCGACCAGGGCGCCGATGAAAGCGTGCCCCTGCTCGAGCGCCTGCAGTTCGTCTCCATCTTCTGGAGCAACCTGCAGGAGTTCTTCATGGTGCGCGTGGGCAGCCTCACCGACCTGTCGCTGCTGAAGAAGGTCATCATCGACACCAAGTCGAACATGACCCCGCAGGAGCAGCTGCAGGCCATCTACGCCCGCTGCCACGAGCTCTACCCCGTCGAAGAGCAGATCTACCAGAACGTCCGCGCAGGCCTGGCCGAAAAGGGCGTCCGCCGCTTGGAGTGGGACCAGCTCACCGGCGACCAGCGCGAATACGCCACCACCTACCTGAAGGCCAACGTCCTTCCCTTCCTCACCCCGCAGATCATCAACGCGCGCCACCCCTTCCCCCACTTGGAAAACGGCGACCTCTACATCATCGTGCGCCTGACCGAAGAGAAGGACAAGAAGGCCAAGGAAAGCCGCAAGAAGGCCAAGGACGTGGGCGCCGAAGGCGTGACGCTCGGCATCGTGCCGCTGCCCGGCAACGCGAGCCGCGTCGTGAAGCTGCCCGGCGAGGGCTTCAACTTCATCCTGCTCGAAGACCTGCTCGAGGCCAACCTGCAGGAAATCTACTCCATGTACACGATCAAGCACACCAACGTGATCTGCGTGACCCGCAACGCCGACCTCGACGCCACCGAAACCGCCGATGAGGGCGAAGAGGACTACCGCGAGCACATGAAGAAGATCCTGAAGAAGCGCGCCCGCCTGGCGCCGGTGCGCCTGGAAAGCAAGCGCCGCCTGTCCGACACGATCGCGGGCTTCCTGCTGCCCCGCCTGAACCTCGAGCCCTACCAGTGCTACGTGACGAGCGTGCCGCTCGACATGGGCTACGCCTTCGCCCTTTCGGGCATGGTCGACCCGGTCCTGCGCGCCAAGCTCACCAGCGAGCCCTTCGCGCCGGCTTGGCCCGCCGAAATCAAGCGCACCAAGCGCGTGATCGAACAGGTGCAGGAGCACGACGTGCTGCTGAGCTACCCCTACGAGAGCATGGACCCCTTCGTGCAGATGCTGCGCGAAGCCGCCGCCGACCCCGACGTCGTGTCGATCAAGATCACCCTCTACCGCCTGGCGAGCCGCTCGCACCTGGCCGAGGCCCTGATCGCCGCCGCCGAAGCCGGCAAGGAGGTCACGGCCCTCTTCGAGCTGCGCGCCCGCTTCGACGAAAGCAACAACATCCAGTGGTCGCAGCGCTTCGAGGAAGCCGGCGCCAACGTCATCTACGGCTTCCACGACTACAAGGTCCACAGCAAGATCTGCTGCATCACGCGCCAGACCGAAAACGGCCTGCAGCACATCACCCAGCTGGGCACCGGCAACTACAACGAGAAGACCGCCAAGCTCTACACCGACTTCAGCTACATCACCACCGATGAGGAGATCGGTCAGGACGCGATCGAGTTCTTCCGCAACATGGGCCTGGAAAACGCCTCGCGCGCCTATCAGACCATCTGGGTGGCCCCGCTGCAGATCAAGCAGAACATCGTAAAGAAGATCGACGAGCAGATCGCGCTCGCCAACGCCGGCAAGCCCTGCGGCCTCTTCTTCAAGACCAATTCGGTCACCGACCGCGAAATCATCGAGAAGATCGCCGAGGCCAGCAAGGCCGGCGTGAAGGTCACGATGTTCGTGCGCGGCATTTCCTGCCTGGTCCCGGGCGTGCCCAAGGAAACCGAAAACGTCCGCGTGGTGTCGATCGTCGGCCGCCTGCTCGAGCACAGCCGCATCTACGCCTTCGGATCGCTCGACTCGTCGGAAATCTATCTGTCGAGCGCCGACCTCATGACGCGCAACATGGACAAGCGCATCGAGATCGCCTGGCCCGTGCGCAACGCCGATGCCCGCCGCAAGGTCCTGCACTTCGTGCACACCTGCCTGGCCGACACCGACAAGCTGCGCGAGCTGCGCTCCGACGGCACCTTCACCCCGCTGCACGCCTTCGCGCCGGCCGGTGAAGAGCCCTTCAACGCCCAGGAGACCCTGATCAAGGAGGCCCGAGAGGCGTCCGAAGCCGCCCATGAGGAAGAGATGTCCGAAAAGACGGCCTTCGAAAAGCTCTCGATGCAGGCCCGCGACAAGCGACGCAAGGACGTCAACGAGCGCCGCGCCTTCACCGACCTTGAAGAGATGTACCGCGAGGCCCTGCAGCATCAGATCGGCGGCACCGACAACGATGCGATGGAGTCCTTCGTGAACGCAGCCGCCAAGGCCTTCGCCGAAGTCGAGGCCAAGAAGCTGCAGACCGCGGCCCTTTCGGGCGGCGAGCCCGTGCAGCAGGCGCCGGCGCCCATGCCTGCGCAGGCGCCGGTGCCTGCGCCCGCCCCGGCACCCGCGCCCGCCCCGGCCCCGCAAGCGCCGACGGCTCCCGCGCAGGAAGCCCCCAAGCCCGCTGAAGAGAAGGCTCCCGAAAAGCACGGCTTCTTCTGGCGCCTCTTCCACTAGGAACAACGTCCGCGCACGAAAAGGGCCACGGCATCGCGCCGTGGCCCTTTTCTTGTTGTGGGATGAGTCGGAAGGGTCAGGCCCCTTGACTCATCAGACGAAAAAAGGCCGCCCGAGGGCGGCCTTTCACTTGCAGCCTTAAAGCGCTCCGCCTTACGGCAGCAGGCACTGGGCGATCTGCACGGCGTTGAGTGCGGCGCCCTTGCGGATCTGGTCCATCACGAGCCACAGCGCGATGCCGTTCTCGACCGACGGATCGTCGCGCAGGCGACCGACGTAGACGTGGTCGGAGCCGGCGAGCAGACCGGGCATGGGATAGACGTTGTGGGCCGGGTCGTCGCGCACTTCCACGTCTTCGCCGCCGATGAGGGCGCGGCGGGCGTCGTCGAGCGACACGGGCGCATCGAACTCGACGTTGAGCGATTCGGCATGGCAGCGCAGCACGGGGACGCGCACGCAGGTGGGCGCCACCTGAATCGAGTCGTCGCCGAAGATCTTCTTGGTTTCGACGACCATCTTCCATTCTTCCTTGGTGTAGCCCGGCGCCACGTCGGCGGCCATGTCGGACCCTTCTTCCAGGAAGACGTCGATGTGCGGAATCGTGTTGAAGGCGATTTGGTCGCTGAAGGCGCTGATCGTGAGCTCTTCCCCGTCGAGGAACTGGCGGCTCTGGTCGTAGAGCTCCTGCATGGCCTCGGCGCCGGCACCGCTGGCGGCCTGGTAGGTGGACACGACGACGCGCTTGATGTGGGCAAGGTCGTTCAAGGGCTTCAGGGCGACGACCATTTCGATCGTCGAGCAGTTGGGGTTGGCGATGACGCCGTTGTGCCAGGCAAGGTCGGCCTTGTTGACTTCGGGCACGACCAAGGGCACGTCGGGGTCCATGCGGAAGGCGCTCGAGTTGTCGATCATGACCGCACCGTGCGACACGACCGCCTCGCGCAGCTGCTTGGACACGCCGGCACCCGCCGAGAACAGGGCGATGTCGACGCCTTCGAAGCTGTCGGGGGTCATTTCCTCGACCGTAAGGTCGCCCGCGGGCACCTGGCCACAGCCTTCGAACGCGAGCTTCTTACCGGCCGAGCGCGCCGAAGCGAACGCGCGCACCTCCTTGGCGGGGAAATCCACGTCGTGGAGCACCTTGAGGAATTCGGCCCCCACCGCACCGGTTGCGCCGCAAACGGCGACCACAGGTTGCGCGGGCATTTCCTTCGTCCAAGCCATTGTTCACACCTTCCTGTCGGAATGATCGGTACCTAAGGTTTAGCGACCCTTCTGCTTCTTGGCAGCGAGCTCTTCGGCGGAGAGCATCTTCTCTTCGAAGACGCTGTCGCTATCGAGCCCGAAGGCCGTGTGCAGGCAGCACACCGCGCGCTCGACCTGGTCGGCTTTCACGACCATGGAAAGGCGGATGGGGCTCGTGGAGATGAGCAGGATGTTGACGCCGTTGTCGGCCAGGGTCTGGAAGGCCTTGGCGGCCACGCCCGGGCTCGACTTCATGCCGGTGCCCACGATGGAGACCTTGGCGATGCTTTCGTCGACGGCGTACTCGCGCGCCTTCAGGGTGCCGAGCAGGCCCTCGATCACCGTGCGGGCGCGCGGCAAGTCGGCTTCGGGACAGGTGAAGGTGATGTCGGTGTGGCCGTCTTCCGACACGTTCTGGATGATCATGTCGACGTTGACGTTGTTGCCGGCGAGCGCCGTGAACACGTGCGCGGCCACGCCCGGGGTGTCGGGGGCGTCGCGGATCGTGACCTTCACTTCCGAGGTGTCGTGTGCAATGCCGGTGACTACCGCTTGCTCCATAGTGGGATCGGCCTCCTTGACGAGCGTGCCCGGCGTATCGGTGAACGCAGAGCGCGCGTGGATGACAACATGGTATTTGCGCGCGAACTCGACGGCGCGGCTCTGCAGGACGCCCGAGCCGGCGCTGGAAAGTTCGAGCATGTCTTCGTAGCTGATGGCGTCGAGCTTGCGGGCGCGCGGGTCGACGCGCGGGTCGGTGGTGTAGACGCCGTCGACGTCGGAATAGATCTCGCACAGGTCGGCGCCGATGC
Source organism: Eggerthellaceae bacterium (assembly GCA_022644775.1). GTDB lineage: Bacteria > Actinomycetota > Coriobacteriia > Coriobacteriales > Eggerthellaceae > Hugonella. The sequence continues at coordinate 202,464 of JALCHN010000001.1, forward strand.
CGTAGGCCACCGCCACCGCCGTGGTGTCGGAGCCACCGCGGCCGAGCGTGGTGATGTCCCCGTTCTTGTCGATGCCCTGGAAGCCGGCGACGACCGGGATGATCCCCTGCTCGATGGCCGCCTTGATGCGGTCGGCGTGCACGAGGGTGATCTTGGCCTTGGCGTGCTCGTTGTCGGTGTGGATGCCCGCCTGACGGCCGGTGAAGCTCATCGCGCGGTAGCCGTGGGCCTGGATGGCCATCGCGAGCAGGGTCATCGACACCTGTTCGCCCGTGGAAAGCAGACGGTCGATTTCGCGCGCGGGAGGGTTCTTGGAAAGCTGCGCCGCAAGGCTCATGAGCTCGTCGGTGGTCTTGCCCATGGCGGACACGACCGCGACGACGTCGTTGCCGTCCTGCTTCATCTTGATGAGGCGCTTGGCAACCATTTTGATTCGTTCGGGCGACGCGACTGACGTGCCCCCGAATTTGGCTACGATAAGTGACATCGGCTTCTTCCTGATCGAAAATCTTGCGTCCACTATACCAGCATGGAGTGCCCGGGCAACGGGGATGCCCCAGACGTACAAATTTCCTCATCAAGCGACAATTGCCTGTGCCGCCCGCCTGGGGCATTTGGGTATCATGAGTGGAAAGCACCGCGGCCCCGCGCCGCCGCGCGCACACTACAGGAGCTGCTTATGCCATCGATGATCACGCACGACCTGTTCGCGAAAGACCTGCTCGAAGCGAGCGATTTGCACCTCGCCGGCGAAGTGGAGCGCGCCTTCCTTCTGGGCGCCCAGGGGCCCGACCCCCTCTACTTCCTGCGCTTCGACCCCCGCTACGCCGCCCAGGCCCCGGGAACGGTGGCCCAGTACCTGCACACCCGCAACACGGTGCCCCTGCTCGCGTCCCTGCGCCGCTGCCTGCGCCTTCTGCCCGCCACCCGCGAACCGGCCGCCCATGCATACGCGGCCGGGTTCCTGGCCCACTACGCGCTCGACTCGAAGGCCCATCCGCTCGTCTACGCGCTCGAATACCGCATCTGCGACGCCGGGGTCGAAGGCCTCACGCGGCAGAGCAAGGGAGAGGTGCACCACGCGATCGAGCACGAGCTCGACGAGGTCCTGCTCTACCGGCGCACGGGAGAGACGGTGGCCGCCCACAACCCCGGCCGCGAGATTCTGCAGGGGGCGCGCGCCACGCTCGACGCCGCAGGCGAGCTCTGCGCCCACGTGGTGGGGATGGCCTACCACCGCAAGATTTCGGAACACCTTTACGGCGACGCCGTGCGGGCCTACCGCGCGGTCGAGCGCCTGCTCTGGTCGCCCACCGGCCGCAAACGGGCCGTTCTCGGGGCGATCGAGGAATCGGCCCGGCCCTTCTCGCTGGTGAAGGCCTTCACCCACCGACCGCTTAAGATCGAACGCACCTGGTTCGCCAACGACAGCCGACATGACTGGGAGAATCCCTTCACCGGGGAACTCACCCGGAAGTCCTTCATGGACCTCTACGACGAGGCCCTTTTGCTCGCGCTGGACCTTACCCGCGCCTTCGAAGAGGGGCCTTTCGACGAAGCCGCCGTGCGCACGCTCACCGGCGGCGTCAACTTCGACGGCGACGTGCCGAGCGACCTCTACGAGGCGGGCGCAATCGCCTAGCGCCCGCGCGCGCCGCAATCTGCCGAACCGCGGCGCATCGGGGTCGTCCGGCTGCGGCCCCGACGCGCTACATCAGGGCTTCAATCGTGCGCTGGCGCTCGTCTGCGATCGTGGTCGTGCGATTGTGGCCCGGCAGCACGATGCAGCTGTCGGGCAGTTTGGCCAGCGTGCCGAGCGAGGCGCGCATCTGGCCCATGTCGCCGCCTTCGAAATCGGTGCGGCCGATGCTCGCGAAGAAGAGCGTGTCGCCCGAAAGGAGCAGAGGCCGGCCCCCATGGGGCGCATGGTCGGGTTCCATGTAGTAGCACATCCCGCCCGGGGTGTGGCCCGGCGTGGCGATGCAGCGCCAGCTGGTGGCGCCCACGTCGACCGTGTCGCCGTCGTCGAGCTTGCGGGTCACCGCACAGGCTTGCGCTCCGCCCATGTGGTCGCGCTGGCCGGACTCGATAAGGCCCGCATCGATGCGGGGCGCATACACCGGCGCCCCCGTCTCGCGCACGAGCGCCGCGAGACCCGACACGTGGTCCCAGTGGTTGTGGGTCACGAGAATCGCCGACACGCGGTCGATCCCGAGCGCCTGGGGCAGCTTTTCGGCATGCGAGCTCGGGTCGACGACGATCGTGCCCCCTTGCCCGTCGTCGATCAGATAGGTGTTGTTCTCGATCGGGCCGAGAACGGCGTAGCGCACGTCGGCGCAGCCGCCGCTCACCTGCCTCACAGGGATATGCGAAGATCCGTAGGTCATGAGAGAACCTTTCTGACTATTTCTTCGAAACCGTGTCGCCCGGCATCATGCGGCGCGCCTCGATGACGCCGTCGATCGATTCGAGCTTGGCGATGATGCGGTCGATCGATTCGACCGTGCTCACCTGGAACAAGAAGCGCATGTCGGCCATGCCGTCGCGGTGCGAGGCCGTGGAAGACGAAAGCACGTCGGCCCCGCATTCCGAAAGCGCGGCCACCACGTCGACGAGCAGGTTCAAGCGGTCGAGCGCCTCGATGAAGAGCTCGACCTTGTAGGAGGTCTTCGACTGCGGGTCGGACTCCCAGGCCACGTCGATGATGCGCTCGGGGTGCTCCATAAGGCTCTTCGCGTTGGGGCAGTCGCGCCGGTGCACCGACACGCCGCGCCCGCGCGTGATGAAGCCGATGATGTCGTCGCCCGGCACCGGGTTGCAGCAGCGCGACAGGCGCACGAGCATGCCCGAATCGCCCTTCACGATCACGCCGTTCGACGCGTGCTCCTTCTTGTGGCGCGGCGCGTGCACTTCGGTGACCATGGGCGGCATGATCGAGGTGGTCATGCTCGCGGTCTTGGGCGCCGCCTTGGCCGCCTTGGCGCTCTCCTCGCTCTCTTCGGGCGCGAGCTCCTTCAGCAGGCGGTTGGCCACCGAAAGCGAGCTTTCCTTGCCGCTGCCCACGTGGGCGAACATCTCGTCGGGGTCCTTGAAGCCCATGCGTTCGGCCACGAGCTTCAAGGCGCGGATGCTGCGGGCGTTCGAGATGCCGAAGCCGTGCTTGCGCATGTCGGCCGCCACGCGGTCGCGGCCGAGCTGGACGTCGTTGGAATGGCTGGCCTTGGTGAAGTAGGCGCGGATCTTGCTGCGGGCGCGCGGGGTCTTCACGATCTTGAGCCAGTCGCGGCTGGGACCGGCGCTCTTCTGGGTGAGGATCTCGATGCGGTCGCCCATCTGCAGCTCGTAGGTGAGGGGCACGATCGACCCGTTGACCTTGGCGCCCACGCAGTGGTTGCCCACTTCGGTGTGGATCGCGTAGGCGAAGTCGACCGGGGTCGAGCCAGCGCGCAGGCTCATGGCCTCGCCCTTGGGCGTGAACACGAAGACCTCGCTAGGGGCCAGGTCGACCTTGAGCGACTTCAGGAACTCGCGCGAGTCCTGGGTCTCGTCCTGCCAGTCCATCATCTGGCGCAGCCAGGCGAGCTGGCGGTCGAAATCGGCGTCGCCCTTGCCGCCTTCCTTGTAGCGCCAGTGGGCCGCCACGCCGTATTCGCTCTTGCGGTGCATCTCTTCGGTGCGGATCTGCACTTCCAGCGGGCGGCCGGCCGGGCCGATCACCGTGGTGTGCAGGCTCTGGTACATGTTGTACTTGGGCATCGCGATGTAGTCTTTGAAGCGCCCCGGCATGGGGTGCCACAGGCTGTGCACGGCGCCCAGGGCCGAATAGCATTCGGCCACCGTGTTCACGATGATGCGCACGGCGATGAGGTCGTAGATTTCGGAAAAGTCCTTGCCGCGCACCGTCATCTTCCTATAGATCGAATAGAGGTGCTTGGGGCGGCCCATGATCTGGCAGTCGATGTGGACCTTGTCCATCTCCCCGCGCAGGATGTCGATCACGTTGCCCAGGTACTCCTCGCGCTGGGCGCGGCTTTCGGCCACCATGCGCGAGACCTGCTTGAACTTCTGCGGCTCCAGATGGAAGAAGGACAGGTCCTCGAGCTCCCACTTGATCGACCCGATGCCCAGGCGGTGGGCGATGGGGGCGTAGATTTCCATGGTCTCGCGCGCCTTGAAGATCCGGCGGTCCTCGCGTAGGGCCGACAGGGTGCGCATGTTGTGCAGACGGTCGGCCAGCTTGATCACGATGACGCGAATGTCCTTGTTCATGGCCACGAACATCTTGCGGATCGTGGCGGCCTGTTCGTCGGAAAGCTCTTTGACCTCGATGCGGGTGATCTTGGTGACGCCGTCGACCAGCTGGGCGATGGCGGGGTTGAACATTTCGGAAAGATCGTCGAGCGTGGTGTCGGTGTCTTCCACCGTGTCATGCAGAAGGGCAGCGCACAGGGTCTCGACGTCCATGCGCAGGTCGGCCAGGATGATGGCCACCTCGACCGGGTGCGCCACGAAGGGCTCGCCGCTCTTGCGGCACTGGCCCTTGTGGGCCTTGCGGGCGAAGAGGAAGGCGCGCTTGAGCATTTCCTCTTCATAGGGCCCCAGGTAGGACGACGTGGCTTCCTGCAAGTCGGCGAAACGCTCTTCGGGCGTTTTGCTGTGGGTGACCTTCGTGGGGTCGGCCGCGCCGATCACGTTGGCGTCGAAGGAGAGGGCCTGCGCCCCCTTGCGGCCGATCAGCTCGTCGGAGCCGTCGCTGAAGCGCGGCGGGCGCGAGCCTTCGGCGTCTTTGGCGCGCGGATGCCCGATGAGCGGCTCCCCGCCCTCGTCGACCGACACCAGCCTCGCCTTCGCGTCGCCGGGCGCCTCTTCCCTTTCGGGAAGGTCGTGTGCATCGCTGCCCATAGGAGCCTCCTTGCAGTTAGTTGCCCGCGCTGGGCAAAATCGGCCGGATAATGCGATCGCGCACGGCCGCGGGGCTGCATTTCATCGCCCACTCGCAGAATGCGCGGAAGATGCGGATCTCGTCGAGGCCTTCGCGATAGCGCACGCTGTCGGTGAGCTCGACCTTGTTCTGCGCCGGCACCACCGAAAGCGCCCGCACTTCGGGAGCGCCCGGCACCGCCGAGGTGCGCACCAGACCCAGCTCGCGGAAGACGGCAATCGCGCAGGTCACCGATTCGGGCGCCACGTCGCGCGAGAGGCGGCTGGCCGTGGCCTGGGCGATTTCGTCGTCGGTGTTCAGAATCGCCTTGCCCGCCTGCGCTTTGGCCATGCCGGCGACCGTGCGGTAGACCTCCCCCATCATATCGTGGTCGGGGGTCCAGGCGGTGAGGATCTGCTCGTTGACCTTGGCGTCGGCCGCACCGAACAGCAGGTGCACGGTCGCCTTTTCGCCGTCGCGGCCCGCGCGCCCGCTCATCTGGTTGAATTCCACCTCGTTGAAGGGCAGGTGATAGAGGACCACGTGGCGGATGTCGGGGATGTTGACGCCCTCGCCGAAGGCCGACGTGCTCACGAGCACGGCCAGCTGGCCGCGGCGGAACATCTCTTCGACGCGCTTGCGGTCGGCGCGGGGCAGGCCTGCGTTGTAGAAGCCGATGAAGGGGGCCATCTGCGGGACCTGCTTGCGCAGCATACGGGCCAGGGCGACCGACTGGCGGCGCGAGTTCACGTAGACCACGGTCTTTTCGCCGGTGGCCACCAGGTTGGCCAGGTAGGGGTCGCGGTGGCGCAGGTTGCGCTGGTCGTCGACCAAGAGGTTCTCGCGCGAGGTGTCGTCGAACACGCAGCGGGTGATGCCCAGCGTGCGCTCGATGTCGCCGGCCACGTCGGGGCCGGCCGTGGCCGTGAGCGCGAGCACGCAGGGGTCGCCCAGAACCTTCATGGCCCGGTCGAGCTCGATGTAGGCCGGGCGCTGCCCCGCCTTGGCCTGGCCGATATGATGGGCCTCGTCGACCACCAGGAAGCGGATGCGGCCGCTCGTGGCGAACTCGCGAGCGTGGAAGCTGAGGAACTCGGGCGTGGTGAGCACGATGTCGACCGAGCCGTCTTCCAGGCCCGCGAACACGGTGGCGCGCTCGCCCGGGGTCGATTCGCCGGTGAGCACTTCGGCGGCGATGCCGAAGGGCGCCAGCGATTCGCGCACGTGGTAGGCCTGGTCGGCGATGAGCGCGCGCAGCGGGTAGACGAACAGGCTCGCCTCGTGCTTGGCAAGGGCGCCCTCGGCCGCATGCAGCTGGAAGGTGAGCGACTTGCCGCGGCCCGTTGCCATGACGGCCAGGGTCGACTCGCCCCGAGCCAGGGCGTCGAGCACCTCGCGCTGGGAGGCGAACAGGTCGCCGTCGCCGATGAGGGCGGCGATGATCTCGCGGCGCAGCTCGTCGGGGCGTTCGGCGGCGATGGCCTCCCAATGGGCGCGGTTGCGCTCGCGCTCCTCTTCGAGCCGATTGTCCTCTTCGGGATCGTCGGCGCAGTCGGCGCAGAGTTCGGAATCGCTTTCGGCGTACATTTCCGCCACATAGTTGCGGTGCTCGCTGGAAATGAGGGCCTCGAGCGCGCAGCAGGGCTTCACCGGGGCGATCGAGGACAGCATGGCCTTGACCGACCGGCGGCCCCGCCATTCGTCGACCTGCACTTCGAAGGCGGCGTTGACCACGCTGTCGCAGCGCATGAGCTGGTCGATGTAGGGGCAGTGGAACATGATGCCCGCCACCGAATGCACGCCGTCGGTGAGGGTCGTGGAAAAGTGGTTCTTGTCGGCGCCCACCGCGCGCGAGCGGGTGAGCGTGACGTCGCGGGCCAGATAGCGCGGCTGGCGGTTTTCCTGGCCGAAGGGGGCCAGCGCGTCGAGGGCGGCCACGTTTTCCAGCGTGAGCTCGCCCAAATCGACCACGGCGTCGATGTCGATGCGCGGGTGGAAGCTGCTCGCGGGCAGAGCGTCCATGTAGGCGCACAGGCGGTCGGAGAATTCGGCCAGGCGGTCGGCCGGCAGGGTGACGCCCACGGCGGCTTCGTGACCGCCGAACCGGGTGAGGATGTCCTTGCAGCTTTCCACCGCTTCGAAAAGGTTGACCTGGCCCACGCTGCGGCCCGACCCACGGGCCACGCCTTCGTCGTCGATCGTGAACAGGATGCAGGGCACGCCGTAGCTGCGCACCAGGCGCGAGGCCACGATGCCCTTCACGCCTTCGTGCCAGCCTTCGCCGCCCACCACCAGGGCGCGCTGGCCGTGGTAGGCCTCCTTGGCCTGCAGGCTCGCGATTTCGGCGAGCTCGGCTTCGATCGCCCGACGCTGGGTGTTCACCTCTTCGAGCACGGCGGCCTTGCGGCTGGCGGCGTCGAAATCGTCTTCCAAAAGCAGGTCGAGCGCTACGGTGGCGTCGCCCATGCGGCCAGCGGCGTTCAAGCGCGGGATGAGGCTGAAGGAAAGCGAGGTGGCGGCCACCGGCTTGCCGGCGGCGCCGGCAGCTGCGAGCAGGGCCGCGATGCAGGGGCGGGGCGATTCGTTCATGCGGGCGACGCCGTCGGCCACCAGGGCGCGGTTGCCTTCCTGCATGGGCATGAGGTCGGCCACGGTGCCCAGGGTCGCGAAATCGGTGTACTCGCGCCACAGGTGCGGCTGGCCGAACCGGGCGCCGAGCACCTGCACGAGCTTCAGCGCCACGCCCACGCCGGCCAAGATGCTGCTCGGGCAGTCGGGGTCGAGCTTGGGGTCGCACACGGGCACCCCTTCGGGCACCAAGTCGGCCGGCTCGTGATGGTCGGTGATGAAAACCCCCACCCCGCGGTGTTTGAGCGTGCGCACCTCGTCGCGGCAGGCGATGCCGCAGTCGACGGTGACCACCACGTCGGGCTCACAGGCCATGAAGCGGTCGATCGCCGCCTGGGTGATGCCGTAACCTTCGTCGGTGCGGCGCGGGATGAAGGGAATCGCCGTGGCGCCCAGGGCGCGCAGGCCGCGCGTGAGCACCGTGGTGGCCGACACCCCGTCGACGTCGAAGTCGCCGAAGACGAGGATGCGCTTGCCGTCGCGGATGGCCGCTTCGAGCCCGTCGGCCACTTCGGCCATGCCGGGGATGTCGTAGGGGTTGCGCCAGTCGCGTTCGAGCGAGGGGTTCAAGAACTCGCGCGCCTCTTGGGGCGATTCGATCCCGCGGGCAACGAGCGTGGCGGCAACGATATGGGGCACGCCGAGCGTGCGTTCCAGAACGTCGACCACGCAGGGGTCGACGGTTCGAATGTTGAATCGTGCGGACAATGCAATCAAAACCTTATACGTGCTGTGTGTCTTTCGTTTGGTATTGTCGCACAGTCTCATCCCGGGGTCACCGTGAAACGGGATGCGTTTACCAGCAGGTAAAGAGAGACAAAGGGTCCCGCACGCGAAGCACGCGCAGCGCAGCGGCGGGACGTCGGGACGCAGCCGTGCGTCCCTCCTATCCCTTGCCGCGCGAATGAGTCAAAGAGATCCGATCTCTTTGACTCATTCGCGCGGGGGCCGTATCGCGTTCGCCGTACGCGGCTAAAGGGCGCCTTGGTCGGCGAGCCAAGCTTTGAGCTCTGCTTCCCTGCGGGCGAAGGCCGCCCGCGTTTCGGGCCGCGTGAAGGGGCGCTCCATCATTTGGAACACGTAGCCCTGCTCCACCAGGATGCGCCGGCTTTCCGGGTAGGCGAGCTCCCAGGCGAAGCACACGTGACCGAGCAGGACGTCGGCGGGATAGCGGCGCGCGTCCCGGGGGATGGTGGAATGTCGGTCGAACCACGAGAGCGCCTCGCTGGAAAGCGGGCTGTCGAGCAGCTCTTGTTCGGAAATCCCGTAGATCGATTCGACGGAATCGATGCCGTTCACCTTGAGGATGTCGACCTTGTCGGCATCGCGCAGGACCTCGCAGAAACAGCGCGTGCGGCCATCGAGGTCACCGGGGAGCCGCCAAGCGCTGTGCAGTCCCACCGCCATGCGGATGAGGTCGTCTTCGGCGTCGCTGGCGACGAAAGAGCGGACGAGCGGCGCATCGCCTTCGGCGCCAGCGAAGAGGATCTGCGTCCCCAGCTGGGCATGCCCCACCGATTTGCCATCGTCGAAGGTACCCCAGCGCCGCACCTGCTCGAACCGGCCGATGTCGTGCAGGAGCCCCAACAGCCAGGCAAGATCGACGTCCTCGTCGCACGCAACGTACGCCGGCCCGTCCGACGCAGGCGCCGCAGCGGGCACTGAAGCGCTCGCAGCCTCGGCCGGCATGCAGGGCGCGCCCGCCGCCCGTCCCGCCGGATCGCCCGACCGCCCGCTGGGCACCAGCGAGCGCGCGATGCGCTCCGCGAGCGCGGCCACGCGGAAGGTGTGGTCGATTTTCAGGGCGATCTTGGGGTCCGTGGGATCGTAGGCCGCGACGTGGGCCCTAAACGCCTGCTCGGCCCTCTCTTTGTCTATCTTCACTATCGCTCATCCGCCGTTCGCGCCAGGCGCGCACGCTAGCGCCAACGGCGCTCGGCCGCTTCGAAGGAATGCGTCACCAAAAACGCCGCCGCCTTGGCCGCTTCGTCGCATTCGGCTTCGAGCTGCTCGAGGTCGTGCTTGCGGACCTCGGCGAGCACGAATTTGGCCACCTGCATCTTTCCCGGCGGGCGGCCGATGCCGCAGCGCACGCGGATGAAGTCGTGGGTGCAGAGCTTGTCGCAAATCGACCGCAGGCCGTTGTGGCCGGCGTGGCCGCCGCCCCGCTTCACGCGCACGGAGCCCGCAGGGCTTTCCAGATCGTCGTGGATCACGATCAGATGGTCGGGCTTCAGGCGATAGGTGGAAAGGACCTGCTTCACGGGGCCGCCCGACACGTTCATGAAGCTCTGGGGCTTGGCGAGCACTAACTCTTCCCCATCGATCGCGGCCTTAGCGGTGAGCGACCCGCATTCGGTCTTCCAATAGTGCACGCCCAGTTCGTCTGCCAGGCGGTCGACGGCCATGAACCCGGCGTTGTGCCGGGTTCGAGCGTATTCCTCACCAGGGTTGCCCAACCCCACCACTGCGTACATGCGCGCTCCTTCTCTCATAGGAAAGCGCCCCGCGCGCGCGGCGCGGCGCCGCCCCGAAGGGCCGCACCCGCCGCACTCACGCGGGGCGCTCGATGTGCCGAATAGGTGTGCTTAGCTGAACAAGGCCGACACGCTGCCGCATTCGTAGACGTTGCGGATGGTTTCGGCGAACAGGGGCGCGAGCGAAAGGACCTTGATCTTGCCGTTCTGACGGTCGAGCGGCACGGGCACCGCGTTGGTAACCACGACTTCCTTGATCTGGGAATTCTCGATGCGCTCGTAGGCCGGACCGCTGAAGAGGCCGTGGGTGGCACAGGCGTAGACCTCGCGTGCGCCGCGGTTACGCAGCGTGTCGGCCGCGGCGACCAGGGAACCCGCCGTGTCGATCATGTCGTCGTTGATGATGCAGATCTTGTCCTTGACGTCGCCGATGAGGGCCGTGATTTCCGACTGGTTGTGACGCGGACGGTCCTTGTGCATGATCGCGATGTCGCAATCGAGCATGGTCTGGAACTTCTTGGCGGCCTTGGCGCGACCCACATCGGGCGACACGACGCAGACCTCTTCGGGGTTCCAGCCTTTCTGCTTGTAGTATTCCACGAAGATGGGCATGGCCGTCATGTGGTTCACCGGCAGGTCGAAGAAGCCCTGGATGGCATCCTGGTGCAGGTCGATCGTGATGACGTTGTCGGCGCCGGCCACCGTGAGCAAGTCGGCGACGAGCTTGGCGGTGATGGGCTCGCGCGGAGCGGCCTTGCGCTCCTGGCGCGCGTAGCCGTAGTGGGTGATCACGGCGGAAATGGAACGGGCGCTCGCGCGCTTGGCCGCATCCATCATGATGAGCAGCTCCATCAGGGCGTCGTTGATCGAGGGGCCGGCAACCGACTGCACGATGAAGACGTCGGCGCCGCGCACGCTTTCCTGGTAGCGCGCGTAGATTTCCCCGTTCGCGAACTTCTCCAAGCGCACGTTGCCCAGCGGGACCTCGAGCTCTTCGGCGATCTCCTGCGCGAGCAAGGGGTTCACCGAACCCGTGAACAAGGCGAGGCGCTTCGTGATGGGAGTGTTTTCGTATGCCATGATCAACCCTTCTATTGTGGCAGCAACACTTGGATTCTAACGCGCCGCGCAAGCCGGCGCCACGGATGCAGAGCGCCTTAGGCGTCAGTGGGACGGTTGCGGTCGGGCTTGACGACCTGGCGGGCGCGACCCAAGGCGAGCGCGTAGTCGGGCACGTCCTGCGTGATGACGGAACCGGCGCCCACGAGCACGTGGCTGCCCAGGTTCACGGGGGCCACCATCATCGTGTCGCTGCCCACGAAGGAATCGTCGCCGATAGTGGTGGGCCACTTCTTTTCGCCGTCGTAGTTGCAGGTGATCGACCCGGCGCCGATGTTGACGCCCGAGCCCATCGTGGTGTCCCCAATATAGGACAGGTGCGGCACCTTGCTGCCCTTGCCGATCGTCGATTTCTTGATCTCGACGTGGGTGCCGGCCTTGGATCCGTCGCAGAGGTGGGTCTGCGGGCGCAGGTAGGCGCGAGGGCCGCAGTCGACGTCGTTGTCGATCGTCGTTTCAATGGCGACCGTTTCGTCGATCGTGCAGTTGCGCCCCACCGTGGTATCGGTAAGACGGCTGCAGGGGCCCACCACGGTGCCCGTGCCGATGTGGGTCTTCCCCGCCAGCATGACCTGGGGCAGGATTTCCACATCGGGGTCGATCGTGACGTCGGGGCCGATCCAGACGGTGTCGGGGTCGAGCATGGTCACGCCGGCGAGCATGTGGCGCTCGTTGATGCGGCGCTGCATTATCTTGGTGGCGGCGGCCAGCTGCACGCGCGTGTTGACGCCCAGGCATTCGGTCGCGTCGGCTGTATAGGCCACCACGGCGCGTCCGGCCTTGCGGGCGATTTCGATGACATCGGTGAGATAGAACTCGCCTTGGGCGTTGTTGGTGTCGACCTTGCCCAAAGCGTCGAAGAGGAGTTCGGCGTCGAAGCAGTAGAAGCCCGAATTGCACTCGCGGATCTGCGCCTGTTCGGGCGTGCAGTCCTTCTGCTCGACGATGCGCTCCACCTGGCCCTGGGCGTCGCGCACGATGCGGCCGTAGCCGGTGGGGTCGTCGACCTGCATGGTGAGGACCACCACGCCGGCGTTGGCCTCTTCGCGGGCCCGGGCCAGAGCAGCGATCGTTTCCGGGGTAATGAGCGGACAGTCGCCCGAAAGCACGAGCAGCGAGCCCGTGGCGCCCTCAAGCGCCGGCACGGCGGCCGCCACGGCGTCGGCGGTGCCGCGCTGTTCCTTCTGCACGGCCACGCGTGCGTCGCCGGCCACGACGGGCTCGACCGCTTCGCGACCATGGCCCAGCACGCAGACGACGTCTTCCACGCCGGCCTCATGCGCGGCGTCGACGACCCAGCGCACCATCGGCTTGCCGAGCACCTCGTGCAGCACCTTCGGCTTGGCCGATTTCATGCGCGTGCCCTCGCCGGCGGCGAGAATGATTGCCTGAAGTCCCATGTATCCCCCTAGATGTGCGCCCGGCTCTACTGGCAGTCGGCGGCAAGCGCCGCGCACAGCGCGTCGAGCAAGGTGATTGCGTAATGTTGAGCCGAACGGTCGGGTCCGGCGTCTTCCCACTGGCTGCCCGGCAGGCAGACCGACACGCGATGCGGATGCTGCTCTTTGGCCACGCCGAGCGCCGATTGCAGGCGCAAGCCCAGCGTCGATTCGCGTTCGAATTCCACGAAGGGCACGTTGGCGGACGCGTCCTGCTTGCTCGTGACGATGTGCACGAGCGTCATGTCGTCGCCCGGCAGCACGAGCAGGTTGTCGGCGGAAACGATCTTCGACGACGGGTTGGTGGCCAACGACAGGTTCGACATGCGATCGGCCACCGAACGGGTGAAGTCGTCGGTGCCGAACAGGCACACCGCGTTGGCTTCCAGCACGTCGGCCGCGCGAGCGAAGCCCACGTGCTTGGTGGCCTGTGGGCCCGGCTTGCCTTCCCAAGAATGGTGCAGGTTGTTGATCGTGCGGTAGGTGAAGGCGCCGGCGATGCCGTCGGAGGGCAGGCCCATGTTGAGCTGGAACTTGCGCAGGGCGTCTTCGGTGTAGGCGCCGAAGATGCCGTCTTCCCCGCAGGCGAAGCCCAACGCGTTGAGCGCCGTTTGCAGCTGCTTGACGTCGTTGCCATGGAAATAGGGCATATGCAGGTAGAGGGTGCGGTCGCCCAAGGTGAACGTGGCGTCGAGCAGCGCCGCCCACACCTTGTCGTTCACTTCGCGCAGTTCGGGCAGGCCCTCTTCGCGGCAGAAGGCGGCCACCGCTTCGGCGGTCGCCTCGTCGAAGGTGCCCGTTGCTTGCTTCGGCCCCAGGAATCCCAAGTCGATCAGCTTCTGTTGAACGTCGGATACGCCAGCGCCGGTGTCGTGTAGTTGAATTGCTTCCATGTGCGCCATTCTATTCCAGAGGTTTCCCGCAGGCGGGCGCCTGCGGCTTTTTCAAAGATATTCGCACAGCGCGCACGCCTCAAGCGCGGTTAGCGCAGACGATTCACAAACCAATCTGCCATCGAGAGCAGAAGGTCGCGCGCCTGGGACGGCTCGAGGACGTCGACCAGGCGGATCTTGGCCACGCTCGTGAGGTTTTCGGCGTAGCTGCGCGCGTAGTCGATGCTGCCCGCTTCCTCCATGATGTCGACCGCTTCGGCCAGGACGGCCGGGTCCTTTTCATGCGAGGAGAGAATCTCGATCAGGCGATCGCGCTTTTCGGAATGCTGCAGGGCGTGCACCACCACGAGCGTGCGCTTGCCTTCGGTGATGTCGCTGCGGAAGTCCTTCTTGGTGGACTCTTCGGCGCCGATCAGGTTGAGCAGGTCGTCTTGGATCTGGAAGGCCAGGCCCGTGTCGAGGCCGTAGTTGCGCAGGCCCTCGATTTCGGTTTCGGTGCCGCCGCCGATGATCGCGCCCACGGCCAGGGGCACCGCACCCGAATAGTGGGCCGTCTTGTGGGTGGCCATGACCAGGTAGTCTTCGGTAGTGATGTCGTAGCGGCCGTCGCGCGCCCAGCCCAGGTCGAGCGCCTGGCCTTCGATCGTGCGCTGGGTCATCTTGATGAGCTCGCGCACCACGCGCACCTTGGTCGCGTCGTCTAAGCTTTCGTCTTCCATGACCGTGCCGTTCACGAGCGACAGGCCCAGATCGCCCGCGTTGATCGCGATGCCCTCGCCTTCGGTAAGGTGCAGGCAGGGCTCGCCGCGGCGCAGTTCCGCTTCGTCGGCGATGTCGTCGTGGATGAGGGCGGCGGTGTGGAAGTGTTCGATGGCCGCCGCGGCGCTCGTGGCTTTCACGATGTCGCCGCCCACGGCCTGGCAGGCGGCAAAGCAAATGAGCGGGCGATGGCGCTTGCCGCCGTTCTGGCTGTATTTCAGCAGCGGGTCGTAGAGGTAGCGGTTCATGTCGGGATGGGTGCCCCGCGGAATGTAGGCGTTGATGAGATCGCCCACCTGTTCGGCGTAGCTGTTCAAGTAGTCTTGGAAGTTGCCCGGCTGGGCTTTCACCGAGTGGATGATTTCGCGGATGTTTTGAACGGTGGTCTCAGACACGTGTGCCGCACTCTTTCCCGGGCGTATCGCGCAAGCTGCCCGCAGCTCTGCATCGGTTTTCGTGGTGGTAGGAGCGGTGGGACTCGAACCCACATATCCGAAGATGGCGGATTTTAAGTCCGCTGCGTCTGCCAATTCCGCCACGCTCCCGCATCCTTTTGATGCAATTTCCCATCATAGCAAAAGGTGCAAGTCTGCAGGATACTGCATAGAAAGCGCCCACGCGGTGCACAGATGTCGCGAGCGTGAAGGGGAACGGAGGTTGTTGTCACGGGCCTCCGCCCCCCTGTCACGCCCTAGGCGCGGGCGGTCGTCATGATGATGCCCTGCAGGATGTCGCTTTCGCTCGCGGTGAACGAGCCCGTGCCCGCAAGCTGCACCAGGTCCTGCAGGATGAGCATGCCGGCCACGATCACCGGCGCCCGGCCCGCCTGCAGGCCCGTGATCTTCACGCGCTCGGCAAGCGGAACGCTCGCAACTTTACTGGTGACGCGATCGAGGTCGGCAGCCGTCACCACGGCGCCGTGCACGCGGGAGGAATCGTAGACCTCCATGCGATCGCGAATCGACACGACGGTCGTGGCCGTGCCCGCCACCGACACCATGCGGTCGATTTCGAAGCCTTCGGCGCGAATCCTGTCGAAGAAGGACGCGAACTGCGGATGGCACCAAGCCTGGGCGGCCGCGATCTCTTCGGCCGTGGGCGGGTCGCCCGCCAGGTTGCGTTCGGTCACGCGGCGGCAGCCGATGTTGAAGGAGTGCTTGAACAGGGGCTCTTGGCCGCCGATGCCACAGATGAGCTCGGTCGAGCCGCCGCCCACATCGGTGACGAGCAGGCGCTCGCCGGGAAAGTCGGCCGAAGCGCCCAAAAAGGACAGGGCCGCTTCGCGCTCGCCGGGAATCACCGTGAGGGTGACTCCTAGCTCGGCGAGCTTGTCCTGGAAGACCTGCGCATTCTTCGCGTCGCGGCTGGCCGACGTGGCCATCGCGACCACGGTGACCGGCGCGTCCGGCTCGTCGAGCCCATGCACGATCTGCAGGTACGAAGCGACCGTCGCGCACGTGCGCTCCATCGCCGCTTCGGAAAGGACGCCCGTCGCGTCGACGCCCTCTCCCAGATTCACGATTTCAGCCCGCTTGGAGAGCTCGGTGAGGCCCTCTTCGGTGACGTCGGCCACGAGCAGACGGGCGGTCACCGTTCCGATGTCGATTGCTGCGATACGCGTGCGCATGGTTGCCTACCCTTCGAAGCCGAACAGGGGATCGAGTATGCCGGAATACCAGGTGTCGGGCGCCGACGCGTTGATCGTCGAGCTCGACATGGTCGACGTGCCGTTGTCCGTATCGTCGAGGCCCTGCACGTTGACCGCATTTTCGTCGCCGCGCACCCAGCCGTACTGGTCGCGCACCGAGTCTTCCTTGCCTTCGTCGGTGGAAAGGTAGTCGACCTGATTCTGCAGGTCGGCGTTGCGCTGGGAGGCGATGTCGTAGGCCGCCTGGGTCTTGGCCTGCTCGCGCAGGGCCAGGTAGTAGGACTGGGCCGGCGCATAGAGGAAGGCCGCGCACATCACCGTGCAGGCGGCGATGACCAGGGGCGTGAAGAAGGCCGAATGGCCCGTGCGCGCCTTATGGGCGTCGAGCTTGGCGCGGGCGCCCGTGGCGCTGCCGGCGGCTTCGTTCTGCAGGCGGGCCGAACGCTTGTGGGACGCGCCCATCTTACCGCGGTAGAGCGCGGCGCGCGGGCCTTCGGACGCCGGAGCGTCGTCGCGCACCGTGCGGTCGTAGAGGCGGTCGGCGCGGCGCTTCACGGCATCTTTGCGACGGCGGTCGCGTTCGTCTTCGAATGCGGTTGCGCGGGAATCGCGGGCGGGGCGGCGGTCGCCGTCTGCAGCCTCGCGGGCGCCGTGGCGCGATTCGGGTTCGCGGCCCACGGCGGCCGCCCGGGCCTCGCGGGCGCGCAGGCGCTCGCGGGCGGCTTCGCGGGCGGCTTCGGACATGTTGTCCAACGGGCGCGCGGTCCCGCGTTCGGGGCGGAATTCGGCGTGGGCGCCGCGGCGGGCGTCACGCTCGGAGACTTGCGCATGGCGGGCACGAGACCTGCTGGCCTCGTGTTTCGCCTGTTCAAAGTCGAGAATGCGAGCGCTTCGCTGTGTGTGGTCGATGGGCACGAACGTCGGTCCTTTGCAGTTGGTGGGTACGTTTCAGTGGTCTGGGTACTGCGTTGGTGGGACTTACTATAACACCCGTTTCGGCCTTCGCGGAAAGCCCTTTCGGAATATCAAAAACGCCCTTCCGCACGGGGCGAAAGGGCGTTCGAACGACCGTGGAACGAGGTGGCTTACTCCTCTTCGAGGGCCGCCGCGATCTCGTCAGTGATGTCCATGGTGTGGTACACGCCCTGGAGGTCTTCGAGCTCTTCGAGCTTGTCGACCAGGCGCATGACCTTCTTAGCGTCGGACACGGACACCTGGGTCGGGGTGGTCGGCAGCATGACGAATTCAGCGCCGGCGGTTTCGACGCCCTGCTCTTCGAGGCCCTTCTTCACGGCCATGAGGTCGCTCGGGTCGGTGTAGACGATCCAGCTGTCGTCGGCGTCTTCGTAATCGGAGCCGCCCGCTTCCATGACCTGCATCATGAACTCGTCTTCGTCGACCGCGTTTTCCTTATCGGGAACCTTCTTGGAATCGGACTCGATGATCTTGGGAACGCGGATCTGGCCCTTGCGCTCGAACTGGAACGCCACGGAGCCGCTCGTGCCCAGGTTGCCGCCCGCATGGGCGAAGGCGCTGCGCACGTCGGCAGCGGTGCGGTTGCGGTTGTCGGTCAGGGCCTCGCAGTAGATGGCGACGCCGGCCGGGCCGTAGCCTTCGTAAACGACGGTTTCGTAGTTCGCGGCGTCCTTGCCGGAACCGAACGCCTTGTCGATGGCCGTCTTGATCTTGTCCTTGGGCAGCGAATAGCCCTTGGCCTTTTCGATGGCGGCAGCAAGAGAAGCGTTGTTGTCCGGGTTGGGGTCGCCCCCCTCCTTCGCGGCAACGGTGATGTTGCGGGAAAGCTTACCGAACAGCGCCGAACGCTTGGCGTCCTGAGCTGCCTTGCGGTGCTTGGTGGTAGCCCACTTTGAATGCCCTGACATAGCACTTCCTTAATTGTTGAATAGCCGGTGATTGCGCACGCAGTCGTGCGGCAAAATGCAATTTGCTAGTGTACCACACGCAGAGCGGGCGTGCAGAAGCGCTGCGCCTTTCCCCACTATCGTCAAATGGGCTCGCGACGGCGGTTGCGCAGGCCTATTCCCCGGGCTCGACTTCATCGCAGACGCGACGCAGCTCGTCGAGGAACACCTGGGTCGGGCGCGTGGGCATGGTCTTGTGCCACAGGACGCCATGACGGGCTTCCAAGCGAGGCGAAAGCTCGCGAAAGCACAGGTTGCTGCGCGCGCGGCCGTCAACCAAGCCGCCGTAGGTGAGCAGCACGCCCGTGCCCTCTTCGGCGAGGAAATAGGCGTTCAGGGGCAGCGAATACGAGACGAACACGTTCAATCTGCCCGCGGAAGGTTCGAGCCATCTGGTCAGAGCGCGCTTGGCGCCCTGCCCCGACACGATGCAGGTGCGGCCTTCCAGATCCTGCGGACGAATGACGTCGCGCGCCGCGAGCGGATCGCCCTTCGGCACGAGCGCTCCCCACACATCGCGCACGGGAAGCTCAAGCGCATTCAGGTTGGCGTGGGGCTGCACGTCGCATTCCAAGAGCACGTCGAAGAAGCCCTTCACGAACGATTCCATGAGCTCGGCCGACGTGCCGTCGCGCAGCTCGAAGCGAATGCCCGGGTAGCGTTCGTGCACCGCCTTCATCGCGCGACCGAGCAGCGCCATCGCCCGGGTTTCGCCCGCGCCGATGCGGACGGTGCCCGCCAGGGCGTGGGCGGGCAGCGCGACCTCTTCTTCGGCCTTGGTGGCCAAATCGAGGATGTCGCAGGCGTAGCGGTAGAGGATCGCCCCGCGCTCGGTGAGCTCGACGCCGCCGTGGCCGCGCAGGAAGAGAGGCTGGCCCAACTCGGCTTCGAGCTGGGCGATTTGCCGCGAGAGCGTGGGCTGCGTGACGTGGAGCACACCGGCCGCGTTGGTGATGTTGCCCTCGTCCGCCACCGTGCGGAAGTAGGCGAGCGTCCGCAATTCCATGAAAGCCTCCAGCCATTCAGCGTGGGTATGGTTCTGGGGGAATTATAGGGCTCGCGACGGCGGTTGCGCAGGCCCTTGCCGATGCGCGCGGGCGCTACTCCCCCATCATCTCGGCGAACTCCGCCAGGGTGTCGGGGATGTCGATCTGCTGGGGGCAGACCACCTCGCACGACCCGCAGGCGATGCAGGCGCTGGGGCGCTTGCCTTCCGGCATCGAATTGAGCGCCATCGCGGCGATGAAGTTGCCCGACTCCTTCGACAGCTGTTCGTTGTAGAGCTCGAGCAGGCGCGGGATGTCGAGCTCGAGCGGACAATGGCTCGTGCAGTAATGGCAGGCCGTGCAGGGGACGCCCTTGGCGTGGGCCTTCGCGTAGCCGATCTTTTCGAGCGCGGCGCGCTCTTCGGGCGAAAGCGGCTCATCGTTCGAAAAGATCTCCACGTTCTCTTTCAGCTGGTCGAGGCTGCTCATGCCCGAAAGCGTGGTGATCACGCCGGGCGTGCTCTGCACGTAGCGGAAGGCCCAGTCGACCGCGCTGCGCCCGGGATGCAGGGCGTCGAGCGCGCGCCGCTCATCGTCGGTGAACTTCACCAGGTTGCCGCCGCGCAGGGGCTCCATGACGACGATGCCCAACCCGCGTTCGTTCAGGTAGGCCACCTTGTCTTTGGCCTTCTGGAAATCCCAATCCTCGTAGTTCAGCTGCACCTGGCAGAATTCCATCTGGTCACCGTAGGCGTTCATGAAGCGCAGGAAGGTGTCGAAGTTGCCGTGCACCGAAAAACCCAGGTGCTTGATGCGGCCGGCCGCGCGCTGAGCGAGGAAGTAGCTCACCGTGCCGAAGGTTGCGTCGTCGAGGTAGCGGTCGATGTTAAGCTCGCACACGTTGTGCAGCAGGTAGAAATCGAAATGGTCGACCTGGGCGCGTTTGAGCTGCTCTTCGAAGATGGCCTCGTGCTTGCCGAAGTTGCTCACGTCGTAACCGGGGAACTTGCTGGCCAGGTAGAAGGACGCGCGCGGATGACGGGCGAGCGCGGCGCCCAGCACCTCTTCGGAATGGCCGCCGTGGTAGCCCCAGGCGGTGTCGAAGTAGTTGACCCCGTGCGCGAGCGCGTAGTCGACCATCTGCGCAACCTGGTCGGGGTCGGGGCGCGTGTCGTCGCCGTCGATCACGGGCAGGCGCATGGCGCCGAAGCCCAAGGCCGACAGTTTGATGCCGTGGAAATCGTTGTAGATCATGTATCCTCCTCGTTCGTCTGCTGCATTCAGTATAACGGGCGGGTGCAGCAGGCCGCCGAGGCGGGCAATGGAGAGCGGGGCATAAGAAGAGCCACGAGCGGAAACGCTAGCGGCTCTTTGCAGCAGCAGCGGCGCCTGAATTCCAACACTCGGCGGCAATCTGTGCGACCCTACTCGTTGAACAAATCGCCGTGCGTCCCCGTACGGACAAGCGTGAGGACCATTACATCATCAGAGAGTTTATAAACGAGAAGCCAATCGGGACGAATGTGGCACTCCCAATAGCCGACCCAATCCCCTGAAAGCAAATGAGGGTGACATCGCTCTGGAAGCGGTTCGTCATTCGCAAGCGCTTCAATCACAGCGCGCAGAGCCTCTTTAGACAGGCCGCGCTTTATCGCTGCTTTATAGTCTTTTTTGAAGCGAGACGTTCGACGGATTTCTCTCGTCTCAGGAATCCAGATCGTCGAAGAGGTCGTCAACACTGCGATAGCTTTTCGCGTCAGGGTCCGACGCCACGCGATCGGCCTCGCGTATGGCCGCAACCGTTGTGGCGTTGGGCACGTCACGAGTTGGGCGGAACGGCAAACCTTGGTCGCGAACAGCTTGGCGCAGGAACATATTCACCGCAGTGGAGAAATTCAATCCAAGGTCTGAAAACAATTCATCTGCTTCGCGCTTCAATTGCTCATCCATGCGAATACTTGTAGTCACTGTACTCATAGCAACCTCCTTGCAATACATTATATATCAGATGCATTGCAAATATATGAATGCCGAGATGACGAATCGGAAGCAATCTGCGCTTTGAGTAGAACGCGATCTGCGGTCATCATTCCTCGAACGCCGGCATGATGACCTCGTAGCCTTCATCGTCGACGATACGCGGGCGCTTGAGGCCGTGCTTGTGGAATATCTTCTTGCACGCGAGGTCAAGTTCGATGACGCTAAACGCCTTCACCGGCACGTCGAGCACGTAGCCTTCCCATTTCTGGAACTTGGCTTCTGCCGTGTAGAGCTGCGGAATCATTTCGTCGTGCACCTTGCCCACGCACCTGCCGTTCCACATGATCGCCAGCGTCTGCATTGCCCTGCCTTTCCCCGAGCGCTCCACTTTACGTTAGAGTGACACGCCCGGGCGATCCTGAAAAGGGCGCATGCGAAACGGGCCGCGCCAGCCCGAAGGTCGACGCGGCTCGAACCCCACGATGCGTGCGTTGATGCGCTATTTGAAGATCGAAGAGGGCGCGCTGCCCAGCTTGTTGCCCTTGACCGCCCACGAGTTGCCGCAGTTCTGGCAGATGGCCACTTTCTCCTGGACCGTCGATTACCAGTCAGAACGGCACTGCTCCAAAACCACGGACGACATCGCGGCGATAGCGACCGGTTTGATTACCAGTCAGAACGACACTGCTCCAAAACGGCCAGAGCATGGGCTTGAGCCCTGCAGAGGTTTGATTACCAGTCAGAACGACACTGCTCCAAAACTTATTGTTCTGTTCTGTACTGTACTGTTCGTTTGATTACCAGTCAGAACGACACTGCTCCAAAACCGTTCATGAGACTCCTTCCTTAGCCCACAGGTTTGATTACCAGTCAGAACGACACTGCTCCAAAACCCTTTCGTTCTGTGGACGGCAATTGCGCTAGTTTGATTACCAGTCAGAACGACACTGCTCCAAAACCTGCCCTCATGCTCAACCGTGTCGTTGAGAGTTTGATTACCAGTCAGAACGACACTGCTCCAAAACCTGCTCCTTAACCTTGTTCGCCATGAAGTCGTTTGATTACCAGTCAGAACGACACTGCTCCAAAACTTCTCTACACGGCGGCGTGCTCGCTGTGCAGTTTGATTACCAGTCAGAACGACACTGCTCCAAAACCCGAACAAGATCTTCGAGCCCGTTGCGAGCGTTTGATTACCAGTCAGAACGACACTGCTCCAAAACTCCTGCCTGCCAACGGTGATCACGAGCAACGTTTGATTACCAGTCAGAACGACACTGCTCCAAAACCCCTTCCGGGTCGCGTTTCGTAGTCTCGTTGTTTGATTACCAGTCAGAACGACACTGCTCCAAAACGTCGGTGCGTGTGCGCACGTCGCCGTTGTGTTTGATTACCAGTCAGAACGACACTGCTCCAAAACTCCACCACCCTCGCGCCGCAATTCGAGCAGTTTGATTACCAGTCAGAACGACACTGCTCCAAAACGCCCGGGATGCTCGACACCGTGTTAATCAGGTTTGATTACCAGTCAGAACGACACTGCTCCAAAACCCCGCGCGACTGCGTCGTTGCTCTGGTTGAGTTTGATTACCAGTCAGAACGACACTGCTCCAAAACCTATACGAGGAATGGTGCGAGCACAACGGGTTTGATTACCAGTCAGAACGACACTGCTCCAAAACCGATCAAGCATCGAGCTCTCCGATTCCCGGTTTGATTACCAGTCAGAACGACACTGCTCCAAAACAGATTATCGCGACGTTTTTAACCCCGTCATGTTTGATTACCAGTCAGAACGACACTGCTCCAAAACGCACTGAGTTCACGCAGGACTTCAAGCGAGTTTGATTACCAGTCAGAACGACACTGCTCCAAAACTCCACCACCTTCGCGCCGCAGTTGGGGCAGTTTGATTACCAGTCAGAACGACACTGCTCCAAAACCACGGAGGACGAGAACGGGAACATGACCGGTTTGATTACCAGTCAGAACGACACTGCTCCAAAACACCGAGAAACGGGTCCAACTAGTCACATCGGTTTGATTACCAGTCAGAACGACACTGCTCCAAAACCGCGACTACGAACAGGAGGAATCATGAGCGTTTGATTACCAGTCAGAACGACACTGCTCCAAAACCGCCACGTGCGCCACCGCTCCGCGTACGCGGTTTGATTACCAGTCAGAACGACACTGCTCCAAAACCCTAACTATTTCGCCTCCGACAGGAAGGCGGTTTGATTACCAGTCAGAACGACACTGCTCCAAAACAAAGTCTCGAATGACTTTGAAAATCGAAAGTTTGATTACCAGTCAGAACGACACTGCTCCAAAACGACGGCAATACGTCATTCAGGTGCTCAAAGTTTGATTACCAGTCAGAACGACACTGCTCCAAAACCGCGGCGCTCGCTCCAAACCTGGTACACGTGTTTGATTACCAGTCAGAACGACACTGCTCCAAAACCAGAATTTCGCTCATCTGTACCTCGTCATGGTTTGATTACCAGTCAGAACGACACTGCTCCAAAACCCCAGGAGCAGGTGGACGAGATCGTGAAGGTTTGATTACCAGTCAGAACGACACTGCTCCAAAACGTTTATTCGGTTGTTTGCGTTTGGCTAGTAGTTTGATTACCAGTCAGAACGACACTGCTCCAAAACCCACGGCACGGCGGGGACCACCGACCACTGTTTGATTACCAGTCAGAACGACACTGCTCCAAAACGTGTAGAACCGCTCCCCGATGAGCACCACCGTTTGATTACCAGTCAGAACGACACTGCTCCAAAACCCAAGGTGTACTCGCACAAGTGCGTTGCGGTTTGATTACCAGTCAGAACGACACTGCTCCAAAACCAGCTTGTATCGCTGCGCCGCGCTGCTGCGGTTTGATTACCAGTCAGAACGACACTGCTCCAAAACGCGTACCCGTTCCACGTCGGGTGGTCGTGAGTTTGATTACCAGTCAGAACGACACTGCTCCAAAACTAATAAAAGCCATGATGTCCCGAAATGTAGTTTGATTACCAGTCAGAACGACACTGCTCCAAAACTAGCACCCGTCCTTCCCTAGCTTCCTCTTAGTTTGATTACCAGTCAGAACGACACTGCTCCAAAACAGGTCATACGCGATTTCGGCATAGTCGAAGTTTGATTACCAGTCAGAACGACACTGCTCCAAAACCCATAGTGTTAATCCTCCTTGGATTCGTAAGTTTGATTACCAGTCAGAACGACACTGCTCCAAAACCAACCCGCGATTTTGACGCACGCAACCCCTGTTTGATTACCAGTCAGAACGACACTGCTCCAAAACCACCACGCGCGCACGGGGGAGTGGTTGTCGGTTTGATTACCAGTCAGAACGACACTGCTCCAAAACCGCTCGATGCGCAGCGCGCTAAAGGCAAGGGTTTGATTACCAGTCAGAACGACACTGCTCCAAAACTTCGCGAGAGTCGGAAGAATCGTTAAATAGTTTGATTACCAGTCAGAACGACACTGCTCCAAAACCAATGAGGCCATCCGTAAGATGCGCCTGAGTTTGATTACCAGTCAGAACGACACTGCTCCAAAACCATGCCGTCGACGGTGGACTTCGCCGCGTGTTTGATTACCAGTCAGAACGACACTGCTCCAAAACCAAGCGCTGCGTGCGCCCGAATCCGGGCAGTTTGATTACCAGTCAGAACGACACTGCTCCAAAACGAAAAGCTTGTGGCCGTGACGTAGCGTTTCGTTTGATTACCAGTCAGAACGACACTGCTCCAAAACCGCGCGCGGGGTTTGTCGCGACGGCGCAAGGTTTGATTACCAGTCAGAACGACACTGCTCCAAAACCATTGCATGCTTTTGAGCCAAGCGGTGAGGGTTTGATTACCAGTCAGAACGACACTGCTCCAAAACGCGAAATGGATACGAACGAGCAGCGAGCGGTTTGATTACCAGTCAGAACGACACTGCTCCAAAACAAGACGAGTGCTGGTTCGCGTTCCGCCGCAGTTTGATTACCAGTCAGAACGACACTGCTCCAAAACCGCGTATCGCTTCGCCGAGCAGGCGCGACTGTTTGATTACCAGTCAGAACGACACTGCTCCAAAACTAGTCTAGCCGTGGCTGCGATTGGTGACCTGTTTGATTACCAGTCAGAACGACACTGCTCCAAAACAGCGATGGCGCTGAAGCGATAGCCGTAGCCGTTTGATTACCAGTCAGAACGACACTGCTCCAAAACTACTATTACGGGATGAAGTACCGTCTTGGGTTTGATTACCAGTCAGAACGACACTGCTCCAAAACGGTATCGGGCGTACATCACCTTGGGATGGGTTTGATTACCAGTCAGAACGACACTGCTCCAAAACCAGAAGGTGGAGCGCTCGGACGTGGTCAAGGTTTGATTACCAGTCAGAACGACACTGCTCCAAAACCTAGTAGCGGTGCCGGCTAGCGACGTACCGGTTTGATTACCAGTCAGAACGACACTGCTCCAAAACCCACATAAGGGCCTCGTCGTCGCGCACTGAGTTTGATTACCAGTCAGAACGACACTGCTCCAAAACTTTCGCGTCCCCCTTATAACACGCGCGCGTGTTTGATTACCAGTCAGAACGACACTGCTCCAAAACCTCGGATAAACGCGCTCCAAATACCATCCGTTTGATTACCAGTCAGAACGACACTGCT
The DNA here is from genome assembly GCA_022644775.1 of Eggerthellaceae bacterium. Lineage (GTDB taxonomy): Bacteria > Actinomycetota > Coriobacteriia > Coriobacteriales > Eggerthellaceae > Hugonella. The sequence goes on from JALCHN010000001.1 coordinate 227,927, forward strand.
CCAAAACGACTTGTTCGACTTGTAAACGTGCACCGAGTTTGATTACCAGTCAGAACGACACTGCTCCAAAACTATGGAAGCGGAATGGACTGGGGCGAACAGTTTGATTACCAGTCAGAACGACACTGCTCCAAAACTACCGGGCTGCGTGCCTGAAAGAATCCGTCGTTTGATTACCAGTCAGAACGACACTGCTCCAAAACTGATGTTGCAGGCGGATTCAATCAGGCCTGGTTTGATTACCAGTCAGAACGACACTGCTCCAAAACTGTCCCACAGGACTAGCACCCTGGCTAAGGTTTGATTACCAGTCAGAACGACACTGCTCCAAAACCATTCCGTCGACGGTGGACTTCGCGGCGTTGTTTGATTACCAGTCAGAACGACACTGCTCCAAAACTCTGTATTCCGGTACGCCCGGGTCCGGCAGTTTGATTACCAGTCAGAACGACACTGCTCCAAAACTGTTCCGGCAGCGGCAGTGCGCATCGACAGTTTGATTACCAGTCAGAACGACACTGCTCCAAAACCCATGTCCGCTTTTGTGAGGGCGAAGACCGTTTGATTACCAGTCAGAACGACACTGCTCCAAAACTCCGCCCGCTGTGGCAGTCCCAATGGCGCAGTTTGATTACCAGTCAGAACGACACTGCTCCAAAACCAGAATTGAGGGCTACATGTCAGACGTCTAGTTTGATTACCAGTCAGAACGACACTGCTCCAAAACATTGCAGACCACCCAGAGATTGCGCGGTAGTTTGATTACCAGTCAGAACGACACTGCTCCAAAACCATACCCATGAGTCACGGCCCACTCGTTGAGTTTGATTACCAGTCAGAACGACACTGCTCCAAAACCGATCGCGCTCTTTCTCTGCGCCTACCGCGGTTTGATTACCAGTCAGAACGACACTGCTCCAAAACCACTGCGCTGCCCCGCGTCCATCTGGCAGGGTTTGATTACCAGTCAGAACGACACTGCTCCAAAACCGGATGCCCGTCACACCCATGTTGGTGAGCGTTTGATTACCAGTCAGAACGACACTGCTCCAAAACCACCACGCCCGCACTAGCAAATGGCTCTAAGTTTGATTACCAGTCAGAACGACACTGCTCCAAAACCGCGAGACGTGCGGCGATTGCTATTGGAGGTTTGATTACCAGTCAGAACGACACTGCTCCAAAACCGCTCTCCAATCTCCGAAGTAGTTTGCGCAGTTTGATTACCAGTCAGAACGACACTGCTCCAAAACTGATGAGCTTGATTCCTCCTGCAAAGGAACGGCCAAACTGACTGGATCATTACCAAGACTCTTCGACAAAGTCCTGGTCAATGAGCAGTTTTCTCTCTCCTCCAACAATATGCGCTTGATGCCCGCGTTCAATGAGAAGAAGACAAATTCTCGAAAAAAATGCCTGATCGTATAGCGAATCCAACTCTGATTCCGTTAAATACGCCTTCAGATTCACGAAGAGCAACGGCCTATCGAGCTGCACATCCGAAGCAAGAGATACAAGCGATATCAACTTGTCAATGAGCGGCCCGGCATCGTCAACGTCAACGCCAAAACGAAACGCTTTCAACAGCTTGGGCACATCCCATTCTAAGGCAAAGCCGTAGTCACCGTTCATTTTGAAAGAGACAAGGTCCACAAGGTCTTTCAACTCAGCAAAGCTTTTTTCAAAACCTTCTCTACAACTATCTTCTTCGAAAGCAATATCCTCAAATCGTGCGCAAAGCGCGCCGACCAAAGCGCGATCATCCCACGGGATGGCCAAAGGCGAAGGTACGGCCAGGAATGCGGTACCGGCACGAAGTTCCTTCCCAGCATCATCCCAAACCGTATAGGGTTCCTTCGCCTCCTCTCCAAGCCCCGAGCACAGTGACTCAGCCACCCGTGCAAACAAGGTGCAGTTCTCGATTTCTAGCACAAACGGCCTATCTACGGAAAGAGCAAGAGGATGCTCTATGCCTTCGATATTCACCCTCATAGAATCAGGAGCTCCTCTGGAGTATCCACCTCATCGAATTCGCTCCGTTCCCCCGTTACATACGTCATCGTTTCGAATTGCCGCTCCGTCACCTTCAGGACCTGCACCAGCCCTCGTGGCGGTCGGTACTTCTTCATGCGCACAATCGCCGCGTCAGCGGCAGCGTCGGTGACGACGAGCTTGACGTACACCGATTCCTGCATCATGAGAAACCCCTCTTTAATGAGATTCTTCCGAAACTGTCGGTAATCTTTTCGCTGTTTCGCCGTCTCGACGGGCAAATCGAAAAAGCATACGAGCCGCATGTACCTCCCCCACTCCATCGAGCTCATGGGATATCAAAGCTTTCGATTTCATCGACCGATATCTTCTTGTTGAGAGCATTAATGCAGTCCTGCACATACAGGCTCACGACGGAATGGAGCTTATAGGATCCGCCACGATAGGCAAGCTGCGTATTGCCCACATCGACAAGTGTGCGCTTCTCGTCTTTCCCAAACGAGCCGCTCACGTACGTGCATACCAAGCGGTCGACGATGGGCCGAAACGGCTCCATAAAATCGCACGCGAGGTTAAGTTGGTTGAACTCGTTTCTATGGTTGACCCCCACCTGCGTAAGATACCCTCGCGCTGCAATTTCCCGGCTTACCATCGAAAGCAATATGGCATAGCCATAGTCCAACCCTGCGTTTACCGCACAATCGGTACTGCGATTGAAATCCGGCCCGAAAAGCGCGCTGAAGTAGATACGAGCCGCTTGCGCCTCGCGATTTGTCACGTCACCCGACCGCACTTCCAGCGCAGCCCCATGCAACGCCCTTGCTTCCTTTAGTAGGTCGTTGTCCTCCAATACGCGCGCTTGTTGAAAGATCTTGTCCTTCACGACGCGCTGCCAAACGCGCTTTTTGATTGGAAGGCCCCATTCGAGCTGCTCATTGACGCGCGCACTCACGTTGTGCGCACCGTAGAGCGGCAAGTACTGTCCCACAGGATTGTGCTTTTCATCCGACACGACGAGGGGAATCTTGCTCTTCGCAAGTTCCGCCAATAAGTAGGCGCTCATCATCACCTGTTCGGTTCCAAGAACGAGCGACGAAATCTCCGATAGGTGAATCTTCGTCGTGCCGTCCTGCTGTCGGACGCAAAGATATCCAGACTGATACGAACAGCGACAGGGGTTTTCGATCAAGACCGTCCTAAAGGCCAATTTCCTGCCGCCTTTCGAACATGCCCGTCACCGATTGATCGATGAAAGCTGTTTGCTTGCCTGAACTCAATTCCTTACTGAAAGTTAACTGGATTTTCCCAGCAAATGAAGGGCCGTTAATCAACTTTAGATTGGCAACATTCTTCTGAGCATTTACTAGATTCAGAATTTCATGAATTATTTGCTGCTTGTCGCCTTCGCACAAGGAATAGAACGCATTAGCTCGTTCCACGATTCTCAACAGACCTTCCTGCCTTGTTGCATACGTGTGGAGGAAACGCAACAACACCTCGAACGCCTCGTCCAAAACGGATCCATATCCCGTAGGATCATCAGCTTCAATCGCTTCAGCCTCGGCAAGGCTAAAGCACGGCTCAATCGCGTTACGTACTTCCTTATTGCCGCGAATGTAGAAGCGCTCTCCGTCAATTTCTATCAGCTGGTCCTGAAGAATCTTCTTTCGCACAATCGATTCAAATGTAAGGCCCTCGTCTCTCGCAAGCTGCTCGGCATACCCCGACAGCGAGAGCTTGCCGCGCTTAATACGGGAAACAACAGAAACGGGAGCCCCCGCATAACGCAGCACGCTTCCCTTGGGACCCGTTGCTTTGTACACGAAGAAATAGGCGTTCTTTAAACTCGAATAGCCTCCATACCGAGCGGGGTCAAGACCGCCCTTCAGGGGAATTGTCGGCTTAGTCCTCCCGCTTTTCGGTGAATAGATCGTCGCGTCCCAGAAAGGTCCCGTTTCCTCACTCGGCATCCGCGAGATGAAGCACTGGCGATAGTTCATGAACTTCTTGATGCGCGCAACTTCCGCATCTGCATCCCACGTATCGCGGAAAATCTCACCGGTCTCTTTACTGAATCCGGACGTGAGGAAGCTCTGCACGATGAACGAAGCATCTTCGGGAAGGCGCTTGGTCTTTGCGTACCGCTCTGCCTGTTCGCGAATGTACTTTCGAATCACATGCTGAAGCGCCACCGGGTTATCGAACACGATGCTATGCCTCAGCTCGATGAAGCGGCCCATCTCTTCTGCAAGATACGCATCGTGCGCATGATGGAAGTCATTGGCGATACGGGATTTAACCAACCCACGACGTACGCGCAGCTGATGGGACAGGCTCGCCTTAATCGACCGCACGTTGGTTTCTGGATAACGTTCCTGCAGCATCGTGCGCACGAACTTAACTACTTGGCTCGTTTCAACGATTTGCCGATTAATAAAGCCCTTCATCTGCGCGTTGGAAATAGTGCCGCGCATAAGATTGTTGAACTTTTTCCTTCCCATCAATCCAGCTTCGTATAGAGCCCGCCACGTGGGACTCATCTTTCTGCGAATTGATTCACTGAGCAATAGGGAGTCTGTTTTCCGCTGATTCTCTTCAGCTAGGACAAGCGCCTTGTTCTCGAAGCTATCGTCCTTCGTATAGGACTGCGGAATAATATGGTCCACTTGGTAGGTCGAAAGCTTCCTGATATCAAGCGGCGCACCAGAATAGAGCGATTTACCGTTCTGCATGAAGTAGAGAACGAGGCGTTCGTTATTGAATTCTGCAGACGACCGGCTCGCGAGCTCTTTCTTCACGCTTGCGTCCGCTTCGGCACCAAGTTTCTTCAGAGCTTCTTTTAAAGCGTCATAACGTTTTTTCGTTCGCTGGCCGCGCTTCTTTACGTCGTCGTCTCGCGTCGTTTCAATGTAAATGTTTGCCGGCGCGCATCCCGTAATCGAAACGATTTCATCAACGATTTTCAGCGCTTGGTTAACGCTCCTGCGCAGAGCGGGAGAACCGGGCATCTCATCAATGCCTAGCTCCCCATGGGATTCCAGCCATTCTTTGTTCGCTTGATCAATCGCTTTCTCAAACCCCAAATTTTCATCGCGAAGCACTTCCATGAGCACCATCGCTTGGCCGGGATGCACGTTGTTGGGGTCCCCTTCCTCGAGAATGTCCATAATGGACTTCGCGCCGTTATCAGTAGGAACCGTTATGCCGGTAAGGAGCCTCTTCGATAGACGACCCCACCCGGTAAAGCGCTTCTTGCATATCTGCTTAATTTGAGCGGGCGACAGCACGTCCCCGTAATGACGTTGAATCTCTTCCTTCAAAATGTCGCGATCTTCGAAGAGTGTGTTCCACAGGATAAGGGTCTCGACCATGTCCAGCGTCTGGGCATCGAAATCTTCTGCACCGAGCACCTTTTTGAAGAAGAGGTACGAACCAGGCTTAGACTCGAACCCCGTCTCCCCTTGGCCACCCTTCACATGGGCATGCAGCGCGATATTCTCGCTCCTAAGCCACTGCTCTACTTTCTTGTAAGATACCGACCCCCGCGTAAACAGCTCATCGAAGATGCGCACCCGAAGATCATAGGAGAAACGATGCCAGTCATCGCCATCCTGAGTCCATCGCGCCCCGTTCAACTCGTTCAACACGCAGAACTTTTCGTACAGAAGCGAAGCGCGCGGCAGAACAGGCTCGCCCTGGAGATACGTGCACGTACCCGTCATGCGCTGAATGAACGCAGCCGCACTCGCATGCTTGTCGATGACCTCTTCCCAGTTCCACGGTCGAATGGGTACATTCTCTTTGCCAGGATTGCGCACGGACCAGGCAAATCTGGTCTGACCATTTGCAACTGCCGCGTTCTTCTGCGTCAAGGGCCCCACATAATAGGGAATTCTGAATGTAACGAGAGACTCTATTTTCTTCTCGTGTTCTTTGAGGAAGGGATAATACCTGCCCTGGTTGGCGATGATCGCCTTCATCTCTTCAAGATGAAGCTGGAAGGGAATGCTGCCGTTATCGCTTGTTTTCAGGCGACGGAGGAACGTCTGGTCGTCGAAACGCGTCATCATCTTGACGTATCGTTCGTCCGATTCGGCACCCGTGCCCTTGAAGAGATTCTTCACTTGAGCTGCAAAGTCGTCGTAGGAAAGTTTGGTGGTGCCCAAATTGTAGAGCGTGTAGCCCTTGGCCTTCGATGGGTCATAGTCTTTCGATAAGGCGCCTTCATAGTGCGGCCCGCGGAAAAACTCGTCGTAACGAGCGGGCGCATACTGTCGGACCAGTCTTTTGAGCATGCGCAAATCTTTGCCGTATTGCTCGTATTCGTTGACCTTGCAGTACGAAATCGTACGCCCGTCGCCCCCTTTCAGGATGCCCTGAAGGACAAAGGAAGAGTACGCCGCCAGCAAAGAATCGAAGAGCTCGATGCCCTCATCGGGAACCGAGTTGCGAAATTCCTCGACGGCAGCATCGTTCGAGAGATCGAAACTCGGATCGTCGGTCTCAAGGGCAAAGACCTTCTTCAAGTCGGCTTTATACCCGAGAACCGCACTAATGACCTGTTTCGCAATACGCTTATGGGCGGCATCTGTTTCGAGCCCGAGAAACGGAATCGCCTCATCACGCATGGTACCTCGGGATAACGATGCATTTTCCAGAACGGCACGCAGTTTTGCAGGCTTTGGCTCGCAAGCGCTTTCGGGGTCGATTTCAGCCATCCATTCAGCGAGAGCATTGCAAAGACGCTCCACCGATTCTTCCATGTTGGCGTTCTTCGCACTCAAGCGCTCGTTATCTTGATGCAGGAAATTCCCGCGCGTTTTCACGATGTTGTGGAGAGCTAGATATACCAGTCGCAAATCTGCTTGCTCGTCGGTCTCCATGAGCCATACGCGAAGATGGTAGATTGTCGGGAACTTTTTATAGTAGTCGCGCTCGTTAAAGTTTTCGTCGTTGAACAGAGGCCAATGATACGCAGCGTACTGTGGGTCGCGATCATCGGGCCACAGTTGAGACTGGCGAAGCCGGACGAAGAATTCCGGATCAACATCCGCCATCGGTTCCAAGAAAAACTCTTGCAAAAGGTCGAGACGTTGCCGACGTCTATCGTAGCGACGGCGCTGCCCTCGATGCACGCGTGCATCGGCTGCAGAGCCAGCGCTCGGGAACAGCCTGCTTCCCCAAGTCGGCTGTTTCTTGAAATGGTAGAGCTCCCCATTTTCGTCGGTGACGGCCCACCCCACCGAACCTGTGCCGAGGTCGAGACCGATGTTGTAGTTTTCCGCATGTCTCAGTTGCATTGAATCGTCCCATCCATCCGTGCTACACTGACACTGTCTTGATACCAGTCAGGACAACACTGCGAGTCAAAATAACGGCTTAGCCTTGAATGTCCGATTACGGACGCCACGTAGGTGGCAATTTTTTGACTTGCCAAAGAGCCCTTCGGGGCTCTTTTTCTTTGCCCTTCCCTTGCACCAATTCTAGCTAATCTTTGCTGTCACCTGCGCATTTGGAGCAGGTCGTAGCATTTTGCCAGGCGACTGGCGTACTACGCGAAACAGAAAAGCTATTAGCGTTCAGTATGCACCATTTTCGGCTTTTACGTGTTCCATTATTGCGTTGTGTTAGACCACTTTGGATAAGTGTCCTGCACGCAGTACACGCGACGGGGCCCCGGTTGCGACAATTCCATCATCAGGAGAGATGGAGGTTGCAATGGAAGACGTGCTCACCCAGCTGACGAGGCAGTTCCTCCCGCAGATGACGGCTGCCGAGAAGAGCAGGGTCCTGAGATCGCTCAAGGCGCTGATAGACGCGGAGCTTTTCGAACTCGCGGCAAGCGAGGGGGCGGAAGACGATCCCGACAGAGCCTGCCCCTGGTGCGGCTCCCCGCATTACGTGAAGAGGGGGCGAGACGGGCGCGGCCGTCAGCGGTTCCTCTGCCGAGGGTGCGCCAGGACCTTCACCGACGCCACCATGCGCATCTTCTCCACCACCAAGCTCGACAGGTCGGCCTGGATGAGGTTCGCGGAGTGCCACGTGGACATGCTCCCGCTGCGCGAGTCGGCGGAAAAGTGCGGCGTGTGCCTCAAGACGGCGTTCTTCATGCGCCACAGGCTGCTCGAGGCCATGGCCAAGCGCATGCCCGCCTTCCGCGTGGAGGCCGGCGGCGGGGCCGAGCTCGACGAGTGCTTCTTCAGGGAGAGCTTCAAGGGAAACCGCTCCAGGTCGGAGTCCGGCATGCCCAGGAAGCCCCGCACAAGGTCGCAGGGAACCGACGGGCACGAGAAGATATGCGTGCTCACCGGCATCAACGACGCCGGCGACATCTTCTACGAGATCGCGGGGAGGGGCGGCCTCGACGAGGCGGCAGCCAGGGAGCTGCTCGCCGACAAGCTCGCGGTCGGCGCGATAATCTCGACGGACCGTGCGCACGTGTACCGCCGCGTCCTGCCCGCCCTCGGCGTCGGCGCGCACATCGCCAGCAAGAGGGAGGAGCACGCCATCAACAGGGTGAACAGCCTCCACTCCCAGATGAGGCACTTCATCGGCAGGTTCCGGGGTGTCTCCACGAGACGCCTCGAGAACTACCTCGCCTGGTTCAAGTGGACATGGTGCTTCAAGGTCCGCAGGAGCGCGGACGAGCTCGCCGAGCTCATAGTGAGGCAGGCAGCCCGCGGCACGTACGAGAAGACCTGGCGCCAGTACAAGGTGACCCCCTATCCGTTCTACGAGTACTGGATCAAGCAGGCGAAATGGGACTCGCGTGCGCGGAGGGCCATATACGGCGTGGCGTGATGTCCAGGGCGGTCTGGCGCAGCGCATCTGCGGCAAGCGCTGAAGTCGTGCCCCGATGCAAATAGCAACAGCTAGCGATATTCTTCGGGAACGTCGAAACCGTACTCACGGCATAGGAGCATGACATCGTGGGCGTCGTGCTCGTCATGCTGATAGCCCAAGTGAAACAACAGCTGGCTTTCGGGGTCGATGCACGACACCTCCACCTCGCCGATGCGCCCCCTCCCCGAAAAGACCTCCCCGGGAAAACGATCTCCCTGATACAGAATATCGCCATTCTCGGCGAAATCGAAGCAATGCAGGTCGACGATGCGCCCCGCCTCGTCTTGCCACACCGTGTGATCTTCGGTGGTGAAAGATGCAGCCACCTCGGAAAACCCCTCATCAGCAATTAGATCCACGAACCTTTGGTAATCCCCGCGCTGAACGAACAGGTCGATGTCGTTATGAGCCCTGGTCTCACGCCCGACAAGCGCATCGACGCCCCAGCCGCCATCAAGGTATACGCCAATGCCCGCACCTGCGGAAAGGCCGATTATCCAACACGCATCATCCTTGGTGACCATAGGAGCTCCTTCGCTTTCGCCTGCTATCTAAGCAAGAAAGATTATAGGAAAAGTCCCAGTATCCAAAGCGGTCTAACACAACGCATTATTGGGACACGTAAAATCTTGTAGAAGCATAAGATGGATAGTTTGTCTCGAAAATTCCGTGCAATGGAGCAGCATGCAACAGTTTGAGATTCAGCTATCCCGTATGCATGCCTACTGTCAAGACGAACTTGCATAAAGGAACCTCGTCTGTGTCAAGGGAACTGTCCTGGCACTGCTCATCCTGCAAGGAAATTGCGGGCCGAACTGAAAACAGAGATTCGAAAACTCGTTTCGCAGGGTTGTTGCACGCGAAATCTGGCGGGACCGTGCGCGTTGAGCGGAATCGTGCAAGGACCGTGCGAAACGAGCGGAAATCCCCTGTTCGGCCTGCATATTCCGTGCACTTTGAGCAGATGGCCCCGGTTTCGGGGCTCTCTCTCGAAATCGTGTGCAGCGGGCATGCGAAACGAGCAAGAAACTGCAGCAGCCGTGCGAAACGAGCAGCCGATTGCAACGATCGTGCATTACGAGCGTGCGAACTGCGGCAGCCCTGCGAAACGAGCAGCGACCGCGCAACAACCCTGCGAAAAGAGCAGCGACCGCGACGCACGTGCAAAATGAAAAAGGGGGCGCACGGGCCCCCTAGCGAGTCAAAGAGATGTGACCCCTTTGACTCATTTGCGCTCCCACAGGCCGGTCTTGCCGCCGTCCTTCTTCAGCAGGCGAACCTCGCCGATTTCCATGCCGCGGTCGACCGCCTTGCACATGTCGTAGATCGTCAAACACGCCACGCTCGCCGCGGTGAGCGCCTCCATTTCAATACCGGTCTTGCCCGTCACGCCGAAGGTCGTCGTCACGTGAATGCCGCACTTCCCGTCCGCGCGCTCCCCTTCGTACACCGGCTCGCATTCCACCTTCGACTTGGTGATGAGCAGCGGATGGCACATGGGGATGATCGAGCTCGTCTGCTTGCCCGCCATGATGCCGGCCACGCGCGCGCAGGCGAGCACGTCGCCCTTGGCCGCCTTGCCCTCCACGATGAGCGCGAGCGTTTCGGGATGCATGGCGATGAAGCCTTCGGCTACCGCGATGCGCTCGGTGTCGGGCTTATAGCCCACATCGACCATGCGCACCTGGCCTTTGGAATCGATATGCGTCAACTGCTTTTCGTCGGACATTGCCGTTCCTTCCCACTGGTGCCGTTCCGCTTGATTCGCCCGCCTCGCCTGCCGCGCGCCCGCCTGGGCGCACGGCCGCGCCGGCCATGTGCCGCGCTAGCCGCCGATCGCATTCATGTTGGTGACCGTTTCGTTGGCGTGCACGGTCTCTTCGTGCTCTTCGGGCTTGGTGTGCAGCGCGCGGGAAAGCACCGTGCGCACGTCTTCGTCGGAACCGTTGCGCAGCACGCTGCGCAGGTCGAGCTCGTTGTCGCTGAACAGGCAGGGGCGCAAGCCCCCCGTGCTCGTAATGCGCAGGCGGTTGCAGTCGCCGCAGAAATGGCGCGACAGCGGCGAGATGAAGCCCACCGTGCCCAAAGCGTCCGGGAACTGGTAGTAGCGCGCCGGGCCGCCGCCCGTGGGCTTGTGCGAATCGTCGACCGGCACGAGCGGCTCGAGCCCTTCGGCCGCACAGCGATCGTTGATGGTCTGGCGGATCTCGTCGCAGGGAATCACGTCTTCGGGACCCCAGCCCGCGCCTCCGCAGCCCGCCGAATCGCCGATGGGCATGTACTCGATGAAGCGCACGTGCAGAGGCTTGTCGACCGAAAGGCGGGCGAACCGGAAGTAGTCCTGGCGCAGGCTGCGCACCGCGACCGCGTTCACCTTCACGGGGTTGAAGCCCACCGCAAGCGCCGCGTCGATGCCTTCGAGCACCTTGCGCACGTCTCCCCCGCGCGTGATTGCGCGGTAGTCGTCCGTGTCGAGCGTATCGAGCGAGACGTTCACGCGGTGCAAGCCCGCCTCGCGCAGGGCCGGCGCCATCCGCGCGAGCGCGATGCCGTTGGTGGTGAGCGACACGTCTTCGATGCCGGGCACCTGGCTCACCGCGCGCACCAGGTCGACCACGCCCTTGCGCACGAGCGGCTCGCCGCCGGTAAGGCGCACGCGGCGCACGCCCATTCGGGCGGCCACGCGCACCAAGCGCACGATTTCGTCGTAGCGCAGGACATCGTCGTGCGAGACCTGCACGATGCCGTCGGCCGGCATGCAGTACACGCAGCGCAGGTTGCATCTATCGGTGAGAGAGATGCGAAGGTAATCGATTGTGCGACCGTGTGCGTCTTTCATGCGGCAGCCCCCTTGCTTTAGCGCGCGTCTCCGCGCAGTGATGCTTATTCTGCCACAAGATATATCTTTTCGGAAGGAATACGCACCAATAGTTCCTCTCCCGTCTCTGGCAGCCCCTGCTCGTCACGGTGCGTCACTCTCCAGAACAAATGCTGGTGGAGAAAATGCATCTCGCGGTCGTTGGCTTCGGGTTCGGCGCCGGACTCGCGGTCGAGGAAGGCCAGCTGCGCGCTGCGCTCGAAGCGGGAATCGCTCACGCGGTCGACCCGCATGCGGAAGACGTTCTCGCCCGGCTCGCTCGCCCTCTCCAAATAGCTCGCGCGCACGCCGAGGGCCTTGGTGCCATCGGGCACCCCACCCGGGATGCGCAGGGTCACGCCCCACTGGGGGCTGAAGACCGTATGGTCGCCCGTGCGCTTCACGTCGACCACGTTCTTGCAGCCGGACAGCTTGAGGGCCGCCTTGCTGTGCGGCGCGTCGACGATTTCGCGACCCTGGTCGATTTCGACGATATGGCCGCGTTCCATGACGGCGATCGAATCGCAGAAGCGCAGGGCCTCGTCGATGTCGTGGCTCACGTAGACGATCGTGCCGTCGAAGGCGTCGAACAGGCTCGACAGATTCTGTTCGAGCATCATCTTCAAATGCGAGTCGAGCGCCGAAAACGGCTCGTCGAGCATGAGGATGCAGGGGTTGGCTGCGAGCATGCGGGCCAGGGCCACGCGCTGCTGCTGGCCGCCCGAAAGCTGGTGGGGGTAGCGCTTGGCGAAGGCGGTCACGTCGAAGCGATGCAGCTCGCGGTCGATGATGCGCTTGCGCTCGTCGGCAGGCACCGATTTGGGAATGCCCGCGCCCACGTTGCCTTCCACCGTGAAGTTGGGGAAGAGCATGTAGTTCTGGAAGAGCAGGGCCGTCTTGCGTTCCTGGGGCGAGAGGTTCACGCCCGCTTCGGAATCGAAGAAGACGCGATCGTTGACCACGATGCGGCCCTCATCGGGCGTTTCGATACCGGCGATGCAGCGCATCGTGAGCGTCTTTCCGCAGCCCGACGCGCCGAGCAGGCCCACGACGCCCGCGCCGGCCGTGAGATCGACGTCGAGGTCGAACGACCCTAAATGCTTGCGAATGGAAAGTTCCAGGCTCATTCTTCAACCGCCCCCTGCTTGTAGCGCGTGGCGCGCCTGCCCCACAGATTGATGAACAGAATCACGATGAAGCTGAAGATCAGAATGATGACCGTCCAGAAGATCGCGACGTCGGTGTTGCCGTTCATCCATTCGAAGTAGATCGCGATGGGAATCGTGCGCGTGATGCCCAGGTAGTTGCCAGCCAAGAAGAGCGTTGCGCCGAATTCGCCCAGAGCGCGGGCAAAGGCGAGCACGGTGCCCGAAGCGATGTTGCTCCAGGCGAGCGGCAGCATGAGCTTGAAGAAGATGCGGCCGTTCGACCAGCCCAGGGTGCGGGCCGCGTCGAGCATGTTGGGGTCGAGCGCTTCGAAGGCGCCGCGGGCGCTGCGGTACATGAGCGGGAAGGCCACGACCACGGCCGCGATCACCGTGGCCGGCCAGCTGAAGATGAGCGGGAAGCCGATGTCGATGAACCAGCGGCCCAGGGTCGTGTTGTTGCCCAAGGCAAGCAAGAGCAGGAAGCCGCAGACCGTGGGCGGCAGGACCATGGGAATGGTGAAGATCGCGTCGAAGATGTCCCGGGCGCGTGGCGAGATTCGCAGCGTGAAATAGGCGGCTGCCAGGCCCAAGATGAAAATGAAGACGATCGACGTGAAGGTGGTCTTCAGCGTGACCCACAGAGGCGAATAGTCGATGCGCGAAAGAAAGCTCGCCAACTGGTCGAGGCGCGAGGGCTGGGCCAGGATGTTGGCTTCGTTGGCGTCGACGACCTGGGCGAAGGCGCCGTGGGTGAACCGCACCGCCTGCCCGCTTGCGCTCTCGGTGGGATCGGTGCCGGCTTCGGTGGCCACGAAGTCGTAGGAGCCCTTTTCGCCCTGTACGTTGAAACGGAACACGAGCCCCGCCTGCGCATAGGTGGTGTCGGCGGTCACGTAGACGGGCAGCGACTCGTCGATCTGTGCGCCGCCCGAGGCGTTGGCGTTGTCGATGGCCCGCACGAGCGCCACCAGGTCGCCAGCGCTCGTGGACGACTGCAGGTCGATGCCGAACTGCGCGGCTTTGCCTGCGTCGATGTAGAGCACCGCGAAATCGTTGGTCGCGATGAGCGACAGGTCGTAGCCGTCGGCGCCCAGGAAGTAGCCGTAGCCCTGGTAGCTGCCGTCGACTTCGCGGTTGCTGCCCGCCTGGGCGCGCTTGAAGTCGCTCAAGGCATAGGAGAGCCCTTCGGCTGCGACCGCTTGGTTATCCGACGAGATCGTCGCCTGGACGTTGGCATCGCCCGTAACCGGGCTGGCGGTAGAATCCGCCCAGGCGGGCAGGGCCGGCCACGCCAAGACGAGCGAGAAGAGCGCCGCCAAGAATCGAACGTTCATGTGTCATCCCCATAAGAAAAAGGGGGACTCGAAACGAGGTCCCCCTGCTGTGCAAACATGCGGTGCGACGTGCGAAGCTCACGCGACGCGCTTAGTTGCTCGCGAGCTCGAAGCCCCACTTCTGCCAGATTTCCTGGGCGCTGGGGTCGTTCTGGCACCAGTCCAGGAAGGCCTGGGCCTCTTCGGCGTTCTGCGTGGTGGAGGTGAGAGCCGCCGGGTAGGTGATGGCCTTATGGGTGTCGTTGGGCACGGTGCCGACGACCTTCACGCCGCCGAAGCGGTAGACGTCGGAGGTGTAGACGAAGGCGATGTCGACGTCGCCGGATTCGGCATGCTTGCAGACGTTGCCCACGGACGTGTCGGTCACGACCTTGCCTTCGAGCGGGGTGCCCGCATAGGCGTCGGTGCCGTTTGCCTTGCCGGCGCTTTCGGAACCGGCCTTGCCGTCGGGATCGACGAAGCAGCCCACGGTGGACAGGGACTGGTTGGCGTAGTTGCCGGCCGGGACCGAATCGTCACCCACGGCCACGGTGTACGTACCGGTGGCGATGTCGTCGAGCGTGACCTTTTTTTGGATGTTGCTGTTGCTAGACGAGGTGACCATCACGAGATCGTTTTTGAACAAGGTGAAGCGGGAGTCGGCCTGAGTGTAGCCGGCCTTTTCGGCTTCGTCCATCTTGCTCTTGGAAGCGGAGATGAGGATGTCGGCCTGGCTGCCGGCGGCGAGCATCTGGTTCAGCTCGCCCGAGGACTTGTACTGGGTGTCGGCAAAGGTGACCCAGCTGTGGTCGGCCGTGTAGGCGTCCTGGGCTTCGGCCATAGCCTTGGAAAGCGAGTTGGCAGCGAAGACCTGCAGCGTGACGGGCTCGTGCGATTCGGTTGCCGAAGAGCTCGAACTCGAGGTGGACGACGAGCTTGTCTGCGAATTCGACGAACATCCCGCCAGCGCGAACGCGCCCACGAGCGCGAAGCAGGCGCACAGCGCCACAAGACGCGCAAGGCGTTTCTGTTTCATAGTGGTTCCCTTCTCATATGCAATTCTGGTTGAGTCCCTAATCTCAACGTCGAAAGAACTATACGAGAACTCTCGCTTATCGTCAATTCAGGATAAATTTCGTCTGAGTTGAGTATATTCTCGCCGGTGGCTATCGCCCGATGCGGCCGCGCGGCCCGTCGCCTCTCACGTCGGGCGCTTTTCGCAACCGCCGTACGCCCGCATGCTGGCGACGGTCTATACGTTGCATGCCGTGCACAGCGAGCGCCCGCTCCCCAACGCAACGCGCCCGCCGGCGGGAAGCCGGCGGGCGCGCAAGATACATATGAGCGTTGCCGTAGCCTAGGCGAGTTCGTCTTCGACCACCTGGGCGATTGCGCGGGCATGCTGGGCTGCCACCTCGTTGGTGGCCGCTTCGACCATCACGCGGATCAGGGGCTCGGTGCCGCTGGGGCGCACGAGCACGCGACCGTCGTTGCCCAGGGCCTCTTCGGCTGAAGCAATCGCCTGGGCGATGGCCTCGTTGCCGGCAAGCGCACCCTTGTCGGCCACCTTGACGTTCACGAGCTCCTGCGGGAAGCGCGTCATCTGGGCGGCCGCTTGGGCGGCGGTCATGCCGTTGCGCACGCAGACGCTAATGAACTGGCAGGCGGTCATGAGGCCGTCGCCGGTGGAGTTATGGCGCAGCAGGATGGTGTGGCCGCTCTGCTCGCCGCCGATCACGTAGCCGTTGTCGCGCATGGCCTGCAGAACGTGGCGGTCGCCCACAGCGGTCTGCAGGACCTCGATGCCGTGCGCTTCCATCGCGCGCACGAAGCCCAGGTTGCACATGACCGTCGACACGGCGGTGTTGCCCGCAAGCTGGCCGCGGTTCTTCAGGTCGATCGCGCAGGCGGCTTCTACCATGTCGCCGTCGATCTCGTTGCCGTTGGCGTCGACGAAGAGCACGCGGTCGGCGTCGCCGTCGTGGGCGATGCCCAGGTCGGCGCCGATTTCGGCCACGAGGTCGCGCACCTTGCCCAGGTGGGTCGACCCGCAGTCGACGTTGATGTCGGTGCCGTTGAAGTCGTCGTTGATCACGGTGACGTCGGCGCCCAGGCGGCGCAGGGCTTCGGCCGTGGTGAGGCTCGAGGCGCCATGGGCGGTGTCGAGCGCGATCTTGATCCCATCGAAGGACACGCCCTGGGCCTTAATGGCGTCGACGGCGTGCTCGATGTAGATCTCGACGGCGTTTTCCACGGGCACGATCGTCCCCACCGCGTCGCCGGGCACGCGATCGGCCACCGGCAGGCCGCCGGCCACCGCGTAGTCTTCCACCTGCGCTTCGAGCTCGACGGGCAGCTTGAAGCCTTCCCCATCGAAGAACTTGATGCCGTTGTATTCCGGCGGATTGTGCGAGGCCGAAATCACGATGCCGCCGTTGGCGCGCAGCTCGCGGGCGAGCAGGGCCACCGCCGGCGTGGGGATCACGCCAAGCGCGAGCACGGTGCCGCCGGCCGACATGATGCCGGCGTTCAGGGCGGCTTCGAGCATGTCGCCCGAAAGGCGCGTGTCCTTGCCCACGGCGATCGTGATGCCCAGAAATTTCACCGCCGCCTGACCGAGCGCGAAGGCGGTCTCGCAGGTGAGATCGGTGTTGGCCACGCCGCGCGCGCCATCGGTTCCGAAAAGCTTGCCCATTACTTTCCCCTTTTCACGTGTTCGGGCTTGAGCATGACCGCGCCTTCGGGGCGTTCGTCGGCGCGCATGCGCGTGTTGAGTTCCGCGGCGAATTCGTCGAGCGGAATGCCATAGCGCTCGAGCACTACGAGCAGGTGGTACACCACATCGGCCGCCTCGTAGCGCAAGTGGTCGGTGGCCGCGTCGCGCGCGTCGCCTTCGGCGGCGCCAGCGTCTTTGGCCGCAAGCGCCACTTCCCCCGCTTCTTCCATCACTTTTTTCAGGCAGTCGTCGTCTTTACCGGTAAGCAGGCGCCAGGTGTAGCTTTCGGCGCCCGCTTCGCGTCGCCCGTGGATGGTGGCCGCCAGCGCTTCGATCGTCGCGCCGATCTGGCTGGCCGGCTCGCTCTCCCCCGCGGGCACGTAGGTCTTGTCGCTCATTGCGTATTCCCTCTATGAAAGCGGGGCGCCCTGGGGCACCCCGCTTCGCTTGCGTATTGACGATGCTTAGGCGTTGTCGCCGTCGTCGTCGGATGAGGCGTCGTCCTTATGGTCGTCGACGTGGAGCCCCAAATCGATCGAGCTGCCGCCCAGAAGGTCGTTCAGTTCGTCGAAGTCGCGCTGGTAGGAGCGCGGAGGCATGGCCTCGCCGAGCATTTCCTCGCCGTCGTTGTTGTAGGTCGCCGGCTGGTCGCCGCCGATCAGGATCGTGTCGTCGGGCGAGAAGACCATGTCGAGCAGCTTGCTCATGTCGTCGCCGGAAGCGTTGAGGTCGTCTTCGATCACGTCGGACAGACCGTGGGCTTCCAGGCCCGCCTTCAGCTCTTCGATGGCCTTGGCGCCGATGCCTTCGATACGCAGCAGGTCGTCTTCGTTGTAGCCGACCAGATCGCCCACGGTTTCGATGCCCGCCTCGCTGAACTTGTTGGCCCAGCGCTGCGACACGCCCAGGTCGTCGTAGATGTAAAGGCGCGCATCCTCGTCGGAGAGCTTCTTGTTGCGGCCCGCCGAAAGGCTGTTGAAGTAGCTCGAGTAGCTGCCGCCCATGTTGAGGTACGAATCGCCGTCGAGCGACCAGTCCTGGGGCTGCGGGAGCAGCTCTTCGGTCTTGCGCAGCTCGTCGGGAGCGTAGTCGGGCAGGGTGTCGTTGCCTTCGGAGGTGTCGACCGGGCGACCCTTGTAGGTGAGCTCGACGTCGCGGTAGCGATGCAGGCCCGTGCCGGCAGGGATCGGCTTGCCGATGATGACGTTTTCCTTCAGGCCCACCAGGTGGTCGGTCTTGCCTTCGATAGCCGCATCGGTAAGGACCTTGGTGGTCTCCTGGAAGGAAGCCGCGGACAGCCAGGAATCGGTGGCCAGCGACGCCTTCGTGATGCCGAGCAGGAGCGGACGGCCCGTAGGCGGCTGCTTGCCTTCCAGCACGAGCTGGTTGGCGGCGTCTTCGAACTCGTAGCGGTTGACCTGACGGCCCGGCAGGTAGCTGGAGTCGCCAGAGTCGAGCACCACGACCTTGCGCAGCATCTGACGCGCGATGACCTCGATGTGCTTGTCGTTGATGTCTACGCCCTGGCTGACGTACACCTGCTGGACCTGGCCCACGATGTAGCGCAGCGTGGTGTTCGGGTCGGTGAGGCGCAGAAGGTCGTGCGGGTCGATGGAGCCGCGGGTGACCTGCTGGCCCACCTTCACTTCGCAGCCGTCTTCGATGCCCGGCATGAGCTGGGCGCGCGCCGGCACCGTGTATTCGCGGTAGTTGCCTTCCTGGTCGTGAATCGTGAGCACCTTGGTGTTCTTGTCGCCCGACACCTGCAAGGTACCGGCGATTTCGGCGAGCACGGCCAAGCCCTTGGGCTTGCGCGCTTCGAACAATTCCACGACACGGGGAAGACCCTGCGTGATGTCCTCGCCGGCAACGCCGCCGGAGTGGAAGGTGCGCATGGTGAGCTGGGTGCCCGGTTCGCCGATCGACTGGGCGGCGATGATGCCCACGGCCGTGCCGATGTTGACCGGGCGGCTCGTGGCCAGATCCCAGCCATAGCACTTCTGGCAGACGCCATGCTCGGCGTGGCAGGTCATGATCGTGCGGATCGTGACCTCGGTGACGCCCTTGGCGGCCCAGTCGGAAAGCTCGCTCATGCTGTTGATGTAGTCGCCTGCGGCGGCGAGCACGTTGCCTTCCCCGTCGAGCACGTCTTCGGACAGGCAGCGGCCGATGAGGTTCTCATCGAGCTCGCCCTTGGCGGTGTGCAGCGGATAGGGCACGCCTTCGGTGGTGCCGCAGTCGAGTTCGCGGACGATGACGTCCTGGGCGACGTCGACCAGACGACGGGTCAGGTAGCCTGAGTCGGCCGTACGCAGAGCGGTGTCGGCCAGGCCCTTGCGGGCGCCGTGCGACGACAGGAAGTATTCCAACACCGACATGCCCTCGCGGAAGTTCGACTTAATGGGCTGGTCGATGATCTCGCCCTTGGTGTCGGCCATCAGACCGCGCATGCCGGCCAGCTGGCGAATCTGCTTGACGTTACCACGAGCGCCCGAAGTGGCCATCTGGTAGATCGGGTTGAGCTCGCTGAAGCCGGCGGCCATGGCGTTGCCCACTTCTTCGGTGGCGTCGGTCCAGATGTCGACCGCCTGCTTGTGGCGTTCGTCGTCGGACATGAGGCCCATCTCGTAGTCTTCGTCGATGGCTTCGATCTTGGCTTCGGCGGCATCGATGATCTCGTCTTTGTTGTCGGGGATCGTGGCGTCCCAAATGGACACGGTGAGGCCCGACTTGGTGGCGTAGTGGAAGCCGTTGGACTTCAGGCCGTCCAGAATGGGCTCCATCTGGCTCGTGGTGTAGCGGTTGGAGCAATCGCCCACCAGCTTGCCCATGACGCCCTTGTCGACCACGAAGTTGAGGAAGGGGTAATCGTCGGGCAGAACCGAGTTGAAGATGATGCGGCCCGCGGACGTGGTGATGCGGCTGCCCGCAGGACGCACGACCGGCTTGCCGAACTGGTCGGCGATTTCCATGTCGCGCGGCAGGCGCACCTCGATCTTGGCCTGGGCGTCGAGGTCGGCATGGGCGTCGAAGGCGTGGCGCGCGTCGTCGAAGGAGGCGAACGCACGGCCTTCGCCCGGCATGCCGTCGCGCAGGGTCGTGAGGTAGTAGGTGCCGATGATCATGTCCTGGGTGGGAATGGTCAGCGGGCGGCCATGGGCCGGCGACTTGATGTTGTTGGAGGAAAGCATGAGCACGCGGGCTTCGGCCTGGGCAGCGCTCGACAGCGGTACGTGCACGGCCATCTGGTCGCCGTCGAAGTCGGCGTTGAAGGCGGTGCAGACCAGCGGGTGCAGCTTGATGGCCTTGCCGTTGGTGAGCACGGGCTCGAAGGCCTGGATGCCCAAACGGTGCAGGGTAGGTGCGCGGTTGAGGAGCACCGGGTGTTCGGTGATGACCTCTTCGAGCACGTCCCACACGTAGCTGGCGCCACGGTCGATCGCGCGCTTGGCGGCCTTGATGTTGGCGGAGTACTCGAGCTCGACCAGGCGCTTCATGACGAAGGGCTTGAACAGTTCGAGGGCCATCTGCGAAGGCAGGCCGCACTGGTGCAGCTTCAGTTCAGGGCCGACGACGATTACCGAACGGCCGGAGTAGTCGACGCGCTTGCCGAGCAGGTTCTGGCGGAAACGGCCCTGCTTGCCCTTGAGCATGTCGGCCAGGGACTTGAGCGGACGGTTGCCGGGGCCCGTGACGGGACGGCCGCGACGGCCGTTGTCGAACAGGGAGTCCACGGCTTCCTGCAGCATGCGCTTTTCGTTGTTGACGATGATTTCGGGCGCACCCAAATCGAGCAGGCGCTTCAGGCGGTTGTTGCGGTTGATCACGCGACGGTAGAGGTCGTTCAAGTCGCTCGTGGCGAAGCGGCCGCCGTCGAGCTGCACCATGGGGCGCAGGTCGGGCGGGATGACCGGAATCACGTCGAGGATAGTGTCGCGCGGCTTGTTGTCGCTCTTCAGGAAGGCGTCGACGACCTTCAGGCGCTTGACGGCCTTGGTACGCTTCTGGCCCTTGCCGTTAGCGATGGTGTCCTGAAGTTCGGCAGCGGTGGCCTCGAGGTCGAGCGCGTCGAGCAGGTCGCGCACGGCTTCGGCGCCCATGCCGCCCGTGAAGTAGTCGCTGTAGTTGAGGCGCATCTCGCGGTAGAGGGCCTCGTCGGGAACGAGCTGCTTGGGCTCGATCTTCAAGAAGGCTTCGAGGGCCTCGCTGCGCAGGGCCTTGCGCTCGTTGAACTCTTCGTAGATGTCGGCGAGCTCGTCTTCGACCTCTTCGGGGGTCATGCGCTCTTCGTCTTCGATGTCGTCGACGAATTCGTCTTCTTCCGGCACGTAGTCGGTGGACAGACGGCGCGTGGCGGCCACGAGGCGGTCGCGTTCGGCGTCGAGCTCTTCGAGGTCGGCGGCCAGCTCGTCGCGGAGCTCGGCTTCGTCTTCCTCGCGGGCTTCCTTGTCGACGCTCGTGATGATGGCGCTCGCGAAGTAGAGCACCTTTTCGAGGTCTTTCGGCGGAATGTCGAGCAGGTAGCCCAGACGGGACGGGCTGCCCTTGAAGTACCAGATGTGGCTCACGGGAGCGGCGAGCTCGATGTGGCCCATGCGCTCGCGGCGCACCTTGCTGCGGGTCACTTCGACGCCGCAGCGTTCGCACACGATGCCCTTGAAGCGGATGCGCTTGTACTTGCCGCAGGCGCATTCCCAGTCCTTGGTGGGGCCGAAGATGCGCTCGCAGAACAGGCCGTCCTTCTCGGGCTTGAGGGTACGGTAGTTGATGGTCTCGGGCTTCTTTACCTCGCCGTGGGACCAGCTGCGGATTTCTTCCGCGCTTGCGAGGGAGACGCGCAGAGCGTCGAAGTTGGTGACGTCGTATTCGGTCATTTACTTACTCCTCCCCGCCGATAAGGTCGTTGCCATTGTCGCTGTCTTTCAAGTCGTCGCTGATGAGGCCGTCGAGCGCTGCGACCAGGCTGTCGAGAGCGCTGTCCTCGTCCTCTTCGGTCTTCTTCGCGTCGGCTTCCATGGCGTCGTAGACGTGCTTGCCGGCGCTTTCGGGCTCGTGCGTTTCGGAAACGTCGAGCACTTCGTTGTTGTGGCCTTCGAGCTCGACGTTCAGGCACAGGGACTTCATTTCCTTGATGAGCACCTTGAACGATTCGGGCACTTCGGGGGCGGGCATGTTCTCGCCCTTGACGATGGCCTCGTAGGTCTTCACGCGGCCCACGGTGTCGTCGGACTTGACCGTGAGAATCTCCTGCAGCACGCTCGACGCGCCGTAGGCGTAGAGGGCCCACACTTCCATCTCGCCGAAACGCTGACCGCCGAACTGGGCCTTGCCGCCCAGAGGCTGCTGCGTGATCAGGCTGTAAGGGCCGGTCGAACGGGCATGGATTTTGTCGTCGACCATGTGGCCCAGTTTCAGCATGTAGGGGTAGCCCACGGTGATCGGCTCGCGCAGGGGCTCGCCGGTGCGACCGTCGTAGAGCGTGGTCTTGCCGAACTTGTTGAGCTGGGGCACGAATTCCTCGCGCGCATGCTCGCCGTACTTTTCCTTGGCCAGGTTGATGAGGTTACGGTTGGTCTTCTGCAGGACGTCGGCGATCTCGTCTTCGGTGGCGCTGTCGAAGACCGGCGTGGACACGAAGATCGGGCCGTGGACGGCCTTGTCGGAGTTGGGCTCTTCGTCCCAGCCCCACTTCGCGGCCCAGCCCAGGTGGCATTCGAGCAGCTGGCCGACGTTCATACGAGAAGGCACGCCCAGGGGGTTGAGCATGATGTCGACGGGGGTGCCGTCTGCCAGGTAGGGCATGTCTTCCACGGGAAGAACGCGGGAGACGCAGCCCTTGTTGCCGTGACGGCCGGACATCTTGTCGCCCTGCTGCATCTTGCGCTTCTGGGCAACGTAGACGCGCACCTGCTCGTTGACGCCGGGAGCGAGCTCGTCGCCCGCATCGCGGCTGAAGCGGTGGATGCCGATCACGCGGCCGCCGGCGCCATGGGGCACCTTCAGGCTCGTGTCGCGGACCTCGCGGGCCTTCTCACCGAAGATGGCGCGCAACAGGCGCTCTTCGGCGGTGAGCTCGGTTTCGCCCTTCGGGGTGACCTTGCCCACGAGCACGTCGCCCGGGTGCACTTCGGCGCCCACGCGGATCACGCCGTCGGCGTCGAGGTCGGTGGTCATTTCGTCGGCCATGTTGGGGATCTCGCGGGTGATTTCTTCCGGCCCCAGCTTGGTGTCGCGCGCATCGACTTCGTATTCGGCGATGTTGATGCTCGTGAGAAGGTCTTCGGCCACGACGCGCTCGGAGATGATGATGGCGTCCTCGTAGTTGTAGCCTTCCCAGGGCATGTAGGCGACCAGGAGGTTCTGGCCCAAGGCGAGCTCGCCGCCGTCGCAGGACTGGCCGTCGGCGAGGACGTCGCCCGCCTCGACGCGGTCGCCCTTGCGGACGATCGGCTTGTGGTTGATGCAGTAGCCCTGGTTGGAGCGCTGGAACTTGGGCACCAGATACTCGTCGTACTCGCCGTCGTCGGTGAGGACGTTGATGACCTCGCCGTCGACGTAGTCGATCACGCCGGCGTTCTGCGCGACGAGGATCTCGCCGGAGTCGACCGCGATCTGGTGCTCGATGCCGGTGCCGACCAGCGGCGCGTGCGGGCGCAGCAGGGGCACGGCCTGACGCTGCATGTTCGAACCCATGAGGGCGCGGTGGGCGTCGTCGTGTTCAAGGAAGGGAATGAGCGAGGTGGCCACCGACACCATCTGGCGCGGGGACACGTCCATGTAGTCGACCATCGACACGGGCACTTCGGCGGGGTCGCCGAATTCGCCGTGCGAGTTCTTCGTACGGGCGAGCACGCGGCGGGTCTCGACGAATTCGCCGTCGACCGTGCGGCCGAACACGCGGGTGTCGGGGTCGAAGGGCTCGTTGGCCTGGGCGATGACGTGGTTCTCTTCCTCATCGGCGGTGAGGTAGTCGATGTCGTCGGTCACCTTGCCGTCGACGACGCGGCGGTAGGGGCTCTCGATGAAGCCGTAGGGGTTGACGCGGGCGTAGCTCGCCAGCGAACCGATCAGGCCGATGTTGGGGCCTTCAGGCGTTTCGATCGGGCACATGCGGCCGTAGTGGGAGTTATGGACGTCGCGGACTTCGAAGCCTGCGCGCTCGCGCGACAGGCCGCCGGGGCCCAGGGCCGACAGGCGGCGCTTGTGGGTGACGCCGGCGATCGGGTTCGACTGGTCCATGAACTGGGACAGCTGGGAAGAACCGAAGAATTCCTTGATCGAGGCCACGATCGGGCGGATGTTGATCAGGCTCTGCGGCGTGATGTCGTCGGGCTCCTGAACGCTCATGCGCTCGCGGACCACGCGCTCCATGCGCGACAGGCCGATGCGGAACTGGTTCTGGATAAGTTCGCCCACCGTACGGATGCGGCGGTTGCCGAAGTGGTCGATATCGTCGGTGACATAGCCTTCTTCACCGTCGTGCAGAGCCACGATGTAGCGCATCGTGGCCACGATATCGTCCGTGGTCAGCGTGGAGGAGTCGTTGGAAGGATCGAAGCCGAGCTTCTTGTTGATCTTGTAGCGGCCCACCTTGGCGAGGTTGTAGCGCTGCGGATTGAAGAACAGCCCGTCGAGCAGGGTGCGCGCCGAGTCGATCGTGGGCGGTTCGCCCGGACGGAAGCGCTTGTAGAGCTCGATGAGCGATTCGTCGCGCGTGGTGGCCGGATCGCGGTCGAGGGTGCGCAGCACCATTTCCGACTCGCCCAGGCATTCCACCATTTCCTCGCGCGTTTCGGCCAGGCCCAGGGCGCGCAGCAAGAGGGTGGCCGGCTGCTTGCGCTTGCGGTCGATGCGGACCGAAAGAATGTCGCGCTTGTCGGTTTCGAACTCGAGCCAAGCGCCGCGGGACGGGATGACCTTGGCGTTGTAGAGCGTCGCGTTGCTCGTCTTGTCGCGCTCGGTGCCGAAGTAGACGCCGGGCGAGCGGACGAGCTGGGAAACGACGACGCGCTCCGTGCCGTTGATGATGAAGGTGCCACGCGGGGTCATGAGCGGGAAGTCGCCCATAAAGACGTCCTGCTCTTTGATCTCGCCGGTCTCGAGGTTCATGAAGCGCACCTCGGCGAACAGCGGGGCCTGGTAGGTCACGTCTTTCAGGCGGCATTCGTCAACCGTGTACTTCGGCTCGCCAAACTCATGCTTGCCGATTTCGACGCGCATATTCTTGGCGTTGCTCTCGATCGGGCAGATGTCCTGGAACGCCTCGTCGAGACCCTCGTTCTGGAACCATTTAAAACTTTCCGTTTGAATGGCGATGAGGTTGGGGACGTCCATGACGGCCGGGATCTTCGCGAAGCTTCTGCGGCTCCTATAAAGGCTGGTGGGAGCGTTATTTTGTGCTTGCGCCACGGGGCTTTTCCTCCTTCAGAAAAATCCGTACATGTGCGAAAAGTCGCAATGTCCAAAGATACGGTCCTGTCAAGAGGAAGTCAAGAAATTTTTTTCAAAGGCGTGGATATCTGATGTTGATTTGTGCTACACGGGCGTGACAACGCCCGTGCGTGATGTTGTCACACGCGGGAATGACAACATCACGCGCGGGCGTTGTCACGCTTACTGGTAGCCGTCGCGCAGGGCCTTGAGCTTGGCCAGGGCGTCGGGGCTGATGCGGTCGGCCACCGTGTTCTTGCGCTTGACGTGCGGGGCCTCGTCTTGGGCGGTTTCCTCGTCGAGCAGCTGGGCTTCGCGCGAGAAGCCGTCGGCGCTCATGCGGTCGACGCCCAGGCCGAAAACGGCGTCCTGGATGCTGGCGTCGCTCGTGACCACCATGACTTCCCGGTTGCGCTCGCGCGCGTCGTGGGAGAGCTTTTCGATCACCGTGTCGGCGGTGGTGCCGGCCGGCGAGAAGACGACGTTCACGCCTCCGATCGTTTCCGCTTCGCCTGTGGAATAGGGGTTGTCGGTGCCGTCGAAGACCACGTAGGCCGTGGAATAGTCGCGCCCCATGTAGGCGATGACGTCGTTGATGAGGACCTCGCGCGATTTGTTGAACCACTCGTCGGTCCAGTCGGGGTTTTCGCGCAGGTAGCGGTAGCGGCTGCCGCTGCGCAGGATGTTGTAGCCGTCGACGATGAGGACTTTGTCGCGCGCCTTCATGGCCCTACGCCCGTTCGTTCTGGCGGAGCCATTCGTACATGCAGGCCGTGGCCGACTGGGCCACGTTGAGCGAGGCGGTCTTGCCTACCTGCGGGAGGGCGACGAGGAAGTCGCAGGTCTCCTGCGTGAGGCGGGCGAGGCCTTCGCCTTCGTTGCCCATGACGAGGGCGATCCTGCCCTTGAGGTTGGCGTCCCAGATGGTCTGGTCGGCCTTTTCGCTCGCTCCGGCCACCCAGAAGCCTTCCTTCTTGCAGCGCTCGAGCGCCTGCTTCAAGTTGGCGACCTGGGCGATGGGCAGGTTGGCCACGGCGCCGGCCGAGCTCTTGTAGGTGGCGGCGGTGACCTGGGCCGAGCGCTTGTTGGGAATCACGATGCCGGCGGCGCCCACCACTTCGGCGCTGCGGACGATGGCGCCCAAGTTGCCCGCGTCGGTGATGTGGTCGAGCACGACGATGAGGGCACGGCCGTCGGTGCGGGCGGCCTGCGCTTCGGCGTGGGCCAGGATGTCGCCCATGCCCGCATAGGGGAAGGGCTTGGCCTGCGCGGCGACGCCCTGATGGCTGCCGCGGGCGCTCACGCGGTCGAGATCGCCCCGGCGCACGGTGCGCACGGGGACCTTCTGCGCCTTGGCTTTGCGCAGGATGTCGGAGATAAGGGCGTCGCGTTTCACGTTATCGGCGAGCAGCACGGCCTCGATGGGCACGTGCGTGCGCAGCGCTTCGATAACGGGGCGTTTTCCTTCGATGTATTCACTCATAATGACTGTATTATGAAGCCGAAAATCGAGCCTCGCACGCGAAAAGGGGAATTACATGAAAATCGGAATCGTGTCCGACCTGCACGGTCATCTCCCTGAAACGGTCGTCAGCGCCCTGCAGGGGGTCGACAGGATCATCTGCGCGGGCGACGTGGTGCGCGCGCCGCTCCTGTGGGAGCTGCAGACGATCGCGCCGATTATCTGCGTGATGGGCAACAACGATTACGGGCGCATCGAGGCGCCGTTTTCGGCCTCGCCCACGATCGGGGGCGTGAAGTTCCTCATCGTGCATCGGCCCGAAGACGTGGGCGTGCCCGCGCCCGACGTGCAGGTGGTCGTGCACGGGCATACGCACATCCCGCGCAACCAGCAGATCGGGAACGTGCGCTACGTGAACCCCGGCAGCCCCACCCGGCCGCGCGGAGGCAGCGACCCGAGCATTGCGATCATGGAAATCGAAGACGGCGCGGTCGTCGACGTGCGCTTCGTAACCGTATAACGGGCGTGACAACGGGGGGCGCTAGGCGAAGAGGGCCTCTGGAGTGTGCCATACCGGGGGGCGTTGTCACCGTTGTCGCTAGGCGAAGAGGGCCTCGATGCTCTCGGTGAAGGGCGGGCGCAAGATGCCGCGCTCCGTCACGATCGCGGTGATGAGCTCGTGGTCGGTCACGTCGAAGGCCGGGTTGTAGCAGGCCACGCTCTCGGGCGCCATAGGGCGTTCGTAGAACATGGTCTTGATCTCGTCGGGGTCGCGCAGCTCGATGGGAATGTCGTCGCCGGTCGCGCAGTCCAGATCGAGCGTCGACGAGGGGCACATCACGTAGAAGGGCACGCCGTAGTGGCGCGCGATGATTGCCAGCCCGCTCGTTCCGATCTTGTTGGCCGCGTCGCCGTTGGCCGCCACGCGGTCGCAGCCCACGAAGCAGGCCTGCACCCAGCCCTGCTTCATCACGATGCTTGCCATATTGTCGCAGATCAGCGTCACGTCGACCCCCGCGCGATCGAGCTCGTAGCTCGTAAGGCGCGCGCCCTGCAGGAGCGGCCGGGTTTCGTCGGCGTACACGTGGAAGTTCATGCCGCGCTCATGCCCCAGCAGCATGGGGCCGAGCGCCGTGCCGTAGGCGCTCGTGGCGAGCGGGCCGGCGTTGCAGTGGGTGATAAGGCCCCAGCCGTCTTCGATGAGCGTGAGCCCCAGCTCGGCCATGCGCTCGCAGGTGCGCACGTCTTCGTCCTGCACCGCGCGCGCTTCGGCGACGAGCGCCGCCTCGATTGCCGGGCGCCCCTCCCCCGCATGCGCGTCGAGCACGCCCATCATCCGCCGCAGGGCCCACGACAGATTCACCGCGGTGGGGCGGCTCGCGTTCAGATAGTCGGCCGTCTGCTGCATGTGGGTGCGGAATTCTTCGCCCGTGCCCATCGGCGCGCGCTTGGCGAGCATGGCGAAGGCCGCCGCCGCGAAGATGCCGATCGCCGGCGCCCCGCGCACAGCCAGGCGGGCGATCGCGTCAAAGCAGGCTTCGGCCGTGGTGAGGTCGAGATAGACCTCGTCATTGGGCAAACGCGTCTGATCGAGAATCCGCACCGACATCCCGTCGGCAGCAAGTTTGACGTTATCGCACATGGGCAGTTCCTTCCGTAGCCGTGCCCGCCAGTTCCTTCCCCATAAGATAGCCCATGACCGAGCTCATCATGAGGCCGCGCGTCCAACCGCTCGAATCGCCCAGGCAATGCAGGCCGTGCAGGCTCGTGGCGAAGTGCGCGTCCATCTTCACGCGGTTGCTGTAGAACTTGAGCTCGGGCGAATAGAGCAGGGTCTCGCGCGCGGCGAATCCGGGCACGACCTTGTCGACCGCGAACATGAAGTTGAGGATGTTGGTCATCGCACGGTAGGGCATGGCCGCCGTGATGTCGCCGGCCACCGCGTCGGGCAGCGTGGGCCGCACGTTGGCGTGCGAAAGCTCCTTGGGCCAGGTGCGCTTGCCGTCGACGATGTCGCCCAGGCGCTGCACGAGGATGTGACCCGCGCCGAGCATGTTGGTGAGCTCGCCCACGCGCTGCGCGTAGGCGATGGGCTCGTCGAAGGGCTCGCGGAAGTTCTGCGAACAGAGGATGGCCAGGTTGGTATTGGCCGATTTGCGCTCCTTGTAGGAATGGCCGTTCACCACCGCCAGGCCGCCGTCGTAGTTTTCCTGCGATACGAAGCCGCCCGGGTTCTGGCAGAAGGTGCGCACCTTGTTCTTGTAGGGCAGCGGATAGCCGATGAGCTTGCTCTCGTAGAGGACGTTGTTCACCGTTTCCATGATCTCGTTGCGCACTTCCACGCGCACGCCGATGTCGACCGGGCCCGCCTCGTGGGCGATGCCGTGCTCGCGGCAGAGCTGGTCGAACCAGCCGGCCCCGCGCCGGCCGCAAGCGACGATCGTGTGGTCGGCGCGCATTTCCACCGTCTCGCCCTTCTGCACGTAGACGGCCCCCTTGCAGGCGTCGCCTTCGATGAGCAGCTGGCGGCAGGTGGCCGAAAAGCGCAGATCGACGCCCGCGTCGACGAGGTAGCGCTCGATGCGGCCGTAGATTTCTTGAGCGCGTTCGGTCCCCAGGTGGCGGATGGGGCAGTCGACCAACTGCAAGCCGGCCTCGATCGCGCGGCGGCGAATCTGGGCCACCGCGTCGCGGTCGCCCACGCCTTCCACGTGGCTGTCGGCGCCGAACTTCAGGTAGAGGCCGTCGACGAGCTTGATCGTGCGCTCCACCACATCGGCCCCCACCAAGTCGGGCAGGTCGCCGCCCACCTCATGCGACAACGACAGCTTGCCGTCGGAAAAGGCGCCGGCGCCCGAAAACCCAGTCGTGATACGGCAGGGGTCGCAGTTCACGCAGTGCCCTGTTTCGGCCTTGGGGCAATGGCGCCGCTCGATCGGCAGGCCGCGGTCGATGATGACGATGCGCCGCCCATCCCCTTCTTCGAGCAGCGACAGCGCCGTGAAGATGCCCGCCGGGCCCGCGCCTATGATGCAGATGTCAGCGTGTTCGCGCTTCACACTTCCCCCTTATGCAAAGCACGCGCACCCCGCCTGAGGATGCGCGTGCGAAAGATCGGCTTGTCGTTGCGGCTACTTGACGATGAGCACCGGGATGTCGACCGAACGCAGGACCGCGTAGCTCACCGAGCCGAGCGCGCCGCGCAGAGCGCCCAGGCCGCGGTTGCCCATGACGATCAGGTCGTACTCGCCCGACTTGGCGAAGCCCACGATTTCATCGTGCGGCTTGCCCGACGTGACGCGGAAGACGACGTCTTTGAAATCGCCGACGATATCTTTGGTGTTCTCAATGAGGGCGTCCTTCTGCTGGGCGTAGAAGGTGCGCTGCATGGTGAGAGTGTCCGCTTCGGAAAAACGCGCGACGCCGGCCATCTGCGCGGCGGCCTCGAACGTGGGGTCGTCGAAATCGGGGAGCTCGGCGACGTAGAGCACGGTCACCTTGCCGCCTTCGGTTTCGCGCGCCATTTCGATGGCGGTCTGCAGGGCGGTTTTCGCATGGTCGGATTTGTCGTACGGAACGAGGATGTTGCGATACATCTGAAACCCCTAACTCTCGGCTGAGCATGGTTTCACTGTAGCACAAAACCGCAGGCGAGCACCGCATTCCCGCCCTGTGCGCCGCAGGCGGGGCGAACGGTGCGCGCGCCTATTTGGAAGCGATGAAGGCGTCGACTTCGTCGGGCTCGATGCCGAGCACTACCGAAAAGACGTCGCGGATATGTTCCTGGGCGTTGCGCAGGATGCTCGAGTCGCTCGACGTGCTGCGCTTGCCGATTTCGGTGACCTTTTGCTTATGGAGGGCGAAGGTCTTTTCGAGCACAAGCAGATCGAGCATCGACCCCATGTCGATGATCTCGCGGGCGCGGGTGCGGCGAGTGTCGTTGTCTTTGATCCAGGACACGTCGGCGTCTTTAGCCGCATCGATTGCATCGAGCACCGTCTGCTTTTCAGGAAGAGGGCGCATGCGACTCACCAGATGCTCGTTATCGACCGGCACCATGAACTTGGTGTGCCGTTTGTGCACGGAGCTGAGCGTGTAGTACGCACCCGTTTCGCGTTCCTCGATATCGTCGATATGGCATACGCCGTTCGAGCCGTACAGAATGACATCGTCGCGTGCAAATTGAGCCATGCAATCATCTCCTTCCTAATAGTTTACTTCCTTTTACACTGTAAATATAGTTTTACCCTATCTGAGGTAATTTTTTTCGTAACGACGAACCGTTTTGCACTATAGTTTCAGGTTTTGCATTGCGCGGTAATGGAGTGGCGGGGCCATGGGTGCGCCTCGGCGGGGGGCAGGCGGCAGCCCCGCCGAGCGGGGCGCGTGTGCCGCGTGCGTCGTCCCGAGGGCGAGGCCGCCGGGCGGGGGCGCGTGCACCGTGTGCGTCGATGCGGGAGCTAGTTCGCCGAGCGGGGCGCGTGCACCGCGACGTTGCGCCTCGGGACGAGACGCATGAAGGCTAGCTGAGATGGGCAGATATGCGGTCGGCTCCAAGGGCGACTGGCAGAGAGTAGCCGATGCGCGATCGATTTCGGGGAGTGATGGCACAGATGTGCCGATGTGTAGTGGATTTCCAAGGCCGTTGGCAGAGATGGGCCGATGTGTAGCATCCAATCGGGCCGAATCACGTGTATCGAGCCCATCGGAGGCGCTCGCTTTTGCAAAACCCCAGGTCAGGGATTCGCGCGCGAAGTCCACCCGAGAGGCGCCGACCATCGTATGCTACACAACGCGCGATTCCTGCCAACGGACGGCGAAATATACTGCAGAGCGCGCGATTTGTGCCGCCGTTGCAAGGATGCCGGCGGCCGGGGCCGGGGCCGGGGCCGGGATGAGCCTGTCGGAAGGCGGGGTCAAGATGAGCGCGGTGGAAAGAGGGGCCGGAATGAGCCCGGCAGAAGGCGGCCCAGTCGTGCGCATCGGAAGGCGGGAGCGGGACGGGCCTGTCGGAAGGCGGGGCCAAGATGGACGCGTCAGGAAATGAGGCCGAGACGGGCACGTCGACAAGCCAGACACCGCGGCTGGCGCAGGCAAGCCCGGCGCCGCCCGAGCACGAAAAAAGCCGGGGGCGTTTCCGCTCCCGGCTCTGAATGCGAAATGGTGGGCGATGCAGGGTTCGAACCTGCGACCTACTGCTTGTAAGGCAGCCGCGCTCCCGCTGCGCCAATCGCCCAAACGTTGGTCTATCTTGCCATACCCAGCACGACTGCGCAAGCCGTTAGTCGTGCACGATGACGGCGTTGCCGACCTGGATGATGTCGTAGAGAGCCGCCGCCTTCGCAGGAGGCAAGTTGCA
This sequence comes from Eggerthellaceae bacterium, assembly GCA_022644775.1. Taxonomy (GTDB): domain Bacteria; phylum Actinomycetota; class Coriobacteriia; order Coriobacteriales; family Eggerthellaceae; genus Hugonella. The sequence continues at coordinate 260,047 of JALCHN010000001.1, forward strand.
GCACCCGTGTGAGCCGTAGCCCTGCAGGTAGCGCGTGCCGCCGAAGGCCGCCTGCCAGCTGGCATCGTGGAAGCCGATGCCGTCGGTGGTGAACTGCATCCAGTACTGCACCTGCGTGACGTATTCCGGCTTGCCCGTGGCCGGGTCGGTCTTACCCGTGAGCGTGCCGGGGCTTTCCTTCTTGAAAACGCGGAAGATGCCGCGCGTGGTGTCGTGGCCGGGCTTGCCGGAGACGATGTCGGACTCCCACAGCAGGTAGCCGTCGGCGTCGAAGAACCAAGCGTGCTGGTCAGAGATGTCCACCTCGGCATGGGCGCCCCAGTCGGGCTGGCCCACACCCTTCCAGGTGTAGCCCTCGCTCGTGGTGGCGACCTTCAACTGGCCCTGCGTGTGGTTGTTGATGGCGTCTTCTAGATCGCTCGTGAGCTGGTCCTCGTCGACCTTCCAACCGTAGGTGCCGCCGGAGACGCTGATCACGCCGTCGTTGACCGACTGGTACTGGCGGGTGGTGCCCACGGTGTTGACCGTGTCGGCGAAATCGGACACCCAGGAAGCGATCGCGCTCTCGTCGAGCGTGGCCGTGAAGTCGTCACCGAGCGTCACGAACTGGGAGATCTGGTCGGAGCCCACTTCCCCGGCATGGATGGCCGTGGAGCCCAAGACGAGCTCGACGTCGGCGCCCAAAAAGCCGTTGGCCTGTTCGGCCGCAGACGCGAGGCCCGGTTCGGTGGAGAGCACGGTGGGCTGCACGAGCTGGTCGTTGGAAAGCGACGTCTGCGCGAGCATGCCGCCCAACGCCGTGTCGATCGCCGCCACCGCAGCGTCGGCATCGATCTTGGTGCCGGCCTTTTCGGCGACGACCTGGAAGGAATCGGCCGAATCGTCATAGGCGATCGTGGCGTTCACCGGGTCGGTGGCCGTCTTGTTGTAGGCGTCGACCTGTTCGGTCACCAGTTGAGCGACCTTGTCCTTGTCGTAGTCGTTGTCGAGCACCGTGGATTCGTCATGATGCAGGAAGACCTGCACGGGCCACTGCCAGGCCTTGTTGGCTTCGAGCGCCTTCTTGGCCTCGGCGTTGCCGTCGACTTGCAAGTCGACCTGCTGGGACGTGAGCGTGAAGTTCAGGCCGTCGCCCGACACGTCGAGCTCGTAGCTGTCGGCCAGGCCGTTGGCGATCGTGGCCATGGCCGAAGAACCCTGCAGGGAGATGTCTTTACCCGCAAAGGTGGTGTTCGGGTAGAAGATGTTCGAGAACACGATGATGCCCACGACATAGATGGCCACGAGCACGGCCAAGATGATCGCCACGATCTTCGGGGCCTTGCTCTTCTGCTTGGGCGCCTGCATCGAAGCGGGCATATGGGGCGTGGGCGAGACGGGCGCCGGCTGCGGGCCGCGCGGGCCGCTCGGCGGCTGCTGGCCGCCGGCGAAGGCCATGCGCCGGGGGCCGCGAGCGACAGCGTTCGCAGCAGCCGCCGGCATCGCCTGCCTGCCTGCGCGAGCACCGGAAACGGCGTTTGCGCGCATGAAAGCCGGGCGGGCGGCAGGAACCCCCGCTGCGGACGGCGCCGCGCGATACGCTGTGGGGCGCCCTGCCCATGCGGCTTGCGAAGGGACGGCACGTCCCTGAGAATGCTGTTCGAACCTGTTCATACGACCCTCGTCTTAACGTCTGCCAGAATGGCGTCATGTACGGAGGCATTCTAGCAACCTTGCACAACGGCGGGCGGCTAGGCGCTTCATCTTCGTGCAATCGACACCAGCAATGAGAATTACTCCTATTTGCTAGTAATCATACCCCATTACTTTAGTTTGCCAACTAGGTTCGGACAATTTACAAATAGCGATGGCGAACGGACGTGCGCCTGCGAAGAATTCAGGGCGCGCTCCGTATCGCCCGAACGGCGAGAGGCCATGAGCAGCTGTGCCATTGGGCAGACGGCAGGCACCGCAGAAAGGCGCACGGGGCGCGGGCCCCGAAGGCGCAGCGCGGCGCCTCCCAAAGGGCCACGCGCAGGCACGCAGGACGAGCCATCGTCCGACTCGCCGGCCCGCACGGTAGCCCCACACCGCGCAAGCGCGCGGGGCGAGCGGATGCCGCACGCCCCGACGCCCGTCTACAAGTCGAGCCTCATGAGCCGCTCGATGGCGACGGCGTAGACCTTGAAGGCCTGCTTCAACTGGTCTTCGGGGACGCCTTCGTCGGCCGCGTGCATGCCGCCCACCCAGCTGGGGAACGCTTCTCCGTGCACCGCCGATCCGAAGCCGGCCGCCTTGGTGAAGCTGCGCGCGTAGGTCCCGCCGCCGATCGTGAACGGCGGCTGGTCGTCGCCCGACACGTCGCGATAGCTCTGGGCGAGCACCTGGATGAAATCGCCCTGCGGGTCCATGAGGAACACCGGTTCCACGCGCGAGGCCGTCCAACGCGCGCCGCAGGAAGCCGCCTGGCCTTCAAGCGCCTCCTGCAGGTCGTCCACCGGCACCGCAGAGGTGAAGCGTATGTCGATCGTAAGCGTGCGCCCCCCTTCCGCATCGCCCGCCATGCCGGCCACCATCGTGAGCGGCCCGAAGGCCTCGTCTGCCGAAGCGATGCCGAACGATGAGCCATCGGTGGCGCCGGACGCGCGCGCCACGAGCTCGAACCAGGGGCGCTCGGACGGTGCGCACAGGTCGTGAGCGAGCAGGTAGTCAGCGAGCAGATGGATCGCGTTCACGCCGCCTTCGGGCGTGGACGCATGGGCCTGCACGCCCTGGGCCCGCAAGCGGATGAGGCCCGGGCCGGCGGGCTCGACGGCGATGCGCGGCGCGGCGGGCGCGCTCTCCGCGCGGACGATCGCTTCGGCTTGGGCGGGCACCGCGTTGAGCGCCATGCCGCCGGCGAAGCGCTCGACGCGGGCGTCGGCGGGCACCGGGCACGAGAAGGCGCCCTGCAGCTGGCCCTTCTCGCCGTAGCAGACGGGGAACTCGTCGTCGGGCGTGAAAACGAGGGCGGGGTCGGCGTAGACCTCGTGGAAGTGCTTCACGTCGGCCATGCCCGTTTCCTCGTTGGCGCCCAGGATGAAGCGGAGCGTGTAGGGGAAGCGGCCGTGGCGCTCGAAGAGGAAGTGGGCCGCGTACAGGGCCATGAGCAGGGGCCCCTTGTCGTCGCCCGTGCCGCGGCCGATCAGGTAGCCGTCCTTGCGAGTGACGCGCCAGGGGTCGAAATGCCAGCCCTCGCCCGCCGGAACCACGTCGAGGTGGCCGATCACGCCGAGCTGAGTGGCGCGCTCGCCGGGAAAATCGGCGACGCCGCAGAACCCGTCGAGGTTTTTAGAGGCGGCGCCCAGGCGCTCGCAGAGGTCGAGCCCCGCCTGCAGGGCGCGGGCGGGACCGTTCCCGAAGGGGGCTCCGGGGCCCGCCGTTGCCGGGTCCTCCACGCTGGGGATGCGTACCAAGGCATCGAGGTCGGCCACCATATCGTCCCAATGGGCGGCGAGGCAGGCGTTTAATTCGCGTTCGAAATTCTGGTCAATCATGGGTCCTCATTTCTCTCGCGCCTATTTTACCTTCGGCGGCGCGGACCTTTTGCTATAATCGGCCAAGCGCCCGAGTGGCGGAATGGCAGACGCGGCGGTCTCAAAAACCGCTATCTTCGGATGTGCGAGTTCGACTCTCGCCTCGGGCACCATTTCGAATTGCAAAACGCCCCTGTTCAGGGGCGTTTTTCATGTCTGCAGGCAGAAGCGGAGGGCGCATCCGTTTCGCGCTCGCGACCAAAATGCGGCCTACCCCGGTCGAAACCGTTACGCCATGCGTCGCTGGAATGCGGGGCGTCTTGACCGACCAAGACGCCCCGCCTTCTGATGGGGCCGCTTGGCCCAGCCTCCGGCACCTTCGCGGCGATGGCGCAAATCGCGCGTTATGCAGTACATTTCGCCGTCCGTTGGCAGAAATCGCGCGTTGTGTAGCATGCGATGGCCGGCGTCTCTCCGGCGGGTTTCGTGCACGATCTTGTGACCTGGGGTTTTGCAAAAGCGAGCGCCACCGACGGGCGCGGTTTCGCGATTCGGCCCGATCGGATGCTGCACATCGGCCCATCTCTGCCAGCGGCCTCGGAAATCTACTGCACAACGGCACTTCTGTGCCAACTCGCGCGCGCATCGCCCTGGAGGGCGCGTAGACCCGCTCACACGGCAGCCGCGCCCGTCCTACCCGTGCACGCCCGCCGCCCTAGCGGTCGCCTCCGCCAATGAGCAGATCCATCATCTCCTGCTTGCTGTGCACGTTGAGCTTCTGGTAGATGTGGCGCGCGTGGCTGCGCACGGTGTTTTCCGAAATGAAGAGCGTCTCGGCGATGTAGGACTTGGAGCGCCCCTTGCAGAGCAGCTTCATCACCTCGACCTCGCGCTTGGTGAGCTTGTGCTCGGCCCCGATTTCGGCGCACTTTTCGTCGATCGATTCGAAATTCACCTGGTCGGGCACCGCCGCATCGAGGTCTCGGAAAAGCCGACCCTCGATGAAGTTGCGGTCGTTGAGCGTGATGATGGCCGACACCGTGAGCGCGTACGAAAGAAGCGCCACTAAAAACGAGGCGTTGGCCTGCGCCGCCACGACCGAGCCCAGGCTACTGCCCAGGGCCACCGGCAGCGCATAGGCCACCCACGCGAAACCGAACACGGTATAGGGCGACACCTTGCTGTGGTGCGACACGTCGGCAAGCATGGTCCACATCACAGCCACAAGCAGGGTCTGCCCGATGCCCACGAGCACGAGCACCCAACCCACCAGATCGGGCCCGATATTGGGAAGGAAGAGCAAGGCGGTGGCCACGATGATCACGATGGCTCGCCACATGTTGGTGTAGTGCAGTTTGCCGCGGAAGGAAAACACCCACCACAGCACGAGCATCGACGCGAGTATCTCGGCCCCGTGATGCACGAGCGACAGCTGCCAGCGCGGCGTGTACGAGGGGGCGATCGCCACCGTCGAGGTCATGCCGATGATGAAGGAGCACACCGACACGCCCAGAAGGATGACCAGGGGAAAGGCGTTTTTCGCGTTCTCGAAGTAGAGCTGCGGCTTCACTTTGGGTTCGGGGACGATCGCGCGCGCCTGCGAAAGGAGCACCGGCGAGAAGAGCGGCAGGGCGATGAGCAGGCAGGTCCACGGAAGGACGAGCAGATCGAACACGAGCTTGATAGCGCAGCCGAAGAGCATGGCGCCGAACGCGCAGGCCACCACGTCGCGCAGGCCCATCTTGGCGTAGAGCGGGGCCCACGACAGATACGACAAGGCCGTGGCCACGCCGCCTGCCGCAGCGCCTGCGAGAATCGCCGGTTCGGGAAGCTGGACGATGCCGAGCAGGGGCACGGTGGACGCCGCCATGAGAATCGAGGCGGGCATGCCCAGAAGCGCGCTCGCCCGCTCGCCCGCCACGTGGCGCAGCAAGATGAAGAGCAGCATGCCCGCCGAAAGCGCAATGAAGAAGACGATGGGGACCGAGGCGCCCACATTGCCCAACGACGACTGGTGAATGGCCTCGAACGACCACACCTGCGGTATGGCCAGCCCGAAATAGGCCCACCTGAACTGGGTAAATTCTATCGGCCAGTTGCTTTGCTGCTGGCCGTTCTCTTCCCGTGCGAACGCGCTCACGCTATTCTCCCCGTGCGCTGCTCTACCATTCTCCGTATCCGACTATAGCCGATGAAAGCGCGCGGCCCACAGGGATTCCACCGAGCTGCAACGAAACAGCGAACTTGTGGGAATTGCGCTCGCCCTCCCCTACTTCGCCAGAGGCAGCGTGACGGTGAACACCGTGTCGTCAGCAGCGGAGCTTGCAACCGTGATGTCGCCGCCGTGGTCGCGGGCGATCGTCTGGGCGATCGATAAGCCCAGGCCGTAGCCGCCTTTCCCGCTCGTGCGCGCCTTGTCGGCCCGATAGAAGCGGTCGAAGACGTGCGGCAGGTCCTCCGCCGAAATCGGCGCGCCCGTGTTGCGCACGCGCGCCACGCACTGCCCGCCCTTGGCCGCAAGGTCCACCTCTACCCGGCCGCCGTCGCCGGCGTACTTGCAGGCGTTGTCGACCAGGGTGGCGAGCATGCGCGCCAGCCGGTCGCGCTGCCCCAATACGAAGACGTCAGAAGCTATATGGGATTCCAACGCGAGCCCGCGGTCGAAGGCGACCGATTCGAACGTGAGCGCCACGCCTTCGGCAACCTCCCCCATATCGACGCGATCCTTCACGATTTCGGGCGTTTCGTCTTCAACCTTGGCAAGGTAGAGCATGTCGTCGACCAAGCCCTGCATCAGGTGGGCTTCGGTGTCGGTGCTGTCGATCCACTTCATCTGGCTCGCGACCGTCTGCCTGGGACTGCCGCGCAGCAGCGCATTGTTGGCCAAGATCACGGTGAGCGGGGTCTTCAGCTCGTGGCTCGCGTCGGCGATGAACTGCCGCTGACGGCGCCAGGCGCGCTCAACCGGGGCCACGGCCCGCTTCGAGAGGACCATGCTCGCCACGAAAAAGACGGCCAGGATGCCCGCCGAGGCACCGCCGAGCGCCCCCACGACCGAAAGCACGCTGCGTTCCACGAAGCCCGCCGAAGCAAATGCGATGTCGACGCCGTCGTCGGTGGGCATGGCCACGAAATAGAGGTTGAGCGAGCTGAGCTTGCCCTGCACGCTCAGGCCGCCCGACGCGTTCGCCAGGCTGTAGACCGAAGAAAGCGCGCTCGAAAGCGTCGACGAATCGAGCCCGAGCAGGTCCTCGTAGGTTTCGTAGGTCCCGCTCCGATCGACGAAGTAGGAAGAGGTCGCCACCATCATGTCGCCGTCGGCGTCGCGTTGCACGGGCCCGCTGCTCTCGTCGCTGTTTTCCAGGTACGACCGCTCGGACTGCAATATCGCCTTGCCCACCGCGCCCGACGACCGCAGGCTCTCGTTGGCGGTCACGCGGTGCTGCAGCGAATCGTAGACGGCCCCCTCGCTCTTTTGGAAGGTGAACACGCCCACGGCGACCGTGGCGACCGCGAGCACAAGGGCGACGAACACCAAGTTGGTAACGACGAATTTGCGGCGGAAGGCGACGAGGATGCTCTGCTCGCTTTTGTCCTTCAGGTGCGCGCTATGCCTTCTCTTCACCGTCTGCCTCCAGGCGGTAGCCCAGCTTGCGCAGCGACACGATATGCACGACAGAGCCCACGAAGCGCAGCTTCTTGCGCAAGAAGGAGATGTAGGCTTCGACGTTGTTGTCGTCGGCGCTTGAATCGTAGCCCCACACCTCGGTGATGAGGACGTCTTTCGAGGTCACGCGCGTGGGATTCGACATGAGGATCTTCATGATGCCGAATTCCTTGCGGCTGAGCCGGATGCTTTTGGCATCGGTGGAAAGCTCGCAGGAATCGAGGTCGAGCTTCACGTCGCCGAAGGAGAGGGTTTCGAAGACCACGTCGCCCTGGCGACGCGTGAGCGAGCGAATGCGGGCGAGCAGTTCGACGGGGGCGAAGGGCTTGGTCATGTAGTCGTCGGCGCCGGCGTCGAGCCCACCGACCGTGTCGGAAAGGGCGCTGCGGGCCGTGAGCATGAGGATGGGGATGCTGTTGTTCTCGCGGCGCAGCTGGGTGGCCACGTCGAACCCGTTCATCTTCGGCAGCATGACGTCGAGCACCATGCAGCTGTAGAGGCCGCTTTGGGCGTAGGCCAGGCCGTCGGCTCCGTCGTAGACGGCCTCCGCCTGGTAGCCGGCGTTGTCGAGGATGGCGACGAGCGCATCGGCCAAGCGCTTGTCGTCTTCAACCACCAGAATCTGCATGGTCGCCCACCTTTCTTACGTTGATTGCCCCTCATTCTACCAAGGCCGCTGAAAGCAAGCTGAAGGGCCGGCTGCGCCGCACGCGAAAAGGCCCCGCCCGGCGCCGGCGGCGGAGCGGGACGAACCCTTCCGCAGCCGACCCCCGACGGGGCCTATGGCAGTGATGTGCGCGTGCGCGCTACATGAGCAGGAAGGCGACGAGGAAGGCGGCGGAGGCGATCCACATGAGCGGGTGCACCTCTTTGGCCTTGCCCTGCACGAGCATGATGAAGCAGTAGAAGATGAAGCCGAAGCCGATGCCGTCGGTGATCGAGTAGGTCATCGGGATGCCGGCGATAACGAGGAAGGACGGAATGGCCATAGCCGGGTTGTGCCATTCGATCTGGCCGATTTCGCTCATCATCAGATAGCCCACCACGACGAGCGCGCCGCAGGTGGCCGACGAGGAGATCATGCCCACGATCGGGGCGAGGAAGGCGCATAGGATGAAGAGTACGGCCACGACCAGGCTCGACAGGCCCGTACGCGCGCCGGCCGTCGCGCCCGACACGCTTTCGGCGTAGGTGGTGATCGAGCTGCCGCCCGTGAAGCCGCCGACCATAGCGGCGATCGAGTCGATGGTGAGGATCTTGTGCATGTCGTCGACGCTGCCGTCGGGGTGCGAGAAGCCGGCCTTCTGGCCCACCGCGAAGACGGTGCCCATCGTGTCGAAGAAGTCGCTCATGAGCATGCTGAAGACGAACAGCCACAGCACCGGCTGGGTCATCATTTCGACGATGGCCACGGTGCCTTCGGGCGTGGTCTGCAGCGGGGCGGCGAAGGCGCTGAAATCGAAGCCGAAGTCCCATTCGGTGGGCAGCGGGGTCACGCCCAGCGGGATGCCCGCCACCGTGGCGATGAGGATGGACAGGAGCAGGCCGCCGCGGACGTTGAGGACGGTGAAGGCGATGGCGCACACAATGGAGACGATGGCGACGATCGCGGTGGGCGAGGAAACGACACCCATGGTGATGTAGGAGGAATCGCTCGCGACGATGAGCGTGCCGCCCTTCAGGCCGATGAAGGCAATGAAGAGGCCGATGCCGATACCGATCGCGTGCTGGAGGCTGGCGGGGATGGCCTTCATGATCGCTTCGCGCAGGCCGGCGAGCACCAAAATCAAGATGATCAGGCCTTCGAAGACCACGCAGCTCATCGCGATGCGCCAGTCGACGCCCTCGCCCAGGCAGATGCTGTAGACGACGACCGCGTTCAGGCCCATGCCCGAAGCCAGGGCCAAGGGACGGTTGGCCACCAGGCCCATGATCGCCGTCATGATGGCCGCGCCGAAGCAGGTGGCGGTGAGCGCCGCCGTGAACGAGATGCCCGTGAGGCCGAGCATGGCCGGGTTGACCGCAACGACGTAGGCCATCGTGAGGAAAGTGGTGAGACCGCCCATGACCTCGGTGCGGACCGACGAGCCGCGCTCGCTGATCTTGAAGAACGTGTCGAGAGATTGTTCCATCGTGTAATCCTTCGCTGAAACCGATTTGATACCGAATCGTCAAACGCGAACGATTATACCTGCATATCCAGCTCGCATCGGTCAGACGAGCCGAAGGTTTTTCAACCCGCGATACGCGGCCGGGGAAGCGCCAGCGTGACGGGGGACGGAGGTCGTTGTCACTCCTTTGGCGTGACAACGACCTCCGTCCCCCGTCACGCACCAAAAAGGGCGCGAGCCGTGCGGCCCGCGCCCTTCGAACGCGCTCGTGTTGCAGAAGCTTACAGCGAGAAGGTCTTCTCGCCGCGGAAGACGGCTTCGGCCTCTTCGACCGACGCGTCGGCCAGGGTGATGGCCGAAATTGCGTTGGTCAGGCGCACCGCCTCGTCGAGCGAACGCATGTGGATGTTGCGGCCGGTCGCGTTGCCGCAGGCGCCGCCCACATGGATCTGGTCGTAGAGGTTGGAGAGGAACTCGGTGGCGTCGGCCTTCGAGCCGCCCGCGCACACCAGGCCGCAACGGCCGGCGGCGACGGAAGCGATGTGCAGGTTCTTGGCGGAAGTGGCCTCTTCGGTGGCAACCGGCGGGTTGACCTTCACGAAGTCGGAGCCCAGGCACAGGGCCACGCCCGCTGCGCCGGCAATGGTTTCGGGCGCCTTTTCGCGGTCGCCCACGGCCTTGCCGCGGGGGTAGATCCACAGGACGGTGATCAGGCCGGCGGCATGCGCTTCGGCGATGAGCTCGCCGGCTTCGGCCATCATCGTGGCCTCGTACTCGCTGCCCAGGTAGATCGTGTAGCCGATGCCCACGATGTTCACGCCGGCGTCGCGCATGGCGAGCACCGCGTCAAGCTCGTGCAGCTGCGGGCTATAGGGGTCGTCCTGCGCGCCCTTGACCAGGTTGGTCTTGGAGTTGACCTTCACCAGGTAGTTGATTTCGGGATAGTCCATCGCGTAATGGGCGACCAGACCGCGCTGAGCGGCCATGACGCCGATGGTGCCCTGGCTGGCGATCTGGAACAGATGCTCCGGATCGGCGTCGGAGGGGTCGATGCCCTCGCCGTAGAAGTCGCCGTTCAGGTGCTCGATCTTCTGGTCGCACGCGAACAGCATGAGACGACCGGTGCCGCGGGTGGCGCTCATGAAGTTGTCGATATAGGTCTCACGCGATTCGGGCATCACGTCTACAGGAACCTTCACCTGATCACGGGTAATGGTGGGCATGGAATCTCCTCCTTGGAAGACGATGGAATTTCACATCGAAGGCGCGAGCGTCGCGCACTTCAGTATTGTATCTCGATTGCCGTAATCCCGAGTAAGGTTACGGAAAAAACTGACGGGCTCCCGCCCGTACGGGCGCATCGTGCGGGCAAGCGAGTTTCACGCGTGATGCGATCCAACCAGGCGCGAACCGCGCGCCCGATAGGGCGACCGCTCCCGCCTAGAGCCACTCGCGCCGCGCGCGCACGTAAGTGGCTTCGAAATCTTCCGGCGAGCAGGACAGATAGAGCGCGCCTTCGATGACGCCCACGACGGCCATCACGATGAAGGCCGTCCCGAACGACAAAAGCGACCCCACGATCGACACGGCGAGCATGATGAAGCCGGTCTGAATGTAGCCCAGGTAGAACTTATGCATCCCCAGGGCGCCGAAGAAAATCGCGAGCAGCCCCGCCGTCACGCGGCTGCGCCGGGGGATGAAGCCCTGCGGCTTTGCAGGCGCCTTGCCCTCGTCGGCGCTCATTTCCGGTCCTCCTTCCCCGTTTGGGGAGTCGTGGCGCCGTTGGCGACGTCGGATTCGGGCGCGTCGGCCGAAGAGCCTGCACGTGCGCCGGTGAAGTTCATGATCCGCTTGCGGAAGACGAGCGCCATCACGGCGAGCAGGGCCACCACGACGAAGATCGCGATGCTCTGCACGTACTGGCCGTCGGCGATGCCCGCCGCGGCGAACGTGCTCATGAACACGCCCGGGATGCGGGCCACCGTGGTGATCGCGATGAAGCGGCCCACGGGCATTTCGGTGAGGGGAACCAGGTAGGTGAAGACGTCTTTGGGCAGGCCGGGAATGAGGAAGAGGATGAAGACCATGATGTCGAGCCGGCCGCTCTGCTCGAAGGTGCGGATCTTCCCCAGATGCTCGATCGACACCATATCGGCCACGAAGGGCTGGCCCAGGCGATGGACGAGCTGGTAGATCAGGTAGCTGGAAATCATGCAGCCCACCAGGATGATCGCCGACCCGCCCCAAGGGCCGTAGATCATGCCGGCGGCCACCTGCACGACTTCGCCGGGAATGAAGGCGACGATGATCTGCAGCAGCTGCAGGGCGAGCAGGACGAGCACGCCGAGAGGGCCCGCTTCGTGGATCTTGGCGACCATGAGGTCGAGCCCGCCGTCTTCGAACAGCAAGCCCAAATAGGGCCAGCAGAGCTTGACCACGAGCACCGAAAGCACGATGAAAGCGGCCAGTCCGATGATCTTGACCAAATCGGACTTGGTGACCCCGCGCTCGAGCAAGCGCGTTTTGGCGCTTTTGTGCTCGTGGGGCTCGGGTTGCGTGTCGGTGCGCTTCTGCATGCGGCCTACTTGCCTTTCGCTTCGCCGTCGTCTTCGCCGTTCAGGGCTTTGTCGAAATTGTTCTTGAAATCGGTGAACATGCCCTTGGTGCGGCCGATCTGGCGGCCCGTGACATAGGCGGCCTTCTGCGAGGCCTCGTTGGCGGCGTGGGCGGCTTCGTGTACCTTGGGCGCAGCCTTTTCCTTGGCTTCGTTGACCTTGTTCTGTGCGACGGCGGCCGCCTTGCCGCCCTTCTCGGCCAGGCCGCCTTCGACCGCGATGTCGCGCACCTCGTCGGACACGAGGATGGCGCCGGTCTGGACCTCGCCCTCTTCGGGTTCGGCGTCGTTGACGATTTCGGTGCCGCCCACGCCCAGCTTGAACCCGCGAATGTAGGCGGCGGGAATTTCAAGCTGGCCCAGAAGCGCCTTGTCGAAGGCGCCCTTGTCGGCGATGATCGAGGTGACCTTGCCGCTCTGCTTCAAGAATTCGACGTTGCCCACGCGGCCGAACTCCTCGCCGTCTTCGGTGAGGATGGGCATGGCCTCCCACATGGTGCAGCGGTCCCATTCGATGCCCAGCTCCTTGCAGACCGCCGGGCCGTTGTACACCTTCAGGTTGGCGCTGGAAAGGCGCACGCGGCCGTCTTCCCATTCGAAACCGTCGACCGGGACGAACAGGTCCTTGCGGCGGAACATCAGCAGCAAGTCGGGACGCTTCACGAAGAAGCCCAGGCAGCGCTTTTCAGTGGGGTGGAAGACGAAACGGCGCACTTTGCCGATGCGCTTGGTCCCCTTTTTGCCCCCTACGACGCGCTTCCCGTAAAGATCCTTGGTCGTGTAGGTCTTCGAATTTTCCATCCTGCACCCTTTTTGAACATGCGAAGGGCGCCCGCGACGGGCGCCCTCTTCTCCGAATTCGCTATTCCGCGTCGGCCTTCTGGTCGTCGGCGGCCTTGTTCTCCGCTTCGGCGGTTTCCTCGGCCGCAGCCGGCGCGTCGGCGACTTCGGCGTCGGTGGAGGCCACCGCTTCGACGTCGGCGGACGAGGCGGCGTTGGCGGCTACCTGCGCGGCGATGCGGGCGCGAGCGGCTTCGATCTTGTCGCGCAGCTCGTCGTTGCGCTCGACGACCACGGGGGTCGCGTTGCCGCGGATTTCGTCGACGCGGGTGCGGGCCGCGCCCAGGGCGTCCTGCGCGGAGTCATACGCCTTGCCGTAGGTGGCGCGGGCGCTGTCGCTGGCCGACTGATAGGCTTCATGGCCACGGGCGACGGCGTCGTTGTAGAACTGCTTGCCGCGGATCTGGGCTTCGTTGCCGTAATGCTGTGCGGTGCCCCAGGCCTCGTTGGCCTTGTCGGCCACGAGAGCGCGCGTTTCAGCGCCGCTGCGCGGAGCGTAGAGCAGTGCGCAGACCGCGCCTACGACGCCGCCTGCCAGGAAGAATCCGAATTTACCCTTCATATGTCTCCTCCTTCGACCGCTGTGCAGTCCGAATGTTCGGTGGGCCGTGCCATGCGTTGCACGTTTCGCAGGTAATTATAAGCGCTCGTTCGGGCGCGCCCGGCCGCAGTTGCCAAGGCGTAATGTGCCCGCACGGAGGTGCCATATTAGGGCGCGGGGCGGCGCCCTACCCCACCAGGCGGTTCACCAGGCGAGCGGCTTCGGTAAGGGCGCCAAGGGCTTCGAGGTCGTCGGCGTAGGACACCTCGACGCGGGCCCGGCCGCGGGCCTCGTCGACCCATTCGGTCGTGCCCGTGAACAGGGCGTCGTCGCGCGCGGCGCCTTCCACCATGAGGTCGATCGCCACGTGCTCGAGCAGATGAGGCAGCGGGGTGCGCCCCATGACGCTGCCGAAGGTGTCGCCGCACTCGTTCACGCAGGCATGGGCCGGCAGATGGGGGCGCGCGGCGCAGGCGGCGCGGGCAATTGCCGGCGTGGTGTAGCGGCGGGCGGGATCGGGCGCTTCGACGAAGCAGGCGATGCGGTCGCGCTTCACCACGAAGCGCACGATCGACAGGGCGGGCGCCATGCTAATCGCCCGACCGCGCGAGCACGGTCACGCCGGAGGGCACCTCGTCGGACGCCGCGTCGAGGACGTCGTCTTTCTGCAGGTGGAGCACCACCGGCCAATCGGTGCCGGCATCTTCGTCGAGCACGATGCGGGTGCGGTTCTCATTGAACCGGTAGGAGGCGTGACCTTCCGACGTGCCGAAGGTGAACGTGATCGTCTTGGCCTGGGTATCGAGCGTGTAGGAGTAGGCCACGTCGTCGGAAAGGCGGATCTGGCTGCCGTCGATAGTGACCGTGGCGCCTTCCGACGAGGTCCAGGTGCCCTGGAAATCTGCCGCGTCGTCGTAGCGGAACCAGGTGTTCCACACCGTATAGAGCGAGAAGGCCACAAGGGCCGCGAGCGCCGCGAGGACGACGATACCCACGACGCGGCGCACCGGGTGGCGGCGGCGTTCGGGCATGCGGGGCACGCGACCCGGGCCGGCGGGCGCGGTGCGCGTGCCGGCATGCGCGTGCGCCCCCGCACCCTGCGGGTAACGCGCGCGGCCGCGCGCGGCAGGCGAGCTTTGAACGTCGCCTGGTCGCACGCGGCCGTAGGGGTTCGACGAGCTGCGCGAAGGCGCGCCGCTACTTCTGCGGTTCAATGACCTTCACGCCGCCCATGTAGGGAACGAGGACGTCGGGCACCGTGATCGTGCCGTCGGCGTTCTGGTAGTTCTCCATGAGGGCCGCCATGCAGCGGCCGATGGCCAGGCCGGAGCCGTTGAGCGTGTGGACGTAGCGCGTGCCCTTGAAGTTGTCGGCGCGGTACTTGATGTTGGCGCGACGGGCCTGGAAATCGCCGCAGCAGCTGCAGGAGCTGATTTCCTTGTAGGCGTTGTAGCTGGGCATCCAGACTTCCACGTCGTAGGTCTTGGCAGCGGAAAAGCCCAGGTCGCCGGTGCACAGGCTGATCACGCGGTACGGGAGCTTGAGCTGCTGGAGGATGTATTCGGCCTCGTTGGTGAGGCTTTCCAGCTCGTCGTAGGAGGTTTCGGGCGTGGCGAACTTCACCATCTCGACCTTGTCGAACTGGTGCACGCGGATGATGCCGCGCGTGTCGCGGCCCGCCGAGCCGGCCTCTTCGCGGAAGCAGGGCGTGAAGGCGGTGTAGTAGAGCGGCAGGTCCTTGGCGTCGAGCACGTCGCCGGCGTGGATGTTGGTCAGCGGCACTTCGGCGGTGGGAATCAGGTAGAGGCTTTCGTCCTTGGTCTTGAACAGGTCCTCTTCGAACTTCGGCAGCTGGCCGGTGCCCGTCATGGTCTGCTTGTTCACCAGGTAGGGGGTCCACCATTCCTTGAAGCCGTGCGCAGCGTGGGAGTCGACCATGAAGTTCATGAGCGCGCGCTCGAGGCGGGCGCCCATGCCGCCGAGCAGCACGAAGCGGCTGCCGGAGAGCTTGATCGCGCGCTCGGCGTCGATGATGTTGAGGTCGGCGCCCAAATCCCAATGGGGCTTCATTTCCATGCCTTCGGCTTCGAAGTCGCGCGGGGTGCCCCAGCGGCGCACTTCGGGATTTTCGGTTTCGTCCTTGCCCACCGGCGTGGTTTCATGCGGGATGTTGGGCGTGGTCATGAGGATGCGGTGCAGCTCGCCTTCGGCGGCTTCGCGCTGGGCGGTGAGGGCTTCGAGCTTTTCGTTGACGAGACGCACCTGCTCTTTGGCGGCTTCGGCTTCGTCCTTCTTGCCCTGGCCCATGAGCTTGCCGATTTCCTTCGACTTGGCATTGCGCTCGGCCTGCAGGGCCTCCTGCTCGGTGATGGCGGCACGGCGGGCTTCGTCGAGCTCGGTGAAGCGGGCGGAATCCCATTCGTGGTTACGGTTCCTCATCGCCGTTTCGACCAGTTCCAAATTTTCTCTGACAAAGCGTGCGTCCAGCATGAATCCTCCTGCACAACAGGTATAGCGTGGCGATTGTTCGAACAATGCTCGAAATTGCTTCGAGTAACGAACGAATAGTATACTCTACCAGCTGAAACGAGTTTCCCCGGCGCACGAATCGCCGACATTTTCTACGAGAGGCACCTACATGGATTTCGATAGCGTCTACCATTTCCTGTTCGAGACGTACGCCGGCCTGGGCGTGCTGTTCGCGTTTGCCATCGTGATCTGCCTGCTGGCGTGCGTGATCATGGAGCGCCGCACGCGCAAGATCTACAAGAACCACGAGAAGACCGAAGACGACTGGAGCTTCTTCGACGACGATGACGACGAGGACGAAGAAGAGACAAAGTAAACGGGCGCGCAGAAGCGATTGCGAGCGGCGCGGGGCAGGTCGGCTGCCCCGCGCCGCTTTTCATTTGGGCGCGGGTGAGGGCGCCCAAGAGCCCGTGCGGGGCGCTCACCCCGCACGCACAGAACGCCGAGGGCCCGAGGGCCCCGACCGACAACCGTCATTCCCTTACGGGCGGTCGCAACGACATGCACACTGCCAGCGGTCCCCACGCGGTGACAGACAGATGCGCGCGCACCGTAAGAGCGCCCCATCCAAAGGCGCGCCCGAAGGCGTGCCCGACACAATCGGTCGGCTCATCGGTCGAGGCACAGGGCAACGCTTCACGCAGCCAACCCACGCATCGCATCGGGGAATCGACGCCCGATGGACGAAAAAGGCGCGAACGAAGCGGAGCCTGCTCGTTAAACGAACCACATAATGGGCTTACAGCGCAAGCGCAACGCATACCCCGCTCCGTAGACGGCAGGTAACCGGCCGGAAAGCGGCGCCCCACCGGGAAAGCGCATGCGGGCGCACCAACCGGATACGCCCTTCACGCAGACGGATGCACGCGGGAAGAAACGCCCGAGGGCCACGGATGGCATGAACATCGAGTTTTCGAAGCAATTCGTCGGATTGTTTGGGGAGTAAAGAAACGTCAAGAGGTTTTATTGCACGTACTTTGAATGTTTGTTTATTATTGTGCGCAAAACGGCTGGCCTCACGTCGAAAACTCGATTGGCAAGCCATACCGACACCCGCATCGTTTCGGAGTGCGCGGGCCGTGTCAGGGGGACGGGGACGTGCGGACAATTTCCGATACACCCTACCGCGTCGCCGTCGTCGCCCGCCTGTACTGCATCGGGCTCATCCAGCCCAGAGACTCCTTCGGCCTCTCCTCGTTGTAGTACGTCAGCCAGCGGTC
>JALCHN010000002.1 GCA_022644775.1 Eggerthellaceae bacterium
CGCGCGTGATGTTGTCACACGAGCGTGTGACAACATCACGCGCGGTCGTTGTCACACGATGGAAAACCAATGCGTTGGTATGAAAAACAACGTTCCTTTGCCCTGTCGGCTCGTAGGATAGCCTCAAACGAAAGCGAACGACGCCCCGCAGGGCGTCAGGCGAAAGGACTCGTATGAGCGCTCAGACCTACAACGGCGACATGCTCGTCGGCGAAATCATCCGCATGGATTCCCGCAACATCGCGATTCTCGAAAGCGCCGGCATGGGCTGCGTGGGCTGCCCGGCCTCGCAGAGCGAATCGCTCAACGACGCCTGCATGGTGCACGGCATGAACAGCGAAGCCGTCCTTGCCATGCTGAACGGGGCCGAATAATGAGCGCGTTCCTGGGCCCCATCCACTACCGCATGTTCGAAAAGGCCCGCTCGGTCGACGGCCTGGCGCGTAGAATCGCCGCCTACGCCGACGCCCAGGGTTGGACCGAAGGCCATGCCGCGGCGCTCGACGCGTCGAACCCGCGCCTCGAAGGCGAGATCACCGATCACATCGACCTCTCGCAGATCCACGCCAGCCTCGACGCGCTCGTGCACGACTCCGAAGCCGCCCTCGCGGCTGCGTGCGCCCCGCTCGCCGGCCACATCGACGAGGTCTGCGCCTACGCTCGCACGCTCGGTGCCCAGGCGGCCGAATCCGACGGCGCCACAGCCGATGCCGACGTCAAGCAGATCTGGCAGCTGGTCGACGGCCACTGGCTCGACGGCATGCCCTGCGACGGTTTCGTGACGGTTACGGGCGGTGAGCCCGACGCGGTTTCGTGGACCATCAACCTGGCCCCGCACACGGCCGCCGGCTACGAACGGCTGCGCACCGCTTGGACCGCCGGTTACCTTGACGTCGTCGACGTGCAGCTCGAAAGCTTCGGTAACGGCGCCTACCGTATGGCGAAGGCGGCGTAGGGCCATGGCCGACATCGACCTTTCGGAATTCCCCGACCTGCCCGACACCAAGGGTATGGACATCGTCGACGCGATGCTTGCCGAACACGACCGCATTCTCATCGAGGCCGACGACCTCGAGCGCATGTGCCGCGACCTTGTCGCCACGGGCGCCTTCAACGTCGGCGACTTCGACTACAAGGTGCGCTTCATCCGCGAGTTTTCCGATGCGGCCCACCATCGCAAGGAAGAGGACGTCCTCTACTCCTACATGCTCGAGCATCTGGGTCAGGTGGCCGAAAACCTCATTCGCCACGGCATGCTCGTCGACCACGATCGCGGTCGCGCCTGCGTGAAGCGCATGGAAGACGCTGCGCACGTCTACGATGCCGATCCGTCGGTCGAAAACCGCGTCGAGCTCGTGTCCTGGGCCATGGAATACGTGCACCTGATCCGCGCGCACGTGCAGCGCGAGAACACGGTGGCCTATCCCTTTGCCCGCCGGTCAATCGACCCGGCGGTCATGGCCGAGCTCACGGCCAAGGCGCAAAGCTACGAGCCCCACTTCTAAACCGCTCCTGCCGTGGGCGGCACCCCGGTCAACCTCCTTGTCGGCCCAAGCCGCCCCAATTGAAAGAAGCCTACGTCGCAGAATCGCGGCGTGGGCTTCTTCGTGTCTGGGGCCAGATGACGGGGGAGGGCTATGCCTCTTCTTCGCCCGCCTGCGCGGCCTTGCCCATGAGCTCGGCGATGCGGTCGGAATATTCGGCGTCGGTGATGCCGGCTTCCTTCAGATCGACCACCGGCGCGTCGTTCCACAGCTCCTCGAGGCGGTAGTAGGAACGCGCTTCGGGCTGGAAGACGTGCACGACCACGCCGCCGTAATCGAGCAGGGCCCAGGTGCCCTGGCCCATGCCCTCGGACGAGATGGGGCTCAGGTCGCACTGCTCGCGGACGTCCTTGCGCACCTCGTCGATGATCGCATCGACCTGGCGGTTGTTGGCAGCGGTCGCGATCACGAAGTAGTCGGTCACCGACGAAAGCCCGCGCAAGTCCTGCACCATGATGTCGGTGGCCTTCTTGTTGTCGGCCGCCTTGGCCGCCGTGAGGGCCACGGCGCGGCTGTCGTAGTTCAAAGTCTTTGCCATTGTTCTCCTTTACGGTTTCTTGTGATGGGCTTATCTTACGCTTTCGCTTCGCCGGGGGCTCTGTGAAGGGGCCGGCTGTAGGGAATCTGCGAATGGACCCGGTTAGAGCCTGCGGAAGATGCTCACCACTTCGTTGTGGAAGGTCTGCGGGAAGAGGTCGACGGGCGTGGCGCGCTCGAGGGCGTAGCCGGCCGTTTCCATGCGGGCCACGTCGCGCGCCCAGGTCGCCGGGTCGCAGCTCACGTAGGCCACGCGCCCGGGGCCGGCCGCCGCGATGCTTTCGGGGACGCCGTCGGCCAGGCCCGCGCGCGGCGGGTCGACCACGAGCGCGTCGAGCGCGCCCAGCTGGGGGAGCTCGCGGGCGCTGTCGCCGCCCATCACGTCGACCCACACGCCGTTGTCGTCGGCGTTGCGACGCAAATCGCGCACGCTCGACGCGGCGCTTTCCACGGCCACCACATCGTCGCAGATGTCGGCCAGGGGCAGGGTGAAGGTGCCCACGCCGCAGTAGAGGTCGGCGACGCGGCCGTGGGAGGGTACGTGCAGGCCGTCGCGCACGAGCTCGATGAGCTTTTCGGCCTGCGCGGTGTTGACCTGGAAGAAGCTCGGCGCGCTCACCTTATAGGTGAAATCGCCCAATCGCTCGGTCCAGTTGCCGGCGCCGTAGAGCACCTCGACTCCCTTGATCGCCCGCGACTTGCCCGGGTCGGCCATTACGCGCACGATGCTCGTGGCGTGCAGGGCGCTCTTCAGGGTTTTGGCCGCGGCGGCGCGGGGGAAGGCGCCCGGCTTGGTCCACAGGGCGATTTCGGTCGCGCGCGTGCGGTCGCTGTGGCGCACGCCCACGCGGAAGAGCTGCAGATCGCTCGACCCCTGCAGAAAGCGCAGGGCGCCCTGCAGGGCCTTCGGGGCCTTTTCGATCGCCTTGTGGGCCAAGGGGCAGGCGGGCACGCTCGCCAGCTCGTGCGAGCGGTTGCGGTGCAGCCCTAGGATCATGCGCCCTGCGGCGTCGGTGCCCACGCCCATCTCGAGCTTGTTGCGGTAGCCCCAGGGCTTCTTGCAAGGCACGCAAGGGGCCACGAGCGCTTCGGCGGCCGCGCGGTCGAAACGGGCCACGCGTACGAGCTGGGCCACGGTGTTGGCGCGCTTTGCTTCGAGCTGGGCCTCGTAGGACACGTGCGCCCAGGGACAGCCCCCGCACTGTGCGGCCGCCGGGCAGCGGGGCGCCACGCGGGCCTCGCCGGGCTCGAGCACCTCGACGGCGCGGCCGTGCGCGAACTTCTTCTTGTCTTCGTCGATGGCGACCCTGACCAGGTCGCCGGGGGCGGCGTCTTCCACGAAGACGGCCTTGCCGTCCGCGGCGTGGGCGATGGCCGCCGTGCCGTAGGTGAGCGCTTCGATGCGCAGCGTAGCTTCCATGAAACCAGGGGTCCTTTGCGGTGAGTTTGAGATTTATACGCGCGTTTTCGCGCGTGACACAGTTTAGCGTATAATCACACTCTGGTTATGCCCTCGTAGCTCAGGGGATAGAGCGTCTGCCTCCGGAGCAGAAAGTCGCAGGTTCGAATCCTGTCGAGGGCACCATCTTTTAGAATACGAAGGAGCAGTGCATGGCCCAGTACACACCCAATTACAAGCCCAACGGCAACGAAGTCGCCGTCATCGTCACCTCGAAGGGCACCGTGCGGGTGCAGCTGGCCGGAAACGATGCTCCTATTCATGTGGGCAACTTCGTCGAACTCGCTCAGAAGGGCTTCTACGACAACCTGAAGTTCCACCGCTACGTCCCGAACTTCGTCATCCAGGGCGGCGACCCCAACACCCGCGATCTCGACACCGATCAGGTCATCGCGGCGGCCGACAACCCCTTCAGCGGCTTGGGCACGGGCGGTCCCGGCTACACGATCAAGGAAGAGTACACCGTCAACCCGCACAACAGCCACGAAGACGGTGCCCTCGCCATGGCGCGCAGCCAGAACCCCAACAGCGCCGGCTCTCAGTTCTACCTGTGCCTCGGTGCCCAGCACTTCCTCGACCCGAACTACACCGTGTTCGGCCAGACCATCGAAGGCAAAGACGTTATCAAGCAGCTGCGCGTGGGCGACGTGATCGAATCGATCACGATCGAAGGCGCCAACGCGTAAATCGGCGGTGCTTCCGCACGGCCCTAAGCGCTGCACGAGAGGACGATCGAATTTATGAACAACGTGTTATTCCAGCAGGCGCGCCAGGCCTACAACGCTAACGACTACGTGTCGGCGTTGGAAGGCTTCACGCAGTGCCTGCAAGGGGCTAACAACGGGGAAGAGCTCGCCGCCGGCGAGCTCGGCCTTCTTTATCATCAGATCGGCAACTGCTTAATGAAGTTGCACGACTACGACGAGGCCATCCATGCCTACACCCAGGCCACGACCGACAACGCCTATGACGGCATCGGTGCGGTCAACTGCAACCTGGGCAACAGCTATGCGGCCCTGCACGATTACGAAGACGCGGTGAAGCACTTCGAGATCGCCGTGTCCGACAAGAAGTACGCCACGCCCTACAAGGCCTATTCGGGTATGGGCAAGGCCTACCTGAAGTTGGGCAAGTCCGCCGAAGCCGGCAGCGCCTTCCGTTCGGCCGCCCTCGACGAGGCCAACCCCAACCCGGCGCAGGCCCTGCTCAATTTGGGTATCTGCTTCATGGCGCTCAACCGCCCCAACGACGCGGTCGCTTCTTACGAAAGCGCCCTGCAGTTCAGCATGAACAGCGCCACCAAGAACAAGCTCTACGCCAACTTGGGCCAAGCTTACACGAGCTGCGGCCAGATGCAGAAGGCCGTCGACGCCTTCGAGCGCGCCCTGGCCGACAAGACCTACTTCTTGAACGACGCCGCGTCGGTCGATTACCAGCGCGCGGTGGGCGCGGTGGCCCAGGGCACCCAGGTCATGGAACCGGTGAAGCCGGGCGAAACCGCGGGCATCACGGGCGCCATGGACGATCTGTCGGGCCTCGACGTGCCGGCCGACGGCACGCCCGCCTACGACGCCAACGCCGCCTATGAGCAGAACCCCTACTATTACCAGGAGCAGTATCCGGGCCAGGACCAGTACCAGAATCCCGACGACCGCTTCTTCAACGCTTCCGAAGAGGAAATCGAGCAGTGGTCGAAGGGCGTCGCCAAACAGGACCGCAAGCGTCGCAACGTGGGCCTGAAGGTCGTCGTGACCCTCATCGTCATCCTGCTCCTCCTCGCTGCGGCGGGCGGCTTCGCCTACTACAAGGGCTACGGCTATCCCACCCAGGAATCGGTCGTGCAGTCGCTCTTTGCCGACAAGGAAGCAGCCGCTTCGAGCGAGTTCTCCTCGAGCCTCGATGAATCGAGCATCCAGAACATGCTCGACCCGGTGGTGGAAGACGCTTCCGTTTCGATCGACGGCATCGACCGTTCGATGAACCAGTCCACCGTCTACGCGACGGCCACCACGAGCGAGGGTGGTTCGATCCAGTACAAGGTCACGCTCGCCCGCGACGGCATCGGCTGGAAGATCAGCAACATCGAGCTGTATTTCCCCAGCCAGAACTAAGGAACGTCGGGGTTCGCCCCGCAGTCATTGGGTCGCAAGGCCCGAACGCGAAAGGAATGTGCAGAACATGGCAATCGAAAAGACCTACAGCATGATCAAGCCCGACGGTGTGCGCAACGGCCACATCGGCGAGATCGTCGCCCGCTTCGAGCGCGCCGGCCTCAAGATCGAGCGCCTCGAACTCGGCATGGTGACGCTTGACCAGGCCAAGGCCAACTACGCCGAGCACGAAGGCAAGCCCTTCTATGATGGTCTGATCTCCTACATCACGTCCGGCCCGGTCGTGAAGATGGTCATCTCCGGCGAAGGCGCCGTAAAGAAGGTCCGCTCTCTCATGGGCGCCACCAACCCGGCGGAAGCCGCCCCTGGCACCATCCGCGGCGACTTCGGTCTGATCATGGACGAAAACGTGATCCACGGCTCCGACAGCGTCGAATCCGCCGAGCGCGAGATCGGCATCTTCTTCAACTAAGAAGCGCCGCATACGCCTTTGAAACGCCTCCCCTCGGGGAGGCGTTTTTCGTGCGGGCGCAGGCGGGGGAGAGCGGGGGAGCTCTGCTGTCGCGGAACTTGCACGGGCTCTTCCCGAAACACGCGCGCATCCGCCTCGAATCAGGCGCGCGCCCAGCGCGCAATCCTCGTCGGCGGGCCCCGGCATCTGCAGCGTTCTCGCCTTGAAACCCGCGCGAAAAGCTATGCGGATTTTCATCACGGATGCCCTCTTCCGTATGGTATAACGCCTCGTGACCCAATATAGTAGGCGTGTGTATTTCAAAGTTCGCGTAAACCCCTGTGCTAATATTTGGTTTCGCGAATTTACGAGGATAAAGGACAGACGTTTATGTCGTTTATGGATTGGTTCAACTCTGCCGGTGCGTCGTACGACCTGGCTATCGACTTGGGTACCGCGAATACCTTGGTCGCCATTACGGGCGAGGGCATCGTCATCAACGAACCGTCTGTCGTCGCCATCGAAAAGTCGACGCATCGCGTCCTCGCCGTTGGCCACGAAGCTAAGAACATGATCAACCATACGCCCGATGCGTTTTCGGCCGAACACCCTCTGCACGACGGTGTAATCGCCGATTATGACGTCACCGAGGCCATGCTGTCCGCATTCATCAACAAGGCGGTTGAGCGCAAGTACCCCTGGCAGCCCAAGCCCCGCATCGTCGTATGCATTCCCTGCGGCGCCACGTCGGTCGAAAAGCGCGCCGTGTTCGAGGCCACCATCCAGGCGGGCGCCCGCCAGGCCTACCTGATCGAAGAGCCCATGGCGGCCGCTATGGGCGCCGATCTGCCTGTGACCGAACCCACCGGTTCGATGGTCGTCGACATCGGCGGCGGCACGACCGAAGTCGCCGTCATCTCCCTAGGCGGCATCGTGACCTCCTCGTCGCTGCGCCTGGCCGGCAACCGCATGGACGAAGCCATCGCCATGTACCTGCGCGACCTTCTGGGCATCAAGATCGGCGAGCGCACGGCCGAAGTCATCAAGATCAAGATCGGCTCGATTCTGCCCTTCGCGGACGGCCGTGAACGCGACATGATCATCAGCGGTCAGGACGTGCTCACCGAACAGCCCAAGGAAGTCACGATCCAGTCCGAAGACGTGCGCGCCGCCCTGCAGCCTTCCTGCGACGAAATGGTCCTGCACATCAAGGAAACCTTCAAGAAGACCAACCCCGACCTGGCCAGCGATATCATCCAAAACGGCATCCTGCTCACTGGCGGCGGCGGCCTTCTGTCGGGCCTCGACCAGTACATGTCCCAGGCGCTCGAAATCCCCGTGTGGGTGAGCGAAACGGCCCTTACCAACGTGGTAATGGGCTGCCTGAAGGTTCTGGAAACGCCGTCCGCCCTCAAGCAGACGCTCATGCGTTCCCGATAGGGGCGAATAGAACGATATGCCGTTCAATTTCAAACAGGAGCCATCAGCGCTGAGAACTTACGTGCTGCTGGTCGCCTTGGTCGTGGTCTCGCTCGTCTTGGTGTCGGTCTACGACAACGAAGGCGAAAACGGCTTCCTCCATGGCATGCAGGGCGGGCTTTCCACGGTCGTCTCTCCGCTCAAGCTGGCGAGCGGAGCCATCAGCGCCGGGGAAGACTCTGCTCAAAACGCCGCCGAGGACGCTTCGGCCAACGCCGATACGCTCAACGCCCTGCGCGACCAGAACAACCAGCTGCGCGAAGAGGTGGCCGAACTCGAAGAGTACCGCCAGGAGGCCCAGCGCCTGCAGGACATCCTCGATCTGAAGGACTACTACTCGATCGAGGGCACCACCTGCCGCGTGCTCGCCCGTTCCACCGATGCGTGGAGCCAGACGGTCACGCTCGACAAGGGTTCCAACGACGGCGTCGTCTACGGCGCGCCGGTCGTGGGCGCGAGCGGCTTGGTCGGCCAGGTCATCTCGGTCGACTCCTTCACCTGCACGGTGCGCCTGTTGCAGGACCCGCAGTTCGGCGTCGCGGCCATGATCCAGAGCAACCGCGCCCAGGGCGTGCTCCAAGGCAACATCGACGGCCTGCTCTACCTGGAAGATGTCGACAGCGATGCCGAAGTCAACGCCGGCGACGTGGTCATCACGTCGGGTTTGGGCGGCGGCTTCAGCCGCGGCATCATGATCGGCACCGTGGTGAAGGTCGACGGCCAGCAGGGCGACACCAACCGCCGCATCGTCGTCGAGCCGAGCGATACGGTCTCCACGCTTGAAGAGGTCACCGTCGTCTCTTCGATGGGCTCCGATGGCCTCGCGTCCGATTCGTCGAGCTCCAGCTCTTCGAGCTCTTCCAGTTCGTCGAGTTCCAGCAGTTCAAGTTCCTCGAGTTCCAGCAGCCGATAGGGGGTAGGAATGCAGCCTGAAGCAAAGATTTCCATCGTCGGCGCCGTCGTGATCTTCA
The DNA here is from genome assembly GCA_022644775.1 of Eggerthellaceae bacterium. Classification (GTDB taxonomy): domain Bacteria; phylum Actinomycetota; class Coriobacteriia; order Coriobacteriales; family Eggerthellaceae; genus Hugonella. Next base: position 8,553 of record JALCHN010000002.1, read on the forward strand.
TCTTGCAGATCGTCGTGGCCCCCAATATCGCCCTGTTCGGCATCGTCCCGAACCTGCTGCTCATCTACGCCATCGTCGTGGCCATGCTGCTGCCCACCAACTCGTCGTTGGTGCTCGCCTTCGTCTGCGGGCTCGCAAGCGACCTGCTCGGCTTCGGCCCCGTGGGCTCGCTCGCCTTCCTGCTCGTGGTGGCCGCCTTCGCCGCGTCCCGCCTCTACGCGGTTTTCGCCAACGGCCGCGTGGGCACGGCCCTGCTCACGATGATCGTATTCACCCTGGTGGTTAACCTGCTCTACGCCCTGTTCATCCTGGGCGCGTCGGCGGCGCTCAGCCCGCTCGACGCCTTCCTCTACCGGGCGCTTCCCTGTACGCTCTACGAATGCGTCCTCGGCTTGCTCATCTACCCGCTCATGTCCCACCTTCTGGTGGGCCGCGCTCCCACGATGGGCTCGGCAACGCCGTCTCTGCGGTTCCGCTAAGGGGTCGACATGCTGCTCGCGATTCTCGCCGGCATAGCAGCGCTCGCGGTCGTTCTCGCGATCGTCTATGCGCTCTACAGGCGATCGAAGAAGAAAACCGAAGACACCGTCCCCCATACCAAGGACTTAAAGCAGGTCGACACCTACGGCGTCGAGCCTCTGAAGCAGAAGACGAGTTTCGGCACTACGGGCACGACCGAAGTGCCCCAGCACACCACGAGCAGCGGCACGGCGGGGGAGATGCTCAACTCGCGTTTCGTCGCCATGGGCGTGCTCGCCGCCGCGATTTTCGGCACCCTCTCCGCCAAGCTGTGGAGCATGCAGATTCTGCAGGCCTCCGACTACCGCAAGCAGGCCGAAGCCAACCTCTACACGACCGTCTACACGCCGGCGCCCCGCGGGATCATCTACGACGCCAACGGCGTGCCGCTCGTGACCAACCGGTCCTCCTACACGGTGATCGCCGATTCGAGCGTGGCCGACGACCGCGACGTCTGCCTACGCCTATCCACGATTCTGGGCATTCCCTACCAGGTGGTTCGCCAGAACATCCAGGACTCCTCGACGGGCGCCCAGAACAACCGCGTGGTGGCCACCGACGTCTCGCTGCGCAACATCGCCTTCATCAGCGAGCACGCCGATGCGTTTTCGGGCATCTCGACCGAAATGCGCACCGCCCGCGCCTATCCCTACGGGGCCCTAGCCGCCCACGTCCTGGGCTATGCAAGCACGGCTTCGTCGAGCGACCTGCAGAATGCCGACGAGGGCCGCAACGTCCTTTCGGGCGACGTGGTGGGCAAGAGCGGCGTGGAATACACCTACGAGAATCTGCTCGCCGGCGACCACGGCACGCGCACCCTGCTCACCAACGCGAGCGGCGTCGTGCAGCGCATCGTGTCGGAAACCAACCCCACGCGCGGCAACGACATCTACCTTACGATCAAGGCCCCCGTGCAGGAAGCCGCCGACAAGGCCATGCGCTCGACGCTGGCGCCCAACGGCCAGCTGGGCGCGGGCAATGGGTCGGGCGCGGGGCTCGTGTGCCTCGACGCGACCAACGGCGAGATCATCGCCCTGTCGAACTTCCCCAGCTACGCGCCGGGCAACTTCGTGGGCGGCATCTCCTCCGACGTGTGGAACTCTTTCAACAGCGAATCGTCGCACTATCCCCTCATGGACCGCGTGGTGCAGGGCACCTATCCCGCTGCGTCGACCTTTAAGGGCTTCACATCGTTCGCCGCCCTGCAGTGCGGGGTGGCCACGTCCTCTTCGACCTACTACTGCTCCGGCACGTGGACCGGCTTCGGCAGCTCGTACGCACAGAAGTGCTGGAACCATTCGGGCCACGGCACCTTGAACCTCGTGGGCGGCATCGCCCATTCCTGCGACGTCGTCTTCTACGAAATCGCCAAGGGCTTCTACGACCAGCGCGCCACGCTCGGCGAAACCGCTATGCAGGACTACGTGAAGGAATACGGCCTGGGCTCCAAGCTCGGCATCGACCTTTCGGGCGAAGCTGAAGGCCGCATTCCCACGCCCGAATGGAAGGCCGAATACTTCAAAGACGCGCCCGAAGAGGCCCAGTGGCTGCCGGGCGACATGACCAACATGGCCATCGGCCAGGGCTACGTGCTCGTCACGCCGCTGCAGATCGCCGCCGGCTACGCGGGCATCGCCACGGGCACGGTCTACCGGCCCCACGTGATGAAGGAAGTGCGTAACTCCCTGGGCGAAACGGTGCTCTCCTTCGAGCCCGAAGTCATCGCCACGCCCACCCAGTCGGAAGCCAACGCCAAGCTCGTGCGCGAGGGCCTCAAAGAGGTCATGACCGTCAACAACTACGACGACCGCTTCTTCAGCGGCCTGAACTACACGGTGGCGGGCAAGACCGGCACGGCCCAGGTGTCGGGCAAGAAGGACTACAGCTGGTTCGTGTGCTACGCGCCGGCCGACAACCCCAAGTACGTGTGCGCCTGCCTCACCGAAGAGGGCGTCTCTTCCACGGTGTGCAGTATGCCCATGTGCGCCACGGTCATCCAGGCGGCCATGAGCCTCGACGCCGGCAACATCGACTCCACGTCGGTCGAGTACATCGACGGGTCCTACACCACGGTGGCGAGCAGCAGCTCCTCATCGACGTCCACGGCTCGGGAGGACTAATGAGCACGATGAACTATCCCCAGCGTATGCGCCAGGTGACATCGGTCAAGCATCCCGACGCGCGCTTGGTCGCCGCCACGGCGCCGCGCCGGTTCAAGTACCTCAACATCCCCTTCCTGCTCGTGGTCATCGCGCTCGTGGCCTACGGCCTGTTCATTGTCTATTCGGCCACCGTGAACAACGACACCTATAACTTCTCCCGCCAGGCTGCGGGCGTTCTGGTGGGCGCCGTGCTCATGTTCCTGCTCTTCCGCTATGACTACCATCAGCTGTCCCACTACATGGTCTTCTTCCTGATCGTGAACGTGGTGCTCATCCTCATGCCCCACGTGCCGGGCATCGGCGCCACGGCGAAGGGCGCCACGTCCTGGGTCAACATCGGGCCGGTGAACTTCCAGCCCGGCGAGTTCGCCAAGGTCACTGTGATCCTGCTCGACGCCTGCGTGATCAGCAAGTACGGCGGCAAGCTCACCAATCCCGTCGACTTCCTTAAGGCCCTGGGCATCATGATCGTGCCCTTCGTCTGCATCATGACCCAGCCCGACCTGGGCACGGGCCTCGTCTACCTCTTCATCGCCGCGGTGGCCCTGGTGGTGGGCGGCGCCGACGTGAAGTTTCTGCTCATAACCCTCGCCGTGCTCGTTGCGGGCGTGGCGGCGGTCCTCATTCTCGACCCCATCCTCGACAACATGGCCGGCCACGACGTCCTGCTGAAGGACTACCAGAAGTCCCGCCTGCTCGTGTTCTTGGACAACAACTACGATCCCACCGGCGACGGCTACAACCTCAAGCAGGCCAAGATCGCCATCGGCTCGGGCGGCTTTCTGGGCAAGGGCTACATGAATGCCACGCAGAGCGCCCTAGGCTACCTGCCCGAATCGCCGACCGACTTCATTTTCTGCGTGCTCGCTGAAGAGTTCGGCTTCGTGGGGTCCCTCGCGCTCATCGCCCTCTACGCCCTGCTCGTGTACCTGTGCTACCGTATCGCCTATGGGGCGAAGGACCTCTTCGGTACCCTGATCGTCATGTGCATCACCGGCATGTGGCTCTTCCAGGTGCTCGAAAACATTGGCATGTGCTGCGGCCTCATGCCCATCACCGGCATTCCGCTGCCGTTCATGAGCTACGGCACGTCGTTTATGGTGGTGAATTTCACCCTGCTCGGTTTGATCGGTTCGGTGTGGGCGCACAGCGGCCGATAGGAAGGATGCGCGCATGAATGCTCCCATTGACGTGAAGGAAGCCGTCAAGACCATCGTCGACGTCGAAGCGGCCCGCAACATGCCGGTGCACGTGATCGTGATGGTCGACCCTTCGGCCCCCGAAGACGTAGCGGGCGTCGTGCGCGCCGCGTTCGCGACGACGGCTCCCAACGGTTGGGTGGAATACCGCGACTGGAGCGTGGAATCTACCAAGACCCCGGCGGGCGCCGATCTGGGCGTGCTCGTTGCGGGCCTCGACCCCGAAACGGGAGCTATCGCCGCCGGCCTGCGCGCGGCGGGTGTGCCGGTCCTCACCGTGACGAGCATGCCCCAGCTTGTCTGCGGCATCGCCGCCGACCAGGGATGCGAGCTCATCGAGGAAGACGTGGTGGCGCCCAAGCCCTACGTCGATGGAGCAAAGGCGCCCGCCGACGACCCCTTCAACATCGAGCCCTATCCGCTCACGATCGACCGCACGCGCACCTTGGTCGACGCAATCGGCACCTGGATTGCGGTGACCTTCGCGGCCAAGGGGCTCGCCTTCGCGATTGCCTTCGACTTCGTGCCCCGTCCCTATGCGATCGAATGCATCAACGCGACCTCCCTGCAGAACGCCGGCATCGGCGCGGTGTTCTTCATTCCCGGCGCCGATCTGCCCCTCATGACGATGAACCAGGCCAAGATGGTCCTGCAGATCGCGGGCGCCTACGGGGTCGAGATGGGCGCTTCGAATTGGAAGGAGCTCGCGGCCGTCGTCGCGGGCGGCTTCGCCTGCCGCAGCGTGGCGCGCGAACTGGCTCCGCTCGTTCCGGGTGCCGGCTGGCTCGTGAAAGCCGGCGTGGGCGCGGCGGGCACCCAGGCCATCGGCCGCGCGGCGCTCGCGTACCTGAGCGGCACGCCCGACGGCCGTCCGGCAGACGACCGCTTTGCGGCGCCCGAGCCGGTTTCCCAGGCGGTGCACGACTTCCAGGTGGGCGTTATGCCCTACGTGAGCGCCGCGGGCGCCGTGGCGTCTGCGGTGGGCTTCACCGCCGCAGAAGCCGCCAAGAACGTTATTGCTACCGTGGCTCCCGCCGTCGACGCCGTCGCCGACGCGGCCCGCCCCATCGTGTCCGAAGCCTGCAATTACCTGGCGCCCGTCGCCGAGGGCACCGCCTCCTTCGCGGCGACCCAAGCGGCCGCCTGCGCCCGTCAGGTGCGCGCCGCGGCGGAACCCGTGGCCCAGGACGTCGCCCGCACGGCGGGTCCCCGCGTCGAGCGCGCCTTCCCGCATGTCGTCGCCGCCGCCCGCAAGGCCGCGCCCCAGGTGGGTTCTGCCGTGGCCCAGGCCAAGGACAAGGCGCCCGCCCTCGTCGCCAAGGTTCGCACGGCCGCATCCACCGTTCGAAAGGGGAATTAACGCATGCCGCAGCCCACCACTGACCTCTGGCCGAGGTTGCGCGATCTTCTGCCTCTTGCCGAGCGTCCTGTACGCTACTTGAACCACGAGTTCGGCAGCGTTTACCGCACCCCGGAAGACGACCCTGCCGACACCTCGTTCGTGATGGTCTATCCCGACACCTACGAGTTGGGCCAGGCCAACCAGGCCATTCGCATCCTTGTGAATTGCGTGAACGCCCAGCCGGGCATGTACGCCGAGCGCGCCTACCTGCCCGCGGCCGAATTCGCCGACCAGATGCGGGAGGCGGGCTTGCCCCTGTTCTCGCTCGAATCGTGCGCGCCCCTGCGCGAATTCGACGCGATCGGCATCACGCTGCCCCACGAGCTCGCGGCCACCAACGTCCTCGAAGTGCTCGACCTGGCCGGCCTCGCCCTGCGCGCCGAAGACCGGGCCGAAGCCGATCCGATCGTGCTCGGCGGAGGCCCCTGCGCCTTCAACCCGGAACCCTATTCTGCGTTCTTCGACGCGATCTGCATCGGGGAAGGGGAGGAGGCCATGCCCGAAATGGTGGCCTGCATCGGCGCCGGACGGGCGGCGGGGAAGACCCGGCAGGAGATTCTCGAGGATCTGGCCGACATCCCCGGCACCTACGTGCCCGGCTTCTACCGCGTCCTTCCCGACGAGGAAGCCGCCGCCTGGGGCTACCGCGTGAAGCCCGTGAACGGCCACGCCCTGCCTGAAATCCAGAAACGGGTTTTCGAAGGCTTCGCCCAGTCGCCTGCCTGGGAGCCCTGCATCGTGCCCTTCGCCGATTTGGTGCACGACCGCCTTTCGGTAGAGATCCTGCGCGGCTGCACGCGCGGCTGCCGCTTCTGCCAGGCGGGCATGATGTACCGTCCCGTGCGCGAGCGCTCGGCCGACAACATCGTCGAAGGCGCGCTCGATGGCCTCAAGCAGACCGGCTACGACGAGGTGAGCCTCACGAGCCTTTCGACGACCGACCATTCGCAGATCAAAGAGATTCTCGAGCGCATGAACGCGGCAGTGGCCGGCAAGGGCATACAGGTCTCCATTCCCAGCCAACGTCTCGACTCCTTCGGCGTCGACATGTCGGCCTTGGTCGCAGGCGAGAAGCGCGGCGGCCTTACGTTCGCTCCCGAAGCCGGCACCCAGCGCCTGCGCGACGTCATCAACAAGAACGTTACAGAAGAGGACGTCTTCTCGTCGATCACCGCGGCTTTCCGCGAAGGCTGGCGCCGCTGCAAGCTCTACTTCATGATCGGCCTGCCTACCGAAACCGACGACGACATCCGCGGCATCGCGAGCCTGGTGACCCGCGTCTACGAAGCGGCCCGCGAGGTCACGCCGCCCGATCAGCGCGGCCGCGTGCGCGTGAGCGTGTCGTTGAGTCTCTTCGTGCCCAAAGCGGGCACGCCCTTCCAGTGGGACGGGCAGATCGCTCCCGAAGAGGCCCTGCGCCGCGTGAACCTACTGCGCCATTCGATCAAGTTCCGCGCGATCGACGTCAACTGGCACGACCCGGCCACGAGCTTCGTGGAAGCCGTGATGAGCCGGGGCGGCCGCGAATGCTGCGACGTGATCGAGGGCGCGTTCAAGCGGGGCGCCCGCATGGACGCCTGGACCGAGCACTTCAGGCCCGAAGCCTGGCGCGCGGCGGCCGAAGAGGCGGGCGTCGACGCCGAGGCCCTGGCCCAGCGCACCTTCGACCTCGCCGAAGTCCTGCCCTGGCAACATATCTCGAGCGGTGTGCACCTGTCCTACCTGCGTTTGGAGCACAAGCGCGCCTTCAAGGAGCAGACCACGCCCGACTGCAGCTTCGGCACGTGCACGGGCTGCGGGCTCTGCCCCGACTACGGCATCGACGTCGAGACCCAGGAGGTGCGCGTTGGCTAAGCGAACCATGCCTGTGCCCGCCGTGCGCTACGAGCGCGACGCAAACGGGGGAGAGCTCCTCTACCGCCTGCGCTTCCGCTACTGCGAGAAGGGGCGTCTCGCCATGCTCTCGCATCTGGAAGTGGCCCACTACCTCGAGCGGGTCGTGCGCCGGGCCGAGCTGCCCTTCGCGATTACGAACGGCTTCTCGCCCCACATGCGCATCTCGTTCGGCGGGGCCCTGCCGGTGGGCGTGGGCGGCACCTGCGAGATCTTCGACCTGCTGCTCTACCGCGACGTTTCGCCCGAAGAGGCGCTTGGGGCCGTGCGGGCGGCATCGGTGCCCGACCTTCTGCCCTACGCCTGCGAGCGCATCGACCGCCGGGCCAAGGCGGCGAGCGTTGCCTATCCCAAGAGTACCTACGAAGTGGTCTTCGACCGCCCGGTGGCATCGCTTGCCGTGCCCGAAGCGGTCGAGGTGGTTCGCAAGAAGAAGACGCGCGTGCTCGCGCCGGCCGACTTCCTCATAGAGCCGCCTGCCTTCGCGGGCGACACGATGACCCTCAAGCTCGTATCGAAGGACACGGGCAGCCTGCGCCCCGATGTGCTCGTGCGCGCGATGACGGCCGGCACCGACGTGAAGGTCGCCTCGATCACGCGCACGGCTTTGGCCGAATAACCCCTTTGCGCCGGCTGCCCGTGCCGGCGCTCGTTTCATTGGAGGACACATGCTTGCACCGAACGTCACAAGCGCGCTGAAGGAGGCTCTGGGCCCCGACGCGGTCTTCGAGCGCGAGCCCATGAGCGCCCACACCACCTTCAAGATCGGCGGTCCGGCCGACGTGCTCGTGCGCCCGTCGTCGGTTGCGCAGGTGCAGGCCGTCGTGCGCATCTGCCGCGAGACCGCAGCCAAGCTGTGGGTCATCGGCTGCGGAAGCGACCTGCTCGTGGCCGACGCGGGCCTTGCGGGCGTCGTGATGGAATGCGGCGAGCGCCTCGCCCGCATTACCGTGGAGGGCACGCGCCTCACCGCCCAGGCGGGCGCGACCAACGCCGCCGTCTCCGAAGCCGCCTGCGCTCACGGCCTTTCCGGCTACGAGTTCGCCTGCGGCATCCCCGGCACCGTGGGCGGCGCCGCCATCATGAACGCGGGTGCCTACGAGGGCGCCTTCGCCGATGTGGCGCGCGAGCTTACCTGCGTCGACGGCGACGGCAACCTCGTGCACGTGTCCCACGACGAGGCCGATTGGGGCTACCGCCACAGCATGATGAGCGACCGGGGGCTCATCGTCGTCGAAGCCACACTCGAGCTTGCGCCGGCGCCCCAGGCCGCCATTCGCGCCAAAATCGACGATCTCACGGCCCGTCGCGAAGCCAAGCAGCCCCTCGACATGCCGAGCGCCGGCAGCACCTTCAAGCGTCCCGAAGGCTATTTCGCCGGCAAGCTCATTCAGGATGCGGGTCTGCGCGGCTACCGGGTGGGCGGCGCCCAGGTGTCCGAAAAGCACACGGGCTTCGTCGTGAACGCAGGCGGGGCCACGGCCGCCGACGTCCGCCAGCTCATCTGCGACGTGCAGGACCGGGTGCGCGCCACCCAGGGCGTCGACCTTCATCCCGAAGTGCGCATGTGGGGGTTCGAGGCGTAGGGGTTCTGCGAATTCCGCGCGCAGCTCCCGTCAACCGTTTATGAAGGCACGGTATCGAAACGGTGGCAGGCCTTCCAGAGGCGCTACGCTAGGCATCCGTGAGAGACAAGGAGCGTGCGTAACGTGACAAGCAGAAAGCAAACCGTACCCGTCCGGCAGGCCGCGGCGGCATCCGCGGCAGCCGCCGAAGAAGATAAGAAGCCCTCGCTCTTTTCCAACATTTCGGCCGTGCAGGTGGTCGCCACGGGTCTGGCCGCCCTCACGTCGATGATGCTTTCGTCTCAGATCGGCGTGCTCGGATCCGTCGTGAGCGTTTTCGTGAGCTCTGCGGTATCCACCGTTTCGGCACAGGTCTACAAGAACGTGCTGGCCGGCGGCGCCCAGAAGGTCAAGAAGAGGGTCAACGACAACACCGTTCAATACGACGCCGAATCGGGCGCCGCCTTCGCCGAGCCCGCCCGCACCGCTCAGATTGGGAGCGCCCACGCCCAACAGACAGGCGCCACGACCGCGCTGCCCGCCGATGCGACTCGCGTCCTTCCCAAAGACGCGACGACCGTTCTGCTCGACAAGGACGGCACGGCCGACGGAGACGCCTATGCCCGCGAGGCCCTGGAAAAGGCCCATGCCCGCCGCGCGTCGAAGTCGAAGAGCCAGAAGATGGCCATCGTGGTCGCCGTCGTGTCGGCTTTCGTCGCAATCGGCATCACGGCCGGCATCGTGAACCTCACCTCTTCGGGCAACGGCTGGGGCGAAAAGACCGAAACGATCCCCACCGTGTCCTCGATTGTTGCCCACCATCAGCAGGCGACGAGCTCGTCTTCGTCTTCGGCTGCCGAGCCGTCGAGCAAGGTCGCCGAAAGCAGCACGTCGAGCACGTCGTCCGAAAACGCCGCTGCCTCTTCGTCGAGCTCGCAGGCCTCTACGTCCAACCAGAGCGCCGCATCCTCGTCGTCGAGCTCACAGCAGGAATCGCAGACGTCCGCGAGCAAGAGCAGCAGTTCGAGCTCGTCGTCGTCCAAGCAGAACACCGCGGCCTCGTCGTCGAGCACGTCGTCCTCGTCGAGCAGCGCGTCGGATTCGAGCAGCTCCACCTCGTCGTCGAGCTCGAGCAACCAGGGCAGGGCCGCGTCGACGGGGAGCGCGAGCTAGTTCATCGCCGCCTTGCGGGCCCGGTAGATCGCGACCACCACAATGCCTGCATAGACGGTGATCGCGCACATGATCGCGTACGACGACACGTACGTGCCGGTGATCGTCTTCAGCGGGCCGGGGATGCTGTTCATCAGAAAGCCGCCCAGGGCGTAGGCGATCTGGCAGCGCTTGACGAAGCGGGTGGTCGATCCGCCGTCGGTGAGTTCGAGCGACCACATCGAAATGCCCACGGTGCCCAGCGAGATGCCGGCGCCGAGCAGGGCCGCTGCGATGGCCGCGATCACCGGCGACCCGCCCGACGAGACGATGCAGAGGGCCAGCCCCACGGTGAGGACGCCGAACATGAGGGCGGAGCCTCGGCGCGTCCCGATCGCATCGAAGAGCCTGCCGGTCACGAACTTGGCGATTGTGAGGCAGATGCCCATCACTGAAAGCAGGGTGGCTGCAAAGACCGCGTCGATGCCCGATGAAGTGAACAGAACCGAAAGGTACGTGCCGCCGCCCACGGCCACGGCGCCCACGGCCACGAGCGCGCCCATGAAGAGGGCGCGCCAAGCGGGCGAGAGCCTATAAGGCGCGCGGACGGGGCGCCCCGTGCCCCCTTCGAGCGCGGGGTCTTCGAGCTCGATGCCCAAATCGGAAGGGCGGTTGCGCAGCAGCAGCAGGACGAGCGCGCCCAGGCCGAGGGCCACGCCCGCCTCGAGCGCGAAGGCCGCGTGCAGCGATTGGGCGTGGATCACCTGCACGGCGGCGAGCGGCACGAGAATCGAGGCCACTCCGCTGCCGACCGAGGCGACGCCCATGGCCGTGCCGATGCCTTTGCGGTACCAGCGGTTGGTGAGGATCGTCATCGCCACCATGCCGCCGAATCCGTAGCCCATGCCCGAAAGGACGGCGCCCAGCAGGTAGACGGGCATGCTACCGCCTACGGCATAGAGTCCGAAGCCGGCCGCGGTCATCGCGCAGGCGAGCGCCACGCCCCGGCGGGCGTCGAGGTTGGAATAGTAGCGGTCGACGAAGAACATCGCGCACAGCGATACGAGCGTGCGCACGGCGAGGATGGCCGAAGCGCCCAGGTCGCCCACGGCGTCTTGGGCGATCAGATAGGGCTGGTAGACGTTGAACGAGGTGCTCGGGAAGCCGATATTGACGAAAAGGAACAGGAAGCAACAGAAGGTGATGACCTTCTCGTAATGTGATTTCATGCGGCGTGCGACCTTCTAGATATGCAGTAAGGGGAACAGGCCCACGCTACCGCAAAAGCTCGCTCGCACGCTACGCCGTAAGGCGAATCCCCACATACATCGCCGTTTCCGGCAGGCCCTTCACGTTGTGGACCTCGTTGAGCGGGCAGGTGCTCACCGTCCAGGTCATGCCGTTGGCGCTTCCCGTGCGGTAGGTGTTGCCGCTTGCGTCTTTTGCGCTCGCCGAAGCGGTGCTCGCGTCGAAGCCCTGCGCCTCGATCGCGGCGTCGATCGCCGAATCGGCGTCGGTCGCCTGAAAGTCGGCGTAGTGCAGGCGCAGGTCGGTGGTGGGCGCGTTGGTCTGCTCCAAGCGGAAGGACCCCGAAAGGAACCGTGCCGCGGTGGCGGGGTCGATCGATTCCACGCCGGAAAGGTAGGCGGCGGCCGCATCGTCGACGCCCATGTCCTGCGGAATCTTCACCAAATCGAAGGAGCCCGTGCTCGCGGCCCCCTTGATCTCGTCGACGTCGATAATCGTGTAGCCGGCGTTCTGCAGACTTTCTTTGACGGCCGCTCCGTCCATGTTCACGCAGCTCGTGAGCACGGGCGCGTCGATCGTGGCGCCGCGGGCCAGCGCCGCGTCGACGCTTTCCTGCGTTTCGCGGTTGGTGGACACGACGTTGCCGTAGTAGGTTCCGAAGAGCACCGCCGCGATGACGATGGCCGCCGCGAGGATGGCGAAGAGGGCGGGGCGTTCGGCGGCAGGGATGCGGGCCGGCCGGTAGAGCGCGCTTGCATCGGGGTAGCGCACCGGGCCCCCGACGCCAGCGCGCAGGGGCGCAGCACTCGTTTCGGGCGCGCGATTCGGTTCGGTTGTCGACGGCATCCGGTCCATCCTGCTCCTTTGGCTGTCTGGGCAAAGTATAGCAAAGCCCAGCTCGCGGCTTCTTGTGTGCACGTTGTGGGGCGTCTTCGGCGGCGGCGCCCCTTCGTGGTAGTATGTGCTCCACCCAGTGGGGGAGTAGTTGGCAAGCCGCCTTCGGCTTGCGGCGCATCAACAATCTCGACGGCCCCGGCCGTCTGGTGCAGCCTTGATTAACGAGACTCACGACGCATTGTCAGTGCGTCGGAGTCTTTTTTTGTGCTCCGACGCGGCCGGAAACCGGCAGATCGCAAGGAGGAGCACATTGTTCGACCTGTCCATCTTCACGACCCCCGAGGCATGGATCAGCCTGCTCACGCTGATGTTTTTGGAAATCGTCTTGGGGTTCGACAACATCGCCTTCATCGCGGTGACCACCAACCGCCTTCCCAAGGACAAGCAGCACATCGGCCGTAAGCTCGGCCTGGCCGGCGCTATGGTCTCGCGCATCATCTTCCTGTGCTTCGCTTCGTGGCTCGTGCACATGGTCGACCCCGTCTTCACGATCGACCTGGGCCCCTACGTTCACGGCTTCAGCATCCGCGATATCGTGCTCGCCCTGGGCGGAATCTACCTGATATACAAGGGCATCGACGAGCTCAAGAGCATGCTCGACCTGGAGGAGATCAAAGCTGACCACGAAGAGTCCACCACCGGCAAGCGCAAGACGATCAGCCTGGGCCAGGCCGTGGGCACGATCATGGTCATGGACGTCGTGTTCTCCATTGATTCCGTTATCACGGCCGTGGGCATGGCCGAGCATCTGATCATCATGATCATTGCCGTCATGGCCGCCATCCTGCTCATGATGGTCTTCATCGACGCCGTGTCCGAATTCATCAACGGCCACCCCGAGATCAAGATCCTCGCCCTGATCTTCATCACCGCAATCGGCATCCTGCTCACGATCGACGGCCTGGGCTTCCACACCGGCATCGAGATCGAGGCTCTGGGCATGCCGCTCGAGAAGGTGCTCGTCTACTTCGCGATGATCTTCTCGCTGATCATGGAGCTCATCCAGATGGTCTACAACAAGCGCGCCGCCGATTTCTACCGCGAAAAGGAAATCGAGCAGGCCAAGGCCGAATACGCCAAGGAGGCCCGCGAGCAGTACAAGGCCGAAGCGAAGGCTCTCTTCGACGCCGAGCAGAAGGGCCGCGTGAGCGCCGACGCCCACGAGATCAAGAACATGCCCGAAAGCGACGACAAATAGCCGCAAGCTCGTTCCAATATCGACGCGGCCCCCATGGATGCGCATCCATGGGGGCCGCTATTGCGAAAGGGACAGGCGCGAGGTGCGTGGGGCCACCCGAACGGCCAGGTTCCCTGAACGGGACCAATGCCGCACATGTCCGAGCGTGTGCATGCTACTCGGGCACGGGGCGCCTGCCGCCGTGACGCTAGGGTTGGGCGTCGGTGCGAGCGTATTCGTCGTAGCCGTCGTCGCTCACTATCAGTTTAGTCGATGCGGGCAAAACGCGCGCAGTATACGGCGTAGTCGCCTCGACCGGTTCTCCGTCGTACTGCACCGGCATGGGCGGGTCGGCGACGACGTTGATGTTCTTGCCGCGATAGAAGACGAGGGCGTTGCTCGCCTTCAGGGGCTTGCCGCTGTGGTCGAAGGCCGCGCCGATCACGGGCGGCAGCAGATCCCAGGCGGTTTGCGTCGTGAGCACGAGCACGTCGAGCTCTCCGTCGTTGGGATTGTTCTCGAGCCCGATCGAGATGTCGAACTGGATCTTGCTGAAGTTGAGCAGCAGGACGCCCACGCCCTCGTGCTTGTGGTGCACGCCGTCGATCTCGATGTCGAACTTCGACACCTGGGGGCTGGGGTTGGCGAAGGCGGCCTTGAAGTAGGCGGCGGCGCCCCAGCGCTTTTTCAACGCCTTGGCGTCGCCCATGATCTTGGCGTCGTAGCCGCAGCCGGCCATCATCGAGAACCCGAAGGTCCCCTTGTCGGTGGTGAGCTCGCCCAGATCGAAATCGAGGCGCTTGCCGTTGCGCGTGAGCTTAGCGAGCGCGTGCGGTTCGATGGGAGAGTGGATGTTCTGCGCGAGCAGGTTAGCGGTGCCGGCGGGGAAGGCGAGCACGGGCACGCCCGAATAGCGGGTGAGGTAGCAGGCCGAAGCCACGGTGCCGTCGCCGCCCGCCGCGATGAGCGCGTCGAAGTCGCCCACGTCGGCCAGGGCGTCCGCGAAGCTCGAGTTCTGGTCCACGCACCGCACGATGAACTCGTCTTCGGGCTGCGCGAAGGCGCGCATGAAGTCGTACACCGCGCCATCGCCCAGGCCGGACGAAAGATTGTTCAGAACGAGCAGTTTCACATGTACCCTTTCAGTTGGTATTATGCATTGATGTTAACATCAATCGTCAGGTACGCACCTGTAAGGACTATCCAGAGTGTTCATTACCGATCAAGCGGATTTCGAAGCGTTCGCAAAGCGAGCGCGCGGGTCGTCGCTTCTCGCCATCGATACGGAATTCCTTCGCGAGAAAACCTATTACGCCAAACTTTGCCTTCTGCAGATGCAAACCGACGATGAAACGGTAATCGTCGATCCTTTCGCGGTAAGCGACCTTACCGTGCTCGCCCCCGTTTTCACCGATCCTGCCGTGCTCAAGCTCTTCCATGCCGGCTCGCAGGATATCGAGATCCTCTATCGCGCCGTGGGCGTTATGCCCGCGCCTATCTTCGACACCCAGCTCGCCGCCGCGCTCCTGGGCCACACCCAGCAGATCGGCTACGGATCGCTCGTGGGCCTTTTCTGCGGCGTCCAGCTGAAGAAGATCGATTCCTACACCGATTGGTCGCGTCGCCCGCTGTCGCCCAGCCAGGTGGAGTACGCGGCCGATGACGTGATCTACCTGCCGGAAGTGTATCGGAAGATGAGCGCCCAGCTTGAGAGCCTGGGCCGTACCCACTGGCTCGACCCCGACTTCGCCGCGCTCGTCGATCCGAAAAAGTACGCGATCAACGAGCGCGACCGCTACCGCCGCTTGAAGCGCGTGGGCCAGCTCAAGCGCCGCCAGCTTTCCGCCGCCCGCGAGGTGGCCGAATGGCGCGAGCTCAAGGCCGAGCGCAGCGACATCCCACGCAAATGGGTCATGACCGACGAGCAGATCGTCGAGGCCTGCAAGCGCGAGGCCACTTCGATCGACGAGCTGTTCATGGTGCGCGGCCTTTCCGACAAGCTGTCGACCCGCGACGCCCGCGAGGTCGTGAAGTGCATCGTGCGCGGCCTGAACGCCCCGGCCGACGACTGGCCCGACCAGGACAAGCCCTCCCGCAACGAAGCCAACGTCGACGTCGTGGTCGACCTCATGAGCGCGATCGTGCGCAAACGGGCGCGCCAGAACAACATCGCCTTCCAGACGCTCGCCAACCATTCCGATCTGGCAAAGGTTGCCCGCGGCTACGCCGACGTGGCCATCCTGCAGGGCTGGCGGCGCGACATCGTGGGCAACGAGCTGCTCGACCTGCTCGCCGGCAAGCTTTCGGTCTACGTGCACGAGGGCACCGTCGAGGTAACAAAGCGATAGCAAGCCGCCGTTTTCTTTTCGCAATCCGTCGTCCCGCCGCCGTGCTTCCGTACAATGGGCTAAACGATTCCGAAAGCGAAAGGCCTTCAATGTCATACGGCTATCTGATGCTCATCTTGGTGTCCACCATCATCGGCATGGGCGCCCAGTTCTACGTGAACAACCAAATCAAGAAGTACTCGAGCGTGCCTACCTCCACCGGGCTCACCGGCGCCCAGGCGGCGGCCAACATGCTCGCCTTCCACAACGTTCAGGGCGTGCCGATCACCCAGGGCGGCGAGGGCCAGGACTACTTCGATCCGCGCAGCAACTCGATCACGATCGACCCGCACGCCTACGGCTACAATTCGGTCACGGCCCTTGCCACCGCCTGCCACGAAGTGGGCCATGCCTGCCAGTACGCCAAGGGTTACTGGCCCATGTCCTTCCGTTCGGCGCTCGTCTCCGTGGTCAACTTCGCCTCGAACGCCTGGATGATCGCGCTCATCGTGGGCATCGCGCTCAACTCGGTGGGCCTGGTCGACGTGGCCATCCTGCTCTATGCCTTCGCCGTGCTCTTCCAGCTCGTCACGCTGCCGGTGGAATTCAACGCGAGCCACCGCGCGATGGACTACCTGCAGACGGTCGGCATGCCGGCCGAAGAGCGCGCCGGCGCCTTCAACGTCCTGCGCGCCTGCGCCCTTACCTACGTGGCCGCCGCCCTCGTGTCGGCCCTGCAGCTTTTCTGGCTGATCGGCCAGAGGGAGCAGTAGCCATGGAAGGCGCGCCCGAAGAGGCCAAACGGCCCCTTACCGTTTCCCAGGCCATGGCGCTCGCCAAGGGCGCCTTGGAAAACTGCGTGGTCACCCTGGTGGGCGAGGTGTCGGAAGTGTCGGTGAAGCCCGGCTACAAGGCCGCCTACTTCACGGTGAAGGACACGGGCGCCAGCATGCCCTGCATGATGTGGACCAACCGCTACCGGGCCTCGGGCGTGCAGCTGCGGGTGGGCATGCTCGTGCAGATGACGGGCCGCTTCACCCTCTACGCTCCGAAGGGCCGCATGAACTTCGACGTCTTCAGCCTGTCGATGGCAGGTGAAGGCGATCTGCGCAAGCAGGTGGCCGACCTGGCCGAAAAGCTCCGCAAGCAGGGGCTCATGGCGCCCGAGCGCAAGCGGGCGCTACCGGCCGTGCCGCACACGATAGGCCTGGTCACAAGCCCGCGCGGTGCTGCCGTGCACGACGTTCTGCGCACACTGCGCCGCCGGTGGCCGGCCGCCCGCGTGGTGCTTGCCGGCGTGCCTGTGGAAGGCAAGGTGGCGCCGGGCGCCCTTATGACGGGGATGAAGGCCGTCGTCGACGCCGGGGCCGAAGTCGTCCTGCTCGTGCGCGGCGGCGGGTCCTTCGAAGACCTCATGCCCTTCAACGACGAACGGCTCGCGATCACGATCTCGCGTTGCCCGGTGCCCGTGGTGACCGGCATCGGCCACGAGCCCGACACCTCGATCGCCGACATGGTGGCCGACGTGCGCGCCTCGACTCCTACGGCCGCCGCCGAGGCCGCCGTTCCCAGCGCAGCCGACGTGCGCGCCCAGCTTGCCGCCGCAAGCGATCGCATGGCCGCGCTCGTGCGCGCCCAGCTGCGCACGCATGAGCGCGAGGTAGACGCCGTGGTGGGCCGGCCGGTGTTCAAAGACCCCGCGATCCTTTTCGCCACCGATGCGCAGACGCTCGACATCCTGGGCGATAGGCTCCATCGGGCGATACCGGCGAGCGTCGAGCGCGACCGGGCCGTGCTCGCTTCCTATGGCACCCGGCTCGCCACGCGCGGGCGCACGCTCACGCGTGCCTTCTGCATGAAGACCGACGAAGAGGGGCGCGTCCTCCTCTCGCGGGGCGCCGCGCTCGTGGAGGGCTACGACGCTCAGTGGAAGCTCGCCGCTTCGCGCTTGAACGACCTTTCGCCGCTGGCGGTCATCGGCCGCGGCTACGCTCTGGCCCGCAACGACGAGGGGCGCATCGTCTCCTCGATCGCCGACGCGCCGGTGGGCAGCCGCATCGCCGTGCGGGTCGCCGACGGCACCCTTTCCGCCGACGTGGTGGCCGCCACCCATGACGAACAGACCGAAATTCCCTGGAAGGAAGCATGATGGAAGACACGCAGAAGGAAGCCACGCCCATCGAGGAGCTCACGTTCCGCCAGGCCATGGCCGAGCTCGACGGCATCGTCGCCAAGCTAGAAAGCAATACGATGGAACTCGAAGACAGCCTGGCCGCCTACGAGCGCGGCGTCGCGCTCTTGCGCGCCCTGCGCGGCCGCCTGGACGATGCCCAGCAGAAGGTCGACGTGCTTATGGGCGAGCTCGAGCAGGACGCTTCCGACGAAGAGATCGACACGACCCTGCACAAGGCCTAGGCGTCCATCGCGGGCGTTTCGGCGCCTGCTTGGCGGAAGGGGGCGTTCGGCCGATTGCCCGCCGTTTTGCGCGAGAGCGGCCTGCCTGTTCGCCTTCCGTGGACGACCTTTTGCCCGCTGCCGTGTTTGGAGTACTATAGTCTGCGCTAGTATCGACCGAGAGGAGCACGCTGTGCAAGACGATAACTGCATTTTCTGCAAGCTTGCGAAGCACGAGATCCCGACCAACATCGTCTACGAAGACGAGCATGTGCTCGCCTTCGACGACATGGAACCGCTCATGCCCGTGCATGTCCTGATCATCCCCAAGGACCACTACGCCGACATCGCCGACGACGTCCCCGAAGAGACGCTCGGTCATGTGTTCGCTGCCGTCAAGAAGGTCGCCGAGATCAAGGGCATCCGCGAAGACGGCTTCCGCTGCATGATCAACACGGGCGAAAACGCCAGCCAGAGCGTCAAGCACTTCCACGTGCACGTGCTCGGCGGCGGCTGGATGCCGCGTCCCAACGACCAGGACTGGGGCCCCAACGCCACCAACGTGGAATGGCGCACCCAGCATCGCGAAGAGATCCAGCAGGAAATGGCCCGTCACGCCGAATAGTCTTCCGCAACGGCGCAGGGTGCACCCATCGGGCGATGGGACGCGCCCTGCGCCGTTTGCCGATTGCGCGCCTGAACTGCTGGTTTCACCGCGCGTAATAGGTAGAATCACTGTTTGAGAGTGGAGGTGGCCCGTGAACATACTCGTGATCAACGCTGGATCTTCCTCGCTGAAGTACCAGCTCATCGATGTCGTAACCGAAAAGGTGCTCGCCAAGGGGCTCTGCGAACGCGTGGGCTCGCGCGACTCGTTCCATAAGCACGGCGTCGACGAACGCGAGGTCGTTATCGACAGCTACCTGCCCGACCACACGGCTGCGGTCGACTGCGTGCTCGACGAGCTCATCCACGGCGAGAATTCGCCGATCGATTCGGTCGAGGACATCGACGCGGTGGGCCATCGCGTCGTGCAGGGCGGCGCCTACTTCGACAAATCGGTCGCCATCACGCCCGATGTGGTCGACAAGATCCGCGAACTGGCCGAACTCGCTCCCTTGCACAACATGGCTGCGCTCGCCGGCATCGAGGCCTGCACCGAGCTGCTGCCCCATGCCGAGCAGGTGGCCGTCTTCGACACGTCGTTCTTTCAGACGCTGCCGCCCAAGGCCTACATGTACGCCTTGCCCTACGACCTCTACGAACGCTACGGCATTCGCAAGTACGGCGCTCACGGCACGAGCCATCGCTACATTTCCCATCGCGCGGCCGAGCTTCTGGGCGAGTCGCTTTCCGATCTGAAGATGATCACCTGCCATTTGGGCAACGGCTGCTCGGTGTCGGCGATCGACCATGGGGTTGCCGTCGACACGTCGATGGGCATGACTCCTCTCGACGGCCTTATGATGGGTACCCGCTGCGGGTCGATCGACCCCGCCATCGTGCCCTTCATCATGGACCACGAGGGCCTGTCCACGTCCGAAGTTACCGACCTCATGAACAAAAAGTCGGGCCTGCTGGGCATTTCGGGCATCAGCAACGATCTGCGCAGCGTCGGCGAGGCCATCGACCGCGGCGACGAGCGCGCCCTGCTCGCCTACGACATGTATTCGAACGCGGTGAAGAAGTACATCGGCCAGTACATGGCCGTCATGGCTGGCGTCGACGTGATCGTGCTCACCGGCGGCGTGGGCGAAAACGACCAGCGCATGCGCCGCATGATCTTCGCCGGCCTGCAGCCCATGGGCATCGTCATCTCCGAAGCGCGCAACCGCCAGAAGGGCTTCGAGCGCGTGATCTCGAGCGACCGGTCGAAGGTGCGCATCATCGTCGTGCCCACCAACGAAGAGCTCATGATTGCCCGCGACACCTACGAGATCATGCACGAGCACAGCCAGATCGTGCCCTACGAGGGCTAGCGTTTTCGCAGGCGGGGTAGGGGGTGCGCGTCAATCCCCGGGACGGCGGATCCTCGCTGCGGGCCGTGTGCTGCTTCGCAGGCACAGGGTGAGCGTCTTTCCTGCGTGAGGCACGGGGGTTCCATCGACGTCGTGCGCCGCACGTCGCTTCAGCTACCAAAAGCGCCCCGCCGCCTCCTTCGATGGGAGAGCGGCGGGGCGCTTTTTGCGTGCGGGGTGCACGGGCGGACCCGTGCGGGGCGAGCAAGCGGTCCCGTTAGTTCTTCTTGCGCGCCTGGGCCTGGACGCAGGTGATCGCAATCACGCCCATGATGTCGTCGGCCGAAGCGCCGCGCGACAGGTCGTTGACCGGGGCGGCGATGCCCTGTGTGATGGGGCCGTAGGCTTCCGCTTTGGCGAGGCGCTGCACGAGCTTGTAGGCGATGTTGCCCGTGTCGAGGTCGGGGAAGATGAGCACGTTTGCGCGCCCGGCGACCGGCGAACCCGGGGCCTTCGAGGCGCCTACGGCCGGCACGATCGCAGCGTCGGCCTGCAGCTCGCCGTCGATCGTGAGCTCGGGGGCCGCCTCGCGGGCGAGCTTGGTGGCCTCGATCACCTTGTCACGGTCGGCGTTGGGCACGGCCGAACCCTTGGTGGAATGCGACAGCATCGCGATGGCGGGCTCGCTGTCGAACAGCATCTTCCAGCTCTTGCCCGTGCTCACGGCGATGTTGGCGAGTTTTTCGGCGTCGGGCTGAATTTCCAGGCCGCAGTCGGCGAAGAGGAAGACGCCCTTGTCGCCGAAGTCGCAGTCGGGCACGGCCATCACGAAGAAACTGCTCACTGATTTCACGCCCGGAGCGGTCTTCAAAATCTGCAGGGCCGCGCGCAAGACGTCGGCCGTCGCGTGGCAGCAGCCGCAGGTCATGCCGTCGGCGTCGCCCAGCTTCACCATCATGGTGCCGAAGTAGACCACGTCATCCATCTTGGCGCGCGCGTCTTCGATCGTGACGCCCTTGTGCTTGCGCAGCTCGTAGAACGCCTGCGCGTAGCGCTCGCGGTCGGGGCTCGTGGCAGGGTCGACGATCGTTGCGCCGTCGAGCTTGTAGGGGGACGCTTCGATGCCGGCGGCGTCGCCCAAGATCACCACGCGGGCGATGCCGCGCTCGAGCACCTTTTCGGCGGCGGCGAGGGTGCGTTCGTCGTTGCCTTCCGGCAAGACGATGGTCTGCACGTCGGCTTGGGCGCGTGCAATCATGGATTCGATGAATGAGCTCATAGGGCCTCCTAGATTGTCCTGTTTGTATGATGATAGCCGATGGCCGCGAGCGCGATTTGTACAATACTGCCTGCGGCTGATTTCGGCCGGCTGTCACACCTGCTCGAAGGATTCTGTACGTGAAGACCATCTCTTTCGCCGTTCCCTGCTATAATTCCGCAGCCTATATGGACAAGTGCATCGAATCGCTGCTTCGCTGCGGCGACGACATCGAGATCATCTTGGTCAACGATGGCTCGCAGAAGGACAACACGAGCGAAAAGGCGCACGAGTGGGAATCGAAGTACCCGGGCATCATCCGCGCCATCGACCAGGAGAACCGCGGCCACGGCGGGGCGGTCAACCACGGGCTCGCCGAAGCGACCGGCCTCTACTTCAAGGTGGTCGATTCCGACGACTGGCTCGACGACATGGCCATGCTGCGCGTGATGAACTACCTGCGCCGCCAGGTCGAGCGCAAGGATCCCACCGATCTGGTGGTGGCCAACTACGTCTACGAAAAGGTGCACGAAAACGCGAGCATCGTGATGAACTACCGCAACGTCTTCCCGGTGGGCGAAGAGTTCACCTGGGACGAGGTGGGGCATTTCCGCCAGAGCCAGTACCTGCTCATGCATTCGGTCATCTACCGTACCCAGCTTTTGAAAGATTGCGGGCTCCAGCTGCCCGAGCACTGCTTCTACGTTGACAACATCTTCGTCTACGTGCCTCTGCCGCACGTGCGCACGCTTTACTACCTCGACGCCGACATGTACCGCTACTTCATCGGCCGCGAGGATCAGAGCGTCAACGAAAAAGTCATGCTCTCCCGCGTCGACCAACAGCTGCGCATCACCAAGGTCATGATCGATGCGGTCAACCCGATCGAAGACGTGCCCCAGCCCAAACTTGCGCACTACATGGAAAACTACCTGTCGATGATGATGTGCATCTGCAGCGTGTTTTTGCGTATGGGCGGCACCGAAGAAGACGAGCGCAAGCGCGACGAGATCTGGGAGTACCTGCGCGCTCGCGACGAGAAGCTCTACCGCCACGTGCGGCGCAGCGTGCTCAACATGGGCACCAACCTGCCCACGAAAGCAGGCCGCAAGCTGGGCCTGGGCGGGTATCACATCGCCCAGAAGATTTTCAAGTTCAACTAACGCCGAGCGCCCCGCATGGGGCGCTTTTTGATGGCAGGCAGAGGCGGCTTGGCGCTTGCCGTTTTTGGCACCGCCCCTTATGAGGGGCGCTATTCAGTGGCGGGTGGTGGCGCCTTTGCGCTCGCCGTTGTTGCCACCGGCTCGCATGAGGGAGCTTTTGAGGGCGGTGGAGTCGCTTCGCCTTTTCCCTCTCTCTTTCTAGCTTTCCGCGGCGGGACGATTTTCGCGGCTGGGAGAGCTCTTTGAGCGCCTCCTTCTTCTCGCCTTTGCCCCCGCAACGGGGCGATTTTCGCGGACTCTATGCGCGAACAGGGGGTGTGGCCAGTTGCGATGAAATCCGGAACGGGGCGTTTTCGATAGACTCCGGGCGCATCCCACGCGAGCGCGGGCGCTCTCGCTACCGACGGCAAGAGCGGCGAAATGGTTCGGCGCATCCTACGCGAGCGCGGGCGCTCTGTGCCTTGCGCACGCGGGCGGTGCACGTTGCCGGACGCGGGTGGTGCACAGAGGACACGGCCGGTCGCAGCTATTGACGTACATATCTCTATTTCGCACGATTTGTTTGGCTTGATCGCACATACCTGTACAAAATATAAGATTCAGTTCACTAACGTCATTCCAAACAGGCGATGCCGCCCTCTACAGCGCTTAGGCTCCGCGAAATAGAGATATTTACGTCAAAACCTCTCTTTGCGCGTGCGGAAGAGGGCCGGGTGCTTTGGCCGGGAGCGAGCGGCGGCTTCCTTTTGCTTTGCGATCGGATGGGGCGGCCCGGTCGAGATTCGTGCAGGGCTCGAGTCTCGGGTTTCCGGAAGCAAGGGCCGCATGGGGCTCGCGTCGCGGGCGGCAGGTTCGAGGTGCCGCATGGGGCTCGGGTCGCGGGCGGCAGGTTCGAGGGGCCGCATCAAGAGGCGCAAAGTCGTGACAGCATTCGAGAGCAATCGGGGCAGGTGGATTCGCGATTGGCGGGCCCCTTCGGCACAACCGCGTCCGTGATCTGCGGCCCCCTTCGGCACGAGCGCGTGTGCGCTTCTTGGATCTTTTTCAATCAGGGGCTCTATTTGTGAAAGCCTTCGGTACGCACGAGCCTCGTTCCGCGGCTTCCTCGGCTTACGCGGCTCCTGACGTTTGGGTCTCGGGGCATGCGGGCCCCTGACCATCAGCTCCGCGGGAAATGCAGGTCCTCGATTCTCGGATCCCTCTCAGACCGTGCGACCCCCCCCAACTTGCGGATCCTTTCGGGAACGCTTGAAGCCTGGGTATGGCGTGCCGATCAAGTTTTCGACAGAATTCGAATCCAATGTAGCGGGATTGGGTATTGATGCTGAACACAACTAACCAAACAGTCCAATATCGGTGTCACTTGACGTGCATTTCGCTCGAAAACTTAATCGGGAGACCGTAACGGCGCCCGTTTTGTTTCAGGCTGGCCTGAAGGAAGGCGGCGGCTGGGATCGAAGGCTGTGAGCGTTTCAACGAAATCGGGACGAGCGGAACTGTGCGACTGAGCAAGTCTAACGGTCGCCGCCTGTTCGTGTCGTTCCATCGCGATCGGGTCGAGCGGAAAGGCGCGACTTACTGTGCTTGGGGTAGGGGCTCCACCTTAGTGTCGCATGGCGCGTGCGGCAGGCACGTCTGCTCTTCGATGATGCAGGGCGTTGGATTGATCGAGCTGCGGTGTACAGCGCTGGCGGAACTGCTCTTCGATGATGTGGGGACGGGGCGGCTCCCCGTGGAAAGCTGCCGGTACGCGGTGACTGTGGCCGCGCACCGCCCGAAGCAACGTCTCACCCGACGCAACCCATCCCGCGCCGCGTGGGGCTAGCGCGGGTTCTTGTAGTCGGCGGGGTTCTTGCTCGTCGTGCCCGTGAGGTTGCCCTTGGTGCGCAGTTCGCGGCCGAATTGCACGGCGCCCTCGCCGAATCGGTCGCGCACGATGTCGGTCGCCTTCGTCAGTCCCGCCCGCACCTGCTCCTGAGCCATGCGGTTGCGCTGCCTGCCCTGCACGGTGGCGTCGTCTGCAGTCGATGCGGGTTCTTCGTCGTCGAAGAGGGAGGCCTGCTGGGGCGCGGCCCCGTCGAATCGGGAGGCGGCCATGCCCACCAGCCGCAGAGCCGTGCCCGGCGCCCACACCTTGTCAAGCAGCGCATAGAGGACGGGTGCGAACACGTACTCGTCGGCGCAGGGTTCGCTGAGCTGCTGCTGGGCGGTGCGCACCGCCAAGTTGGAAAGGCGCACCTTCAGCGTGACCGTCGACGCTTCGAGCCCGTTCATGCGCAGGCGGCGGCCCACTTTGGCCGCGACCGTGGCGAGCGCCGCTTCGATGTCGGCTCGATTGGTGAGGTCGGTTGCGAAGCTGATCTCGTTGCTCACCGATTTTGCGGGTTCGCCCTCGTAGACGACCGGGTCGGTGTCGGCGCCCATGCAGCGCGCCCGCATCAACTGGGCGTTCTTCCCGAACACTTGGCGCAGGACGCCCTCGTCGGCGTCGGCCACGTCGCCCAGGGTGGTGATCCCGAACCGGTGGAGCGCCTTCTGCGACGCCGGCCCGATCCCGCTCATCCGGGCGATGGGCAGGGGAGCGAGGAAGGCCCGCTGGCGGCCGGGGTAGACCACGGTGATCCCATGCGGTTTGTTCTCTTCGCTCGCGACCTTGGCCACGGTCTTGCTCGCGCCCAGACCCACCGAGCAGGTGACGCCCAGCTCGTCGACGCGCTTTTGGATGCGCCGGGCCACCTCGACGGGGCTTTCGGTGCCGAAGGCTCCCGGCGTAACGTCGAGGAAGGCCTCGTCGATGCTCACCTGCTGCAGGAAGGGGCTCTCGTCGCGCATGATCGCCATGACCGTCTGCGACATCTCGCGGTAGCGGTCGTAGTGGCCGCTCGTCCAGATGGCGTCGGGGCAGAGCCTACGGGCCACGGTGGCCGCCATGGCCGAATGGACCCCGAAGGCGCGCGCTTCGTAGGAAGCCGTTGACACGACGCCGCGGCGGTCGGCCGATCCGCCCACGATCACCGGCCTGCCCCGCCAATCGGGGTGGTCCAACTGTTCGACCGAAGCGAAGAAGGCATCGAGATCGACGAGCAGAATCGCCCGCCCTTCCCAGTGAAGGGGCGCATCGAGCGCAGCGTTCTGTGGGCTTTCGGGGGAGGCTTGTGACCCCGCGCCCGCAGGCCTCAAGATGTGGTGGCTGTCGTGGCTCGAAATCATCGAACGAGTGTACCATATACGCCCTTCGGGGTGTCCTGTGCTAGAGTGGGAATCTGTCAAATTCATTCAAGGCGCCCGTGCGCCCAGGTACCGGGGAGGGCGGTTATGATCGGGTTCGAACGCGATATCGAGTTTCGCGAGGGCCATGTGCCCACGACGTCGAAGCCGGTCTCCCTGCCCTACGAGCTGCGCACCGAAATGACCTGGATCGACTTCTGCCATCCCATGAACCCCTTGGGCGCTCCCAAGGAGATTCTTTCGGCCATGCACACGGCCCTCGTCGACGGCGAGCTCTCCTACGCGCCCGACCCGGCCGGCCACGCCCTGCGCGACGCCCTGGCCAAGCGATTCGGCCTTTCGAGCGACGCCTTCCTCATCGGCACGTCCCCCAGCGAGCTCATTCGGTCCGCCGCCCAGGCCTTTTGCCCCTGCCGCGTGGGCGTCGTCGCTCCGGCCCCTTCGGAATACGCGCTTGCGGTCGAAAACGCCGGGCACGAGCACGTTGATCTGGTCAACCCGGTGTCCTTCGCCACCGTCGACGCCTATACGGCCCGCAAATCGGCGGGCGATTTCGAAGGCGTCGTGCTCGCCAACCCGGCCTATCCCGCGTCCCGTCTGCTCACGCGCGGCACGCTCGTGCACTATCTGGAAACCTGCAACTGGGTCGTCGTCGACGAAAGCTACATCGAGCTTTCTTTCGGCGGCGAAAGCGTGGTGCCGCTCGTGGCCGAATACCCCAACCTCGTCGTGGTGCGCAACCCGTCGGTGACCTACGCGATGCCGGGCGTGCCGATCAGCTACGCCGTGGCCAACCCGCTCACGATCAAAGAGATCAAGCGCTTCCATGACGGCACGGGTACCACGATGTTCGCCGAAGTCTTGGCCAAGCTCCTGGTGGGCCAGCAGGGCTTTTTGGAAGACACCCACGATTTCCTCGACAAGGAGATCCCCTGGATGCAGTGCATGCTGAGCCTCATCCCGGGCATCGGCATCCATCCGGCCGAAGGCAACTTCGTGCTCTGCGAGTTCTCGCCGGCCGACGGCATGCGGCTCGGCGTCACCTGCGCCGAAGAGCTCGTCGTCCGCTTGCAGCTTTCGGGCTTCCTCGTGCGGCCGCTGAAGAACGTGCCGGGGCTCGATTCGCAGGAGTACTTTTGCGTCGCCGTGCGCACGCGCCAGGAGAACCAGCGCCTGCTCGACGCCCTGCGCGGCATCGTGTCGTCGGGGGAGTAGGGCGCGCTTCCGGCCAAGGGACTTGCGCACGGTGCCTCGGCATGAGGCGACGGCGTTGGCTGGCTAGCAGCGCGCCCGCGCGCCCTGTGCGCCAGCTCGGGTCCTAGTCCCGGCTTTTCGCCATGTAGAACAGGGCGAGCGTGCCCGGCCCCGAATGGGCGCCGATCACCGGGTCGACGTAGTTCACGATCACGTCTTCCACTTCGAGCGCGCGGTCGTCGCGGATCATCTGCGCCAGTTCCTGGGCGTCCTTCATGCAGTCGCCGTGTGAAATGGCCACGGTCTGCGGGCCGAAATCGGCATCCCACGACTTCTTCAGGTGGTCGAAGAGGGCCTTTACCGAACGGCGGCGGCCCCGCACCTTTTCGACCGGCACGAGAGCGCCGGCGTCGTCCATGTGCAGCACGGGCTTGAT
This sequence comes from Eggerthellaceae bacterium, assembly GCA_022644775.1. Classification (GTDB taxonomy): domain Bacteria; phylum Actinomycetota; class Coriobacteriia; order Coriobacteriales; family Eggerthellaceae; genus Hugonella. Next base: position 35,725 of record JALCHN010000002.1, read on the forward strand.
CGACAGGAAGGCGGCTGCCGTGGCGGCCGGCCGGCTCACGCGCCCGCCCCGGTAGAGGTACATGAGGTCGTCGACGGTGAACCAGTGGGCCAGGCGGAAGCGCGCGTCGTCAAGCCATGCGGCCACCTCGTCGAGCGAATGGCCCAGCTCGCGCTTGCGGGCCGCGTAGAGTACGAGCAGCCCTTCGCCGAGCGATGCCCCGCGCGTGTCGACGGCTGTGTGGCGGCGGTCGGGGTAGGCGGCGCCGATTTCGTCGAGCAGGGCGGCCGTGGCTTCGTAGGTGCCCGACAGCTTACTCGAGAAGCCGATGTAGAGGATGTCGTTGCCGCGCTCGAACTCGGTGCGGATGATATCGGTCGAAAGCTGCTGGTTGGGCAGGCTCGTGGTGAAGACCTTGCCGTCGCGCATCATCGTGTAGAAGGCCGCCAGGTCGGTGACCTTGCCCTTTAAAAAGCTCACGTATTCTTTGCCCTCGCTCATGAAGCGCAGGGGGAGCACTTCGATCCCGTAGCGCTCGATAAGGGCTTCGGGCAGGTTGCAGCTCGAATCGGTGACGATGGTGTAGGACATGCGGACTCCTCACGTGCTCGGTGAGCCTATCATACCGCCCGCGCCCGCCGGCCCACAGGGCGTCCGTGCATCTCCAAAGCATGGGCACGCGATGCTAAGTGCCCAAAAGCGCGCACGCATCGCTTGTGGTCCCGTTTCCGCGCAGCGCCCCGACCCACACCTTCTTCACATGTGTCCCGCTTGGGGCATGTCGTGCTGGTCGGAGCGCTAAACTGCGATAGAATACAACTTTGTCTTGCGGGTAGGCTGCGGCGCGAAGCCGCGGTCGGGCGTGAAAACACGACGGTTGTAGCGCAGGCGCATAGGGCGTCACCCGGACGTGGAAGGTAAGACAGTGGCAAACGCTTACAAGAAATCGATGAACCTCCCGAAGACCGACTTCTCGATGCGCGCCAATCTCGCGCAGAACGAGCCGAAGCGCCTTCAGTGGTGGGACGAAATCGACATTTACCATAAAGTGCTCGACAAGAACCGCGACAACACCCCCTTCGTCCTGCACGACGGTCCTCCCTACGCCAACGGCCCGATCCACATCGGCCATGCGTTCAACAAGACCCTGAAGGACATAGTCAACAAGGTCCATGCCCAGCGCGGCTACTACACCCCCTACATCCCGGGGTGGGACTGCCACGGCCAGCCGATCGAGCACGAGGTCGAAAAGAAAATCGGCACTGAAAAGATGAACGAGCTCCCGCAGGCGACCATCCGCAAGATGTGCCGCGAATGGGCCGAAAAGTTCGTCGACATCCAGCGTAACGGCTTCAAGCGCCTGGGCGTCAACGCTGACTGGGACCATCCCTACCTCACCTTCCAGCACAGCTACGAATCTGCCAACGTCGAGGCGTTCAAGCAGATGTACCTGGACGGGGCCGTCTACCGCGGCCATAAGCCGATCCACTGGTGCACGCACTGCCACACCGCGCTCGCCGAAGCCGAAATCGAATACGGCGACGAGGTCTCGCCTTCGATCTACGTGACCTTCAAGCTCAACAAGGTCCCCGCTGCCTTTGCCAAAGCCGGCGTCGCGCTCGAAGACGCCTACGTCCTCATCTGGACGACGACCCCCTGGACCCTGCCCGCCAACACGGCCGTGTGCCTGGGCCCCGACTTCGACTACGTCTTCGTGAAGGTGGGCGGCCGCTACTTGCTCTTCGCCCAGGAACTGGTCGAAACGGTGGCCGAAGTCGCCGGCTGGGATAGCTACGACGTGGTGTCGGTCGACGGCGAGCCCCTTACGATGAAGGGCTCCGAACTCACCGACATCACCTACGAGACCCCGATCATGCACGAAGTGGAAGGCCGCTTCATCTACGGCGACCACGTCACGCTCGACTCCGGCACCGGCGCCGTCCACACGGCTCCCGGCCACGGCATCGAGGACTACAAGGTCGCCGAAAGGTTCGGCGTGAAGATGATCATGCCGGTCGACGACGACGGCAAGCTCATGGAGTACGTGCCCTACTTCGGAGGCATGGGCACCGACGAGGCCAACCCCCACATCATCGAATGGCTCGACGAGCACGGCATGCTCGTGGCCCACGTCGACATCCACCACAGTTACCCGCACTGCTGGCGCTGCCACCAGCCGGTCATCTTCCGCGCGACCGACCAGTGGTTTGTGTCGATGGACAAGACGGGCCTGCGCGACAAGGCGCTCGACGCCATCCACAACAAGGTGCGCTGGATTCCCGAATGGGGCCAGAACCGCATCGGCGCCATGGTCGAGGAGCGCCCGGACTGGTGCATTTCCCGCCAGCGCAACTGGGGCGTGCCCATCCCCGTGTTCAAGTGCGCCAAGTGCGGCGAGACCATTGCCACCGAAGCCACCTTCGACGCGGTCATCGACCTGTTCAACAACGAAGGCGCCGACGCCTGGTTCACCAAAAAGCCGAGCGAGTACCTGCCCGAAGACACCTGCTGCCCCAAGTGCGGCGCCCACGGCGACGACATCCTGCCCGAAAAGGACATCCTCGACGTGTGGTGGGAATCTGGCGTGTCGAACATCGGCGTGCTGCGCCATCGCATGGAAGCCGACCGCCTCACCTGGCCGGCCGACATGTACCTGGAAGGCTCCGACCAGCACCGCGGCTGGTTCCAGAGCTCGCTGCTCTGCGGCATCGGGACCTACGGCGCCGCGCCCTACAAGAGCGTCTTCTGCTGTGGCTTCACCGTCGACGAAAACGGCGAGAAGATGTCGAAGTCGAAGGGCAACGGCATCGACCCCAACGAAGTGTGCAACAAATACGGCGCCGACGTCTTGCGCCTGTGGGTGGCCTCCTGCGACTATTCGGTCGACGTGTCGGTGGGCGAGAACATCTTGAACCGCACGTCCGACGCCTATCGTCGCTTCCGCAACACCTACCGCTTCATCTTGGGCAACCTGTCCGACTTCGACGACCGCACCGACGCCGTGCGCGACTTCGACGACCTGCTGCCCGCCGACCAGTGGGCGCTCGTGCGCCTGGCGCGTCTGCTCGACGAGGTCGACGAGAACTACGACAAGTATCTCTTCCACCGCGTCTACCGCGCGGTCTACGACTACATCGTGGGCGACCTTTCGGCCGTCTACATGGACGAGCTGAAGGACCGTCTCTATTCCGAGGCGCCCAACAGCCACGCCCGCCGCAGCGCGCAGACGGTGCTCTTCGACATCCTCGAGGTGCTCGTGCGCGTGATGGTGCCCATCCTGTCGTTCACGACCGAAGAGGTCTGGCAGCACTATCCCGAAGCCATGCGCACCCGCGAGGGCCGCGAGATCTCGGTGCAGCTGGCCGGCTGGCCGACCAAGGAAGGCTTCGTGCCCGCACTGCCCGCCGACGCCGACGCGGTCGCTGCGCGCTTCGATGCCGTGCTCGCCGCGCGCGAAGCCGTGACCAAGGCGCTCGAAGAGGCGCGCACGGCCGGAGTGATCGGCAAGAGCCAGGAAGCCGAGGTCGCCGTCGCCGCTCCGGCTGACGCCCTGGAGGCCCTAAACTCCTTCAACGCCGATTTCTACCGCGAGTTCTTCATCGTGGCCGACGCGACCTTCACGGCCACCGAAGGCGACGAGTACGCGGTCACGGTGACCAAGACCGCCCTCGACCGCTGCCCGCGCTGCTGGAACCATCGCGCGCTCGGCGGCAACGCCAACCACCCCGACGTGTGCGAGCGCTGCGGCGACGCGCTCGATGCGATCGGGTTCTCGGTCGAGGAGTAGCGTGCAGAAGCCTTCTAACGAAACCTCTGCGACGATGCGGCGGCGAGCCTTGGCGTTCGCCGCCGTCGTCGTTGCCTGGATCGCGATCGACCGCGCCTCGAAGCTTTCCATGGACGTCGTTTCCGTGGGCACCACGCTCGCGCACAACGTCCTGGGGCTCTTCGACTTCACTCTGGTGCACAACACCGGCGGCGCCTGGGGCGTCTTCGGCGGCTCGACGGTGCCCTTGGGCATCTTCAGCGTCGCTGTGTGCGCGGCCCTCGCCGTCTTCCTGTTCGCCTATCTGCGCAACGAGGCGACCTGGCTCGAAACGATTTCGGTCGCCCTCATCGTCGCAGGCGGCTTGGGCAACGCCTGGGACCGCTTCGCCTACGGCTACGTGGTCGACTTCTTCAACTGCACTTTCATCGATTTCCCCGTCTTCAACGTGGCCGATATCGGCGTGACCTGCGGCATCGCTCTGCTCGTCATCGCGCTGATCGCGCGTCCGGGCGAGGGACGCGACGACGCGCGAGCGGGGGAGGACTAGGCCATGGCCGCTTCCCGATCCCTGTTCGCCGGCGCGTCCGATGCGGGCATGCGGCTCGACGCCTTGCTCGCCGCCCACGCCTGCTATCCCTCGCGCAGCGCGGCCGCCAAGCAGATCGAAGCCGGCAAGGTGCTCGTCAACGGCGAGCCCGGCAGCAAGAAGACCAAAGTCGCCGCGGGCGACGTGATCATCTACGAAGACCTTCCCGAAGAGGAGCACGCGGCCCTGCTCGCCGAGCCCATTCCGCTCGACGTGCGCTACGAAGACGACGACATGCTCGTGATCTCCAAGCAGGCGGGCCTGTGCGTGCATCCGGCCCCGGGGCATCCGGCGGGCACATTGGTCAACGCCCTGCTCTACCGCTATGGGCGCGACAACTTGGCCCACGTGCAGGGCGACGATAGGCCCGGCATCGTCCACCGGCTCGACATGGACACGAGTGGGCTCATGATGTGCGCCAAGTCCGACACGGCCGGCGCGATTCTGCAGCAGCTCATTCGCGACCATGACGTCGACCGCCGTTACCTTACGCTCGTGCACGGCAACATCGCCTACGACACGGGGCAGATCGACGAGCCTATAGGCCGCGAGGGCGCCGACCGCCTGCGGATGCGCATTTCCTACCGGCCAAGCGCCCGCAACGCGCTGACCACCTTCACGGTGCTCGAGCGCTTCGAGGCCGGCCCCAAGGACAACGGCTACACCCTGCTCGAGTGCAAGCTCTACACGGGCCGCACCCACCAGATTCGCGTGCACATGGAATACATCGGCCACTGCTGCGTGGGCGACCCCCTCTACAAGTGGGGCAGCGACACCGCCCAGCTGGGGCTCACCCGTCAGTTCTTGCATTCCTACGCCCTCAACGTGACCCAGCCCCTCACCGGCGAGCCGATCGGTCTGCTCGACGGTTTCCCGCCCGATTTGGCGGCGGTCATGGCCTCGCTTCAGGAGCGGAGCATGGGGCGCACGCAGGCGGGCGAGCGCATTCTGGGCTCGCTTGCCGGCGCCCCGCATCAGACAGACGACCTTCAGTTCTAGCGTAAGGAAAGGAGCTGCATCGAAATGAAGACCGGCGTGATCCTGGCCAACACCGGATCCCCTTCCTCGCCCGAACCCGACGACGTCGAAGCCTATCTGCGCCAATTCCTGTCCGACCCCTACATTCGGCAGATGCCCGAAAAGCCGTGGAAGCTGCTTGTGAACCACATGATCCTTCCCAAGCGCAAGTTCGCTTCGGCCGAACGCTACGGGCGCATCTGGCGCAAAGACGGCTCGCCGCTGATCGCCGACATGCAGCGCTTGGTCGACATCGTCCAGCGGCTCTATTTCCTGCAGAGGCGGGCCCATCCCGAAACCGACGAGGTCCTGGTCCGCAGCGGCATGAGCTACGGACAGCCGGCCATTCTCGACGTGCTCGAAGAGCTGCGCTTCCGCGAATGCGAGCGCATCGTGCTTCTGCCCCTGTACCCGCAGAGCGCCTTTGCGCCCACTCAATCGGTCATCAAGTCGTTCAAGGACGCGCTGAAGTCGATGGAATGGCTGCCCGACGTGCGCATCATCGAGCACTACGGCACCAACCCGCTCTACATCAAGGCCATCGCCGATTCGATTCGCGCCACGGGCTTCGACCCTGCGGCCGGCGATAGGCTCGTGCTGAGCTTCCACGCCATTCCCCTGAAGGACCAGCAGGCGGGCGACACCTACTGCGCCCAGGTCGAGGCGAGCGTTGAGTTGGTGGCGCGCGAGCTCGGCATCGAGCCCGATGCGGTGACCGTGGGCTATCAGAGCGTGTTCGGGCCCAAGGAAAGCGAATGGGTGAGCCCGCTCACGCGCAACATCCTCGACGAGTGGCGTGGGGACTTCGACGGCCGCGTGATCCTGGCCTGCCCGGGCTTTTCGATCGACTGCCTGGAAACGATAGACGACGTGGTGCGCGAGTTCGTGTCGCGCGTGGAGTTTGGCGTGCCGGCGGGCGACATCGACCGCATCGCCGCGGAAGGCGACGAGCAGGCGGCCGCCGACGCCGAGCGGCTCGTGCAGGTCGAGAAGCTCTTGGGCCGCGGCGTGCATATCGGGTCGTATTCGATTGGCGGGCGGTTCGTGGGCGTGCAATCGCTCGGGCCCACCGAAGAGCATGCGCGTATTATCAAAGACGTTTTGGACCGAGCGCTCGTAGACGTGCCGAGCGCCGTATTGGAAGGGTAGACCATGCACAGCGATAAGAAGACGGTACTCCTCGGCGTGACCGGGGGCATCGCCGCTTACAAGTCCTGCGAGATCGTGCGGGGCCTGCAGAAGGCGGGCGTGCGCGTGAAGGTCGTGATGACCGAACACGCCACCAAGTTCGTGACGCCCCTCACTTTCCGCGCGCTCACCCACGAGGAAGTGGCCGTGGGCATGTTCGACGATGCGCCGTCCGACCCTATCCATCACATCAGCCTGGCCGAAGAGGCCGATTTGTTCCTCATCGCGCCGGCTACGGTCAACGTGATTGCCAAGATCGCCAACGGCATCTGCGACGACTTGCTCACCACCACGGCGTGCGCCTGCACGGCGCCGCTGATCGTGTGCCCGGCGGCCAACGTGCATATGTACGAAAGCCCCGCCAACCAGCGCAACATGGGCCTGCTCACCCTGCACGGGGCCAAGATCATCGAGGCCGACGCGGGGTATCTGGCCTGCGGTGACGTGGGGAAGGGGCGTCTGGCCGACGTCGACGAGATCGTGCGCCAGACCCTGCTCGAGCTGGGGCTCACCGGCGACATGCGGTCGACGAGCGTGCTCATCACGGCCGGTCCCACGATCGAGCCGATCGACCCGGTGCGCTACATCACTAACTTCAGCAGCGGCAAGACAGGCTATGCGCTGGCCAAGGCGGCGCACGAGCGCGGTGCCGACGTGACGATCGTGTCGGGCCCGGTTGCGGTGGAGGCGCCCGAAGGGGTGCACGTGGTGCACGTGCGCACCGCGCGCGAGATGCGCGATGCGGTGGCAGAAGCCTTCCCCAAGTGCGATATCGGCATCTTCGCGGCGGCGGTGGCCGATTTGCGTCCCAAGGGCGAGGCCGACCACAAGCTGAAGAAGGGCGTCGACGATGCGGCCCTGCAGACGATCGAGCTCGCGCAGAACCCCGATATCCTGGCCGAGATGGGCGCTCACAAGCAAGAGGGTCAGGTGGTCGTGGGCTTCGCTGCCGAAACCAACGACGTGATCGCCAACGCGCGCAAGAAGCTCATCGCCAAGCATGCCGACATGATTATTGCTAACCACGTGGGGCGGGGCCTGGCTTTCGGCACCGAAGGCAACGAGATCTGGATGATCACGCCCGATACCGAAGAACACGTGCCCTATATGCTCAAGCCTGAGCTCGCTCATGTGATTTTGGACAAAACAATCGAACTTTTGGGTTGATTTCCTTCCTAGGTTTGGTATTATATCGTTCGTTGCTTGAGAGAGCAGCACAAATCGAATCGGGTTGTGGCGCAGTTTGGTAGCGCACTTGACTGGGGGTCAAGGGGTCGCAGGTTCAAATCCTGTCAACCCGACCATTCGAAATCGAAAGGCCGTCGTTTTACGACGGCCTTTTTCTTTTTTCCCAAACGGACTGCAACTTTCTGCCTGTAACCCCGCTTTTCGCATTATGGCTGGTGCTGCGCGCGGGATACGGCATGCGCGCTGGGTCGCACCGCACGAAGTCTGGCAGAGAATGGCCGATGTGCAGTAGTTTTCAAGGGTCGTTGGCAGAGATAGGCCGAAGTGCAGTATCCGAACGTGCGGAATCGCGTGAATCGCGTCCTTTGATCGTGCAGCCTTTCGTAAAAGCCCAGGTCAGGGTTTCGCGTACGAAGCCGGGCTGAGAGGTGCCGGCTCTTGCATACTGCACAACGCGCTATCTGTGCCAGGAGACGGCGAAATATACTGCACTTCGCACGATTTCTGCCACCGAAGTGAAGGTCACGGCCGGAAGTGCCGAGACGAGTCATCGAGGGGCAGGCCACAGCGGCCTGCCAGAGTAGCACCCGCAACTGCGACCTGTTAAACAAAGACCCTACGTTCCGAGAAGTACCTTTAGCAAAGTTTTTAATTCTGGCATTAATGATGAACAATGACGAAACGGGACGTACGATTTGAAGCCTCATCATATCGGGGCAGCGAGCCGCAGCATCGTTCCAAGATAGAACCCGTGAAGCGATCCGCACGGTTTGCTGAACGCTCTGCATACAGCGCGCGCCGTGCTCCTTGCGAGCCCGGCCCTTCTGCGGGGGAGGGGCTCCCCGATCTCGGAACCCTCTCCCGGATACCGTGCGCCCTACAGTTTGCTGCTCCGGCGCATGAGCTTGGGAATCGACACGGTGATGAACACGGTGAGCAAGTCGCCCACGTAGGCGAAGAGTTTAGTCTGCCAGGTGTTCAGATGGAGCAGAATAGAAAAGGCGTCGCCGACGCAGGCGCCGTAGGACATGTCCAGGATGTCGGGAGGGCGAGCGGGTTCTGGAACACACCCTGGTAGGCGGCGCCCGAAAGCTCAAGCGGCGCGCCGATGAGGATGACGGCGATTACGCGCGGAAGGCGCACGTTCATGATCACGTTGCATTCGTTGGCCGTCCAGGTGATGCCCTACTGCGTGAACGTCGACAGCAGGATGCGCACCGTTTCCGCCGCGTCTACCTGGTGGCGACTCAGGCAGAGGGTCAGGATCCCCAGGTCGAGCACGACGATGCAGCAGACCAGGGACACGATCGAGAGCGGGGTGCTCCGCACGTCCCTTCGCCTGCGGATGGCCGCCTTCTGAGCAGCCGATGCAGCGCCGCCTCCTGCCGATGGCTGGATGGAGCGGCATCACCGCCGTGAAGAACAAGGACGTCTACGCCAACCCGTTGGGCGTGTTCCTCTGGGACCGCTATTCGTGCGAAGAGAAGCTGCAGGTGCTCTGGGCCGCGCAGAAGCTCAGCCCCTCGACTTCTACAGCGCTTGCTACGGCTACGAGCTCACCGAGGACGAGGCGAACCTGATTCTCGCCGCGAAGAAGATAATCTTATGGCTTAGCGAAGCGGGCGGCCCTCCCAGTGAGGGACGCCCGATTTTGTATCGAAGCAATGAGATGCGTCTAGAACGGCGCATTTGAACTGGTCGGGTTAACGGGATTCGAACCTGCGACCCCTTGACCCCCAGTCAAGTACGAGAGCCAAAGACGGAGCTCGAGCTTATCAGCTCTCGTCTAACTTTTTATGCATGCAGAAGGGGAGCTGTAAGCGCATTAGCTTAGCTTTCTGTTTCCTTATTTTACGGGATCGAACGTTTGTTGCAACTCGATTTGTGTTCACAGAGCTGCCTAGAGGTGCTTCTTGCAACTCCGATAATCGATCCCGAAACCACAATATAAATCGCGAAGACCCTTCCGCAAGCCTTAGCCGCCCTTCGCTTGCGTGCAGGCCGGCGGCTTGGTGTGTAAGGCGCTATAGGAATCGAGATGTCTGGGTGCCGGACTCGCTTCCCGTGCATCGTTTCAGCCGCGCGGAAGCGGCTTTTTCGTTCTGGACAGGAAAAGCATCGAAATGGCGCTCCCCGTACGATGCAACAATCAGAGGCGGTATTTGGCGCATTTGTTCTAGTCTGCACCTTCTCGGAAGGACGTGGGTCGATTTACGCTTCACGGACGTGATCGCATTCTCCGCAGAGGCTCTACGGATTGGCTCGATACATGTGCCGTCGTCAATCGTGGGTCGGTTTCAGCCGTCGCTAAATCGCATAAGCTTTCGCTATCAGATGTCGGCGGCCTTTCCCGCCTGACCGTGCTTCGTTCAGGGAAGAGGATGGCTTTCGGCTCGCTGCCGAGGACCATTCTCTGCGCAGAGGCAATCCCGGCGCCTAACCTGCAAGAAGCCTGCCGAGCGGCCGATAGCAGGCCACGGTGACGGCGGCGTTCACGGACGCCTTCCCCAGGTTGAACGGCGCCACGGCCGAAGGCACGAGGGACGTGACGTCCTGATAGGTGACGTCGTGCACCACGAGCGGCGTAATCGCCATGTTGAGGCAGGACATGACGGCCACGACGGCCGCCACTCCCACAAGGGCGCCCACGATCGCGAAGCCGAAGGTCGGCTTGCGGCGGTAGACGGCGCTCATCGTGAGCAGGAGCACGGTAGTCGAGGCGATGTTCATCAACGACCCCACGGGCGAGACGATGAGGTGGGGAACCCAGGCGAGCACTGCGACGACCATCCCGACGGCCGGTCCGTAAAGCAGGGCGGCGAGCAGGGGCACGATGCCCGATGGGTCGTATTTGAGCCAGTGGGCCTGGGGCGCCACGGGCAGTTCGATGAAGCTCAAGGTCATCGTGAGCAGCACGAGGATCACGATCGCGACGATCTGCTTGGCCGAACGCTCGCTCCAGCCTTGCGGCAGTATGTCGGTCATCATGAGGCGCTCCTTCGTGTCGTTGGGCCGTTGGGCCCTTCATTATACGGCGCGCCCCCATCGCGGGAGGGGACGCGATGGGGGCGCGGCATGCGCCGCTGCAGAGGGCGCATGAAGCGAATAGCCGCCTTTAGGCCGCTTGCGCTGCGGTCTGCGCCGCTTTGGCGTAGGCGGCGGTGTCGACGAGCGTGGCGCCCGATACGGCATCGGGACCCGAGAGCTTGACCTGGTCGACGCTCTTGCCGGCGAGCGCGTTCTCGATCGCTGTCATCGAATCGAGCCAGGGGGTCGTCGCCTGGGCCTTTTCCTTCATCATCTGGGAATAGACGGTGTTGTTGGCTGCCTTCGAGGCGAGCACCTTGCCTTCGGCGTAGCCCTGGCCGAAGCCCTTGTCTGAATTGGGCACGGGGGTAAGCCCTGCGGTCGTGGCGTCGAAGAACTGGAATTCGTCGATGTTGGTGGCCACCAGCGTCGATCCCTGCACGAGCGACACGGCGTCGCCGAATGCCTTCGTCCCGTGGCACGCTGCATTCGTGCGGCCCAGCTTCAAATCGGACCCGTCGCCGGTGTAGGTGCCCTGCACGGTGATCGTGTCATCCTGCGCTACCTGGGCGATGAGCTTCAGATAGCCGTTCGTGTCGACGAGCGTGGCGCCCGACACGGCGTCGGTGCCGGCTGACTGGATCTTATCGGGCGTTTTGCCCACGCAGTAGGCCTCGATGGCCTGAATGGACGCGAGCCAGTTCTGTGTGGAATTGGCGCTCTTCTTGATGAGTGCCGAATAGACTTCGTCGTTATCCGACTTCGAGATGAGAGTCTTGCCCGCGGCAAAGCCCTGGCCGAAGTCCTTGTCCGCATTCGGGACGGGCGCGAGGCCTTCGGTCGTGGCGTCCATGAACTGGTAGTCGTCGACGCTCACGGCAAGGATGGTGCCGTCTTCGGCGGTGGCAACGACGGCTTGGCCAAAGCACTTCTCCCCGTGCGTGACCCCGTAGCCGCGTCTGAGCGTGACGGTTCCGCCCGCCTGGGAGCTCGCGCTGCTCGAGGAGGCGCTCCGGCCGGCGCAGGCGGTAAGCGCCCCGGCGCTCATCGCTCCCACGGCCATGACGATGCTTCCTTTGATGAAGTCGCGGCGGCTGAATTGAATGCTCATGCTGAATCCTTTCCCTCATGTCCCAGCGGCTCCATCCTGGGCCACGATGTGGGCGCTTGTGAATCGTCGCAGGGGTGGAAATCAGCGGGCGTGGCGGTGCGCGCGGCCTCGACGAAAAGGGGGAGAGGGCTTATTTGCCCAGGTCAACTCCTTCGATGAGGTCCATGAGCTCCTCCCGGGAGGAAATGCCGAGTTTCTGGTAGATGTTCTTGCGGTGGGTGCGGATCGTGGATTCGGCGACCACGAGCTCCTGGGCGGCCCGTACCGCCGAGCGGCCGCGGCCGAGCAGGGCGAGCACATCGGTCTCGCGCGGCGTGAGCTTGTAGGCCGCCGCGATCGCCTCGCAGCGCTCGGCGTAGGTATCGACTGCCTGTTGAGCGGATTTCACCGAATCGATGCCCGCCAAGAGCCCGCGCCACAGGCGCTGGCCCGGCACGACGGCGAACAGGGCGACCGTGCCCGCCATGAGCGCGACGGCGGTGGGGTAGAGCGCAGCGGTGGCGCTGTCGATGTGCAGGGGCGCGTTCACGATCAAATCGACCAGGCAGAGCGTGACGAGTGCCAGGCTCGCACCCGGCAGGGCGAGCGAGGACATGCGGCCGGCGGCCACGACGAGCATGGTGCCCATGAGGGCGGCATAGACCACGCAGTAGGCCACGGCCCCGCTCATGACGGCCGCCCGCGTCTGCGCGGGGTCGACGAGCACCCCTACAGCAAAGGTGGCGAAGGCGACGAGGGGCAAGAAGAAGCGATATGCGAAGGTGATGAGCCCCTGGTCGCTTTTGAAGCGGGCGAGCGGCGTCAACGCTGCGAGCCCCGCCATCGCGCAGACGGCATCGGGCAGGTCGGCTGCCTGGCGCACCGTGGGCATAAGGCCGCAGACCGCGTCGAAGAGGAGCAGCACGGCCAGGGGCGCCACGATGAAGAAGAGGGCGCGGGCAACGGGCGATTCTATTTGGCCGCCGTCGAGCAACGAAGCGTCCATATGGCCGAAGACGTCCCACCAGTTGCTCTGCTCGGAATCGTTGTGTCGGGAAGCGCCGCCGCGTCGTGCAGAGGCGTGCAGGCACCCCGCGATAGCGACGACGGCGCTTGTAGCCAAGAGAGCGCGGGTGACGTCGGGGCCGGCGAAGGCGAGCGCGATGCTCGCCGCCCCGATTGCCAAGCAGATGCCCACGGTGGTCGCGAGCGCGCGTCGGAAGTCGGCGATGCCCAAAAGGCTGAACCAGGTGAGGGCGAGCACGGCCGACCCTGCGCCCGTAAGCAGGCCGGCCGTCGTTTCCCAGGCGAAGCCCGAAAGGATGCCGAAGCTCCAGGAGGCAAGCACTGCGGCGCCCGCCGCATAACAGGTGGCGCCCGCAAGGAGCACGGGGCGGCCAATTCGTGCGTAGGCGGTTTTCAGCAGGCAGACGAACAGGTAGCCGAGCGCAACTGCCATGACCGCCAGACAGAAGGCGTGCAGAAAGGGGGCCGACGAATCGAGGACCCGGCTCTCTCCGTCGGCGCCCCGAGCGATGACCTTGTCCCAGGCGCCCAAAGCGGGAAGGGTGAGCGGGCTCGTGGCGGCGAAGACGAACAGGGCGACCGCGTCGAAGCCGCGAAGCGAGCCTGCTTGCCAGTGTCGGTCTTCTGATCGCATGACGCCCTTCCTTTCGTTACGGGACATTCGTGCCCTCGGTTGGGCGTGGCGTACAGTATAGTTGAAGGCCGAACGAGCAGCGCCGACGTCCGCCGCTTGCGCCGGCTGCCTAACTGAAAGGGGCTCATCGCCATGGATACGCGGGAATTCTTCCTTTTCGACACGGTCAACACCGTGACGGCGCCCGTCCTTTCCGACGAGACGATGGCGGCGGTCGAGTCTGCCTGCCTGCGCTACGAAAAGCTCTTTTCTCGCTTTGACGAAGGCGGCGAGCTCTACCGCGTCAACCATGCGCGCGGCCGCGAAGTCGAGGTCGACCCCGAACTTGCCTGCTTCATCGCCCGGGCGCTCGACTACTGCGCCGCTTCCGACGGGCTCTTCGACATCACGATGGGCGCGGTCACGCGTTTGTGGGACTTCAAGCACGGCACGGTGCCCGCCGAAGACGACGTGCGGGCTGCCCTTTCCCACGTCGATTGGCGCGGCGTGCACGTGGGGGAGGCGAGCGTACGGCTCGACGACCCCGAAGCGGTTCTCGAGCTCGGCGGCATCGCCAAGGGCTACATCGCCGACGGCGTGCTCGACGTCCTTGCCGATCGCGGGGTCGACCATGCGATCGTGAACCTGGGCGGCAACGTGGCCGTGCGGGGAGGCCGTCCCGACGGGACCCCTTGGCAGGTGGGTCTGCGCCAGCCGCTTGCCTCGCACGACATGCCGATTCTCCAATCCTTCGCCGTGGTGGGCGTGACGAACGGGTCTGTGGTGACGAGCGGCGTCTACGAGCGGGCCTTCGAGCGCGATGGGCGGTCCTATCACCACATCCTCGACCCGCGCACGGGCTTTCCGGCCCGCACCGACGTCGTGAGCGCGACCGTGATCTCGCCCACCTCCCTCGACGGCGACGGGTATTCCACGACGCTCGTGCTGATGGGCGTCGACCGCGCGCTCGAGTTCGCCCTCGCCCGGCCCGACCTCGACATCGTCTTGGTCGACGACCACGGCCAGGTGCTCGCCACGCCTGGGGTGGGCGAGCGCATTCCTTTCCGGCTGGTCGACGGCCAGTAGGGCGCGCTAGGAGCGCTCGCTCCGCGTGAAGGCGGCCATGCGCTCCAGCGCATCCTTGTGCTCGGGGAAGGCGCTCATGAGGGCGCCGCAGTGGGGCAGGTCCTCGTAGCAGTGCGCCTCGACGCGCACGTCGCTTGCGCGCATCTCGTCTGTGAGCAGCTCGTTCTGCTCGCGGTACATTTCCCGGCCCCCGTAGAGTAGAAGCGTGGGCGGGAAATGGTGGTCGAAGGTGATGCTGCGCGGGTTCACGAGCGCGCTTTCCAGCGAGAGCGGGCCGAAGAAGCTCTTCTGCATCGTTTCGGGGAAGGCGCTCGACACGAGCTGGTCGGCGCCCTCGTGGGCCTTAAGGCTCGCGCGCTGTTCCCCTTCGGCCAGGCCCGTGTCGGGCGAGACGCAGATGAGGCCCGTGGGCTTGGCGTCGGTCTGGGCGCAGATCGCCAGGCAGAGGTTGGCGCCGATGCCATCGCCGGCGAGATAGGTGTTCTCCTTGCCCTGCTGCACGTAGGCGTCGATGTAGAGCCGCTCGATCCAGTTCATCGCGTCGATCGCGTTGTGGCCGGGGCCTTTGGGGTAGCGGCCCACGATCACGCGGGCCTGGGCCGCTGCGGCCAGGCGGGCGGCCGCAACCAGCTGGAAGGACAGGGGCTCGAGCGTGCCGGCGCCGCCGGGGGCGCACACGATCGCCGTGCGGGGCGCCGCGCCTTTAGGCTCGAAGGCGACGTAGAGGAAGTCTCGGAAGGCGCCCTCCTCTACACGCGCCGTGCGGGCGGCGGCGCGGGGTACGTGCATGTCGGTGCCGGGGTCGGCGGCATAGGCTCGAAGCGACGACTTCACCAGGTTGCCCAGCTGGTGGTTGACGAAGCCGGCGACGGCGTCGAAGGCCCGTGCGCGCTTGCTCATCGTGCGCTCGCCCCCGTCGTGCCGCGTCCCGATTGGGTCCGGGTGCCTGCGCGCTTCGTGCCGCCCTTGCCGCGTGTGCCGGCTGCGCCGTTTGTGCGGTTGTCCTTGCCGTGCGCGCCCCGGGCCCGCGCGCTTGCGCCGGAGCGGCCGTTGGCGCCCTTGCGCGAACGGCCCTCCTGCGCCGGGCGCCGGCCGTTGCTGGCGCCTCCGCGTTTCGCCTTGTCGCCGGCGTGCGGGCGACTTTCGCCCTTTTCGGGCTTCACCAGGCACTTCGGCCCGTAGCCGATAAGGTCCTCGCGATGGGCGGCCATAAGCGCCTCCCGCACGAGGGGTCGGTTCTTGGGGTTGCGGTACTGGATGAGCGCCCGCTGCATGGCTTTTTCGTGCGGGCTGCGCGGGCAGTAGACCGCCTCCATCGTGCGCGGGTCGACGCCCGTGTAGTAGATGCAGGTCGAAATCGTCGAGGGCGTGGGGTAGAAGTCCGACACCTGTTCGGGGTTGAAGCCCAAATCGCGGCAGAATTCGGCGAGCTCGACGGCCTCCTTCATCGTGGATCCGGGATGCGAGGACATGAGGTAGGGCAGGACGTACTGCTCCTTGCCAATTTCCCTCGTGTAGTCGTTGAAGGCGTCGACGAACCGCTCGTAGACCGCATTGCTCGGCTTGCCCATCACCTTGAGCACCGTGTCGGACACGTGCTCGGGTGCGAGCCGCAGCTGGCCGCTCACGTGGTAGCGCACGAGCTCGTGGAAGAAGGTGGGGTCGGGATCGAGCAGGACGTAGTCGAAGCGGATCCCGCTGCGGATGAAGACCTTCTTCACTCCGGGCAGGGCGCGCAGCTCACGTAAGAGCTCCACGTAGTCCTCGTGCGTAACGGTGAGCTTGCTGCAGGGTTCGGGCGACAGGCACCGCTTGGTGGGGCAGGCCCCGTGCTTGGCCTGCTTGGCGCAGGCGGGCACGCGGAAGTTGGCGGTGGGGCCGCCCACGTCGTGGATGTAGCCCTTGAAATCGGGGTCGCGAATCATCTCTTTCGCTTCGGCCACGATGCTCTCCCGGCTGCGGGCTTGGATGATCCGCCCCTGGTGGAAGTTGAGCGAGCAGAAGGCGCAGTCGCCCAGGCAGCCGCGGTTGCTCGTGAGGCTGAACTTCACTTCGGCAAGGGCCGGGATGCCGCCCGCGGCCGCGTAGTCGGGGTGCCAGGTGCGCGTGTAGGGGAAGCGGTAGAGCTCGTCGAATTCGGGCGTGGACAGGGGCTCGCTCGGCGGGTTCTGCACCACGTAGACGCCGTGGGGGTATTCCTCCACAAGCGTGCGGGCCGAAAAGGGGTCGAGGTTGCGGTACTGCACGCCGAAGCTGCGGGCGTAGTTGAGCTTGTCGGCTTCCAGCTCTTCCCAACTGGGCAGCATGACGGGACGGTCGCAGTGGTCGATCGACCGGCATCGGTAGACCGTGCCCGGAATGAAGGTGAGGTCGGCGACCGAAAGGCCGGCATCGAGCGCTTCGGCGATAGCGACGATCGACTTCTCGCCCATGCCGTAGCTAATAAGGTCGGCGCCCGAATCGAGCAGGATCGACCGCTTGAGCTTGTCCTGCCAGTAGTCGTAGTGGGCCAGGCGGCGAAGGCTTGCCTCGATGCCGCCGAGCACGATCGGCACGTCCTTGTAGGTGCGGCGGATCAGGTTGCCGTAGACGACCGCGGCATGGTCGGGGCGCAGGCCCATCTCTCCGCCGGGCGAATAGTAGTCGTAGCGGCGGCGGCGCTTGGCCACCGTGTAGTGGTTGACCATCGAGTCCATCGCGCCGGCGGAGACTAAAAAGGCCAGGCGCGGGCGGCCGAAGACGTCGATCGAGGCGGGGTCGTGCCAGTCGGGCTGGGCGATGATGCCCACCGAATAGCCGTGCGCTTCCAGCAGCCGGGTGAGGATCGCCATGCCGAAGGAGGGATGGTCGACGTAGGCGTCGCCCGACACGAAGACGAAATCGACTTCGTTCCACCCGCGCGCTGCCGCATCGGCGCGGGTGACGGGCAGGAAGGCCGACCGGTCGGGCAGGGGCGCGGGTTCGTGCTTCTTGTGCGCCATGGGCCTACGCGTCCTGTTCCGCGTCGGCTTCGATCGCGGGCGCCACGAGGTCGCGCACCGCTTCCGACGCGCAGATCATCCCCACCACGGGCGGGACGAAGGGGCTCGAGCCGGGGATGTCGCGCTTGTCGGTGCAGTGGCGCTGGGCTTCGGGCGGGCAGACGCAGTGGTAGCGGCAGCTGATCGACACGTCGTTGACGGGGCGGATCGGGCGCTCTTTGGAATAGACCACCTTCACGTGGTCGATCCCGCGCTTGCGCAGTTCCTTGCGGACGATTTTAGCCAGGGGGCAGACGCTCGTCTTGGATATGTCGGCCACCTCGAAGGCCGTGGGGTCGAGCTTGTTGCCCGCGCCCATGCTCGAGATGATCGGCGTGCCGGCACCGTGCGCCCGCTCGATCAGGGCGAGCTTGGCGGTGACCGTGTCGACCGCGTCGACGATGTAGTCGTAATCGGCGAAGTCGAACCGGTCGGCCGTCTGCGGCAGGTAGAAGCATTTGTGCACGCGCACCTGGCAGTGGGGGTTGATCGCGCGGATGCGCGCGGTCATGACATCGGCCTTGTACTGGCCGATCGTTTCGGTCGTGGCGACGATCTGCCGGTTGATGTTGGTGAGGCATACGACGTCGTCGTCCACCAGGTCGATTGCGCCGACGCCGCTGCGCGCGAGCCCTTCGGCCGCGTAGCCGCCCACGCCCCCCACGCCGAACACGGCGACGCGGGCGTTGGCGAGCGCGTCCATCGCGGCGGCGCCTAAGAGCAGTTGGGTGCGGGAGAATTGGGAAAGTGCCATGACCGTCTTTCGTTTGAGGAAGGGATTTTCCAGGCAAGTATAGGAGATGCGGAAGACGCCGACAAAGGGCTCCCGCCACACTGCGCAGCATCGCCATCTGCATCCGAAGCGCCGCGCTTCCGTTGAAGATTTTGTTGTTGCCGCGGTCTCAAAAATGCACGAGTTCTCTCACATTTGTCCAAATGCGCGTGTTTTCCCTGTTCATCTTATTGAACGGCACCGCGCGCGCCATTACACTCCCAAGAGTTATTGAGAACGCGTATTCATTCGGCACGAAAAAAGAGGATGGAATATGGCAAACAAAGTAGCTGACTTCGGCATCCGCACGGGGATCAAGCTCCTCCGCACGAATCCGGACAAGGCCCTTCCCATGCTTCTCAAGGGCTTCGACGCCATCTCCCATGGCGAAATGCCCTCGCAGCGCAAGGTGTTCCACGACGTCATCGACGACCCGAACTCCAACGGCTATCACATGATCAAGAAGGCTCTGGAAGACTTCGACCCGGGCGTTATCGAAACGTTCGTGTCTAACTTCCTGCTCAATGCGAGCATGACCGGTTGGCAGCGCCAGCAGGAATGCCGCGAAAAGTACGGCTGCAACATCCCGTGGGCCATCCTGCTCGATCCCACGAGCGCCTGCAACCTGCACTGCAAGGGCTGCTGGGCGGCCGACTACGGCAACCGCATGAACCTGTCCTTCGAGGACATCGACTCGATCATCACGCAGGGCAAAGAGCTCGGCGTCTACATGTACATCTACACCGGCGGCGAGCCCCTGGTACGCAAGAAGGACATCATTCGCCTGTGCGAGAAGCACAGCGACTGCGTCTTCCTCTGCTTCACCAACGGCACGCTCATCGACGAGGAATTCTGCGAGGACCTGCTGCGCGTGAAGAACTTCATGCCGGCCATCTCGATCGAGGGCAACGAAGAGACCACCGACGCGCGCCGCGGCGACGGCGTCTACGATTCGGTGCAGCGCGCCATGAAGCTCATGCGCGACCATCGCCTGCCCTTCGGCACGAGCTGCTGCTACACGCGCCAGAACATGGAGCGCATCTCCGACGACGCTTTCATGGACATGCTCGTGAAGAACGGCGCCATGTTCGCTTGGTACTTCCACTACTTCCCGGTGGGATCCGACGCCGACCTCGAGCTGCTCCCCACGCCCGAACAGCGCAAGGAGATGTACAAGCGCATCCGCTACTACCGCCATCACAAGGACCTCTTCGTCATGGACTTCCAGAACGACGGCGAGTACGTGCAGGGCTGCATCGCGGGCGGCCGCCGCTACTTCCACATCAACGCCAACGGCGACTGCGACCCCTGCGTGTTCATCCACTTCAGCGACCGCAACATCCATGACTACAGTCTGCTCGACTGCCTGCGCGGGCCGCTTTTCATGGCCTACCACGACGGTCAGCCCTTCAACGAGAACATGCTCAAGCCCTGCCCGCTGCTCGAGAACCCGGGCAAGCTCACCGAAATGGTGAACAAGACGGGCGCCAAGTCGACCAACCTCGAGGCCGACGAAACGGCAGAAGAGCTGCAGGCGCGCGCCGAGAAGTACGCCGCCGACTGGTCGGACACCGCCGACGACATCTGGAAGAAGCATCCGCACAAGATGATCTTCACCCGCTAATCCGCATCGATGGGGAAGGGGAGCCGCGCAGAGCGGCTCCCCTTTTTCGTGTCGGTTACCGGCTGGTCGCCGTGCGCGGGCTCCGCGCCCGCATTGCTACAATAGGGTCACCCGACAAAGGAGAGTCTGCATGCGTATTGGTTTCATCGGCGCGGGCAACATGGCGCGCGCCATCATCGGCGGCATCATTAAAAGCGGCGTGGCGGCGCCCGGCGACCTGGTCGCGAGCGCTCCCACCCAGGCGACGCGCGACGCGGTCGCGGCCGATCTGGGCATTCGCACCACGGCCAGCAACGTCGAGGTCGTGCGCGAAAGCGACGTCGTCGTGCTCGCCGTCAAGCCCGGCGTGCTCGAAAGCGTGATCGACGAGATCAGCGACGAGCCCTTCGACGAGAAGCTCGTCGTGTCGATCGCCGCGGGCAAGGACATCCACTGGCTCGAAGACGCCTTCGGCAAGGAGATGCGGCTCGTGCGTACCATGCCCAACACGCCCGCCCTGGTGGGCGAGGGCTTCACGGCCATCTGCCCCAACGAAGACGCGACCGAAGAGGACGTCGACGCGGTTTTCCGCATCTTCCGTAGCGTGGGGTCGGCCGAGCAGATGTCCGAACGCATGGTCGACGTGGTCGGCGCGCTCGCCGGCTCGAGCCCGGCCTACGTCTTCATGTTCATCGAGGCGCTGGCCGACGCCGCTGTTGCCGAAGGCATGCGCCGCAACGTGGCCTATCGCGTGGCCGCGCAGGCGGTGCTCGGCAGCGCCAAGATGGTGCTCGATTCGGGCGAGCACCCCGCCGCGCTCAAGGACATGGTCTGCAGCCCGGGCGGCACGACGATCGAAGGCGTGCAGGTCCTCGAAGAGGGCGGCATGCGGGCGGCGGTCATGAACGCGATCCGCGCGGCCGTGGCCAAGACCCAGGTCCTCTAGGGAAGGCGGCAGCTGGTGAAGATCTGCGTCTACTGCGGTTCGTCGGGCGCGGCGGCGCCCGTGTATAGGGAAGCGGCACGCGATTTGGGGCTGGCCATCGGGCGCGCGGGCCACGCCCTCGTCTTCGGCGGCTTCGACCAGGGGCTCATGGGGGCGGTGGCGCACGGCACGCACGATGCGGGCGGCGAGGTCTTCGGCGTCGTGCCCGCTTCGGTCGACTACTTCAAGATGCGCAGTGCCCAGGTCTTCCCCTGTGACGAGGAGATCGAGGTGGCCGACCTCGCGGCCCGCAAGGCCATAATGGAAGAGAT
Organism: Eggerthellaceae bacterium; assembly: GCA_022644775.1. GTDB lineage: Bacteria > Actinomycetota > Coriobacteriia > Coriobacteriales > Eggerthellaceae > Hugonella. Next base: position 56,946 of record JALCHN010000002.1, read on the forward strand.
TTCCGACGCCTTCATAGCCCTGCCCGGATCCTTCGGCACCCTCGACGAATACTACAACGTCCTCGCCCAGGGCAAGATCCGCACCACCTGCAAACCTATAGCTCTTTTGAATGTGAACGGGTTCTACGATTCGCTCGCCTTATTGCACCGGCGCATGGTCGACGACGGCTTCATGGGCGCCGCTGAACTCGAATCTGCCCATCTATCTGCGGATTCTTCCGATGCCATCCGATATGTGGAAGAGCGCGCGGCCGCCGGCGGGCTCTAGGCGCCGCCTCCGCGCTCGTTTGACAGCAGGGGACGGGTTGCGTAAGGTGTCTGCAGCACAAAACTTCAGGGCGAGGCGCAATTCCTCACCGGCGGTACAGCCCGCGAACCTGGCAACAGGCCGATTCGGTGCAATTCCGAAGCCGACAGTATAGTCTGGATGGAAGAAGTTGGGCGGGGCTCGACGGGCCCTGCTTTGCCCCGTGTTCGCGTGCGCGAATGCGGGGCTTTTTTCTGTGAGGCGCACAGCGCTCGCCCGTGCATGGGAAAGGAGCAGCTGTGTCGACAGACGAAGAATTCATGTTGCATGCGCTGCAGCTGGCCAAGCGGGGCTTCGGCCGCGTGGCGCCCAACCCAGCGGTGGGCGCCGTCATCGTGGCGAGCAACGGCCGCGTGATCGGCGAGGGCTGGCACGAGCGTTTCGGCGGCTTGCATGCCGAGCGCAACGCGTTCGCCCACTGCACCGATGACACGCAAGGCGCCACCCTCTACGTGACGCTCGAGCCCTGCTGCCATTGGGGCAAGACGCCGCCCTGCACCGACATCATCATCGAGAAGAAGATCGGCCGCGTCGTCGTGGGGTCGATGGACCCCAACCCGCTCGTCGCGGGCAAGGGCGTGCGTATCCTGCGCGAGGCCGGCATCGACGTCGTCACGGGCGTGTGCAAGAAGGCCTGCGATGATTTGAACCGTCCCTTCTTCCACTACATCACCACCAAGCGCCCCTACGTGATCTTGAAGTACGCGATGACGCTCGACGGCAAGATCGCCACGCGCACGGGCGCGAGCAAGTGGATCACCGGCGAAGAGGCGCGCTTCCGCGTGCATCAGGACCGTAACCGCTACGGCGCTGTTTGCGTAGGCGTGGGCACGGTCCTCGCCGACGACCCCCGTCTCACCTGCCGCGTCGAAGGCGGCGCCAACCCCCTGCGCGTCGTCGTCGACTCGCATCTGGCCACGCCGGTCGATGCAGTCCTCGTCCGAACCGCCTCCGAGGTGCCCACGCTGATCGCCACCTGCGAGGAGGGCGCCGAAGCCCGTGCGCCCTATGTGGCCGCAGGCGTCGAGGTGGCCTGTCTGCCCGGCGCCGACGGCCGCGTCGACGTCAACGCCCTGCTCGACTATCTGGGCGCCAAGGGCATCGACAGCATGATCGTCGAAGGGGGCGCCACGCTCGCGGCGACCTTTTTGGAAGAGGGCCTTGTCGACGAGGTCAACGCCTACATCGCGCCCAAGATCTTCGGCGGCGCCGACGCCAAGGGCCCCGTAGCGGGCGCGGGCGTGGAAAACCCTGCCGCCGCCTACCGCTTCGGGGCGCCCTTCATCGTGCAGCTGGGCAACGACGTCATGCTGCGCGCGTACGCAGAGCACGACGCGCTGGAAGGCGGCGAGGCCTGATGTTCACCGGAATCGTCGAGGAAATCGGCACCGTGCGGTCCCTGCGACGCGGCGCGCATTCAGCCGTGCTCGAAATCGCCTGCTCGAAGGTGCTCGCCGACGTCCACGTGGGCGACAGCATCTGCACCAACGGGGTGTGCCTTACCGTAACCGATTTCGGGCGCGGAGCCTTCCGCGCCGACGTCATGCATGAAACGCTCGACCGCAGCGGGCTGGGCTCTCTTGCGCCCGGTTCCCGCGTCAACCTCGAGCGCGCGATGGCGGCCAACGGCCGTTTCGGCGGCCATATCGTATCGGGCCACATCGACGGCACGGGCACGATTTCCTCAATCGAGTACGACGACAACGCGGTCTGGTTCACGATCGAAGCGGCCCCCGAGCTCTTGCGCTACATCGTCGAGAAAGGCTCGATCGCAATCGACGGCATCTCGCTGACGGTGGCGCGCGTGTCGGACGCTGATTTCGCCGTGTCGACCATCCCGCACACCAACGCGGTCACCACGCTCGGCGACCGACGGGCGGGGGATAGGGTCAATCTCGAGACCGACATCATAGGCCGCTACGTCGACAAGCTCATGCGCCTCGACGCTCCCGCGGATGCCTCTGCGGCGCCCGCGCCCTCAGGCATCACTGCAGCCTTCCTCGCTGCGAACGGATTTTAGGAACCCGGGCCCCTTCGGCCCCTACGGTTAGGAGAGACAAATGACGACGATTGCTGAGATCCCCGAGGTCCTCGAAGAGATGAAGGCCGGCCATGTGGTCATGGTCATCGACGACCCCGACCGCGAGAACGAGGGCGACTTCATCTGCGCCGCCCAGTTCGCCACGACCGCCAACGTCAACCTGATGGCGAGCCGCGCCAAGGGGCTCATCTGCATGCCCATGTCGCGCGCGTACGTCAACAAGCTTCAGCTGCCCCAGATGGTGGCCAACAACACCGACAACCACGAGACCGCCTTCACCGTATCGATCGACGCGATCGACACCACGACGGGCATTTCGGCCGAAGAGCGGTCGATGACGGCCATGCGCACGGTGGCCGACGACGCCACGGCGCTCGACTTCCGCCGCCCGGGCCACATGTTCCCCCTGCTCGCCCGCGACAACGGCGTGCTCGAGCGCAACGGCCACACCGAGGCCACCGTCGACCTCTGTCGCCTGGCGGGGCTCAAAGAGGTGGGCCTGTGCTGCGAGATCATGCGCGACGACGGCACGATGATGCGCACCACCGAGCTTCTGCAACTTGCGGACGAACTGGACCTCAAGGTCACCACGATCAAGAAGCTCCAGGACTACCGCAAGATTCACGACAAGCTCGTGACCTGCGAGGCGAGCCCGCTTCTGCCCACCAAGTACGGCAATTTCCGCGCCTTCGGCTACGTGAACAAGCTCAACGGCGAGCACCATGTGGCGCTTGTGAAGGGCGAGATCGGCGACGGCCAGGACGTGCTCGTGCGCGTGCACAGCGAATGCCTCACCGGCGACGTTTTCGGCAGCATGCGCTGCGACTGCGGCGACCAGCTACACACGGCCATGAGCCAGATCGAGGCCGAAGGCCGCGGCATCCTGCTCTACATGCGCCAGGAAGGCCGCGGCATCGGGCTGATAAACAAGCTCAAGGCCTACGAGCTCCAGCAGCAGGGTATGGACACGGTCGAAGCCAACCTTGCCCTGGGCTTCAAAGAGGACGAGCGCGAGTACTTCATCGGCGCGCAGATTCTGAGCGATCTGGGCGTGAAGACCATGCGCCTGCTCACCAACAACCCCGACAAGATCTACCAGCTCGAAGGCTTCGGGATGGAGATTACCGAGCGCGTGCCCATCGAGATCCCGGCCAACGCCGTCGACCATGACTACCTGCTCACCAAGCAGGAGAAGATGGGCCACGCCCTCCATGTGAAATAAAACGTACCCTCAAAAGAACGACCGCTGCAAACGAAAGGAATCACCATGGCAGTCTTCGAAGGAAACCTCTACGCGAACGACATCAAAATCGGCATCGTCAACGCCCGCTTCAACGAGTTCATCACCGGCAAGCTTCTCACCGGCGCGCTCGACGGCCTGCACCGTCGCGGCGTCACCGACGACAACATCGACGTCGCCTGGGTGCCGGGCGCCTTCGAGATTCCTCTGATCGCGAAGAAGATGGCCACCAGCGGCAAGTACGACGCGGTCATCGCCCTTGGCGCCGTGATCCGCGGGGCCACGAGCCACTACGAGGCGGTCGTCAACGAGGTGTCCAAGGGCATCGCGGCGACCTCGCTCGAAAGCGGCGTGCCGGTCATGTTCGGCGTCCTCACCACCGAAAACATCGAACAGGCCATCGAGCGCGCCGGTTCGAAGGCGGGCAACAAGGGCAGCGAGTGCGCCGAGGGCGCGATCGAGATGGTCAACCTCATCCGTCAGATCGAAGCGTAGGCTTCCTGCAGCTTGCGGACGGCGCCCTGCACGGGCGCGTCCGCAAGGGCGTTGCGCGGGGTGAGCGCGTAGACCTGCGCCATGGGGTAGCCGAGCGCGGTGGCCAGCGCCTTCATGACGGGGGAGAGGGCCTCGCCCGCATCGAGCGCGCCGCCCCGTTCGAGCTCGTAGTAGAGCAGTTCGTAGAAGCCGCCCAGGTGCCCCACCAACGTGCGCACCGCCTTGGCGTCCCCGTCGTATTCGTAGGTGCCTTGGGCGTCGGCCACGTGACCCAAGATCCACGGGGCGTTGAAGGCGCACGCATCGCGGGTGAGGGCGCGGCTCTTCAGGACGTCGGAAAGGAAGAGGCGAAAGCCCCCTTCGCTTTCCATATACGTGAAGTAGACGGTGCCCACCGCGTAGACCCCTTCGAGGTCGTTGCGCAGATCGTCGTCGCCCAAGCCCAAAGCTTGGCACGTACGGGAAAGGACGTCGTCGAAGAGCTCTGCGGCGAGTTGGTCCTTTTTGGGGAAATGGTACTGCACGAGGTTGCGGCTGATCCCCACCGCTTCGGCTATGGCCGTGTACGATGTCGCCTCGTAGCCTTCAGTCGCGAACAGCCTCCATGCTGCCGCGCGGATACGTCCTTTAAGTTTCTCGTTTTTGGGGCGCGCCATGTTCCCTCGTTTCCTAGCTGCGTACAGGTGCAGTATAGCAGGTGGGAGCGGACGCAAGCGGCCTAGAGCTTGGCCTTGTAGAGGCGCTCGTAGAGGGCGAGCTCTTCGGGCGTGTTCTTGCTGCTGCGCAAAATCACGCCGCCCGTCTGTCCCGCCGGCGCCATGAGGCCGGCCGCTTCGAGGCGGCGGTGCAGCTGGCGGGCGGTGCCTTGGGTGCTGTCGAAGACGGGCACCGGTCCCAGCGTGTCGAGGATGGCCTTCTTCACGAAGGGGTAGTGGGTGCAGCCCAGCACCACGCTGTCGACCTTGCCCTGGTAGGCGCCGATCGTCTTGTCCAGGTAGGCGTGCACGGCCTCGCCGTCGACCTCGCCGGTTTCCACCAGGTCGGCCAAGCCGGAACAGGCCACCGAAATCACGTGCGACGTGCTGCCGTAGGTGCGGGCCAGGCGCTGGAACTTGTCGAGGTGCAGGGTCACGCGGGTGGCCATAACGAGGATCCGGTCGTGTGCGGCGGCTTCGGTCGCGGGCTTCAGGGCGGGCTCGACGCCCACGATGGGGACCTGGGGCCAGGTGGCGCGCAAGAGGGGGGCGGCGGCGCTCGTGGCCGTGTTGCAGGCGATCACGACCGCCTTGCAGCCGTTGCCCACCATCGCGGCGACGATGCGGCGCGAGAGCTCGGCCACCTCTTCTTTGGTCTTGTCCCCGTAGGGGGCGTTGGCGCTGTCGCCGAAGTACACGAAGCGCTCGCCGGGGAGCTCGCGTTCGAGCCCTTTGAGAATGGATATGCCGCCCACGCCGGAGTCGAACACGCCGATCGAGCCATCGTATGCCGCCATAGCAACCTTTCTTTCGCCTGTGTGCATCATAGCGCACCGGCTATGGTGCGCCTTCGGGCCCATTTATGACGATACCTCCACGAAAGTGGCGCATTCCCAGCTCGCATGGTATAAAGATACAGGTATGTGCGCGGAAGCGCTCAGAGACAACTTTCGATGGATGCGGAAAGTGGGCTTTGTCCCGCTTTCTTTTATTCTGGGGCCCTTTTCCGGGCTCCCTACGAAGAAGGAGGTGGCCACGTGCTCACGGGAAAAGAGAAGCTTCTGCTCGAGGCCCTCGAACCCACCGCTGCCGAAAAGGGCATCGAGATCGTCACGGTCGAAGTGGTCGGGGCGCGCAAGGCTCCCACGATCCGCGTCTACATCGACACGCCCGACGGGGTGAGCTTCGACGAGCTCGCCAGCGCCCAGGAATGGATCAACGCCATCATGGACGACATCGATCCCTTCCCCGGCGCCTACACCTTGGAGGTGTCGTCGCCCGGCATCGATCGGCCCCTGCGCACGCCCGAACATTTCGACCGCTTCGCCGGCGAAGACGTGCAGGTGGTCCTGCGCGGCCCGGTGAACGGCCGCGCCAAATGGACGGGCGAACTGCTGGGGATGCGCGACGGCGAGGTGGCGCTTTCCGTCGACGGCGAGAGCGTGACCTTCCCCCTCGAAGCGATCAAACGGGCCAACGTTAAAGGCCGTATCGACTTTTCTAAGTAAGAAAGGACCTACTCTATGGCGAGTTCAGAGCTGGTTGAGGCGCTGCAGGCGCTTGCTCACGAGCGAAAGATCGACGAGTTCTACCTCATCGACCGCTTGGAGGCGTCGTTGGCCAAGACCTATCAGAACATCCTCGACCTTGAATGGGACGCACGCGTCACGATCGACCGCAACACCGGTAAGATCTACGTGTACGAAATGGTGCCCAAGGGCGAGCCCGACCCCGAAACGGGCGAGTACAGCGAGTTCGAAGAGCGCGACGTCACGCCCGACGACGTGAGCCGCATCGCCGCCCAGAACGCCAAGAGCGTCATCAGCTCGATCGTGCGCGAAGCCGCCCGCCAGAGCATCTACGAAGAGTTCAGCCAGCGCGTGGGCGACCTGGTCACCGGCACCGTGCTGCAGGGCACGCCCGACTTCACCATCATCAAGATCCGCGACGGCGTGGAAGCCGAGCTGCCGCACTACGACCTCAAGCGCTTCCCCAACGAGCGCAACGAGCGCCCGGCCAACGAACGCTACCGTCACAACCAGCGCCTGAAGACGCTGATCATCGAAGTGCGCAACCCCAACAGCGAGGAAGTGCGCGCCCGCGGCGAGCAGACCCGCCCGTCGATCGTGGTCTCGCGCACCCATCCCGACCTGATCCGCCGCCTCTTCGAAATCGAGGTGCCCGAAATCTACGACGGCCTGGTGGAAATCAAGTCGATCGCCCGCGAGCCCGGCGCCCGTTCCAAGGTGGCCGTGTTCAGCCGCGAGCGCAACCTCGATCCGGTGGGCGCCTGCGTGGGCCCCAAGGGCAGCCGCGTGCGCATGGTGGTCGAAGAGCTGCGCAACGAGCGCGTCGACGTTATCCAGTGGAGCGAAGACCCGGCCCAGTACGTGCGCAATGCCCTGTCCCCGGCCCGCGTGTCCCACGTCGACATCGACGAGGAATCCAACTACGCGACCGTCGTGGTGCCCGATGACCAGCTGTCGCTGGCGATCGGCAAGGAGGGCCAGAACGCCCGCCTGGCCGCCCGCCTCACCGGCTGGCACATCGACATCAAGTCGGCGTCCTTCCAGGGTGCCCCCGAACTCGACGACAACATCCTGATCGACGACGAGCCGGTCGAAGACGAGGGCGACGGCCAGTGCGAGTTCGTCGACGAAGAGGGCGTGCGCTGCCGCAACCACGCTCGCCCCGGCAGCCGCTTCTGCGGCATCCACGCCGACCAGGAGTAACGAGCGATGACCGCCCCCGCTACCACCCAACGGCCCAAGCGCGCGCGCCGCTGCATCGCGTGCGGTGCGCAGTCCTCCAAGGGGGACCTGCTGCGCATCGTCCGCTCGCCGGAAGGCGCCGTGGCCTTCGACGCCACGGGCAAGACGGCGGGGCGCGGCGCATACGTATGCTCTGAAGCGTGCTTCGAGAAAGCATGCGCTTCAAAGCGTTTGGACCGTGCATTGAAGACAAAGGTGTCCGCAACGGACATGGAGCGCGTGCGCGCCGAAATGCGTGCCGCAACAGCGCATACGCAAGGATAGATGAGGAGAACGAATGGCCAGCATGCGTGTACATGAGTTGGCAAAGGAGCTGAACATGTCGAGCAAGGAACTGCTCGATCGTTTGGCCGAGATGAAGATCCCCGCGAAGAGCCACGCGAGCGTCTTGAACGACGCCTACGTGCAGAAGATTCGCAAGAACCTCGCTCCTGAGGAAAAAGCGCAGGCTGGCATCATCGACGACGAGGAAGCCAAGAAGCTGGCCGAAGAAAAGGCCGCCGAAAAGGCCCAGCGCGAAAAGGAAGAGGCCGAGCGCCGCGCGGCCGTGGAAAAGGAGCGCAAGCTCCGCGAGGAAGAGCGCGCCCGTCGCCAGCAGCACACCTCGGGCAAGGGCGCCTACAAGGGCGGGGAAGAGAAGCCCCAGGCTCCCCAGCCCGCCTCTCCCTACGCCTCGCTCGAAGAGCAGATCCGCCAGGAGAAGGAGCGCGTCGCCCGCGAGGCCGCCGAAAAGCGCCAGCGCGCCCGCCTCGCCGCTATCGAGCGCGAAGTAGCCAAGAAGAAGGCCGTCGAAGAGCGCCTGCACGGCTCCCATAAGAAGTCGGCGTCCGCTGCCCCCGCGGCCCACAAGCCGGCCGCCAAGGTGCCGCCCGCGCGCAAGAGCCAGTTCGATTCGCTTCTGGCCCAGATCTCCAGCGAGCAGGACCGCCTGCAGAAGGAAAAGGCCGCTGCCGCCACCGCCCGCCACGACCGCAAGTCGGGCAAGAAGGGCCGTCGCGGGGGCCACAGCTTCGAGCCCGACGTGCCCGAATTGGAGCAGAACGCCCAGGGCGAGGACCGCTATGCCAAGATGGCGCAGAGCGCTGAAAAGCTCCAGCGCGACAAGGTCCTCGAAGAGGCCCGCGCCGCCGTCGCCGCCGCCAGCCACGAAGGCGAAGGCCGCCGTCAGAAGCGCAAGGAGAAGCGCGAGCAGGAAAAGCGCGAGCGCGCCGCCGAAGCCGCCATCGAAAAGGGCCTCGACCCCGAACTGGTGCTCGACGACTCCGTCATCGAGATCCCCCAGGGCGCGACCGTGCAGAAGTTCGCCGAGCTCGTGGGCGTGGCGTCCAACGACGTCATCAAGCGCCTCTTCCTGCTGGGCCAGCCGCTCACCCTCACCCAGTCGATGAGCGACGAGTTGATCGAGCTCATTGCCGACGACATGAAGCGCAAGGTGCGCGTCGTGAGCCCCGAAGAGGAATACGCGGTCGTCTACAACGACCGTCCCGAAGACCTGAAACCCCGTCCGCCCGTGGTCACCGTCATGGGCCACGTCGACCACGGCAAGACCTCGCTGCTCGACGCCATCCGCCAGACCGGCGTGGCCGAGCACGAAGCCGGCGGCATCACTCAGGCCATCGGCGCGTCGGTCGTCCACATCAACGGGCGTCAAATCACCTTCATCGACACCCCGGGTCACGAGGCCTTCACGGCCATGCGCGCCCGCGGCGCCCAGATCACCGACGTGGTCGTGCTCGTCGTGGCCGCCGACGACGGCGTCATGCCGCAGACGATCGAAGCCATCAACCACGCCAAGGCGGCCAACGTGCCGATCGTGGTCGCGGTGAACAAGATCGACAAGCCCGGCGCCAACCCCGATCGCGTGCGCCAGGAGCTCACCGAATACGGCATCATCCCCGAAGAGTGGGGCGGCCAGAACATGTTCGTCAACGTGTCGGCCAAGAAGCGCCTGCACATCGACGAGCTGCTCGAAACCATCCTGTTGCAGGCCGACGTGCTCGAGCTCAAGGCCAACCCCGATGCGCTCGCGTCCGGCTACGTCATCGAAGCCAAGCTCGACAAGGGCCGCGGCCCGGTGGCCACCGTCCTCGTCGAACGCGGCACCCTGCGCCCGGGCGACACGCTCGTGGCCGGCACCGCCTACGGCCGCGTGCGCGCGCTCATCAACCCGCGCGGCAAGCGCGTCAAGCAGGCCCTGCCCGCCGACCCCGTCGAGGTCCTGGGCTTGAACTCCGTGGCTTCCGCCGGCGATGAGTTCCGCGTCTTCGAAGACGAGCGCGACGCCCGCAACCTGGCCGAAGAGCGCGCCCTGCGCCAGCGCCTGAAGGCCCAGGAGTCGCACCACATGAGCCTCGACGAGCTGTTCAACCACATCGAGGAAGGCAAGACGACCGACCTCAACCTGGTGGTCAAGGCCGACGTGGCCGGTTCGATCGAAGCCCTGCGCGACGCCTTCAAGAAGATGGATCAGTCCGAGGTCAAGATCAACATCATCCACGCGGCCGTGGGCGGCATCACCGAAACCGACGTCACGCTGGCGGCGGCTTCCGACGCCATCATCATCGGCTTCAACGTGCGTCCCACGGGCAAGAGCAAGCAGCTCGCCGAAAAGGAACAAGTCGACATCCGCCTCTACCGCGTCATCTACCAGGCGATCGAGGACATCAACGCGGCCCGCGTGGGCCTCTTGAAGCCCGAAATCGTCGAAAAGGACACGGGCACGGTGGAAGTGCGCGACCTCTTCCGCGTCCCCAAGGTCGGCGTCATCGCCGGCGGTTACGTCACCGAAGGCGAGATCAACCGCGACGATAAGGTGCGCATCGTGCGCGAGGGCACCGTGGTTTACGAGGGCAAGATCGCCTCGCTGCGCCGCTTCAAGGACGACGTCAAGAGCGTGGCCCGCGGCTATGAATGCGGCATCGGCATCGACGGCTACCAGGACATCAAGGTGGGCGACACGATCGAGGGCTATCAGGAAGTGGAAGTCGAGCGCACCGAGTAGGAGGCACCCGTGAAGCAGAACGCTTCGAGCAGAAAGCTCAACCAGCAGGCGCGCGACGTGATCGCCAACGCCCTGCTGTTCGAGGTGTCGGATCCGCGCCTGCGGTTCGTCACCATCACCGGCTGCGAGGTCAGCTTCGACCGCAGCGCCTGCAACGTGTACTACACCTGCAACGCGAACGATTACGAACAGGTCGCGCAGGCCTTTATGAGCGCGCGCGGCCTGATCCGCTCTATCATGGCCAAGAAGCTGCCCTGGCGCGTGGCGCCCGAGCTGCGCTTCATCTTGGATTCGAGTGTCGACAACGCCGAACGCATCGAGCGCGCCTTGATGCGCGAGGCCAAGAGGTCCGGCGATGACGCGAGCAAATAACATCATAGGCTCGGTCGACGACGTCGCGCGGGCTCTTGGGGGCGCGCGCGACGTCGTCGTCTGCGGGCATGTGAGCCCTGACGGCGATTGCCTGGGCAGCACCTTGGGGCTCGTGCACGCTCTGCGCGCCGCCGGCATCACGGCGACCGCGCTTAAAGCGCAAGACGAGCCCGTCGAATACGGCCTGCGCTTCCTGCCGGGCGCGGCCGAGCTCGTGGCCGCCTGCGATTATGCTGGCCCGGTGGGCACCTTCGTCACGGTCGACGTGCCGAGCGCCGACCGCATGGGGGACGCGGCCGCTGCATTGCACGCCCGCGCGGCCCACACGGTGACGATCGACCACCATCTGGGCAGGGGCGATTTTTCCGACGTGTGCTACGTCGACCCCGACGCGCCTTCGGCGTCGTTGTTGGTGTGGGAAGTCGTCAAGCGCATGGGCATCGAGCCCAACGCCGCCGTGGCCACCTGCTGCTATACGGGGCTCAACACCGACACGGGCCGGTTCAGCTTCCAGAACGCCACCTACGCCGCCTTCCAGGCAGCATCTGAAATGGTGGCGGCCGGTGCCGAGCCGGCGGTCGTCGCCCGCGAGGTCTACCAGAACCGCAGCATGGCCGCCCTCAAACTCGAAGCCGTAGCGCTCGAGCGCCTGCAGTGCTTCGAAGGGGGCGCTTGCGGGCTCACCTACCTGCTGAAGTCGGATTTCGAGGCCTTCGGCGCGGTCAAGTCGGACGCAGATCCCATCATCGACCTCGTACGCAGCTTGCGCGGGGTGCAGGTGGCCTGCGTCCTGCGCGAGCAGGAGGACGTGGTGCGCGGGTCCCTGCGCGCCAAAGACGACACCGACGTGTCGGCCATCGCCGAGCGCATCGGCGGGGGAGGGCACCGCGCGGCGGCCGGCTTCACCTTCCACGGCACGATGGACGAGGCCCGGGCGCTCATGCTCGACGAATTCTCGGCGCTCGGCGCAAGGGGGAAGTAAATGGGAAAGCGATCCACCACGAACCTTTCGTTCGTCGTTGGCATCGACAAGCCCGCTGGAATGACCTCGCACGATGTCGTCGACGCCTGCCGCAGGATCTACGGCGAGCGCCGCATCGGGCACACGGGCACGCTCGACCCGGCGGCTACCGGTGCGCTCGCGATCTGCGTGGGCCCGGCCGCCCGGCTCGACCGCTACCTCACCGGGCACGACAAGGCCTACGCTTTCACGATCGTGTTCGGCAGCGGCACCGATACCGACGACGCCCAGGGTGCGGTCGTCCATAAGGCGGCCGTGCCCAGCGAGGTGCTCGATTTCGACCATGCCCGCCGCTACGTCGCTTCTCTTGTGGGCGCGCACAAGCAGATGCCCCCGGTGTATTCGGCCATCAAGGTCAACGGCAAACGGTCGTACGCGGCCGCCCGTTCGGGCCATGTAATCGAGCTCGAGCCCCGCGACATCGAGATCTACGAGACCCGGCTCGACAAGGTGGAAACCGTCGACGGGCAGCCGGTCTGGCACGTGCGGGCGCGCGTGTCGGCCGGGACCTACGTGCGTTCGATCGCCCGCGACGCCGGCCACGCCCACGGGACCTTCGCCCATGTGGGCGAGCTGCGCCGTCTGGCGAGCGGCAATTTGAACGTGGGCGCCTGCGTGTCGCTGTCCTCGTTGGAGAGCGACCCCATGGGCGGGATCCTCGATCCGGTGAAGCTGCTGGGCCTGCGGTTCGCCTTCGCTCGCGGTCCGGTGAAAGACGACGTGGAGCACGGCAGCCGCATCGACCCGGCTGCGGTGGCGCTCTTCGCCTACGACATGGCGGCCGTGCGCGGCCTGGCCACCTGCGAGTGCACGAGCGGCGTGCATCCGGCCGACGGCCCGCTGTATAACGGCGAGGTCGTGGCCATGGTGGTCGACAACACGCTGAAGGCGCTCTATGAATACGACGATAAGCTCGGCAAGCTCAAAAGCTCGTGCGGGTTCGCAGTGGGAGTGAAACGTGGCGCAGATATATAAGATCGACGGAAACTTCGACAAGGCCCTCTTTGCAGGGTCCTCGTGCGCGTTCGGCGTGTTCGACGGCGTACATAAGGGGCACCGCTACCTGCTCGACGCGGCGCGGGATACGGCCGCGCAGAGCGGGGGAGCGAGCATCGCGCTCACCTTCGATATCGACCCCGACGAGATGTTCGCCAAAGGAAAACTGAAGAAGCTCCTTTCCAATGCCGACCGCATCGACCGGCTTGCCGCTTCGGGCGTCGACGCCGTGTGCGTGCTGTCGTTCACCCCGGCCTTCGCCGCCGAAGAGCCGCTCGAATTCCTCAAGCGCACCTTCGGCGGCCATGCGCCGGCCCACCTGCATGTGGGGTCCGACTTCGCCTTCGGCGCTCGCGCGGCGGGCACGGTGGCCGACCTGAAGAGCTGGGCCGCCACCGTGGGCTGCACCGTCCACGCCCATCACCTGGTGAGCGCCGACGGGATGCCCATTTCGGCCACGCGGATCCGCGGCCTACTTGCCGCCGGCCAACTCGACGAGGCCAACAAGCTGCTCGGCCGCCCCTTCGCTCTGCACGAAACGGTGCGCAAGGGCCGCCAGGAGGGCCGCGACATGGGCTTTCGCACGGCCAATCTGGTCACGGCCCCCGAACGCTGCGTTCTGGCCGACGGGGTCTACGCCGGGTACGCGATCGTCGACGGCGTGCGGTACGCGGCGGCCATCTCGAACGGCATCGCCCCCATGTTCGCCGACAGGACCGACGCCAACTGCGAGGTTCACATCCTCGATTTCAGCGGTGACCTCTACGGGCAGGCCATTTGGGTGGAATTTGTGCACCGACTGCGGCCGATGATCAAATTCGACTCGGTCGACGAGCTCATCAAGACCGTGATGGGCGATATCGAATGGACGCGCACGCATATGAAGGTGGATTCCAAGGAGGAGTAGGGCACGTGGCCGGCATCAGCGACGAGGATATACAGAAGGTCCGTGCGGCCAGCGACATCGTCGCCCTCTTCGGCGAGCGCACGCCCGTGCAGCGGCGCGGCAAGGACTACTGGTGCTGCTGCCCCTTCCACAACGAGAAGACCCCTTCCTGCAAGATCGACCCGGCCACGCAGAATTTCTACTGCTTCGGCTGCCATGAGCACGGCGACGTCTTCACCTACGTGATGAAGACCGAAGACGTCGATTTCCCCGATGCGGTGCGCCGGCTGGCCGACCGCGCCCATATCGAGATCCACGAATCGGGGTCGGGCGCGCCCCGGGGCTACAAGGAGCGCCTGCGCGGGGTCTGCCGCGAGACGCGCGACTTCTACCACACCCAGCTCATGCGCGGCAAATCTTCCGAGGCCGCCGCCGCGCGCGCCTATCTGGCCGGCCGCGGACTTGGCGGAAAGGTTCCCGACGATTGGCAGCTCGGGTTCGCGCCGGGCAGGCGGCAGCTCGTCGGGCACCTGTCCGATCTTGGCTACAACATCAAAGAGATGATCGACGCCAACGTCGTCGTGCAGTACGAGGGCAAGCCCGCCAACGACCGGTTTTTCAACCGGGTCATGTTTCCCATCAACGACGTACAGGGCGACTGCATTGCCTTCGGCGGACGCGTGATCGGCGAAGGCGAGCCCAAGTACCTCAACAGCCGCGACACGCCCCTTTTCCATAAGTCGAACGTGCTCTACGCGCTCGACCGGGCCAAGGCGACGATGACGGCCACGGGCACGGCCATCGTCGTCGAAGGTTACACCGACGTCATCGCCCTGCACGAATCGGGCATCACCAACGCCGTGGCCACCTTGGGCACGGCGCTCACCGCCCAGCACATCCGCATCCTCTCGCGCCATGCGGGCAAGCGGATCATCTATATGTTCGACGGCGACGCCGCCGGGCAGAAGGCGATCGACCGCGCGCTCACCTTCATCGACGACACGATGACGCCCGAGGCGGGGCCCTTGCGCGTCGACCTCTTGGCCTGCACGCTGCCCGACAACCTCGATCCGGCCGAGTACGTGGCCGCGCACGGGGCCGATGCCCTGCGCGCGCATATCGAGCGCGAGGCCAAACCGCTCATCGCCTTCGGGATCGATCGGCGCCTAGCCAACTACGACCTGTCGACCCCCGAGGGGCGCACGGCGGCCTTTTCAGACGCCATCCAGGTCCTTGCGCCGATCAAGGATTCCCTGCTCGCCCAGCAGTACGCGGTGCGCATCGCCGGGCGCCTGCAAATGCGGGAAAACGACGTGCTCGATCGCCTTTCGCAGTTGAAGAAACCCGAACGCCGCGACTACGACGCGCCCTCCGGCGCACGCACGGGGTCGCGGGCGCGGGGACGCAGGGACAACGGACGAGCGGACGAGCCCGTCCCCTACGACGAGGGGGGTTGGGTACCGGTCGCCGCAGACCCGCATCCCATGCCGCAGCCCGAAGCGGTTACCAAGACGGAAGAGAGCCGCCGCCGCTACGAGCGCGAGCTTCTGGTGCTCTTCGCCCATCACCCGGAGCTTGTGCTCGAACAAGTCGAGGCTTTTGCCCGGATATCCTGGCATGTGTCCCTCCATGAGCGCATAGCCGACGCCTTGCTCGAGGCGGTCGCCGCCAATCCCCAGGCGAGCGCGCAAGAGGTTGCAGCCGCGATCGGGCAGGCATGCCCTGAAGCCACGGGCTTGCTCGTGTCGCGCGACAACGACGCCACAGATCCGGCCCGGTACGCCAACTTTTTGATCGAAGAGCTCGCCATCGGCGATTTGGCCGCACAGATCGACGAGTATCGGTTTTCCTTGTCCGACCCCGGTGCGCTCACCCACGACGAGCGTACCCTGTATCTGAAGACGCTCGCTTCCTTGCAGAGGGAGCTGGCGCAGCGGCGGCGCGCTCATGCGCGCATGAGGACGCACTGACCGTGCTGCAATGCTGCCCGCGCGGTAACAATACGGCGGCGACCGCGTGAAGTTTCCTTTCGGCTGCCGACGCCTCCTGCCTGCGCCGCGCAGTCAGGATACAATAGGCAATGAAATTCTATGCCGCGCCGAGCGGCGTTTACGATAGAGAGGTTCCCATGCAGATCGTCATTTCCCCCGATCCGATCCTGCGCCAGGTCGCCGAGGAGTGCGACGGCAACGATCGGTCGCTCAAGAAGCTGTCCAAGCAGATGGCCCGCGCCATGTACAAGAACAACGGGTGCGGCCTGGCCGGCCCCCAGGTTGGCGTGCTCAAGCGCATTATCGTGATCGACTGCGACGTCGACAGCGACGAGCGCCATCCGATCACGCTCATCAACCCCAAGATCATCGACCTCGACGGCAACCCCGTCACCGACGACGAAGGCTGCCTGTCGGTGCCGGGTATTGCGGTGCCCATCAAGCGCCAGCCCTTCGCCAAAGTCTCCTACTACGACGTCAACGGGGAAGAACAGGTCATCGAAGGCGACGGCCTCTTGGGTCGCTGCCTGCAGCACGAGATCGACCACCTCAACGGCATCACCCTTTTCGAGGCCGCCGACCCCATGACCCGCATCAAGGCCCTGCGCGACTACGACGAGGCCCTGAAGCACGGCGCCAAGCCGGGTTCCACCTCGATCGACTAGGTTCGTTCTCGCTCGCATACGAAAGGTTGCTCTCGATGAGAATCGTATTCATGGGCACGCCGCTCTACGCGGCCACCATCCTGGGGAACCTGCTCGCCCAGCACGAGGTCGTTGCCGTCTACACGCGCGCCGACGCGGTGCGCGGCCGCGGCAAGGAGCTCGTACCCAGCCCCGTCAAGCAGGTCGCCCTGCACAACAGCATTCCCGTGCACACGCCGCGCACCTTGCGCGACCCCGCCGTGCAGGCCGAAATCGCCGCTTACAAGCCCGAGGTTATCTGCGTGGCGGCCTTGGGTATGATCCTGCCCAAGGAAGTGCTCGACATCCCGCCCTACGGCTGCTTGAACGTGCACGCGTCCCTTCTGCCGCGCTGGCGCGGGGCGGCGCCGATCGAGCGCGCCATTCTCGAAGGCGACGAGTCGACCGGCGTCTGCGTCATGCGGATGGAAGAGGGGCTCGACACAGGCGACTACTGCGTGGCGCGCACGACCGAAATCGGCGACAAGAACACCGCCGAGCTTACGGCCGAACTCGCCGAGCTGGGCTCGCAGGCCCTGCTCACGGCCCTTAACCTGATCGAGCACGGCACGGTCGTGTGGACCAAGCAGGACGATTTCTTCTCGATCTACGCCGAAAAGGTCGCCAAGCACGAGTTCTTCATCGCGCCCACCGACGGAGCCCGCGCCATCGTGCGCAAGGTCCAGGCGTCGTCGCCGGCCCATCCCTGCCGCTGCGTGATCGGCGGCCGCAAGGTCACCGTGGTCCGCGTGGCTCGCGAGACGAGCCGCTTGGTGCGCGAGGACATGGCGCTGGCGCCCGGCCATATCAAGCTCTTCCGCAAGAAGCTCTACATCGCCACGGCCGATCAGCCGGTCGAGCTCGTGGAAGTGAAGCCCGACGGCAAGAAGACGATGGCGGGCCGCGATTTCGCCGCCGGCATCCAGAACGTCAAGTCGGGCGAAATCACCTGGGGGTCCATCGATGCCTAAACTATCCGGCGCACGGAAACTCGCCGTGCAGGTAAACCGCCTGGCGCGCGAGCGCGAGGCCTACACGGCCGACGTGCTCGACGCCCAGCTGGCCAAAAGCGACCTTCTGCACGACGACCGGGCCTTTGCCCGCGTGCTCTGCCTGGGCGTGGCCGCCACCGTGGGCACGCTCGACGAGGTCATCAACCGCTGCCTGCGCAGCCCCCATGACATCCGCAACAACGTGCGCGATGCCCTGCGCATCAGCACCTACGAGATCATCTTCCTCGACAAGGACCCTTACGCGGCGGTCGACCAGGGCGTCGAGCTCGTGCGCTATGTGGCGCCGCCGGCGGCCGGGCTCGCCAATTCGGTGCTGCGCAAGGTCGTGCGCGCCAAGGAATCCTTCCCCTTCGGCGACCCGGCCACCGACGACAAGGCCCTGGCCCGCCTCTACGGCTTCCCGGTCTGGATCGCGCGCGCCTTGGTCGCCCAGATGGGACGCGAGGCCGCTGCCGCCTTCATGAAGGCGAGCAACGCGCCCGCGACGGTCTTCATCGGCGTCAACGCCGCCCGTACCGACGACGCCGCCGTCAAGCGCGAATTCGGCCGCGAGGAAATCGCCCTCGATGCCGTTCGCGACCCGGTCACGGGGGCCGGCATTCCGGGCTGCTACCGTCTGCGCGACGCGCGCGGCATCGCCTCCCATGCGGCCCGCCATTTCTTCAACAAGGGCGGCATCCTCGTTTCCGATGCGGCCGCCCAGGCCATCGCCGCCTTGGCCCTGCCGGCCGACTACCCGGACGGGTTTTTGGAAGTGGGGTCGGGCCGCGGGACCAAGACCATCCTGCTTCAGAGCGACGCGGTGCGCAAATGGGACAAGCAGATGGCCCTCACCTGCGTCGACTCCTACGAGTTCAAGGACAAGATCGTCCGCGAGCGCGCGCAGACCTACGGCATCGAGCTCGAAGGGGCGGTGAAGGCCGACGCCCGTCATCTGGCGGGCACCGCGGCCGACAAGGTCTACGGCGCCGCTTTCGTCGATGCCCCCTGCTCGGGCCTGGGGACCCTGCGCCGCCATCCCGAAATCCGCTGGCGCATGACGCCCGCCGACGTCTTGAAGCTCGCCGACCTGGGCTTCGAGCTCCTGTCAGAAGCTGCCCGCCATGTGCGCGTGGGCGGACAGCTCACCTACGCCACCTGCACGGTGCTCGCCCAGGAAGACGAGGCCGTAATCAAGCGCTTCCTGGAATCTAAAGCGGGCCGGGGCTATCGCCTGCAGCCCGTGACGCGCGGGGACGCGCCCCGTTTCGTTTATCGTTCGCCGCTTACGGCAGAGGGCTGCGACGCCCATTTTGCCGCCGTTTTGCGGCGCGTCGAATAGGGAAGGGCGTCCGCTTCTTTCCTAACGGATTGCATCCAACAGAAAGGGCGGCCCCGCGGGGCCGCCCTTTCTTCGTTCGGCGGGTGTGCCGGCCGTTTAGATGAGGCCGTCCTTATGATCGTTCTCGACCTTGACCTTGGCGGCTTCCTCGTCCTTGCGGCGGATGGCCACGCGACGGATCTTGCCGTTGACCGTCTTGGGCAGGGCGTCGACGTATTTGATGATGCGCGGGTACTTGTAGGGGGCCGTTTCCTTCTTGACCCACTGCTGCAGTTCTTTGGTGAGCGTTTCGCTGCCGGTGAAGCCGTCGGCGAGCACCACGGTCGCCTTCACCGCGAAACCGCGGATGGGGTCGGGCACGCCGGTGACGGCCACTTCGCGCACCGCCTCGTGCTCGAGCATGACCGATTCGATCTCGAAGGGCCCGATGCGGTAGCCGGAGCTCTTGATCACGTCGTCGTTGCGGCCCACGTACCAGAAGTAGCCGTCCTCATCTTCCCAGGCAGTGTCGCCTGTGTGGTACCAGCCGTCATGCATGGCCGCGGCGGTCTTTTCGGGGTTGCGGTAGTAGCCCATCATGATGCCGTGCGTCTCGTCGTCGAGCTTGATGCAGATCTCGCCCGTCTCGCCAGGGGCGCACTTCGAGTCGTCGTCGCGGTGGATTTCGGTCACGTACTGGGGCACGGGCTTGCCCATCGAACCGGGCTGGGGCGTGCTGCCCGTGAGGTTGGCGATCGTGAGCGGGGTCTCGGTCTGACCGAAGCCCTCGTAGATCGTCAGCCCCGTGTGCTGCTTCCAGAATTGGAAGAGGTCGGGGTTCAGGGCTTCGCCGGCGGTCGTGCAGTATTCCAGGCTCGACAGGTCGAAGGAGTCGACGTCGACCTCGCTGATCATGCGGTACATGGTGGGCGGGCAGCAGAGCGTGGTCACGTGGTACTTCTCGATCATGTGCAGGATCTCTTCGGCGTGGAAGCGGTCGAAGTCGTAGGTGAGCACGCAAGCTTCCATGATCCACTGGCCGTAGTACTTGCCCCACACGGCCTTGCCCCAGCCGGTGTCGGCGATCGTGAAGTGCAGGCCGCCGTCGGAGCGCACGTTGTGCCACCACTTCGCGGTGAGCGTGTGGGCCACGGCGTAGCCCTGGTCGTGCATGACCATCTTGGGGTTGCCGCTCGTGCCGCTCGAGAAGTACATGAGCATGGGGTCGGCCGCGCTCGTCTCGCGGCGGTCGAAATCGGCGCTTGCGGCGCGCACTTCGGTGTTGAAGTCGATCCAGCCCGGACGCACGCCCGGGGCCTTGCAGATGCCTTCGGGGCCCGAAAGGGCGGCGCCGTAGCCGTGCTCTGCGGCCGTGTCGATCATAAGGCCGCCGCCGGCGGCGTTCACGAGGAACTTCTTCGTAAGGCTGGGGCAGTCGGCCTGCACGTTGTCGGTCACCTGGGCGATGTCCTCGCAGTCGGTGCACACGATCGCCTTCACTTCAGCGCTGTTCAAGCGGTAGGAAAGGTCGTGCTCCTTGAGCATGAAGGTCGCCGGCACCATGACGGCGCCCAGTTTGTCGAGAGCGGTGGCCACGAACCAGAACTGGTAGTGGCGGCGCAGGATGACCATGACCATGTCGCCGCGGCCGATGCCGTGGGCGGCGAACACGTTGGCGGTCTTGTCGGACCAGTACTTCATGTCGGCGAAGGTGAAGCGGTGCTCTTCGCCTTCGGGGTTGCACCAGACCATGGCCGGGCGGTCGGGGTCGTTTTCGGCGATGTCGTCGACGATGTCGTAGCCGAAGTTGAAGGAGTCGGGATAGGTGGCGCGGAAGCGGGTGAGCAGGCCCTTCTCGTCGAAGGACTCTTGTACGTAGCGCTCGTTGATCTTTCTCATGACGGTCTTTCTTGGTTCATGCGCGCACGGCGCGGGGATGTGGACGGGTGGGAGGTAGCGCGGCACTGTCGAGCCAGGCGACAGCGCCTATTTAATGTCCGCGTCCCCGGGCTTCATGACGAGCGCGATGAAGGTGCAGGGCTCGCCGCCCGTGGCGATCATGCCGTGACCGCGGCCGGAATCGTAGAGCAGGGTGTCGCCCGGCCCCAGTTCTTCGACATGGTTCTCATACTGGAAGCGCATGTGGCCGCTGATGATGAAGTCGAATTCCTGGCCCGCATGGTGGGACAGGTGGATGGGCTTGTTCTGTTCCTCTTCGGAATAGGGGGTGGTCACCAGGAAGGGCTCGCAGAGGCGGCTCTTGAAGAAGGGCGCCTTGTGCAGGTAGGTGAAGCCCTCGCGGCGGTTGATCGGCAGGCCGTCGCCGGCGCGCACGAGCGAATAGCCCGTCAGATGCGGGTCCTCGCCGGTGAGCAGCTGGACCACGTCGACGCCGAACTGGGCGGCGCACTTGGAAAGGAAGGTGAAGGAGAGGTCCTTCTCGCCGCTTTCCTGGGCGGCGTAGTCGGCCAGGCTGCGGCCGGTCGCTTCGGCCATTTCCTGCATGGAAAAGCCCATGTCCTCGCGCAGCGCTTGGATGCGGTGCGCGACTTCTTGCTGATTGACCTTCATGGGATGCTACCTCCTTGTGTCGCATCTTCTGCGTTTTTCAAGCAGTATCATGGTAAATCAAAGCTCCCGCCGCGGAGCCGATTTGCCCTAATCTGCAGATTAACGGACGCCTTGGGGCGTCCGGGGAGGATGCCATGAACGACCAGCTGCCCGCGCTCGGCGCCCTGCCGCCTGCGCTTTCCGCCCTGCCGGCCGTGACCGTGGTGTGCGGTCATTACGGGGTGGGGAAGACCAACTTTTCCATCAATTTGGCCATCGACGCCGCTCGCGCCGGGCGCGCGGTGACCCTAATCGACATGGACGTGGTGAACCCCTACTTCCGCTCGAGCGATTACGCGCAGGACATCGAAGGGGCGGGCGCGTCCCTTATCGCGCCCGACTATGCGGGCACGTCGCTTGACACGCCCGTGCTCTCGGGCGCGATCGAGGCCGCGATCGACGACGCCTGGGCCCATCCCGACCGCCTGCTCGTGATCGACGCGGGCGGCGACGACGTGGGCGCCACCGCCCTGGGCCGCGTGAGCGCGCACATCGCTCAGGGCCCCTATGCCTTCCTCTACGTGGTCAACGGCTGCCGCGAGCAGACGCGCACGCCACAGGAAGCCGCCGAGCTCCTGCCCGACATCGAACGCCAGGCCCGCCTTCGCGCGACGGCGATCGTGAACAACACCCACCTGGCCCGCTACACCGATGCGGCCGTCATCGAGCGCGGAGTCGACTTCGCCGAAGGGGTGGGCCGCCTACTCGACATGCCAATCCTTGCCCACACGGTGCCGCATTTCGGCCCGATTACCCAAAACGGCGCTACTTTAGCTGCCGATAGTGAAGAAGCTGCGCTCGTTCGCACGATTTCTGCGCGCCCTGCGGCCGCGCCCGCCTACGTTGTGCAACTATACGTAAGAACTCCTTGGGATCGGGCCTAGCAGAGCCCGTCCCCAGGACACCCGCTTGGCCGGGTGCGTTACCGAGAAGGAGGTAGTATGTCGCGAATCATCGTAGACGAAACCTATTGCAAAGGGTGCGGTCTCTGCGTCGACGCCTGTCCCGAGGGCATCGTGGAACTCGACCAGACGCGCATCAATGCGAAAGGCTATCATCCCGCGGTCCTCGTAGACGAAGCCAAATGCACGGCGTGCAGTTCCTGCGCGACCATGTGCCCCGACATGGCGATCACGGTTTGGAGGTCATAGCATGGGCGAGAAAGTTCTCATGAAGGGCAACGAGGCGGTCGCAGCTTCCGCTGTGCGCGCCGGTTGCCGCTACTATTTCGGCTATCCCATCACCCCGCAGACCGAAGTCGCCGCCTACATGAGCAAGATCATGCCGAAGATCGGCGGCACCTTCCTGCAGGCCGAAAGCGAGATCGCCGCGATCAACATGCTCTACGGCGCCGGCGCCGCCGGTGCGCGCGCGATGACGAGCTCGTCGTCGCCGGGCATCTCGCTGAAGGGCGAGGGCATCTCTTACATGGCAGGTGCCGACCTGCCGGGCGTCATTTTAAACGTGGAGCGCGGCGGCCCGGGCCTGGGCAGCATCCAGCCCAGCCAGCAGGACTACTGGCAGGCCACCCGCGCCATGGGCCACGGCGACAGCCGCCATATCGTCTACGCGCCCAACACGGTGCAGGAAATGGCCGATCTGGTCTACCTGGCCTTCGACAAGGCCGACGAATATCTCATGCCGGTCGTGCTTCTGGCCGACGGCCTGCTCGGCCAGATGATGGAGCCGGTGGAACTGCCGCCCGAAAAGACGGAATTCCCCGAAAAGCCCTGGGCGACCACGGGCCATCACAACAAGCGGCCCCATAACGTCGCCAACTCGCTCTACCTGCAGGCCGACAAGCTCGAGGCCAAGCTGCGCGAGCGCTACGCCCGTTACGAGCAGATCGAGAAGACCGAGCAGAGGTCCGAAGCCTTCATGGTCGACGACGCCGATATCGTGGTCGTCGCCTTCGGCGCGAGCGCCCGCATCGCCCGCAGCGCCGTGGTGTCGGCGCGTGCGCAGGGCATCAAGGCCGGCCTGCTGCGCCCGATCACCCTGTGGCCGTTCCCCAACGACTCGCTCGAGGCGACGGTGCCCCAGGCCAAGGCCTACCTGTCCGTCGAGATGAACATGGGGCAGATGGTCGACGACGTGCGGCTGGCCGTGCACGACGCCCATCCGGTGCGTTTCTATGGGCGCACGGGCGGCGTGATCCCCGCTCCGGGCGAGGTGCTCGACGCGATTGCAAAGCTTGCGCAGGAAGTAGGTGCTTAAGACATGGCCGATAAAGAACCCCGCATCGTATTCCAGCGCCCCAAATCGCTTCTGCCCGTGCAGATGCACTACTGCCCGGGCTGCCCGCACGGCATCGTGCACCGCCTCATCGGCGAGGCGATCGACAAGATGGGCATCGAGGGCACCACGGTGGGCGTGGCCCCGGTCGGCTGCGCCGTCATGGCCTACGACTACTTCGCCTGCGACATGATCGAAGCCGCCCACGGCCGCGCGCCTGCGGTCGCCACGGCCGTCAAGCGCGTGCATCCTGAAAACATCGTCTTCTCCTACCAGGGCGACGGCGACCTCGCGTCGATCGGCATGGCTGAAACGGTCCATGCGGCCACGCGCGGCGAGAACATCACGGTGATCTTCTACAACAACGCGATCTACGGCATGACCGGCGGCCAGATGGCCCCCACGAGCCTTCCGCACCAGGTCACGCAGACGAGTCCCTACGGGCGCGACGTGCACACGGCCGGCTACCCCATCCGCGTGTGCGAGCTGTTGAAGGACCTCGACGGCGTCGCCTACCTCGAACGCGTTACGGTCGACACGCCTTCGCACGTGCGCAAGGCCAAGCGCGCCATCCAGAAGGCCTTCACATACCAGCAGGAGAAGCGCGGCTACACCCTCATCGAGATCGTGGGCACCTGCTCGACCAACTGGGGCATGACCCCGCTCGAGTCGATGGACTGGATGCGCGAGAACATGCTGCCCTATTACCCGCTCGGCGTCTACAAGGACATCGTGGCCGAAGGCTACGAGAACATCCACGAAGCTGCCAAGGACCGGGCCAAGAACGTGCCCATCGTGATGCAGGAGGCGAACTAGCCCATGCCCAAGGATTACTCGAAGGACCTGAAGATCATCTTCGCGGGCTTCGGCGGCCAGGGCCTGCTCTTCGCCGGCAAGATCGTGGCCCAGGCGGGCCTGCTGGACGGCAAGGAAGTGTCCTGGCTGCCCAGCTACGGCCCCGAGATGCGCGGCGGCACCTGCAACTGCTCGGTGACCGTTTCCACCGACCCGGTGGGCAGCCCGCTCGTCGTGGAGCCCGACGTCGTCGTGGCCATGAACCAGCCGAGCGTCTACAAGTTCATCGACGCCGTGGTCCCGGGCGGCTTGATGATCGTCGACTCCACGCTCGTGCCCGACATCCCCGAGCGCGACGACATCGCGATCGTCAAGGTCCCCTCGACCCAGCTTGCCGACGAAGCCGGCTTCAAGCAGCTCGCCAACGTCATTCTCACCGGCAAGCTCTACGCTGAAACGAAGTTCTGCAGCAAGGACGCGATCGACGCGGCGCTCACCAAGATCATCCCCGCTCGCAAGGCCAAGCTGCTCGAACCCAACCAGAAGGCGCTCGCTATGGGCATGGACCTCTAACCAGGCGCTATACTCGAAGGCAAGCGAGTACGTTGTCGCGGCGGTTCCGCTCTCGCGGGGCCGCCGCGCTCGTGTAAGGGGAGATGCGCTATGTCCATCGTTGCCGCGTTCGCCGTGCCCCATCCGCCGATCATCGTCGCCGGCGTGGGCAGGGGAGAAGAAGCCGCCGTGCAAGTCACGATTGACGCCTACCGCCAGGTGGCGCGCGCGGTCGCCCGGCTCGCGCCCGACACCGTCGTCGTGACTTCGCCCCATGCGCCCGCCTACCTCGACGCCTTCGCGATCTGCGACGGCAGCGAGCTCGCCGGGTCGATGGGCGATTTCGGCGACCCCGAAGACGCCCTTTCGTTTTCCGTCGACACGGCCTTCGCCGAAGACGTTGAGCTCGGCGCCCACGCACGTAACGTCTATGCGGCCCGTTCCGCCTGGCGCGGGCGGGGGATGGACCACGCCTGCTTCGTGCCCCTGTACTTCATCGCGCAGGAGACCAGCGCCTTCAAAGTGGTGGAAATCGGGCTCGCGGGCCTGCCGGCCTCCGATCATTTCGCCCTGGGCCAGGTGATCGCCGATGTGGCCCGCCATCAGCAGAAGCGGGTCGTCTTCATAGCAAGCGGCGATCTGTCCCATAAGCTCAAAGCGACCGGCCCCTACGGCTTCGTGCCCGAAGGGCCCAAGCTCGACGCGGCAATCACGCGCGCCTTCGCGGACAACGACCTTGACGAGCTCTTCCATATCGATCCCGAACTGGTCGAGAAGGGCGCCGAATGCGGCCTGAGGTCCTTCCAGATCATGGCGGGGGCCTTATCCGACGTTCCCCATACGGGCAAGCTCCTTTCCTACGAGGGCACCTTCGGCGTGGGTTACGGGGTGGCCTCCTTCTTGGTGGAAGGCGCCGAGGCTGCGTCTCCCGCGACTCCCGCCGAAAGCGCGGGCGACCCTTTCGTTCGCTTAGCGCATGAGGCGATCGAGGCCTATACGCTGCGCCGCGAGCGCCTGGCGATTCCCAACTGGGTGCCGGCCGACCTGCGCACGCGGCGGGCCGCCTGCTTCGTGTCGATTCACGAAGGAGGCGATCTGCGCGGCTGCATCGGCACGCTCGAACCGTGCCGCGACAGCTTGGCGTCGGAGGTCATCGACAACGCCATTTCGGCCTGCTCGCGCGACCCGCGCTTCGCGCCCGTGCGCGCCGACGAGCTGCCCCTGCTCGACGTCAACGTCGACGTCCTCACCGAGCCGGAGGCCATCGAAAGCGCCCGCGAGCTCGACCCGGCGCGCTTCGGCGTGATCGTGTCGCGTGGCGGCCGTCGGGGCGTGCTCCTACCCGACCTCGACGGGGTCGACACGGTGGCCCAGCAGGTGGCCATCGCCAAGCAGAAGGCGGGCATCGGCGCAGACGAGCCGGTGGCGCTCGAGCGATTCGAGGTGACGCGCCATTACGACGACAAGCACTAAGGCCGTCTGTCCCGTCTGCCCCCGCCATTGCTGGCTCGCCGAAGGCATGGTTGGCGCGTGCGGCGCCCGCGTCTGCCGCGAGGGCGCCGTCGTCTGCGACAATTACGGGCGCCTCACGTCGGCGGCCCTCGATCCGGTCGAAAAGAAGCCCCTCGCCGAATGGATGCCCGGGTCCTACGTGCTCTCGGTGGGGTCCTACGGCTGCAACCTGTCCTGCCCGTTCTGCCAGAACCACGAAATCGCCGCGGCCCGTGCCGATACGGTCGCATGGCGTTATGTGGAGCCTGCCGAACTCGTTGCCGCAGCAGAGCGCCTGCGCCCGCGCGGCAACGTGGGCATCGCCTTCACCTACAACGAGCCCCTCATCGGTTGGGAGTTCGTGCGCGATACCGCGCGCCTCGCCCACGAGCGCGGGCTCAAGACGGTCGTCGTGTCCAACGGGGTCGTCTGCGCCGACGTCTGGCGCGAGCTGCTGCCGCTTGTCGACGCCTGCAACATCGACCTCAAGGCCGCCTCCGACGAGGCGTACGCCCGTTTGGGCGCGGGCGTTTTCGAGACGGTCGTCGACACGATTCGTGCCGCGGCGGCCTGTCCCACCTGCCACGTGGAGGTCACGACCCTCTGCGCCCCCGGATTCATCGACGCGGACTCCATCGACCGTCTGGCCCGTCTGCTCGCTTCGATCGACCCTTCGATTCCCTACCACGTGACCCAGTACGTGCCCCGATGGCGCATGACCGGCGTGCCGGCTGCACCCGACGCGACGGTGCGCTCCTATGCCGATATCGCGCGAAATTGGCTCGGCCACGTCCATATCGGTAATATGTAGGGAAGGACCAGAGGAAAAGGAGTAACGCATGACTCACGCAGAGCTGCAGGAACAGATCAAAGACGCCATGAAGGCCCGCGATAAGGTGCGGTTGGCCATTCTACGCCAGGTTCACGGCGAGCTGAAGGACATCGAGATCAACGAGCGCCGCGACACGACCGAAGAAGACGTGTCGAACATGATCAAGCGCGTCATCAAGCAGACGAGCGAGACCCTCGAGGCGAGCATCAAGGCCGGCAACAACCAGGAGCGCACCGACACCCTTGCCCGCCAGGTCGAGATCTTGAAAGGCCTGCTGCCCGCCCAGCTTTCGGGCGACGCCCTTGTCGAGCTCGTGGAAAAGACCATCGCCGAAGTGGGCGCCACGAGCAAGCGCGACATGGGCAAGGTCATGGGCGCACTCACCAAGGCGACCGGCGGCAACCTCGACAAGGCCGAAGCGGCCCGCGCGGTGAGCGCCCGCCTGCAGTAGGCGCAGAAAGCACGCGTGCCAATCCCGAGGGCTCACGCGAGACGCGCAACGGGGCCCCGCGACGATCGGTCGCGGGGCCCCGTTTTTCGCTCGTGCCCAGCAAAACGAAAGCGGCGCCCACGACCTCGTGTCGCAGGCGCCGCCGGCTTTCTATGCCGATTGCGGCGGCAGTTCGAAATGCCGCATGTTCACCTTGAGCTTACCTTGCGCTCTGAGCTTGTAGAGCTCGGTGCACATGGCGCTGCGGTCGACGCAGAGGTAGTCGGCCATCTGCTGGCGCGAGAAGGGGAGGGTGAAGCTGAGCGAGCTGGTGTCGTGGGCGTAGGCGTAGAGGAAGCGCAGGATCTTCTCCTGCGTGGTGCGCGTCGCGAGAATCGACAGGTGGCGCAGCATCTCCTTCTGCTGGTCGGCGATCGCCTTGGCCATGTTCGACACGAACCGCGCCCGCGTCTGCTCCAGGTGCGCGCCGCTGTTCGAACGGGTCTCGTAGAGCCTGTCGGCGTCGAGCCCCACGATGGACAGGGCCTCTTTGGCCATCAGCTGCAGGTCGCTGCCGATGTCGGCCAGGTAGAAGAAGCCGTTGGCGACCACGTCGCCCACCGTGTAGCGCTCGAGTTCGTAGGAATGCTTCTTCTCGTCGTGCGCGTAGAGAACGGCGGCGCCGCGGGCGATGATGCCCACAGTCTGATGGGCGCGGTCTTCGCTCGTTCCCGCAATCGCTTCGCCCTCTTCGAAGGTGCGCATCCGGGCATGGGCATAGG
The DNA here is from genome assembly GCA_022644775.1 of Eggerthellaceae bacterium. GTDB lineage: Bacteria > Actinomycetota > Coriobacteriia > Coriobacteriales > Eggerthellaceae > Hugonella. The sequence continues at coordinate 85,485 of JALCHN010000002.1, forward strand.
AAAGCAGCGCATCGAAATCCGTGCGCGCGATGCCGTCGAAGAGGGGGCACCCCTTCAGGCGGTCGTAGAGATTGAGCACATCGATTTCCACTTTGCGTCCTTACCGTAAGCGGCGGGAGCGGCCGCGTGTGCGCTCCCGCCCGTTGCCATTGTCCTAGTCGCCGATGCCGTCGGTCTCGTAGATGAACGTGACCTTGCCCTGCATCGCATCGTCCTTGCCGCTGAAGGTCTGGTAGTCCTTGCCTGCCTGGGCGGTGGCCTTCAGGTTGTCGGAAAGGCCGGCCAGATTGTCGTTGTAGGCGCTCACGATCTTCTGGATGGCTTCGTCGTTGAACTGCTTGAGCCCGTCGGAAAGCTGGGCCGAGCCGTCCTGAGCGGATACGGCGCCGCTTGCGAGCTGCGAGGACCCGGCCTTGAGGGCGGCGATGCCGTTCACCAGGGCAGGTGTGGCGCTCGCGAGCTGGTCGGTGCCGTTTGCCAGCTGGTTGCTGCCGCTTGCGAGCTGCGCAGAGCCGCTTGCAAGCTGGTGAGCGCCGCTGTTCACCTGGTTGATGCCGTTGGCGAGGGTGGGCGCCGAAGCGTTCATCTGCGCGAGGCCCTTCCAGATGGCGTTCGAACCGTAGAGCAGCGTGTTGGGCGTAGTCGCCGAGCCGAGGGCATCGACGGCGCCCACCAGGCCGGCCGAGGTCTTGCCGTCGATCGGCGTATCGCCCGCGCCCTGGTAGAGGGCCTTGGCGCCGGGGGCGAGCTTGGCCGTGCCGGCTGCCAGCTGCTGAGCGCCGCCGTCGATTTGGGCGATGCCGGCGGCGAGCGCCGGAGTCTGGGCGTTCATCTTTATGAGTCCCTGGTTGATGGCGTTGGAGCCCCAGAGGAGGGTGTTGGTCGTCTGCGTATCGCCGATCGCCGCCACGGCACCGGAAAGGCCCGCCGAGGCCTTGCCTTCGATGACGCCGCCCTCGGAGAGGGTTTTGAGGCCGTCGCGCAAAGTCGCGGCACCAGTCACGAGATCCGCCATGTCTTTGGAGCTACCGGTGATCTTGTCGCTGATCGTCTGAGCGCCCGTGTTGATTTCACCCAAACCGGCTTTCAGACCATAGAGAGTATCGTCTGCTTTCGTATCCTGGTCGGTACCGACAAGCTTTTGCAGGCCGTCATTAACTCCCGCTACTTCTTGCTCAACGTTAATGAAGCTGTTCTTCTCCAGCGAGGAGGCCGTCTTCTGCAAGGTAGCCGCATCGCTTTTCAGGGAGTCGGAGGCTTTCTGGAAGTTTTGGGCCTGCGTGCCGATGCTCGTCTGCAGGGTGTCGATCTGGTCCTTGACTGCGCCGATTTCGGTAAAGACATTCTGATCGGTTGAGGCGGCTCTCGACGCGGCCTTATAGGCCTGTGCCAAGTCGTCGGTGTTCACGGCATCGAGTTCAGAAGACGCGTTATTCAGGGCCGTCTTCTGGTCGTCGGTCATGCCCGTCGTGTCGATGGCCGCAAGCTGCTTTTTGGCCGTGGCGATGTTGTTGTAGTTGCTGCTCGTGATATTGCTCGCCGCCAAAGAGGAGTCGCTGCTCGCCGCGTCGGCTTGCGACTTGATGGTTCCCAAGGTGTCAGAGACCTCCGAGAGGCCGTCGGACATCGTCGTGAGCTGGTCGGCGATGTTACCCGTCGTCGTACTGAGCGAGGTGAGCGTTTTTTGGGCTTCCTTCAGCGAGGATACGGCTCCGTCGACGTCGGCTTTGTCGTTACCGGTGAGCTTGTTTTGAGCGTCGGTGAGGGCGGGAACCATCGTGCCAGTAATGGTATCGATGACCTGTTGCGTTCCTGCACTGGCGGTGTTTGCGCCTGAGGCAATGGTATCGGTTCCGCCCTTGATCGTGCCCATCTGGGTTGCGAGCGTGGACACACCGGCAGCGATTTTCTGCGCACCGACGTAAGCTTCCTTGCTCGATTCAGCGGCTTTGGCGAGCCCCCACTGCTTCGAATTGCCGTTCTTCAACGCTGCGAGGCCCGTATAGACGGCGTCGCTGCCGTCATACAGCTGCTTCACCTGGCTGGGCAGGTTCGTGGTCTGTGACTTCAGCTGGCCAGTGCCCGCGGCGAGCTTCTGGGCCCCCGCGTCGAGCTGGTCGGCGCCGTCGGAGATCTGCTTGGCCGATTCCATGGCCTTCACGAGGCCCCATTGTTTGGAATCGCCGTTTTTCAGCGCTTCGAGGCCCCTATAGACCTGGTCGCTGCCGTCGTAGAGCTTGGCGACGCCGGCGGGAAGCTGGGCCGCCCCCGACGCGAGCTGACTCGTGCCGTCGGCGAGCGTGTCCGAACCCGACGCCACCTGGTCGGCGCCGGAAGCCACCTGGTGGGCGCCGGAATTCAAGGCGTCGGCCGAAGCGGGCAGGGAAGCGGTGCTGTCCTGCAGGGTCCCGATGCCATCATCGAGCTGGCCGGCGCCGTCGGCGAGCTGGGTGAGGCCGTCGTAGAGGCTGCTCGACCCGTCGATGAGCTGGTTCATCGCGTCGTTCATCTTGTTGATGTCGTCGCCGAGCGTGTCTTCGCTCATGTCATCGGTGTTGATGCTGTCGAAAAGGTTGCTCGACACGGCCGTGAGCGAGGTGTCGAGGGAGAAGTCGGTCGCGTCGGCCTCGATTTCGAAGTAGGTCGGGATGTCGACGTCGTCAGAGGAGATGTCGAGGTCCTCCTGCAGGCCGGGCATCGCGAAGCCGGCCACCGTGGTGCGGTCGCCGTCGTTTGCGATCTTGCCGTTGACCGTGGTCACGTTCTTGAAATTGCTGTTGTCCAAGATGAGCCCCGTGGCGGCCACGAAGGGCGTGTACATCGTGCGCTGCTCGCCGTTGACTTCGGTCTGGAAGCTCGCGTTGTTGGTGTAGTCGTAGCGGATCTTCACATGCCCGCTCTTGCCGGCCAAGTCGTCGGGCGAGATCTCCTGGCCGTCGAGCCAGTAGGTGACCTTGATCGTGACGGGCGCCTGCTCGGTCGTGTTGCCTTTGTAGTAGATGTCGTCGCCCTGGGCGTCCCAGGTGAGCTTCTGGCCATCCTGCTGGTAGCCGGCCTGGCTTTCGGTGTTCTCGATGTCGGTGAGGTTGGACACGTCGGCAAGCGACTGGTCGCCCTTCACGTTCTTCAGCCAGTCGGTCACGATCGCGTTGCGGGCCGAACCGTCGGCGTTGTTGAAGACGTAGACGGTTTCGGTTTTGGTGGGGTCGTTGGCGTCAGCATCGGTGGTGTCGTTGGAACCCAGGAGGTCCTTCACGAACGAATTAGAATCGTCCGTGCCCTCTTGGCTCTGGTCGCTCTGCTGCTCGGCCGCCTGGTTGGCCGCGTCCTCGGCGTGCGCGGTCGAGGCCACGTAGGTGGGCCCCACCACGCCGGCGGCCAAGATGCCGGCCAAGGCGATGTTGCGCAGTTTGCTCAGTTTGAACGTTTCGGATTTCATGCGGTTACCTCCGTGGACGCGGGTACAGACGGGGTGGTGGAAACGGGACGGAAGCTCTTCGAGGTCTTCAGGATCACCTTGTCGAAGAGCATGAGGAAGGCGGGCAGGAAGACCATGACGCAGGCCATTGAAATGACCGCGCCGCGGGCCATGAACTCGGTCAGGCTCGAGATAATGCTCAGGTCGGAATAGATGGCCACGGCGATCGTCGCGCTGAAGAAGGACAGGGCGCTCGTCGCCACGGCGGGCACGCTGTCGGCGATGGCCGTCGAGACGGCCTTGGCCTTTTCGATGCCGATGTTGCGGTTATTCTTGTAGTGCTGCACGAGCAGGATGGCGTAGTTCACCGTCGAACCCAGCTGAATGGTCGAAATGCACACGGGCGCGATGAAGACCATTTCGGTACCCGTGAAAGTGTTGATGCCCAAGTTGGCCATGATGGCGAGCTCGATCACGAACACCATGAGGATCGGGACGAGGATGCTGCGGAAGACGACGAGCAAGATGAGCCCGATAAGCCCGATGGCCACCCAATCGACCACCTGGAAGTCGACGCCGGTCGTGGCGATAAGGTCCTTGGTCGCGGGCGCCTCGCCGATGAGCATCGAGTTGGGGTCGTACTGGTGGATGATCTCGTTGATCCGGTCGATCTGCGCGTTGGCCTCGTCGGTCGACACGGCGTAGGTCGAGTTGATCACGATGAGCTGATAGTCGCCCGCTTTCAGGGCATCGGTGAACTTGGCCGGCACGATCTCTTCCGGAATGTTGCCTCCCACAAGGGAGTCGTAGCCGATCGCGTACTTCACGCCGTCGACCTCTTCGATGCGGTTGAGCATGTCCTTGGCCATCGCGTGGGGCATGTTGGCGTCGCAGAGGATCATCTCGGTGGTAGACACGTCGAAGTCCTCTTTGAGCTTTTCGTTGGCGGGCGCTGCCTTCATGAGGGGGTTGGCATTGCCGGCATCGGCCGACACCTCGCCGGACACCATCTTCGACAGGTCGTAGTAGACGGGCTTGTTGGCGAAGCCGTAGACCGCGGGAACGAGCACGATGAAGAAGGCGATGATGTAGACCGCGTAGTGTTTGGACACGTTGTTTCCCAGGCGCTTGGCCTTGCCGATGAGCGGCCTATGCGAGAGCTTGGCCATGGGCTTGTCGAAGATAAGGATGAGGGCCGGCAGCGTGGTGAGGCTGCCCACCAGGCCCAGCATGCAGCCCTTGGCCATGACGATGCCCAAGTCCATGCCCAGCTGGTAGGTCATGAAGCAGAGTGCCAGGAAGCCGGCCGAAGCGGTGAGCGCCGACGACACGAGCGTGGGGAACACGTCGCCCAGTGCAAGCGCCATGGCCTTGCGGTGGTCGTCGGGGAACTGGTCGCGCTCGTCAGTGTAGGCGTGCCAGAGGAAGATCGAGTAGTCCATCGTCACGGCCAGCTGTAGTACGGCGGCGAGGACCTTGGTGATGAAGCTGATCTGTCCCAAGAAGATATTGGTGCCCATGTTCCACATGATGGCGATGCCGATCGAGAGCAGGAACACAAGCGGAGCGAGCCAGGTGTCGGTGAGCACGAGCAAGGCGATCACGGCGCCGAGCACGGCCACGGCGACGGTGGGCGCCTCTTCGGAGCTCGCGATGTTCTTCATGTCGGTGTTGAGCGCGCTCATGCCCGACACGAAGACCTGGTCGCCGGCGATTTCGCGGATCTGGTCGACGGCGGTGAGCGTTTCGTCGGCCGACGTGCCGGTGTCGAAGAAGACGGCGATCATCGTCTCGTTGTCGCCGTTGTCGTCTTTATTGAATTCCTTGTAGTACTTTTCGGGGATGGCCTGCTTGGGGATGCCGGCCGCTTCGAGATCGTCCACCCACAGCGCGTCTGCGACGTGCGGTACGTCGGCGATCTTATCTTTCAGCTCCCCGACCTCTTCGTCGGTCATGCCTTCGGTGATGATGAAGCTGAAGGCGCCCTTGCCGAAGTCGTCCTGCAGGATCTGCTGGCCCTGCATGGTCTCGAAGCTGTCGGGCAGGTAGGTGAGCAGGTCGTAGTTGACCTTGGTGTTCGCGTACGCCCACAGGGAGGGGATCAGCAGCAGGATGGCGATGATGAGGATCGGCACGCGCGCCTTCACGATGCCGCGGCCCAGGCGGTACCGCATCTTGTTTGATGGGGGCTCTTCAGCCATTGGTGCCTCGATTCTGTTGGAATGCTCACATTACGTTGCTTGAAACGTAACGTTTACGCAGGTCACGAGGAATGGTCAAAGAATAGGGCCTGTTCGAAACTTGGGCACCATCTGAAGAATGCCTAAAAATTATATGTGGGAATTCTCACATGTGTGCCGTTGGGTTTACAGCGAGCGCGGGGTCTTCGGAGAGGGGAGGGCGCCTGCCGCGGCGCCTCCGTTCGCGGCTCCCCTTTCGAGCGCCATGCGCACGGTGCCGTCGAGGATGCGGGCGATGCGGGCGATGTAGTCGTCGAACTCGTTGCTCATCCCGTCGACGAGCCACTGCACGGTGAGGCTCTGCAGGGTGAGGGCCAGCAGGTTGCTCAAGTCGGTGATGACCTGGTCGCTCACCTCGAGCCCTTCGGCTTCGTGGCGCACGAAGGATTCGACGATCGGTTCGGCCGCATAGTGGAAGTAGGCCTCGATGCGGGTGTTGTTCGAGGAGTTGTACAAGTGGTAGAAGGCCGACTTGTGGGCGCGGGCGAAGGAGGTGAGGGCCGCGAAGGCCTGCTGCCAGTCGTGCATGCGGGGGTTGGTCATGCTCAGCTCGGCGGCCGCCCGTTTGAGCATGTCGTCGACGAGCGCGAACATGTCCTGGTAATGGTAGTAGAAGGTGTTGCGGTTGATGCCGCAGCGCTTCACGATGCTCGTGACGGTGATCTTATCGAAGGGCTTTTCGGAAAGCTCGTCGAGAAACGCGTTGATGATGGCCTGCTCGGTGAACTTCGACATGCGCTATACCCCCAAAAACGATTTCCATGCAGGCAGGTCCCGCTGGGCCTGCTCCCAGCCCGCGTCGTAATTGCGGCGCAGGGCGTCCAGATCGGTCGTGCTGTTTTCCACGCCCATGTGCTCGGCGTAGACCACGTAGGCCTCGCCCGCATCAGCGAGCGCGTCTGCCTCGTCGCAGATGCGGTTGTAACCCGGGCCCCACGCCCGTAGGGCCGCGCGCATGGCGGGACGGCGCCAGAAGAAGGCCACGGTCGCCGGCTTGGGTTTTTCGGGTTTGCGGTAGGGCTTGGGCCGCGTCCTCACGATGAAGAACTTCTTGAAGCCGTCGGCGCGGGCCTTGGGCAGAAGGATGCCGTTGCCTTCGGCGAGCCCGCCGTCGTAGTAGACGCGGCCGTCGATCGTGGCAGGCGGCATGACGATCGGCAGAGTCGACGACGCGCGGACGCGCACCATGAGCTCGTCGACGTTGGGCATGTCGGCCTTGGTCCAAAAGACGGAAGCGCCGCTATCGCGGTCGCAGGCGCAGATGGTGACGCGCGCCGGATTGGCCGCGAAGGTGGCAAAGTCGAAGGGCAGAAGGCCGTCGGGCCGGCCTATTTCCTGGTAGATGTGATGGGCGCTGAAGAAGCCCTTGTGGGCAAGGAAGGTGCCCAGGCCGCCGAAGTCGGGGTCGCGCACGAGCTCGGTGAAGGATGCGCGCGTGCGGCCGACATCGCGCGAGACGTAGTTCACGGCGTTGCTCGAACCGGCGGAGACCCCGTAGACGTGCCCGAAGTTGATGCCCGCTTCCAGCAGGGCGTTGGCGATGGCGGCGGTGTAGCTAGCGCGCATGCCGCCGCCCTCGAAGATGAGGGCGGTATCGCATACGTTGGGTTGCGGGCATTCTGTCATGGGGTGCATGTTCCTTTGCGTTCGACGTGCGCTTCATTGTAGCCAAAGCCGTCCACGTGACGGCCACCTTAACGAGATGGGCAAAGGGACCGTTACCCATAGGTTACCGCCTGCGGGCGCTCTGCGCGGCAAGCGACGGAATTAGAGCTCGGCGATGACCTCGACCTCGACGAGGGCTCCGGCCGGCAGACCCGCCACGCCCACGGCCGATCGGGCCGGGCGCGCGTCGCCGAAGCGTTCGGCGTAGATGGCGTTGAAGGCGGCGAAATCTTCGATGTGGGCCAGGAAGCAGGTAGTCTTCACCACGTGCGCCAGGTCGGTGCCGGCAGCCTCGAGCAGGGCCTCGACGTTGGCGAGCACCTGGCGTGCCTGGCCTTCGATCGTCGTTTCGACGATCTTGCCCACGGCCGGGTCGATGGCAATCTGGCCCGAGGCGAATAGGAAGCCGCCGGCGATCTTGGCCTGGGAATAGGGGCCGATGGCGGCGGGGGCGTTGGGGGTGGATACGGTCTGCATGCTTCCTCCTTGTAGTATGCAAGCGGGCGCCGGTTAACGTTTTTTCGTATATGGCCTGCCTGCGTGGGTTGCGTTTCGTGCGTTAGCATATCGTGGAAGCGATCATACGACCCTGCGATAAAGGAAAAGAATGCTGGCTATCGAAGATTTCGAAGAAGCTTCCGAGCGTGTGAAGGACGTTACGCTCGAAACCAAACTCATCTACAGCCCCTACTTCAGCGACGCCACCGCCAACAAGGTCTACCTCAAGCCCGAGAACCTGCAACGCACGGGCGCCTACAAGGTGCGCGGCGCCTACTACAAGATCTCGACGCTGTCGCTCGAAGAGCGCGCCAAGGGACTCATCACCGCATCGGCCGGCAACCATGCCCAGGGCGTGGCTTACGCGGCCAAACGCTACGGGGTGCCCGCGGTCATCGTTATGCCCACGACGACCCCCTATATAAAGGTCGAGCGCACCAAGGCCTTAGGCGCCCAGGTCGTCCTCGCCGGCGACGTCTACGACGAGGCGCACGAAGAGGCCGAGCGCCTGGCCGAAGAGCACGGCTACACCTTCATCCAGCCCTTCGACGACCCGGTCGTGGCGACGGGACAGGGGACCATTGCGGTCGAAATCGTCAAAGAGCTCCCCTTGGTCGACTACATCCTCGTTCCGATCGGCGGCGGCGGCCTGGCCTGCGGCGTGTCGACCTTCGCCAAGGAGTTCAATCCCCGCATCAAGGTGATCGGCGTCGAACCTTCGGGCGCCGCCTGCATGAAGGCCTCGCTCGAGGCAGGGCACGTGGTCAAGCTCCCGCACGTGTCGACGATCGCCGACGGTACGGCCGTCCAGCAGCCCGGCGAATCGGTCTTCCCCTACATCCAGAAGAACCTCGATGGCATCATCACGATCGACGACGACGAGCTCGTGGGCGCCTTCCTCGACATGGTCGAGAACCACAAGCTCATCGTCGAGAATGCTGGCCTGCTTTCGGTGGCGGCCCTGAAGCATCTCGACGTCGAAGGCAAGCACGTGGTGAGTATCCTGTCGGGCGGCAACATGGACGTCATCACGATGTCGTCGGTCGTGCAGCACGGACTCATCCAACGCGACCGCGTCTTCACCGTGTCAGTCCTTCTGCCCGACCGCCCCGGCGAGCTCGTGGAGGTTGCCTCGATCATCGCCCGCGAAGACGGCAACGTCATTCGCCTCGAGCACAACCAGTTCGTCAACACCAACCGCAACGAAGCGGTGGAGCTGCGCGTGACGATCGAGGCCTTCGGCACCGACCATAAGGACCGCATCGTGGGCGCCCTGCGCGAAGCGGGCCTGGAAACCAAGGTCGTTCCCACCACCATGTAGTTCCGCGAGAATGAGTCAAAGGGGTCACATCTCTTTGACTCATTGTGACAACGGGGGCGCGTGATGTTGTCACACGCCCG
>JALCHN010000003.1 GCA_022644775.1 Eggerthellaceae bacterium
CGTCACCAACGACTACCTCTACAAGGAGGGCCTCGACCTCAAGGTCATCCCGTCCGCCGAGCTCTCGCGCGGCCGCGGCGGCCCGCGCTGCATGAGCATGCCGGCCTGGCGCGAGGACCTCTAGGGTAACCTTCTTCCCGGGACGTTCACGCGTCCGCTCACTTTCGTCTATGCGGTCTCCTTCGCTCGCGCAAGCGGGGGAGGCCTCATAGGCCGCCCGAGCTGTCTGCGCTACGGAACATGCACCTGCATTGCGTGACGCAGTCAGATGGGAACTCGGGCGGCTCTTTATACCTATTACAAGGAGGATTCTCTCATGGGAGAAAAAGCTAAGGGTGTAGGCCTGTTCGGCCTCATCGGCCTGGTGGTCAGCTCCTGTATCGGTTCCGGCGTCTTCGCCCTTACCGGTCAGCTGGCCAACGTCGCCGCTCCCGGCTCCGCGCTCATCGCGTGGGTCGTCTGCGGTCTGGGCTTCCTGTTCCTGGCGCTCTCGCTTGCGAACCTGGGTGCCAAGCGCTCTGACATCGACGGCATCTACCAGTACGCGACCGAAGGCTTCGGCCCGTTCGCCGGTTTCCTTTCCGGCTGGGGCTACTGGCTGTCCGCTTGGTTGGGCAACGTCGGTTTCGCCACGATGGTGGCCCAGGTGTTCGGCAGCCTGATGCCGGGCGTCTTCGCTACCGAAACGGGCGATCCCAACATCGCCGCCATCGTGTGCGTGTCGGTGTTCCTGTGGCTGATCACCTTCCTCGTCATCAACGGCGTGGAATCGGCAGCCTTCCTGAACGCTGTGGTCATGGTCGTCAAGGTCGTGTCCATTCTGCTGTTCATCCTGTTCTGCATCATCAGCTTCAACGCCGGCGTGTTCACCGCCGACTTCTGGGGCACGATGGAGCGCAACGCGGTGGTCATGGCGGCCAACGGCGTTGATCTGGGCGACGTGCCCACGCAGGTTACCAACTGCATCCTGATCATGATGTGGGTCTTCATCGGCATTGAGGGCGCGACGGTTATGTCCAAGCGCGCCGCCAAGAAGTCCGAAGTCGGTACCGCTACGATCCTGGGCCTTGTGGTTCTGCTCGTGCTCTACATCGGCGCTTCGATTCTGCCCTACGGCGTTATGGACTACGCTGACCTCGTAGCGGCTCCCAAGCCCGCCACGATCACGGTCTTCGAGGCTATGGCTCCCGGCTGGGGCGGCACCTTCATCTCGATTGCAATCATCATCTCGGTGCTCGGTTCTTGGCTGTCCTTTACCATGCTGCCGGCCGAAACCTCTTCGGGCATGTCTGACGACCACCTGCTGCCTGCCTCTTGGAACAAGATGAACGCCAAGAACGCTCCGCAGATGGCTCTGATCATCGTCGGCGCCTGCACCCAGGTCTTCCTGATCGTCGCCTTCACCGCTGCCGACGCCTACACCTTCGCCATCAGCATGTGCACCGTGACCATCGTGATCACGTGGGCCTTCGCTGCGGCATACCAGGTGAAGTACTCGGCCGAACAGCATGACGTGAAGAACATGGTCTTCGGCGTCATCGCCCTCGTCTTCCAGGTCGTGGGCGTGCTGTTCACCGGTTGGGGCTTCCTGCTGTTGGCCTGCTTGGGCTACGTCCCCGGCTTCTTCTTCTACCTGAAGGGCCGCAAGGAAGGTGGCGCCAAGGGTCTGTCCCAGGGCGAGAAGGTTGCCTGCGTGGTCATCACCATCTTGGGCATCATCTCTATCCCACTGACCGCTGTGGGCATCATCCCGGTGTTCTAAACGGTTGTACGCAATCTGAAAGGGGAGGCGGCTTGCGCGGGCTGCTTCCCCTTTTTTTCGTAAGAGGAGGATTTCATGAAAATCAAGACCATCGGCGTCGAGGATTACCTGAACGTGTGGGAGCACGACGCGAAATGGGACATCGCCCAGTCGACCATCGATAGCCTCACGATGGAGGAGATCCTGGCGATCAGCGACGAGGAGGGCGCGCATTTCTACGACCGCCTCAACAAAGAGAAGATGAACTACGGCTGGATCGACGGGTCGCAGGAGTTCCGCGAAGAAGTGGCCTCGCTCTACCAGCACGTCGACCCGGCCAACGTCCTGCAGATGAACGGCGGCACGGGCGCCAATCTGAACGCCATCATGGCCCTCGTGGAACCCGGTGACCATGTGATTGCCGAATATCCCACTTACCAGCCCCTCTACGACCTTCCCGAGGCACTGGGCGCCGATGTGGACCATTGGGTCATTCACGAAGAGGACGACTGGCAACCCCGCATCGACGAGCTGAAGAAACTCATCCGCAAGGACACCAAGCTCATCTGTATCAATAACGCGAGCAACCCGTTGGGCACCTGCATTCCGCGCGATTTGCTCGAAGAGATCGTGGAAGTGGCCAAGTCGGTGGGCGCCTGGATCCTGGCCGACGAGGTCTTCTTCCCGGTGGAGGATACCGACCAGTACGTGAGCGTCGTCGACCTCTATGACAAGGGCGTGGCGACCAATTCGATTTCCAAACGCTATTCGGTGCCGGCGGCCCGCGTGGGCTGGACCGTGTCGAACGCCGAGCTGGCCGACCAGATGCGCCATTTGCGCGACTACACGATGATCTGCGCCGGCGTGTTCAATGACGCCCTGGCCACGTTGGTGCTGCGCAACCGCGACGCCATTCTCGACCGCAACCGTGCGATTATCCAGAAGAATCGCGCCATCGTGCAGGAGTGGATCGACCATGAGCCGCGCGTGTCGTGGATCCCGCCCAAGGGCGTGTCGGTGAGCTACATCCGTCTCGACATTCCCGAAGACGACGAGAAGTTCTGCCTCGACATCCTGAAAGACGAAGGCGTGCTTCTGGTCCCGGGCAGCCGCTTCGACTTGCCCAAGGGCGCGCGCCTGGGCTACTGCGCAAAGGAAGAGACTCTGCGCACGGGCCTGGGCATCCTGTCCGACTATCTGAAGAAGAAGTTCGACTAGCTCGTTCGGCTTCGGATAATTTTTTTCGGCGCCCTTTCCCCTCGACGGGGGAGGGGCGCCTTTGCATCTGGGGCCATTTGCGGCGCGTATGAAGCATGAGCGATGCTCTGACCTGGGCATTTGCACGAAGCTTTCGCCCTTTTGAAAAAAGTTGAAATTAGGCCTTGTCAGCGTCGCTCGTTTCCGTATAATACTTCCTTGCGCACGCGGAGTTGGCTCAGTTGGTAGAGCACCACCTTGCCAAGGTGGGGGTCGCGGGTTCGAATCCCGTACTCCGCTCCATTGTTCAAGATGAGCCGATGGAAAGCGGTTTGCATCGGCTCTTTTGTAAAATGGCGACGTGGCCAAGTGGTAAGGCAGAGGCCTGCAAAGCCTTCACCCCCGGTTCGAATCCGGGCGTCGCCTCCAACTACTTGGACAGGCAAGCATCCCTCGCTTGCAGTTGCGCACAACATATTCGGGCGTTTAGCTCAGGGGGAGAGCGCTTCCCTGACACGGAAGAGGTCAGAAGTTCAAATCTTCTAACGCCCACCATTAGCACTGCGGCTCAGATGAATGTTCATCTGAGCCGCTTTTTCGTGCAACCGGGCCTTCTTCGGTTGTATGCCTCTGGGGCATCGATTGTCTACGCAGGGGCACCGATGTTCGGTAGGTGTTGCCGGCGCGTGCGCGCAGGGCTCCGAACGGGGCCCTCGCTATCGAATCGACCAAATAACTTCGTACTAGCCCTCGATGCCGTGGGCCATCCAGTTGCAGAAGCGATGCCTCACCGCCTCTTCGCTATCCCGTGCGCCGTCCTATGTGGCGGCGCTTTTTTACGTTCGTGCACACGGCGTGCGAATGTGCCCATCTTCGGCCACGTAACGGGAAATCCCCGTCGAAATCCCCGCTCCAATCGTGTACACCAATTGATATGGGTCCACTCACGTTGCATTTGTGGATTCCCCATGGTGAAGGGGAGGGGAGACCCTCCGTCCACCGAACGGGTTCTCCCGCAGACTGTTGTCTCAGCCGTCTTCGAATCGAAACCCCTATGTTAGGAACATGACTCTTCGTCATGTTCACGCTTCATATTGAGCAAGGAGTTGATCGCGTGGTCCACATTGGGTTCCTCGTGTGCCTGCCGCTCGTCGCAGCCGTGTTGCTGTCGCTCGTGCGCGCCAACAAGGCACGCAACGCCATCGTGTACGTGTCAGCGGCCCTCATCGCTGCCGACTCGCTGTGGCTGTGTTTTTCGCAGATGGGCACGCAGGGCGTGTACTTCACGTTCTCGTCGTCTGCCGTCGACGCCGTCTGCACGCTCGCGAGCATCGCGATCGGCGCCTGCATCATCGCCTACGCCGTGCGCTACAAGAACGTCTGGGCCGGCATCCTCGCCGTCGTGCAGCTGGTGGGCTCGCTTGTGTTCGATTTCACGCTCGCGCATACGGCCTCTGTCGAGCAGGGGCTCTACTTCGACTCCCTGTCGCTGATCATGGCCTTCATCATCGGCATCATCGGCACGGGCATCTGCGTCTACGCGATCGGCTATATGGAAGACTTCCAGAAGGAACATGAGGGCGAGAAAGACCGCCGCCCGACCTTATTCGCCATCATGTTCCTCTTCCTTTCGGCCATGTACGTGATCGTGTTCAGCAACAACATGGTCTGGGCCTTCACCGGCTGGGAAGTCACCACCCTGTGCTCCTTCCTCTTGATCGGCTACACCAAGACCGACGAGGCCATCCGCAACGCCTTCCGCCAGATCATCATGAACATCGCCGGCGGCCTGGGCTTTTTGGCGGCCCTCTACTACAGCGCAGGCGTCATGGGCACGCTCGACTTCAGCCAGTTCCTGCAGATGGGCATGATTGCGCCCGCCCTTGTGGTCCTGCCGGTCACCTGCCTCACCTTCGCCGGCCTCACCAAGGCCGCCCAGATGCCCTTCCACACCTGGCTGCTGGGCGCCATGGTCGCGCCGACGCCCACGAGTGCCTTGCTCCACAGCTCCACGATGGTGAAGGCGGGCGTCTTCCTGCTCATCAAGCTCGCGCCCCTCTACGCACTTTCGGTCATCCCCTCGATGCTCGCCATCCTGGTGGGCGGGATCACCTTCTGCCTGGCGTCCTTCATGGCCATCAGCCAAAGCAACGCCAAGCGCGTCCTTGCCTACTCGACGATCGCCAACCTGGGCCTGATCGTCGCCTGCGCCGGCGTCGGCACACCGGAGGCCGTCTGGGCCGCGATCTTCCTCGTGATCTTCCACGCCGTGGCCAAGTCCCTGCTCTTCCTGTGCGTGGGTACCGCCGAACATCACATCGGGTCGCGCAACATCGAGGACATGGACCTGCTTTTCGAGCGCATGCCCAAGCTCGCCCGTCTCATGATGCTCGGCATCATGACGATGTTCATCGCCCCGTTCGGCATGCTCGTATCCAAGTGGGCCACGCTCGTGTCGATCATCGACGCCCAACAGGTGGCGCTCATCGTGCTTCTGGCCTTCGGGTCGGCCGCGACCTTCATGTTCTGGGCCAAGTGGCTCGGGAAGCTTTCGGGCATCGCCGCCGAACAGGAAGACGTCGAGCTTACGGTGCACAAGAGCGAATGGATCGCCCTCTACGCCATGGCCGGCCTGATCGTGGTGCTCTGCGCCCTGCTGCCGGTTGTCAGCGACTGCTCGGTGCTGCCCTACCTGCAGAGCGTCTACGGGTCGGTGGGCGCGCCTATCGGCAACGACCTTCTGTGGCTCATGTCCGTTCTCGTCATCGTGGTGGCCATCGTCCTCTTCGCCGGCCTCAACCGCCAGCCCAAGGACGTGCGCAAGGCGTCCGTCTACATGTCGGGCGTGAGCGTCAACAGCGAGGCCCGCACCTTCATCAACTCGATGAGCGGCGAGACCGAAGCCACCTCGCGCAACATGTACCTGGAAAACATCTTCGGCGAGAAGACGATCAAACCCATCGGAGAGATCGCCTGCACCTTGCTCATCATCGCGGCCTTCGCCGTGTCCCTGTCCCTGTCGATTTCGGTTCTGTTCTAGGAGGGAGTTGAAATGACTACGTTCGTTGCCACCGTTGTCGGTTCCATCTGCTTCGCCGTGCTCGCCCCGATCGTGGGCTGCTTCCTCGACGGGCTCGACCGCAAGATCAGCGCAGGCATGCAGGGCCGCGTGGGGCCCAAGCTCATGCAGCCCTATTGGGACGTGCGCAAGCTCCTGCAGAAGGAGAAGATGAGCGTCAACACGGTCGAGGGCACCTACATCGCCTGCGCCCTCTTCTTCGCGATCGTCGCCGGCGGCCTGTTCTACTCGGGCGGGAACTTCCTCCTGTGCACCCTGGTGATCACCCTGTCGAGCCTCTTCTTCATCATGGCGGCCTATTCGACCCGCTCGCCCTTCGCCGAAGTGGGTGCGGCGCGCGAAACCCTGCAGGTCATGTCCTACGAGCCCATGGTGATCTTCACGGCCGTGGGCATGTACATGATCGCCGGCACCTTCGACGTGGCGGGCCTGTTCGATATGCGCCATCCGCTCATCTGCTACGGGTGGCCCATCTTCCTGGGGCTGCTGTTCATCCTCACGATCAAGCTGCGCAAGAGCCCCTTCGACATCTCGAGCAGCCATCATGCCCATCAGGAACTGGTCAAGGGCATCACGACCGAAATGAGCGGCCCCACGCTTGCCCGCGTGCAGATCCTCCATTGGTGCGAGAACGTCCTCTTCCTTGGCTGGACGGGCATGTTCTTCCTCTCTGCGGGGCCTGCGTCGCTCATCGTCGCGCTCGTCTTCGTCGCCCTGGTCTATTTCCTGGAAATCTGGATCGACAACAACTTCGCCCGTGTGAAGTGGCAGGTCATGCTCAAGTGGGCATGGATCGTCGCCCTCGTCGCCGGCGGCATCAACATCGCCGTATTGGCGTTCGCTTAACCGAAGGAGGACCGCATGTCCTTTATGAGCAAATCTCCCTGGGTCATTCACTACGATGCGTCGAGCTGCAACGGCTGCGACATCGAAGTGCTCGCTACCCTCTGCCCGGGCTTCGACGCCGAGCGCTTCGGCGTCATCAACACGGGCAACCCCAAGCACGCCGACATCTTTCTGGTCACGGGCAGTGTGAACTCCCGCAACATCCACGTGATTCGCGAGATCTACAACCAGATGCCCGAGCCCAAGGCGGTCATCGCCTGCGGCTGCTGCGCCTGCGAAGGCGGCGTCTTCCACGACTGCTACAACGTGATCGGCGGCGTCGACCGGGCCATTCCCGTCGACGTGTACGCTCCGGGCTGCGCGGTGCGCCCCGAAGCCCTGATCGATGCGATCGTCGAAGCCGAAAAGGTGCTCGAAGAAAAGTACGAGGCGATGAAGAAGGGCGAGCACGCCCCCGTCATCCCGCTCGATGCTCCCGTGCTGAAGAAGGGGGCGTAAGGACCATGGCCGTGAAGCAAACCTACACCGACATCGAGCTTGCGCAACTGCTCGACCTGGCCGCCGAAAAGAAGGCCGCCGGCTACCGCTGCGTGAACACCCACTGCGTCAACACCGTCGACGGGGTCGACATCATCTACACCTTCGTGGTCGACGGCGGCGACGACGTCTACGAGAACTACCGGATCAAGAACGTGCCCCATCATGGGCATATCCCCTCGATCCAGGGCTACTTCCCGGGCGTCTTTCCCTTCGAAAACGAGACGCAGGACCTCTACGGCATCACCGTCGACGACATGCTGCTCGACTTCCATTTCAATTTCTACTCGACCGACGTGAGCGAGCCGATGACGGTCATCACGCCCGAAAAGAAGGCCGCTATGGAAAAGGCCGCCAAGATCGCCAAGGCCAAGGCCGCCAAGGCGGCCAAAGACGCCAAAGCCAAAGCCGACGCCGCAAAGGCCGCCGCGCCTTCCGCTACCGAAGAGAAGGGGGAATAAGATGGGCAAAGCGACGATCATTCCCTTCGGCCCCCAGCACCCCGTGCTTCCCGAGCCGCTGCATCTCGACCTCGTCGTGGAAGATGAGAAGGTCATCGAGGCGGTGCCCCAGATCGGCTTCATCCACCGCGGTCTGGAAAAGCTCACCGAAACGCGCGATTACAACCAGTTCATCTACATCGCCGAGCGCATCTGCGGCATCTGCGCCGTGGGCCACAGCCTGGGCTACGCCGAAACGGTCGAGGGGCTTATGGGCCTCGAAGTGCCCAAGCGCGCCTCTTACCTGCGTGTGATCCTGCACGAGATGAGCCGCATCCATTCGCACATGCTGTGGATGGGCCTTGCGGCAGACGCCTTCGGCTTCGAGAGCCTCTTCATGCACTGCTGGCGCCTGCGCGAGCGCGTGCTCGACCTGTTCGAGGCCATGACGGGCGGCCGCGTCATCCTTTCGGCCGTGCGCGTGGGCGGCATGGTGCGCGACCAGGACGCCGCCACGCTCGCGCACGTGCAGGAGGTCCTCGAAGGCATCAAGGACGAGTACCACGAGATCTGCCGCGCCTTCCTGAACGATTCGAGCGTGCGCAGCCGTTTGGTGGGCGTGGGCGTTATCGAACACGACGACGCCGTGAACCTAGGGATGGTCGGGCCCTTCGCGCGCGCGTCCAACGTGGTCAACGACGTGCGCTGCAAGGAGGCGGGGGCCTACGCCGAGCTTTCCGACTTCACGCCGATCACCTCGACCGACTGCGACTGCTACGCCCGCGTCGAAGTGCGCGCCAAGGAGATCCTGCAGTCGATCGACATCATCGAGGAAATGATCGCCCGCATTCCCGAAGGCCCCGTCTTCGAAAAGCCCAAGGGCAGCCCCGCCGACGGCGCGATGGCCTGCGGCGCCCTGGAGCAGCCGCGCGGCGAGTGCTACTACTACGCCCAGGGCAACGGCACCAAGTATCTGCAGCGCATGCGCATGCGCACGCCCACCAGCATGAACCTGGCCGGTATGGCCGCTGCGCTCAAGGGCTGCGACCTGGCCGACGTGAACATGATCGTGCTCACCATCGACCCGTGCATCAGCTGCACCGAAAGGTAGGGACATGGGATCGTTCAAATTGGGGAAGATGACCCTCAAATCGCTCTTTACCAAGCCGAGCACGGTGCTCTATCCCTTCGAGGAAAAGCCCCAACCGGCGGGAATCAAGGGCCATATCGAAAACGACATCACGGCCTGCACGTTGTGCGGCACCTGCTCTCGCGTCTGCCCGGCTGGCGCCCTCATCGTCGACCGCAAGGCCGGCACCTGGAGCATCGACCATTTCCGCTGCGTGCAGTGCAAGTCGTGCGTGCTCAACTGCCCGGTGCCCTGTCTGACCATGGCGCCCGGCTACCAGAAGCCCGCCCGCGAGATCTCGCGGGAAACGCTTCAGAAGCCCGCGCCGTCGCCCGAGGAACTCGCGGCCAAGGAAGCGGCAAAGAAGGCGAAAATTGAAGCTGCTATGAAAGCCAAGGCCGCGCGCGAAGCTGCGAAGTAGTTCGCGAGCGCGGTAGAGTATCATGCTGACGGGTACGCATACGTGCGTACCCGTTTTTCATGAAAGGAAGCGTGCAGATCGTGGCAGAACAGGCAAGCAAACGGCCGCAGGGCAACCAGGGCGACCCTATCGACGCCATCTTCACCGTGGCCAACGTGATCAGCTTCATCCGCCTGTGCATGGTGCCGGCGTTTCTCGTCCTCTTGCTCAACGGGCAGGACGTTGCGGCGACCATCGTCTTCGCCATCGCCGCGTCGACCGACTTCCTCGACGGCCAAATCGCCCGCCGCACCCATACGGTCAGCAAGCTCGGCCGCATCCTCGACCCGGCCGTCGACCGTCTGCTCATGATCTGCGGCGTGCTCGGCGTCTTCCTCGTGGGCCGCATGCCCCTGTGGATCATCATCCTGGTGGTCGCCCGCGACGTGGGCATGATCATCGGCTACACCTACCTGCTCAAGCGTTGGAACGTCCGCGTCGACGTCATCTATCCGGGCAAGGTGGCCACCACCTTCTTCTTCATCGGCTTCGCCGCCCTCATTCTGAACTACCCGCTTCTTCCCGGCCTGGGTCTTTGCGACGTGTCGTGGCTGCCCGGCTTCAACATGCAGCCGGCAGGGTGGGGCATCTGGTTCATTTACGCGGGCCTCGTGCTCTGCATCTACACGACCGTCTACTACGCGCGCACCGGCGCCCGTAAGGTGGCCGCGGTGAAGGCCGGCGACACGAGCGTCGAGGACGACACGCTGTCTTCCGTCGACGTCAAGCGCTAGGCGCAGCAGGGGCGCGGGTGCGCCGGGCGGGCTTGCGCGGTGCGTTCGCGCTGCTCGGCATAGGGCTCCCGTTCGCGCGAGCGCCGTGCGGGAACGTGTTCTCTACGAAGATGCGCGCCCGCGCGCATCGAAACTCCCACGGCAACGGTATAGTGGTCGGTATCGCATCATCGAAACAGAGGTAGTCCATGTCGCTTGCTCTTCATACCGAATCGAAGGCGTGCCGCCGTCTTCCCGCTTGCCTCGTCGCGCTCGTCTGCGCGCTGGCGCTTTCCCTGCCCGGGGCGGCGTGGGCCGACGTGCGCACGAGCGACCTCATCGCCGGCCAGACGGTTCAGGACGCGGGCATTCCCTCGTCGCAGTGCCCGAGCATCGCGGGCGATTACGCGATCGTCATGGATTCGGACGGCAACGTCTATTTCGAGCGCGACGCCGACGCTCAGGTGCACATCGCTTCGATCACCAAGGTCATGACGGCCGTGGTGGCGCTCGATTCGGTGCCGCTCGACACCCAAGTCACGATCAGCCACTATGCCGCCTCGATCGGCGAGTCGACCGCTTCTTTGAAAGAGGGCGATACGATGCCCCTTTCCGAGGCCCTGAAGGCCCTGCTCTGGCCGAGCGGCAACGACGCGGCCGAAGCCATTGCCGAAACGGTGGGGGCGATCATGCTCAAGTCCGAAGGCCAGGACTCTTCTGACACGACCGCCTGCGCCGCCCGCTTCGTGCAAGCCATGAACGACAAGGCTTCCGAGTTGGGCATGACCAACACGGTCTACGCCAACCCGCACGGTCTCGACGACGCCGCCAAGTATCCCGGTGAGATGCACAGCACGGCCCGCGACGTAGCGACGTTGGTGGCCTATGCGGCGCAGAAGTCGGCAATCACCGACATCACGGGCACCGACGGCGGCATCTGCACGGTGACGCGCAGCGGTCAGACGACCGAGCTCAAGCTCGAGAGCACCGATCAGCTGCTCGGCTCCTACGAAGGGGCCTTCGGCATCAAGACCGGGTTCACCGATTCGGCCGGCGAGTGCTTCGCCGGCGCCGTGAAGAAGAACGGCGTCACGCTCTATTCGGTGGTTCTGCACAGCTCGTCCGAAAAATCGCGCTTCACCGATACGAGCACCCTGTGGGATTGGGTCTACAACCATCGCATCGACTACGCGCTCGCGCAGACGGACCAGACGGCGACCGATGAGAACGGCAACGAGGTGCCGCTCGTGGCGGAGGTGTCCGACGGCGCCTGGACCGACAAGACGGTCAAGGCCACGCTCGCCGACCCGAGCGCCACGGTCAACGTGTTCGACCTGCACGGTAACATCAGCCAGTCGGTGGAGTACCGCGACCTTTCCGGCACGGTCAACGCCGGCGACGTGGTGGGCACGATCACCTACTACCAGCACAACGAAGTCGTGGCCACCCAGGACCTCGTCGCCACCGAAACCGTGCAGGGGCCCGGCGTGCTCGACACGATCGGCATCTGGTGGACGCGTCTGACCGCCGGCATCACGGGCGCCCAGACCGAAGCGCAATCCGAGCTGTACAATGAAACGCCGCTCATCAACGACCGGACGCAAGCGTAGGCGTTCTACGCTATGCTGTAGATACACAGGAGGACCAACATGAACAGATGCCCCGTTTGCAACGGAGAACTGAAGCCCACCGACACCGTGTGCCCGGCGTGCGGCTTCAAACTCGTGGGCTCGACGCAGGAGTTCGAGCCCATTTCGCTCGACACGCCCCAGGCCGCGCCCGCGGCCACCGCTCCCAAGGAGGCGACCATGCGGATTGTGCGCGGCCCGCAGAACATGGACACTACCTATCATCTCGACCATCGCGAGATGACGGTGGGTCGCTCGCCCCAGTGCGACCTCTTCTTGAACGATATGACGGTCTCGCGTTCCCATGCAGTGATCCTGCCGGTGGGGCAGGGCTTCGCCATCAAGGACGAGGGCAGCTTCAACGGGGTGTGGATCAACAACGAGAACGTCTCCCAGCAGACCCTGCACAACGGCGACATCGTGCAGATCGGGGCGTTCTGCCTGCTGTACAGCGAATAATTGCGGCTAGGGCGCAGGCGGCGTTCCTGCGCGCATCGAGAAGGAGACCGTATGCAGCTTTTGTCGGGCAACGAAGCGATTGCTCAAGGCGCGTGGGAAGCGGGCGCCAACATCGGCGTCGGGTATCCGGGCACGCCGAGCACCGAAACGCTCGAGAACTTCGCGAAGAAAGACGGCGTCTACGCCGAATGGTGCCCTAACGAAAAGGTGGCCGTGGAAGTGGGCGTCGGCGCGAGCGCCGCGGGCGCGCGCGTGCTCGCGACAATGAAGCACGTCGGCGTCAACGTCGCCGCCGACCCGCTGTTCACGGTGGCCTACACGGGCGTGAACGGCGGCTTGGTGGTCCTCGCCGCCGACGACCCGGGCATGCATTCGAGCCAGAACGAGCAGGACACGCGCTTCTACGCCCTTGCCGCCCACATCCCCCTGCTCGAGCCTTCGGATTCGGCCGAAGCGCTCGCCTTCACCAAGGCCGCCTTCGAGCTGTCCGAACGCTTCGACATGCCCTTCTTTATCCGTAGCACCGTGCGCGTGAGCCACGCCAAGTCGCCGGTCGAGGTAGGGGAGCGCACCGAGCACGAGGTCGACCCCGCCGCCTATCAGAAGGACCCGGGCAAGTGGGTCATGATGCCGGCCTTCGCCAAGCCCCGCCGCCTTTCCCTCAACAAGCGCGAGGCCGCGATTTCCGCCTGGGTCGACACCTGCCCCTTCAACCGCATCGAGCCGGGCTCGAAGGAGATCGGCATCGTGTGCTCGGGCGCGGCCTACCAGTACGTGCGCGACGCGATGCCCGAAGCTTCCATTTTGAAGATCGGCCTGTCCTGGCCACTGCCGCAGGGCTTGCTGCGCACATTCGCCGATTCGGTCGATGCGGTCTATGTCGTCGACGAGGCCTCGAACTATCTGTCCCTCAACGTGAAGGCCGCCGGCATCCCGGTTGCCAGCTTCCCGCACCCGCTTCCCGCCGCCGGCGAGCTCTCGCCGCGCGCGATCGCGGTCGCCTTCGGCAAAGAGGTGCCCGCCTCCCCCGAAGCCCCCTCCGACCTGCCCGGCCGTCCGCCGGCGCTCTGCCCGGGCTGCCCGCACCGCACCGTGTTCAAGGAGCTCGCGCGCGCCAAGTGCATCGTGACGGGCGACATCGGCTGCTACACGTTGGGCGCGCTGCCGCCGCTTTCCGGGATGGACACGACAATCGACATGGGCGCTTCGGTTTCTATGGCGCACGGCTTCGAGCTGGCCTGGAAGGGCAAGACGCATCGCCCGGTCGTCGGCATCATCGGCGACAGCACCTTCGCGCATTCCGGCTTTTCGAGCCTGCTCGACATCGCCTACAACAAGGGCGTGGCGACCATCTGCGTGCTCGACAACCGCACGACGGCCATGACGGGCCACCAGGGCAACCCCTTCAACGGCATCACCTTGCAGAACCGCCCCTCGCGCGAGATGAACATCGCCACGATGGTGCGCGCCATTGGCATCGAAGACGTCGTCGAGGTCGACCCCAATGACGTCGCGGCCACGCGCGCGGCAATCAAGCACGCGACGCAGAACACCGACGACGTGTCGGTCATCGTCTTCCGCAGCCCCTGCGTGCTGCTGAAGGCCTCCTTCACGCCCCAGGCGCCCTATTACGTGAACGCCGACTGCACGGCCTGCGGCGTGTGCGTGTCGATCGGCTGCCCGGCGCTCGCGCGCGACGAGGCCACGGGCCAAGCCATAATCGACCCCGACATGTGCGTGGGATGCGGCCAGTGCGCCCAGTACTGCGCCTTCGACGCAATCGAACAGCTTCCGGGAGGTGCGCGCTAATGAGCGGCCAGGTTTCGGTGAACAGCGACAACGCCACGACGGTCCTTCTGGTGGGCGTGGGCGGCCAGGGAACGATTCTCGCCGCCGACGTGCTCGCGAAGACGGCCATCGCCAACGGACTGCAGGTCAAGCTTTCCGAGATCCATGGAATGGCCCAGCGCGGCGGTTCGGTGTCGACGATCGTGCGCCTGGGCAAGCGGGTGAACTCGATGGTCTGCGATTTGGGCAGCGCCGACTACTTGCTCTCCTTCGAGACGACCGAGGCCCTGCGCAACATCTCCTACCTGCGCGAAGGCGGCATGCTGCTCGTCAACGACGAGGCGATCAAGTCGCAGCCGGTGCTCACGGGCCGGGCCCATATGCCCGCGCATGCCCGAGAACGCCTCGTTGCCTACGGCGCCCACCTGGTGCCGGCGACTGAGCTCGCGGTGAAGGCCGGCAGCCCCAAATGCGCCAACGTTGTGCTGCTCGGGGCACTTGCTGCCGGCATGAGCTTCCCCTTGGAATCCTGGGAGGAGCAGATTCGCCTCAAGGTGCCGCCCAAGACGATCGATATGAACATCACGGCCTTCCGATCGGGTGTGGCGAGCGTGCCCCATGGCCAACGCTAGCGCTGCACAACCCCCGCGCGGTCGATTCGCCCCGTCTCCGACGGGGCGTCTTCATGCGGGCAACATTTTCTCCTACTTGGTGGCCTATATCGTGGCCCATCGGGCGGGCGGCACGATAGCCCTGCGCATCGAGGACCTCGACCCCCAGCGGTCGAAGTCGGTCTTCGCCCAAGCCTGTCTGCGCGACCTCGACTACCTGGGGCTGGGTTGGGACGTAGGCCCTCTCTACCAGAGCGAACGTACCGAGATCTATCGCGAGGCCTTCCACGAGCTCGAGTCGAAGGGGCTCGTGTATCCCTGCTTCTGCACCCGGGCCGACGTGCATGCGGCTTCGGCCCCGCATCGGGGCGAGAAGTTCGTCTATGCGGGCACATGCCGCAACCTGACGGCGGAACAACGGGAGGAACGCGCGCGGGACATAGCCGCCGAAGGGCGCGCACCTTCGATGCGCCTTATCGTGCCCGATAGGACCTACGCGATCAACGACCTCTTCCAGGGCCGTTACGAGCAGAACCTCGCTTGCGACTGCGGGGACTTCCTCATCCGCCGCAGCGACGGGGCCTTCGCCTATCAGCTCGCCGTCGTCGTCGACGATGCGGCCCAGCAGGTGACCCAGGTCGTGCGCGGGGTAGACCTCTTGTCGAGCTCGCCCCAACAGGCCTATGTGCAGGACCTGTTGGGGTTCGGCCGCGTGAGCTACGGGCACGTGCCCTTGCTCGTGTCGCGCACCGACCGCCGTCTTTCCAAGCGCGACCATGACGCTTCGATCGACCAGATGCGGGTCTCCTACGGGTCCGCCGCGGGTATTCTGGGACACATCGCCTACGTGGTCGGCATGGTGCCCGACGACGCGCCCGCGACGGTCGACGAGCTGGTGGTAGGCGCCGACCTCGCGCCGCTTGCGGGCTGCATCCAGAAAGTGTGGAAGGCTTAGCGTCACCGGTCGGTTTCGTTTCGCCGCTTCATAAAAAGCGCCCGTCCCCTCGGCGAGGGGACGGGCGCTCGTGTTTCGTTTGCGAAAGGCATCGCTAGATCATGAAGACGGTCGGCACGATGCTCAACGCGATCGCCGCTCCGTAGAAGGCGCCCAGGGTCACGTTCATCGTCGTGCACAGGGCGAAGGCACCGGCGCGCGAAGCCGGCGTAAACGGGTTGGCCAGAAGCTTGCGCCCGAAGGGGTGGGCGGCCAGGAGCATGAAGGGCAGGGCGATCCACCCATCGAAGAAGAAGAGAAGCACGAGCACGCAGATCGCCGCCATCCAGATGTAGATGATCGCATGGTAGAGCGTGCGCGTGCGCTCGTGGCCGAGCAACACGGGCAGGGTCTTGCGGTCGGCTTCGATGTCCTTGTCGATGTCGCAGCCGTTGTTGGTGAGCATAATGAGCGCGATTCCCAGCATGAGCGGCACCGACCAGAGCAGGACGAGCCAGCTGAAGGTGCCTGTGAGGGCCTGGTAGCTTGCGAGTGGGATGAGGCCGCCCATCACGAACCCGCTTACGACCTCGCCCAAGGGCAGATAGGAAATCGGCGTTTTCCCGCCCGAGTAGAGGAAGATCACGAGCACGCCCACAAGCGCGATGACGAGCGGGATCCACCCCGTGCAGATGATCACGTAAAGGCCGAGGGCGAAGGCGACGGCGATGAGCGCTATGAAGTAGGCGCGCACCGATTTCGGGTTCACGTTGTTGTAGACGAGGACGGCATCGGTGGGGTCGGGCTGGTTGTCGACGCTGTCGGTGCCCTTCACGTAGTCGAAGTAGTCGTTGATCGTGTTGACGGCGCTCTGCAGCAGCACGCAGATGGCGAGCAGGACGAGGACCATGAACCCGTTGACGATGTCGGTGCTGCAATAGCCGCCCGTGGCGACGGCGAGCGCGGTGGCGACGAAGACGGGGAAGATGGACGCCGGCCAGGTGTGGGGAGCGGCGAGCTCGACCATGAGCGTGGGCGTGAGGCGGTCGTATGCGGGCTGGGTGCTGGTCTGCGGGGTGGGTTGGGGCACGCTGGAGTCTCGATTCTATTTCACGATGAGGACGGGGATGGGGGCGGAGCGCAGGACGGTGAAGCTCACGCTGCCCAGCAGGCCGCGCAGGGCGCCCAAGCCGCGGTTGCCCATGACGATGATGTCGCTGCCCTTCTTCTCCGCGTAGGACAGCACTCCCGCAGCCGGGCTCGGGGCGAATTCGATGTCGACGGTGACCTGGTCTTTCTGGTCGGCGGGCACTATCGTGCCGATCTTCTTCGTCAGCTCGTCCTTCTGGCGCGTAGCGACGGTATCTTCGATCGCAGCGATCGTTTCGTAGTCGAGCGCCGCCGAACCGGTTTCGCTCGAAAGGCCGCTGCCGAAGCCGGTGAAGGAATAGGCTTCCTCCATGCTCGTGAGCACGGACACGACGTTGACCTTCGCTTCGGGGTCGCCTTCGACCAGTTCGAGGGCGGCCTCGAGGGCGTGGTTGGCCGGTTCGGATTTGTCGTAGGCAACGAGGATGTTCTTGTAGACCATGGTTCCACCTTTCGTTTCGGGGATGTATCCATAATAGCCGAACGTGCGGAAGGCGCAGGCCTTCTTGGGCGCGGTGAGCGAGCGACGGATCGGCGTGTGGGCCGGATCTTTGCTTAAGCATAAAGAAAGCCCGCCGAAGCGGGCTTTCCGAATCGCGTGTCTGCGCGTGCGGCGCTAGAGGATGCGGTACTGGACCGTGCGCACGCCCCAGGCCTGGCAGGACGAATAGCCTAAGGCCTTGAAGACGCCCGGCTGCAGGTCGAGCGAGCGCGAGCCGCCGCCCATGTTGCCGCAGTCGTTGATCGTGGCGATGACGGTCTTCCCGTTGTACTTGATCTCAACCGAGCGACCGAGCAGGCTGCGGTAGCCGGGCAGGGACATGGGAACAGCCACGCCCATCGAGCTGTCGTTGCAGATTGCGCCCGTGGCCGTGTAGCCGGGGTTGGGAGTCGTGGGGTCGGTCGAGCCGCCGTAGGCGGAGGCGAGCCCTTTCTTCCAGCCGGTGGAGCTTTCGGAGGACGAGCTGTCGTTCTTCGAGCTGTTGGAAGAACCGCTGTTCGATCCGCTCGACCCGGAGTTGGCGTTCGAATTGGAATTCGAGCCGGAGTTGGCGTTGGAATTGGCATTGGCGTTCGAGCTGCCGCCGTTCGACGAGCCCTGGTCGCCTGCCTGCGACGAGGATCCCGACGAGCTGCCGGTGTCGTCGCTCCCGGCTTCGTCGTGGTCGCCCGTGTTCCAGTTCGACGAGATGGCGACGTTGGACGAACCGTCGGTCGAGGCGTCGGCCACGCTTTCGGCCTGCTGCTGCAGGGCGGCAAGGCGGGCGGCTTCCTCGCCCTGGGCGTTCTGCAAGTTGGCGGTTGCCGTGTCGACCACCGATTGGGCTTCGCTGCGCTGGTTGTCGAGCGTGTCGAGCTGGGACTGGAGCTGGTCGCGCTGGGAGTTCAGCTCGTCGAGGGCGTCGTTGTAGGCTTCGACGCGAGCTTTCTGCTCGCTGATCTTGTCGGCCGTGTCCTGCATGATCGACTCGATGTAGTGCATGTTCTCGAACAGCTCGCTGACGCTGTCCGCCGACAGCAGGAGGGTGAGCAGCTGCGACGATTCATTGCTGCGGTAGTGGGCCACCGCGTCCTTGGAAAGCTCTTCGCGGCCCTCGAGCACCGCCGTCTGGGCGTCGGCCGCCGTCTGGGTGGTTTCGTCGATCTGGGCCTGGAGCTCGTCGGCTTGGCTTTTCGTGGCGTTGTACTCTTCCACGATCGAGCTCATCTGCGCTTCGGCGCTCGAAAGCTGGCTCTGGGCGTCTGCGACGCTATCGGCGTACGCTGCGCCGGGCAGGAGGACCAGGGAGAGCGCCGCGCAGGCGACGACCCCGCCGATGCGCTGGCGGGGCGTGTACGTGTGACGGATAAGGGCGCCTTGGCGGACGAACCTACCTGCGCCTCGTGCATACGTGTTCGTTTCCATGCCGGCTATTCTACTGTATCGGGCGGCCTCGTGCGCAATTTAGCGCCGGCCGGTCGCTGCCATCTGGACTTTTTCTAAGGTTTGCCCCGCCTTTGCACATATCATCTACACTATTTCAGACGCGAGCGGTAGGCGCTTGCGTCGTCGTGCAAAAGGAGATCTCCATGGAAACCATTCTCGTTACCGGCGGTACGGGGTTCATCGGAAGCCATACCTGCGTCGAGCTCATCAATGCTGGGTACGATGTGGTCGTATTCGACAATCTTTCCAATTCCAAAGAGGAATCGCTCAACCGTATCGAGCAGATCACCGGTACGCGCCCTCGTTTCTATAAGGTCGACATGCTCGACCGCGACGCCGTGTGGGACGTCTTCGAAAAGGAAGACATTTCGTCGGTCATCCACTTCGCCGGCCTGAAGGCCGTGGGGGAGAGCGTCGCCAAGCCCTGGGAGTACTACCAGAACAACATCGAGGGAACCCTCATCCTCATCGACGTCATGCGCAAGCACAACGTGAAGAACATCGTCTTCAGCTCGTCGGCCACCGTCTACGGCGACCCGGCCTTCGTGCCCATTACCGAAGACTGCCCGCTCGGCAACCCCACCAACCCCTACGGCCAGACCAAGAAGATGCTCGAGCAGATTCTTTCCGACATGTACGTGGCCGACCACGAATGGAACGTGTCGCTGCTGCGCTACTTCAACCCGATCGGTGCCCATCCGAGCGGCCTCATGGGCGAAGACCCCAACGGTATCCCCAACAACCTCATGCCCTACATCACGCAGGTCGCCCTGGGCAAGCTGCCCGAGCTCGGCGTGTTCGGCGACGATTACGACACCCATGACGGCACGGGCGTGCGCGACTACATCCACGTGGTCGACCTTGCCCGCGGCCATGTGAAGACCCTGCAGGCCGTCGAGGGCAAGCCGGGCGTGCACGTGTGGAACCTGGGCACCGGCAAGGGCTACAGCGTCCTCGACGTGGTGAAGGCCTTCGAGAAGGCCACCGGCAAGAAGGTTCCCTACCAGATCAAGCCCCGTCGCGCCGGAGATATCGCCACCTGCTACGCGAGCGCCGACAAGGCCAAGCGCGACCTGGGCTGGGAAGCGGAATTCGGCATCGAGGAAATGTGCCGCGATTCCTGGAACTGGCAGATGAAGAACCCCAACGGCTACGAGGACTAAACGGAAAGGAGCTGCGCTCGTGAGCATGCAAAGCACGGTCGAACGCTGGACCGCACGCGCCACCGACCCCGAAATCGCCGCCCAGCTCTCGGCCCTCGTGGCGTCGGGAGACGCATCGGCTCTGGAAGACGCCTTCTTCCAGGACCTGTCCTTCGGCACGGCCGGTCTGCGCGGGGTGCTCGGGCCGGGCACCAACCGCATGAACGTCTACACGGTGGGGAAGGCCACCCAGGGCGTGGCCGACTACCTGAAGGCTCATTTCGAGCACCCGACCGTCGCCATCGCGCGCGACAGCCGCAACAACGGCGAGCTCTTCGTGCGCACCACGGCCGCCATCCTCGCGGCCAACGGGGTGCGCGCCCTGCTCTTTCCCCGCATCGAGCCGGTGCCGGCGCTGAGCTTCGCCGTGCGCGACCTGGGCGCTTCGGCCGGCATCGTGATGACGGCCAGCCACAACCCGGCCGAATACAACGGCTACAAGGTCTACGGCGCCGACGGCTGCCAGATCACGAGCGACGCGGCCGACGAGATTTCGGCGGCCATTTCCACGGTCGACCCCTTCGACGGCGTGGTGTCCGGTTCCTTCGACGACTTCGTAGATCAGGGCCTCATCTCGTGGATCGACGACGCGGTGCTCGACCGCTTCCTCGACGCCGAGCTGGCGGCGAGCCTCGCCGACCCCGAAGCGGCCGACGAGCCCTTGAAGCTCGTCTACACGCCGCTTAACGGCACGGGCCTCGAGCTCAATTCCCGCATGTTCGAGCGCATCGGCGTGACCGACGTGACGGTCGTGCCCGAGCAGCGCGACCCCGACGGGAATTTTCCCACCTGCCCCTACCCGAACCCCGAGATCCGCGAAGCCATGCAGAAGGGCATCGAGCTCTGCGAGCAGTTGCATCCCGACCTGCTCCTCGCGACCGACCCTGACGCAGACCGCGTGGGCGTGGCCTGCAAGGACGGCGACGACTACACCTTGCTCACGGGCAACGAAATGGGCATCTTGATGCTCGACTATATCTGCAAGATGCGCGCCGCGCGCGGCACCCTGCGCTCCGACGCGATTGCGGTGAGCACCATCGTGTCGACCGTCATGATCGATGCGATCGCCGCACACTACGGCATTTCGATCGTGCGCACGCTCACCGGCTTCAAGTACATCGGCAACGTGCTCAACGACCTGGCCAGCAAGGGCGAGCTTAACCGCTACGTCCTTGGGTTCGAGGAAAGCTACGGCTACTGCCCGGGTACGCATGTGCGCGACAAGGATTCGATCGGCGCGAGCATGATCATCTGTCAGATGGCCCAGCACTACAAGAAGCAGGGCATGAATCTGGTCGATGCGATCGAGGCCCTCTATCAGCGCTACGGCTACTACCGCAACCGCACGATCAGCATCGCCTACCCGGGCGCCGACGGCGCGCGCAGCATGGCCAAGATCATGGACCGTCTCCATTCCCAGCCGCCTGCGGACATCGCCGGCCATCCGGTCGAGGCCGTCGTCGATTACGCAAATGGCTACAAGGGCCTGCCCAAGGCCAACGTTGTCGAGTTCCAGCTGCCCGACACCAACAAGGTCATCATCCGCCCGAGCGGCACCGAGCCCAAGATCAAGGCCTACCTGTTCGCGAAGGCGCCGGCGGAAGCCGATGCGGACGCCTTGCTCGACGTGCTCGAAGCAGCGGCCCGTTCCCTGTTGCAAGCGTAAGCGCGATCGCCGTGAGCGGGGGACTATCGGTAAAGGGGAGGCTCCTTCGGATGCTCGTCGAGGCGTCCGCAGGGGCCTCTCCCTTCGTTTCGGGGGCGCGCGCGGCCGAAGAGCTCGGCGTGACGCGGGCAGCGGTGTGGAAGGCCGTGCAGGCGCTTGAGGATGAGGGCGTCGCCGTGGAATCGGTGCGAGCCCAGGGCTATCGGCTGACAGGCGCCTACGATGAATTGGACGAGGCGGGGCTTGCGGTCTATCTGCCCGCCGACCTGCGCACACGCGTCACCCTGCACGTGGCGCGAACAACCGGCAGCACCAACACCGACGCCAAGACGGCGGCGGAGGCGGGCGCGCCCGCCTATTCCTGTTTCGTTGCCTCCGAGCAGGTGGAGGGTAGGGGACGGCGCGGTCGGCCCTTCTATTCCCTGGGCGACACGGGCGTCTACCTTTCGATCGTATTGCGCCCAACGCTGGCCGTGGCCCAGTCGGGCCTTATCACGAGTGCGGCCGCCGTGGCGGTCTGCCGTGCGATCGAGGACCTGTTGCCCGAAGACGCCGCGCAGATCAAATGGGTTAACGACGTCTACGTGAACGGGCGCAAGGTGTCGGGCATCCTCACCGAGGCGTCGGTCGATTTGGAATCGGGCGGGTTCGCCTATGCGGTCGTGGGCATCGGCGTCAACGTCTACGTACCCGAAGGGGGATTCCCCGAAGGCATCGCGCAGCGCGCGGGTGCGCTGTTGCCAGGGAAACGAACTGATTTCCGCAACAAGCTTGCCGCGGGCATCATCTCACGCTTCATCGAGCTCTACGAGCACGAGCCCTTCAACGCCTTCGTGCCCGAATACCAGGAGCGGTCCTTCCTCACCGGCCGCACGGTAGAAATCAAGGGTGGAGACCACGACGGGGCAGTGGCCAGGGTCGAAGGCATCGGCGACGACTTGGGGCTTGCAGTGGTACTGCCCAACGGCGAGCGCGCCGTGCTCCGCACAGGTGAAGTAAGCATCGCCGTGCAGGAGGGGCGCTAGCTGCGTCGCTGGTATGTGTTTTGTGCGCGCAGGCAACCGGGCCTGCAGGGCGCCTGTGCGCACGTTGCGAGGGCCCGAAGCGCCGTGCGGCTTGTCTGCCTGCTTCGGGCCTGCGCGGCGAATGCGTGGAGTGAAGGCGGCGGATTCAAAGCACCCGGGAACGTTGGATCGGCGCGGTGAGGGAACTCAGCGCCCGGGATGGTACCTACAGCCTGGGCGGCGCAGATGATAGAGGCCCTGCAGTAGGGATGCCTCCTGCAGGGCCTCTTGAGGATTGGATGCATCTCAAGCACTCTTGCATGCTACTAAGACGGTCTGTTTCGTAGCTTTACATAACATATATTATCAATACAACATGTTGAAGAGCGGGGGAGCTACTTCACTCCGCTGCTGCCGAAGCCGCCGGTGCCGCGCTCGGTTTCGTCGAGCTCTGTCTTCTCTACCAGTTGGAGCTGTTCGACCTTGATAACGACGAGCTGGGCGATGCGATCGCCCGCTTTGATTTCGATAGCTTCATGCGGGTCGAGATTGATGAGGATCACCTTCAGCTCGCCGCGGTAGCCGCTGTCGATGAGCCCCGGCGCATTGGCGATTGACAGGCCCTGCTTGATGGCCGATCCGCTGCGGGGCGTCACGAAGCCCGCATACCCTTCGGGAAGGCCGATGGCAATGCCCGTGGGCACGAGCTTGCGCTCGAACGGCTTGAGAACCACGTCTTCGGTCGACGACAGGTCGATGCCGGCGTCGCCAGCATAGGCGTTCTTCGGGATGACGGCGTTGGGCGCGAGTTTCTTTACGGGCAGTTCCACTTAGAGTCCTTTCAGGGCGTTGCTGAATTCTTCCACGTTCTTGAAGTCCTTGTAGACGCTTGCGAAGCGGATGTAGGCCACTTCGTCGAGGTCCTTCAGGCGCTTGAGCACCATGTCGCCCAGGTCCTTCGATTTGATCTCGGTAAAGTTTCTATTGCGCAACTCCGACTCGAGATCCTCGACGAGATTGTTGATCTGCTCGGGCGTGATATGGCGTTTGGCGCAGGCTATGTAGATGCCGCGAATCAGCTTGTCGCGATGGTAGACCTCTGAGGTGCCATCGGACTTCAAGACGATGAGCGGGCTTTCTCCGAGACGTTCGTAGGTGGTGAAACGACGCCCGCAGGACAGGCATTCGCGCCGTCTGCGAATGACGGTGCCATCTTCGGACGGACGGGAATCGACGACTTTGGAAACCTTGTTTCCGCAACTGGGACAGCGCATGACGCTCCTCTCGTTTGGTGAGACGAGCGTACCATATGCGGATGGCGTCTGGGTGCGACCGCTTTTGCCCGTGGCAGAATTGGTGCGCTAGACGAGGACTCCCAGCGCGAGAATGACGGCCGTCACGAGAGTGTAGCCAGCGCCGATGCCGATAATCTGGCCCTTCGATGCCGTATGGACGGGGCTGCCGGCAAGCGTGCCGTCGGTAAGGTCGCGGAAGAGCTGCGGCGTCTGCTTGCGCGTGCGAGGACGGGCGGATTGCACGCTTTGACGTGTCGGGGCGGGATGCGCGGCGGCACGCGCTTCGTCGAAGGAGATGACGCGGCCCCCTTCGCGATTGCAAGAACGAGCCGGAGCGAGCGCTGCGCTGCCTTCGGTGGGATAAGCTGCGGTTTCGTACCTCATGATGACCCTTTCGATGTTCTTGCATAGAACCTTTGTTCGTGTATACTCTAAATCGAACATACGTACTTGTCAATGAAAAAACGAACACCCGTTCGAGTGGAGGATCACATGGCAAAGGCACTCACCAAACGCCAGCAGGCGGTGCTCGACTGCATCGAGGAGTTCATAGCCGAAAAGGGCTATGGGCCCACGGTGCGCGAACTCTGCGACCGCATGCATCTTTCGTCTCCCTCCACCGTGCACGTGCACCTGCATGCGCTCGAAGAAAAGGGGCTCATTCACCGCGATCCTTTGAAATCGCGCTCCATCACTCTCGCTCATCCGCATGAAGAGGACCCCGTGGGCGGCGAGGACTACTCCCCCGCCTTCGGTTCGCTTGTGTCCCTTCCGCTTGTGGGCAACGTGGCCGCCGGCACTCCCCTGCTCGCCGAAGAGAACATCACCGAAACGATTAGCCTGCCCACCGAAATCGTGGGCGATGCGGCGTCGTTTCTCCTTTCCGTGCACGGCGAGTCGATGATCGAAGCCGGCATCAACGACGGCGACTACATCGTCGTCAAAGAGCAGCCCACGGCCACCAATGGCGACATCGTCGTGGCGCTCGTCGACGACGGTGCCACGGTCAAGCGGTTCTACAAGGAAGACGACCATATTCGCCTGCAGCCCGAGAACTCCTCGATGGAGCCCATCATCGTTCCTGACTGCACGATCGTGGGCAAAGTGGTGGCCCTCTTCCGCCGTGTGGTTTAGCCTTTCGGTATTGTCCCCCTGCAGAGCGGACCCCGTTCCCGACTGTGGGAACGGGGTCCGCTCTTCGTTATCGGTACTGGGTGGTCTCGGTGAGGGCGCGGTACGGCGGTCGCTTTAGCTTTATCTTTAGCTTTCGTCCGCTTCGAGCGCGTAGGCGCCGAAGGCAGGTGCGTAGGCGGCCGGCACGCGCATTTCGATGGTCGTCCCTTCCGCATCGTAAGCTTCGCGCGAGATGAAGCAGCGCTGATGGGCAAGGGATACCAAATCGCCGCGGTCGAAGGGGATCTTCACGGTGAGGTGGGTGTCCTGGGCGGCTACGAGGCGCACGAGCTGGTCGATGAGGTCGTCGATCCCCTCACCGGTGCGCGCCGAAATGAACAGCGCATGGGGATAGCGGGCCGTGAGGGCGTCCAGCTCGTCTGGGGTGAGGGCGTCGATCTTGTTGAAGACCGTCACGCGGCTGATCTTGCCGGCGTCGATCTGAGTGAGCACGTCTTCCACCGCTGCGATCTGATGCTCGTATTCGGGCGTCGAGGCGTCGACGATGTGCAGGATCGCGTCGGCCTCGCGGATCTCTTCGAGCGTGCTCTTGAAGGATTCCACAAGCGTGGTGGGTAGCTTCTGGATGAAGCCGACCGTGTCGGTGAGCGTGACCTCGCGGCCTTCGGGCAGCGTGAGCTTGCGGGTGGTGGAATCGAGCGTCGCGAAGAGCTTGTCGTAGCTCAGGACGTTGGCATCGGTGAGGCGGTTGAGCAGGCTCGATTTCCCGGCGTTGGTGTAGCCGGCGAGGGCGATGCGGATCATCCCGCTCGCCGTGCGGCTCTGCCGTTGCAGGGACCGATTGCGGTCGAGCTCTGCCAGCTCGCGCTTGATCGAGGTGATGCGCTTGCGCACGAGCCGGCGGTCGACTTCCAGCTGGCTTTCGCCTTCACCGAAACGGCTGCCCACGCCGCCGCCCATTCGGTTGCTGGCCAGGTGGGCCCACATGCCGCGCAGGCGTGGAAGCAGGTACTGGTTCTGGGCCAAGCGCACCTGCAGGCGGCCTTCGCGCGTGTGGGCGTGCAGGGCGAAGATGTCGAGGATGAGGGCCGTCCGGTCTATGATCTTCACGTTGCGGTCGACGCATTTCTCCAGGTTCGACTGCTGCGAGGGCGTAAGCTCGTCGTCGAATATCACGACGTCGGCCCCGAGCGACCGGCACAGGTCGGCAAGCTCCTGGGCCTTGCCCGTACCGATGAAGGTGGCCGGGTTGGGCGTGGCGAGCTTCTGGGTGATACGTGCGACGGGTTGGGCGCCCGCCGTATCGGCAAGGCGCCCTAATTCGGCGAGGGTTTCTTCCAGGGGCCATTCCGAATGGGGAAACTCCACGCCGACGAGAATCGCTTTTTCGGGTTCTTCCGCCGTGTCGTGCAGCGGGAACCGGTTGAGGTTTTTAGACAAGCTCGATAGTTCCTTCGAACGCCTCGGTCGCCGTGCCGGTCATGAAGACGTGGTCGGTGTCGGCCTTCCAGTCGATATGGAGCACGCCGCCGCGCAGGTGGACGTCGACCGTGCGATTGGTACGGCCGGTGAGGTGGGCGGCCACCGCGGTCGCGCAGGCGCCGGTGCCGCAAGCGAGCGTTTCGCCGTCGCCGCGCTCGTAGACGCGCATATGCAGGCCGTCGGGCTCGACAGAGACGAACTCGATGTTGGCCTTTTCGGGAAAGGCTTCGTGGCTTTCGTAGAAGCGACCCACCGTGGCTACGTCGAAGCTGGCGAGGCTCTTATGGGCCGGATCGGTGAAGACGGCGTCGGGCAGCGCGGTGAAGTCTTCGATGAAGGTGATCGCATGGGGGTTGCCCATGGAGACGCAGGTGAAGTCGAAGCCCTGCCAGGGGTTGTCGATGCGGGATTCGCGGACGTAGGGCGTGCCCTCGTAGTCTGCGGTCGCGGGAAGCGCGGTGGGCACGTCTGCGGGGACAAGGATGGGCTCGCCCATGTCGACGGTCGCTTCTACCAGCTTGCCGTCCTCGTCGAGCGTGCAGGATATGCCCTTTTCGCCGGCAAGTGTGTCGAGGACGAAGCCCTGTTCGGGATGGGCCACGTAGCCGCGGTCGACGACGAACTTGGCCAGGCAGCGCACGCCGTTGCCGCACATCTGGGCGACGGAGCCGTCGGCGTTGTAATAGCGCATGTAGGCGGCGCAGCCCTCTTTCGGCGAAGGCTCGGCGACGATCAGGCCGTCGCCGCCGATGCCGAAGTGACGGTCGCAGACGAACGCGACCTGTTCGGGCGTGAAATGGTATTCCTGCTTGAAGCCATCGAAGAAGACGAAGTCGTTTCCGAGGCCGTGCATTTTGGTGAACGCGTAACGCATGGGGTCTCCTAACTGTTTTCGTTCATTGTACGCTCGATTTCGCGCAGGCTCGTCTCTGTTAACAATTCGAAATCGGGGTCGTTCGCATCGAGCCAGCGAATGCGGGCGTCCTTGCGGAACCAGGTGCGCTGGCGCTTGGCGTAGCGATGGGTCGCGAACTTGATCTGCTGAATCGCCTCGTCGAGCGTGCAGCGGCCCTCGAGGGCGGCGACGATCTCTTTGTAGCCGATGGCCTGCTGGGCGGTAAGTGCGCTTCTGAAGCCCTGATCGAGCAGGCCCTGCACTTCTTCGACGAGTCCTGCGGCGATCATGCGGTCGACGCGGGCGTCGATGCGGGCGCGCAACAGGTCGGGATCGACCGCGAGGCCTAAGAAGGTCACCGGTTCGTAGTAGGGCGGAATGTGGGCGAGCTTGGCATGCTGTGCTGCGTAGGTGGTGCCGTCGGCGCGCATTTCGAAGGCTCGCACGAGGCGCTTGGTGTCGTTAGGGTGGATGAGGGCCGCCGAAGCCGGATCGATTTCGTTGAGCTCGTTCCACACTGCCTGGGCGGACGTGGCGGCGATTTTGGCCGTGTAGGCGTCGCGCACGGGATTACCCACCTGGTCGCCTTTGGGGAAGTCATAGGCGTCGACGACGGCGCGGATGTAGAAGCCGGTGCCTCCGCAGATCGTGCAGGGCTCCCCCTTCGCCTCGCAGCGCGCTATCACTCCCCTGCCGTACTCCTGGTAGAGCGAGGCCGAATAGGGGCTGCCGGGATCGACGAGATCGAAGCCGAAATGCGGCACGATGCGCTCGCTTGTTGGGATCTTCCCCGTGCCGATGTCCATGCCCGTGTAGATCTGCATGCTGTCGGCGCTCAGGACGCAGCCGCCCAGCTCGCGCGCGATGAGCTGCGAAAGGTCGGTTTTGCCTGAGGCTGTGGGCCCGCAGACGACGACGAGCGGGATGCCTGGCCGATGCGGCATCAGGCGATCGTACCCTTCAGATACCAGGTGCGTGCTTCGACGATGCGGATGTCGACGATACGGCCCACGAGGTCGTCGAGAGCGCAGCATTCGGGCAGATGGGCGTGAACCGTCTGGTTCTTGGGGCTCTTCCCCGCCACCATCGTGGCGTCGCGCTTGCTCGCGCCTTCGATGAGCACGGGCACGATGGCGCCCAGATCGTGCTGGTTGAATTCCCAGGCGCCCTTCTGCACGACGTCGACCAGGCGGTCGAAGCGGTCTTGGATGACCTCGTGCGGCGTGTCGTCTTCGATCTTGGCTGCGGGCGTTCCCTCGCGCTTGTTGTAGATGAAGGTGAAGACCTGGCTGTAGCCAACCGTTTCCACAAGCCGTTTGGTGGCCAGGAAATCCTCTTCGGTCTCGCCGGGGAAGCCCACGATCAGGTCGGTCGAAAGGGCGATGCCCGGGCGGGCGGCGCGGATCTTCTCGACGAGCTCGAGATAGTGCTCTACCGTGTAGCGGCGGTTCATCGCCTTCAACACGCGGTTGGAGCCCGACTGCACGGCCAGATGGAGGGCGGGCATCAGGTTGGGCAGGGTTGCGAAGCGCTCGATGACGTCGTCGGTGAGGTCTTTGGGGTGGCTCGTGAAGAAGCGGATCCGCTCGATCCCGCTTGCGGCCACGGCGTCGAGGACCTCCGCGAAGCGGGGCTCGCCGTAGAGGTCGCGCCCGTAGGAGTTCACGTTCTGGCCGAGCAGGGAAATCTCGCGGACGCCCTGCTGCACATAGGCTTTGGCCGTGTCGGCGATTTCCTCGATCGGGCGGCTGATCTCGCGCCCGCGCACGTAGGGCACGATGCAGTAGCTGCAGAAGTTGTTGCAGCCCACGGTGATCGGCAGCCAGGCGGCCCAGGGATGCTCGCGGTCTTCGGGCAGCTCGTCGTGGAACTCGGCGCGCCCGTCGATCACTTCGGCACGGTGCTCGCCCGAATCGATCGCGTCCTGCAGGAGGTGCGGGAGGGCCTGCATGTTATGGGTGCCGAAGACGACGTCGACGTTGCCGAGGTCTTGGAAGAGCTTCTCTCCGTCGCGCTGGCCGATGCAGCCGCCGATGCAGACGTAGCGGTGGCCGTAGGGGCTCCCCGTGCGGACGGGGTCGTTCTTCATCGATGCCACCTGGCCGCGCAGGCGCTCGTCGGCCTTTTCGCGGACACAGCAGGTGAGGAAGATGCTGAAATCGGCGTCGGCGTTGTCGTCCACGCGGACGGAGCCCAGGGATTCGAGCATGCCGGCGATACGTTCGGTGTCGTGCTTGTTCATTTGGCAGCCGAACGTGGTAATGCAAAAAGTGGAGTCGTTGAACAAAGCGAGCCTATTCTTCGGGTGCGGAAGGCGCGGTGGGAGCGCCAGCGAGCGGGACGATCTTCAGGCGGATGGCCGTGCGGTACTCGCCGTCGATGACGATGTCGGCGAAGTTGGGGGTGCAGGCGATTTCGATCCCGACCGGGGTGAGGAAGCCGCGCGCAATCGCGATGGCCTTGACGGCCTGATTGACGGCGCCGGCGCCGACCGATTGCAGCTCGACATGGGACCCGTCCTTCACCATCCCGGCGATGGCGCCCGCGACGGAGGCGGGCGACGATTTCGAAGAGACTTTCAAAAGCCCGTTTTCGGGCTTGAGGTGGTTGACGGTGGGCACGGACTATCCTTTTCGAGTGCTGCGTTTTGGTCTGCGTATATGTAGAACCATGATAGAGGTACGGGACCCACGGGGCAATTGCTACCGCAAAAGTCGCACGGGAATCTCAACGGTGAGCTTGGCCTTTCCCACGGTGAGCTTCGCCTCGACGTCGGCGTCGAGGTAATAGGCCTGGGCGAGCCTGCGGTAGGCGCGGGCCACCTCGTCGAGGAAGGCGGCGCGATCGTCGGCGGCGATCTTGAGGCTGCGGCCGTCGCGGGCGCTAAGGGCGTCCTCCACGGCGTCGTGCGGGCCGGATGCGCGCTTGGGACGCGGCGTGGGTTTGGGCGCGGCGGGGCCGACGATGCGGACGGCGTCGGCTGCCGCGGGCACGGGTTCGATCGTGCCGTCCATCACGCGGCGGGCGCTGCGCGGCGACAGGTCGAGCCCGATGCCGTGGGCAAGGGCGGCGAACTCGTCGGGCGTCGAAGCGGCGGCGAGCCGATCGCAAATAGGCAGCGTCGACGGGTCGGTGCAGAAGGCACGCGTCTGCGCCGAGGTGCCGGCGCGGCCCTGGTCCCACAACACGGCCGCGATGTCGATCGGAGAGCCCAGGTAGACGGTCACGTGCGTGCGGTCGACGTAGGCGAATTCGCAGACCGTGCGCCGGATGTTGCGCGGGCCGCGCACGACGATCGTGCCCGATTCGGTGCGCACGAACTGCGGCAGCGTGCTCTGGTCGCGCTTTTCGGGCAGCGCCGCGGTATCGGTGACGACGGTGAAGGCCGTTCCGCCGCCCACCATCGAATCGACGACGCGGGCCTGGCGGGCGTTCACCTTGATCGCGTAGAGGGCCATGCCGCGGCCATGGATGCCCCAGGTGTCGAAATGTAGAGTGTCGAGCTTGCTCGTGACGCGGGCTTCGAAGATGCGGTCGCGCAGATGGGCGGGGATGCCGTCGCCGTCGTCGATCATCGTGAGGGTGCGCGTGGTCCCTTCTTTAGCGGTGGCCACGTAGATGTGGGAGGCGTGGGCATCGCGGGCGTTGCGCAGCATCTCAATCACGATGTCTTCGGTGCCGCGGACGTCGTGCTTGGCTTGGCGGCGCTCGGCCTCTTCGCTCCGTAAACGGACGAAGCCATCCCCGAGGTCCTCTTCGACGCGGGAATGGCTTTCGCCGGTGACGTTGTGTATGAAGTCGGTAAGGTCTTCGGACATGCCGCGGTTACTTCGCGATGTCGACGGCACGGCTCTCGCGGATGACGACGACCTTGACCTGGCCGGGGTACTGCATCTCGTTTTCGATCTGCTGGGCGATGTCATGAGCGAGCACCTTGGTCGCCGCTTCGTCGACGACTTCGGGCTGCACCATGACGCGCACTTCCCTGCCGGCCTGGATGGCGTAGGTGCGCTCGACGCCCTTGTGGGCGTTGGCAATCTCCTCAAGCTTCTCAAGGCGTTTCACATACGCGTCCAGGGTTTCCTTGCGAGCGCCCGGACGGGCCGCTGAGACGGCGTCGGCTGCCTGCACGATGACATCGAGCACGCTGTTGGGTTCGACGTCGTTGTGGTGGGCTTCGATGGCGTGGACGATTTCGGGCTTTTCGCCGAAGCGGCGGGCGAGGTCGGCGCCGATGACGGCATGCGACCCGTCGACTTCATGGTCGACCGCTTTGCCGATATCGTGCAGGAGGCCGGCGCGCTTGGCCGTCGTGGGGTCGAGGCCGAGCTCGGAGGCGATGACGCCCGACAGGTAGGCAACTTCGAGGCTGTGGTTGAGGACGTTCTGGCCGTAGCTCGTGCGGTAGCGCAAGCGACCCAGGGTGCGCACGAGTTCGGGATGCAGGTCGTGCATGCCCGTGTCGAAGGTGGCCTGCTCGCCGGCTTCCTGGACCTTCTGGTTCACGAGGCGCTGGGCCTTCTTGTACATCTCCTCGATGCGGGCCGGATGGATGCGGCCGTCGGCGATGAGGTTTTCCATCGTGACGCGGCCGATTTCGCGGCGGACCGGGTCGAAGCAGCTGATCGTGACGCACTCGGGCGTGTCGTCGATGATCAGGTTGGTGCCCGTGAGCTGTTCGAACGAACGGATGTTGCGGCCCTCGCGGCCGATGATGCGGCCCTTCAGGTCGTCGGAGGGGATGTGGATGGTCGACACGGTCATTTCGGCCGTGTGGTCGGCGGCGACGCGCTGGATGGCGATCGAGAGGATCTCGCGGGCCGTCTTGTCGGCTTCGGCCTTGGTGCGCGCTTCGGCGTCGCGGATGATCGCGGCGGATTCATGGGTGACTTCGTCGCGCAGGTTGTCGAGCAGTTCGGTCTTGGCCTCGTCGGAGGTCATGCCCGCCACCTCTTCGAGGCGCTGGTTGACTTCCTCGAAGCGCTGGTCGAGCGACTGGCGGCGCTGGTCGAGCTTGCGCTCGCTGTCCTGAAGGTCACGGTTGCGGCGGTCGAGCTGTCCCTGCATGCTCGAGAGCTGGTGCTCGCGGGCGTCGAGCGAATCGCTGCGATGGTCGAGCGAGGTCTCGCGGGAGTTGAGGCGCTCTTCGGCGGCGCGGGCCTCTTTCAGGCGCTCGGTCTTTTCGGCTTCGATGGACTGGCGCAGCTTGAGGGCTTCGTCCTTGGCTTCGACTTCGGCTTCCTTTTTCAGCGTATCGGCCTGTTTGCGCGCTTCCTGAATGAGCGCGTCCGCTTCGCGCTGGGCGCTCTGCTGGCGAGAGTTGTTGATGGCCCGGATGGCGATGACGCCTGCGATGACGCCGACGGCAAGGCCGAGGATGAGCCATAGGATCTCCGGCATACGCTCCCCCTTTCGTGGTGTATGGATCGATAGGTTGTGGACATCAAAAAATGCCCGGCAAAAACCAGGCATGAGAATAGACGTACGGTTCTGGGGCGCTCTATGCAGTTCATCTATATAAAACACCTATGCAGGCACGTAAAATCTCACGCATATCAACTATAGATGTTCTGCCCGTGCATTTCTAGTAAACAGGCGAGATGCACACGAGCGGTCGGCGAGCGTCTCCCCTTTAGGTCCGCGTGCGACAACGGGGCGCATGACGCTGTCGCACGCCCCAGGCATTGCGTCCGCTGCGGTTAGCTTGCGACGTTGTCTGTGCAGTCTTCGCTCTCGCGCGCGTCGTACCACTGACGGACGGCGCGGGACACCACGCCCGGTTGGAAGCCCCGGTTGGTGAGCTTGCGATAGGCGGCGCCCCAGGCGTCTTTAGCGCGCGGCGGATGGGATCTTAAGAGGTCGAGGGCCGCTTCCATCTGGGAATCGTCTTGAATGCCGTAGGCTTCGGGCCAGCCTTCCAGGTCGCGCGCGACGATGCCGTGCTTCAACAAATCGCGCTCGATGGACCGCTCGCCCCTTCCGCTTGCGAGCCGGGTGCGGATGAACAGTTCGGTGAAGCGCGCGTCGTCGACGATGCCGAGGCGCTGGGCTTTTGCGATTGCCTCCTGGGCGTCGGCGTCGCTGTAGCCGTAGCCGGTCAAGCGCTGGGCCAGTTCGGCGCTCGAGCGCTCGCGCACCGAGCAGAGCTGGACGAGCTTGTCGAAGGGCTTCATGCGCGGGGCGCTGCCCTCCCCCGTCTGCCTGCGGCGCCCCTTTCGCGCGGGGCGGGCGGGCGCCGGGTCGAAGGAGGACACCGCGCGATGCTCTTCGGGAACGAACGCCATCTTCGAGCACCTGCGCTACTTGCGCTTGGCCGGTTTGGGGTCGGGATGGGTTTCGGTCGCGACTGAAGAGCCGCTCGGTTCGGGGATGGCGAGCTCGTATTCCTCGCGCACCTTGCGCTCGAGCTCGTCGCGCAGCTCGGGATTGTCTTCGAGGGTGCGCTTGGCCGCTTCCCTGCCCTGGCCCAGGCGCTCTTCCCCATACGTGTACCAAGCGCCGCTTTTCTTTGCGATGCCGCATTCCACGGCCATATCCAATATGCAGCCAGTTTTGGAAATGCCCTCGCCGTACATGAGGTCGAATTCGGCCTGGCGGAAGGGAGGGGCCACCTTGTTTTTCACGACCTTGGCGCGCACTCGGTTGCCCACCGTCTCGCCGTTCTGCTTGACGTAGTCGCAGCGGCGGACGTCGATGCGCACCGACGAGAAGAACTTCAGGGCACGGCCGCCCGTGGTGGTTTCGGGGTTGCCGAACATGACGCCGATCTTCTCGCGTAGCTGGTTGATGAAGATGCAGGTGGTGTTCGAGCGGGACAGGGAGCCGGCGAGCTTGCGCAGAGCCTGGCTCATGAGGCGGGCCTGAAGGCCCACCGTCGTGTCGCCGATCTCGCCTTCGATTTCGGCGCGGGGCACCAAAGCGGCGACCGAGTCGATGACAACGGCGTCGATCGCGCCGCTGCGCACGAGCATGTCGCAGATTTCGAGCGCCTGCTCGCCCGTATCGGGCTGGCTGATGAGCAGGTCGTCGACGTCGACGCCGAGTTTGGCGGCGTAGACTGGGTCGAGGGCGTGCTCTGCGTCGATGAAGGCGACGATGCCGCCCAGGGCCTGGGCTTCGGCCAGGATGTGAAGGGCCAGGGTGGTTTTGCCGCTCGATTCAGGGCCGTAGATTTCGACGATGCGCCCGCGCGGGACGCCGCCGATGCCCAGGGCCGCATCGAGCGACAGGGCCCCCGTGGGGATGACCCCGATTTCCATATGCTCGTTATCGCCGAGCTTCATGATCGACCCGCGCCCGAACTTCTTTTCGATCTGGTCGAGCGTGGGCTTGAG
Organism: Eggerthellaceae bacterium; assembly: GCA_022644775.1. Classification (GTDB taxonomy): domain Bacteria; phylum Actinomycetota; class Coriobacteriia; order Coriobacteriales; family Eggerthellaceae; genus Hugonella. The sequence goes on from JALCHN010000003.1 coordinate 34,651, forward strand.
CGTCTTCTCTTTATCTGCCGCCTGCGACATCGCGTCTCCTTTGTAGAAATACAGCAGTTGCCATTATACGAACAGATGTTTGCCTGTCAAGCATTCCGTCTGCGCCTTTGATGCTAGGCGCCGCATCTCGCGCAATGCTACGAGAAAGGCCCCGCGCCTCCCCCGCTGCCGGCGCGCCGATGCTGCGAAAAGGGCGAGAAAGGGGCGCGCATTTAGCGCGTGCGCGTCTGGATGGCGGCGCGGAGGGCGGCGAGGGCCTCGTGGACGGTCTGGGCGCGCACGGCGGCGCGATCGCCTTCGAAGTGGAAGACGCGCGCGGAAACGGCGTCCCCAACAGCGAGTCCGATCCACACGGTGCCGACCGGCTTGCCCGGTTCCGCCCCGCCGGGGCCCGCGATGCCCGTGACCGAAACGGCGAGGTCGGTCGAAAGGGCGCTGCGCGCCCCTCGGGCCATTTCGCAGGCCGTTTCCTCGCTCACGGCCCCGTGGGCGTCGAGCGTTTCCTGCGCGACGCCGAGCTCGCGGTGCTTCACAGGATTGGTGTAGCTCACGATGCCGCCGTTGAGCACGGCAGACGAACCGGGCACCGACGTAAGGGCGGCGGCGATCATACCGCCCGTGCAGCTTTCGGCCGTACCCACCGTAAGGCCCGCCCGGGCGGCCTCATGCACGACGGCGGCGGCGAGCTCTTCGTTGGCGATCGTGTCTGCCTCTTCTGAGCCCTCCCCCGCACGCGCTTGCGCGTCTTCGGCATCGGTGAAGCCCAAGATGTGCTTGGCCTTCGAGAAGTAATCGAGCATCGAGACGATCGTCATCACGAGGGCGGCGATCATCACCACCCAACTGAAGATGTAGAAGGCGACGAAGGCGTCCTGGCCCCAGCTGGCCACGAGCCAACTGTCTTTGACGGTGAACAGGACGATCGCGCACATCTGCAGGACCGTCTTCACCTTGCCGTACCAGCTCGCGGCGATGACGACGTTCTTGCTCGCCGCCACCATGCGGATGCCCGACACGATGAACTCGCGCGCAAGGATGACAAGCGCCACCCACGACGGCAAGGGGCCCAGCTCCACGAGCGCGAGCAGGGCGGCGGCGACGAGGATCTTGTCGGCCAGGGGGTCCATGAACTTGCCCAGGTCGGTAACCTCGTTGCGTGACCGGGCCAGGTGGCCGTCGATGAAGTCGGTCGCGGCGATGACCACGAAGACAAGGGCGGCCACCCAGGGCTTCCAGATTTCCGCTTCGGGCCACTGGGGGAACCATTCGGGCCAGGGCGAGACGATCGCCACGACGAAGACGGGGATGAGCAAGATGCGCAGCAGCGTGACCTTGTTGGCCGGGGTCCACAGCTGCGCGGGTGCGCTTTGCTCCTGGGGCATGGGCTATTCGCCTTCCATTTCGTAGAGCAGGGTGTCGGTGATGGTGACGGTGACGATGTCGCCGGGCGCCCCCTTATGCACGTAGGTCACGCCGTCGACGTCGGGCGCCTGGCATTGGGCGCGCCCGTAGAGTTGGCCGTCCTCCTCGCGTCCCAGCACGAGCACCTCCATCGTCTGCCCGATGCGGTCGGCGACGCGCACGCGCGAGATCGAATCGGCGATCGCGCGCAGGTCGCGGGCGCGCTCCTCTTTGGTGTCCTCGTCAATCTGGCCCTCCATGCGGCCGGCGAGCGTCCCCTCTTCCTGCGAATAGGGGAAGACGCCGATGTAGTCGAGGTCGGCGTCTTCAATGAAGTCGCAGGCCTCTTGGGACTCGTCGTCGGTTTCGGTGGGAAAGCCGGCGATGAAGGTCGTGCGCAGGGTGATGCCGGGCACTAGGTCGCGCACGTGGGCGATGAGCGCTTCGTAGGAGGCGCGCGAGCCCGTGCGGTTCATCGCCTTCAGGATGCGCTCGTTGACCTGTTGGAAGGGGATGTCGAGGTAGGAGCAGATGTTGTCGTGGGCGGCCATGGTGCGCAGAAGCTCGTCGGTCACGCCTTCGGGCTGCAGGTACATGACGCGGAACCAGGTGTCGGGATGGGCGTCGGCGAGTGCGCCCATGAGGGCCGCGAGCGTCGAGGGCTCGTCGAAATCGTCGCCCCAGCGGCCCGTGTCCTGGGCGATGAGCACGATCTCGCGGGCGCCGCGGGCCAAGCAGGCACGAATCTCCTCTTCGATCTGGTCGTAGGTGAAGCTGTGGTAACGGCCGCGGATATAGGGAATCGTGCAATAGCTGCAGAAGCGATCGCAACCGTCGGAGATCTTGACGTAGGCGCTGTAGAGGGGCGCGGCCTCGTGCGCGCTCGCGGCGCGGCCGCGCTGGGGGAAGAGGGCGTCGAGGACGGCCACGATATCGTCTTCCTTGCTGCAGGGCACGAAGGTTTTGGCTTCGTTCAAGGCGCTGGTCAAGTCGTCGCCGTAGCGCGCCGGCATGCAGCCGGCCACGACGACCTTGCCCTGCCCTTCCTTCACCTGCGGAAGGTCGAAGGCCTCGAAGATGGCCTGAAGGCTCTCTTCGGTGGCCGACTGTATGAAGGAACAGGTGTTGACGATGATGCAGTCGGCCCCTTCGGCGTCGTCGACGAGGGCGTAGCCGGCCCCTTCGAGCGCCTTGCCCATGTGGAGCGAGTCGACCTCGTTTTTAGCGCAGCCCATCGTGACGATGGACACCGCCACCGGCTGCGCGGTTTCGTTCTGCAGGATATCGTTGGTCACCGCGCGCCGCCTATCGATAGTTGACGAACTGGAGGGGCTGGCCGTAGTCGTTGCCCTTCACGAAGGCGATGACCTCTTGCAAGGTGTCGCGCGAAGCGCTCGATACGCGCAGCTTGTCGCCTTCGATCTGCACCTTGGCCTTGAACTTCCGGGCCTTGATGTCCTTGTTGATCTTGCCGGCCGTGTCGCGGTCGATGCCCTCGACGATGCGGGCCACGCGGCGCACGGTGCCGCCCGCGGCCGCTTCGGGCTTGCCCCACGAAAGGGCGCCCAGATCGATGCCGCGCTTGGCGAGCTTGTTCGTGAGGATGTCGGATACCTGCCCGGCGACGAAATCGCTCGGTGCGTTGACGGTCACGGTCTTCGCTTGCTTGTCGAGCGTAATCGAGGAGCCGGAATCTTTCAGGTCGTAGCGCTGGGCAAGCTCTTTCTTCGCCTGCCCGTAGGCGTTGTCGACCTCCTGCATGTCGACGGTCGAAACGATATCGAAGCTCGATTCTTTGGCCATGGGACGCACCTTTCTCATACAAGGGCCTCGCCTGCCGCACGTGCAGGCGAGGCCATGGGATACCGAATACTGGAAGGGGTTAGTTGCTCGAAGAGCTCGTCTTGCTCGACGACGAGCTGGAGCTGCTCGAAGACGACTTGCTCGACTTGGACGACGAGCTCGAGGACGAGGAGCTCTTGGAGTTGGAAGAAGAGCTGGCCGACGAGCTCGACGAGGAGGTATCGCTGCTCGAAGACGACGAAGTCGCGATGCCGTGCGCTTCGTTCCAGGCGTTCAGGATGTCGCTGAAGTAGTAGGTATTGTTGACGATGCCCTTGCTGTTGGTCTTGAGCTCCTGCTCTTCCCCGTTGACCTTGACGGTGACGCCGTCGGTTTCGGCGCAGACGAACTTCACCTTGTCGGTGAAGGTGTAGCTGCCGCTTGTGGGGCCGGTGAGGTCCTTGGCCACCTCGGTCGTTCCGTCGACGTAGATCTCGATGTAGGGCTTGGCGCCGTCGGCCACGGAGTACTCGAAGGTGGCTTCTGTGGGGGCGACGTCGTTGGCCGAAGAGGACGACGACGAATCGGCTGCGGCGTCGCTCGTGTCGGAAGAGGTCGAGGACGATTCGTCGAGGCCGGTGACGGGCATATTGGCCACTTGGGCTTCGTTGGACTTGCCGGTGCCCGAGAAGATGAAGGAGCACACGATGACGACGATAACGAGCACGACCGCCGCCGCGATGATGAAGGGCAGCTTCGAGCGCCAGCCGTCGTTGGGGTTGGTGTAGTTCGCGCCGTCGTTCAAGCGCGGCAGAAGCGAGCCCGACGACCGATGGGTCTTGCTGTCGGGGTAGACGCGCCCGGTGCGGCCGCGCACGCCGCGGGAGCTCTTCATGCTCGACAGCTCGTCGGCGGCCACGGCACCCCGCGCGCGGCGCGGCTCGCGGGAACGGTCGGCGCGCGGACGCTGGCTGGGCTGGTCGTGCCGCGACGAGCGATGGCTGCGCCCCGCCTCGTCGGCCGCCGACATGTCGATCCCCGAGCCGCGACGGTGCGAGCGCGAGATGCCCGACTGGTAGGCGTAGAGCTCCTCGATGTACATGCCGGTGATTTCGGTGGGATTCAGGCCCAGATAGCGCGCGTACCCGTTGACCATGTTGCGCGTGTAGCCGCGCGGCGGCATGGCGGCGAAGTTGCTGTCTTCAATCGCGCGGAGGATGTCGGGGCGGATGCGCAGCCTGCGCGCGGTGGCGTTGAGGTCGAGACCCTTGCGCTCGCGCGTTTGGCGCAGTATTTCACCGAAGCTGATTTCGCCCATGGATGGTTCTCCCGATTATTCTTCGTCGTGTTCCGCGAAGGCGCGGATCGTTTCAAGTTCTACGGTGTCGTTGACGAGGACCTCGCGCGGCTTGCTGCCGTTAGGCGGACCCACGACGCCCTTCTCTTCGAGCATGTCCATTATACGCCCGGCCCTTGAATAGCCAACTTTCAGGCGCCGTTGGATGTTCGAAGTGGACCCCAGGCCCGAGTTCACCACGATTTCGGCGGCCTCCCAGAGCAGCGGGTCGTCGCCGCCGCCCGCGCGCCCGCCCGACCCGTCGGGTTCGGTATCGCCCAGGCTGATGAGGTTGGTCTTCAGGATCTCCTGGTGGTATTCGGGCTCGCCCTGCTCCTTGAGATGGGCGACGACAGCGTTGATTTCGTCGTCGGACACGTAGCAGCCCTGGAAGCGCTGGGGGCGCGGGTACTCGGGCTTGGAAACGAGCATGTCGCCGTTGCCGATGAGGTTTTCGGCGCCGGTGGTGTCGAGGATGACGCGGGAGTCGATGCCGCTCGCCACCGAAAGGGCGATGCGGTTGGTGATGTTGGCCTTGATGAGGCCCGTGACGACGTTGGTCGAGGGGCGCTGGGTGGCCACGATCATGTGGATGCCGGCCGCGCGGGCGAGCTGGGCCAGGCGGCTGATGCTCATTTCGACTTCCTTGCCCACGTTCATCATGAGGTCGGCGAGCTCGTCGATCACGATGACGATATAGGGCAGTTCGGCCGCTTCCTCGTCGCCGATCATCATGCCCTTCTGGGCCTTGGCGTTGTATTGGCCGATGTTGCGGGCGCCCACCTTGGCGAAGACCTTCAGACGGCGCTCCATTTCGGCCACGGCCCAGGAAAGGGCGCTCGCAGCTTCCTTGCATTCGGTCACGACGGGCACGTAGAGATGCGGGATGCCGTTGTAGGGCGTGAACTCGACGCGCTTGGGGTCGATCATGATGAAGCGGACTTCGGCGGGCGTGGCGCGCATGAGGATCGACATGATCATGCCGTTGATGGCCACCGACTTACCGGAACCGGTGGTACCGCCGATGAGCAGGTGGGGCATGCGGGCCAGGTCTGAAACGATCGGATGGCCCTCGACGTCTTCGCCGATTGCCACTTCCAGCGGGCCCTTCCCCGCCGCCGGCAGCACGTCGCCCAGAAGGACGGTGCGGCGGTGGACGTTGGGCACTTCGATGCCCACGTAGTTGGTGCCGGGAATGGGCGAGAAGATGCGCACGCCCTGGGAGGCCATGGCGAGGGCGATGTCGTCGGTAAGGTTGGTCACGCGGCTCACGCGCACGCCGCTGGGCAGTGAGACCTTGAAGAGGGTGACCGTGGGGCCGGCCGCCCAGCCGACGACCTTGGCGTCGACGCCGAAGTCGGACAGGGTGTCCTGCAGCAGGGCCGCGGTCTCGCGCAGGGTCTCTTCGGTTTCCTTGTCGTTTTCGGCGTGGTCGGAATGCTTCAGAATCGACCTGTCGGGCAGGACGAAGCCTTCGGAGGGATGGGGCACCGCACCCTGCGGCACGGCCTTGCGCTTGCTCGCGTTGGCGGCCTTCTGGTGCGAGAGCTCCTGGGCGCGTTTGCTGCCGAGCTTGCGGGTGAGCGACTGGGTGCGCGCGGGTACGGGCGCCGAGGCCGTTGCGGCGGCGCGGCGGCCTCGCGCGGGTTCCGCTTTGGCGGTCGACGGGTCGAGCACCTGGGTGGCGCCGGGGTCGTCGAAGGGGATCTGCTGGGTGACGCCCGCCTGCGCGGCCGCAGGGTCGAGGGCGGTGCCCATGCGGGTCGCCTTCACGGGGCGGCGGCGCTTGGTCGTCTGCTTGGCGTTGTAGGGGGCCGCGGGCATGGCCGAAAGGTCGGCTTCATCGTTGGCACGGGCGCTCGCGATCTCGCTGCGTTTGGAGCGGATCTTCTCCACGAGCCCGTTGACGGAAAATCCGATCACGATGAGGGCGATGATGACGACGCCGCCCATGATGATCGCGCTCACGACCTGACCGAACAGGGTGAGCAGGACCCAAGCGACGAGCGCGCCGATATAGCCGCCCTGCGAACGCAGGTTCTGTTCGAGAAAGAGGCCGTTCAGGTTGCCCGATTCCACGTTGGGCGAGAAAAGGGCGAGCATGACCAAGACCGCGAAGAAGAGCAGAAGCAGGCCCACGGCCACGCGGGTCGACAGGCGCTCGCCGATGCGGGAGGCGAACAGGCTCGCGGAAACGAGGGCCAGGACCACGGGAAGGATGTAGGCGCCGATGCCGAAGCCGATGTGAAGGGCGGCGGAAAGCCATTTGGTCACGATGCCCGCTTCGGGCATGGCCGCCACGATAAAGAGGGCGAGCGCGGCGACGGCGCAAATGACGCCCGCGATGTCGCGACGCGAGCGCTCGTCGAGCAAAGGCTCGCTGGGCGCCTGGGCGCGTGCCGCCTGACGTCCGCGCGCAGTGCTCGCCCGCTGCTGCTTGGCGGGCGCCGCCTTGCGTTTGCTGGTGGATGTCTTCTTAGTGGCCCGGGCCACGATCAGCTCCTTCGCTAGCTTGAAACGGCTACGGCTGCCGACGAGCGGCAGCCGTGGAATAGATAGAGGGTATGCGGGACGCGCCTAGATTTCGATCAAGTTAACGATCACCATCGGGCGCTGCTTGATGCGGTCCCACAGAAGCGACTGCAGCGACTGGCGCGCCGACTTCTCCCAGTCGCGGGGCTTCTTCTTCTGGTCGGACAGGGCCTTTTCGAGCGACCGCTGCACGGTGCGCTGGGCGTCGCGGGCCAGGTAGTCGTCGTCGCCGCCGGTGATGCCGCGCATCTCGACCTGGACCTCGCCGACCACATGGCGGTTGGTCGTGTCGACCGCGCAGGCCACGGCCGCGATGCCCTGCTCGACGAGCGCGCTGCGCTCCTGCAGGACGTCTTCGCTCGTGTCGCCCACCGAAAGGCCGTCGACGTAGACGACGCCGCTCTGCACGGGCTCGCCGTAGCGGACGCCCTTCTGGCTCACTTCCAGGCATTCGCCGTTTTCGAGCAGGAAGATGTTGCGCGGGTCGACGCCCACTTGCTGGGCAAGCTCGGCGTGGGCGCGCAGGTGCGTCGCCTCGCCGTGGACGGGCATGAAGGCCTTGGGCTTGACGATCGAGAGCATGATCTTGAGCTCTTCCTGGCCGGCATGGCCCGATACGTGCACGCGGGCACGGCGCTTGTCCCAAACGTCGGCGCCGACCTTGGCGAGCAGGTTGATCACGCGGGTGACGGCCTTCTCGTTGCCGGGGACGGGCGTGGCCGAGATGATGACCGTGTCGCCCGGTTCGATCGAGATGGTCTTGTGCTCCCCTGCCGCGATGCGGGCCAGGGCCGAGAGGGGCTCGCCCTGCGAACCGGTGCACATGACAACGACCTTTTCCGGCGGAATGCCCTTGAGGTCATAGGCGTCGATGATGTCGTTGTCGCTGATGTGCAGGTAGCCCAAGCGGCGGGCGATGTCAGTGTTCTGCACCATCGAACGGCCGGTGACGACCACCTTGCGGCCCGCGGCCACCGCCGCATCGCAGATTTGCTGCATGCGGTGGATGTGGCTGGCGAAGCTCGCGACGATGACGCGGCCCTTGGCCTGGCCGATGACCTCGCGCAGGGTGACGCCGACCGTTGCCTCGCTCGGCGTGAAGGTGGGCACCGTCGCGTTGGTCGAGTCGCTCATCATCAGATCGACGCCGATCTTGCTGAAACGCGCCAGGGCGCCGAAGTCGGTGGTGACGCCGTCGATCGGGGTCTGGTCGAGCTTGAAGTCGCCCGTGTGGAGCACGTTGCCGGCAGGGGTCTGGAAGAAGACGCCCACCGAACCCGGGATCGAGTGGTTGACGGCGAAGAAATCGCACGTGAAGCAGCCCATCTTGATGCGCTGGCCCGGCTGGATCTCGACGAGCTTGGCGTTCTTGATCTTATGTTCGGCGAGCTTGCCCTCGATCAGTCCCAGCGTCATCTTGGTGCCGTAAATCGGCACCTGCATGTCGAGGTCCTTCAGCAGATAGGGCAGGCTGCCCGTATGGTCTTCATGGCCGTGGGTGATCACGATGCCGCGCAGCTTGTCGCAGTTTTCCAACACGTAGGTGTAGTCGGGCAGGATCAGGTCGATGCCCGGATGGTCGTCGTCGGGGAACATGAGGCCGGCGTCGTCGAGCACCAGATCGCCGTTGCATTCGAAGACGGTCATGTTCTTGCCGATGGCGTCGAGGCCGCCGAGCGGGATGACCTTGAGCGTGGCCTTGGCGTCCTTTTCCGCGGGCAGCACCTTCTGCCCGCCGTGACCGCGGTTGCCGCGGCGACGGGGCTTCTTTTTCGGCGCGTTGTCTTCAGGCGTGAGCTTGGGCCGTTCGGCGTCGATTTCAACGTGCTTGAACGACTGCGACTGCTTGGGTCGGCGGGGAGCCTGCGAAGACTCGCTCTTCTGTTTTTCCATATACGTCCTTCGTTTACTGCAGAATCCCTACGGCGCGCATGACCTGCGCCAGGTCGCGGGATTCCTGTTCCGTTGCCGCTACGAGCGGCAGGCGCAGCCCGCCGACCGAAAAGCCGGCGAGGTTGAGCGCCTCCTTAACGAGAATGGGGTTGGCGGTAGTGAACAGCTGGTGCATGAGGGGCAAAAGCTGTTCGTTGGCCTTGGCGGCTTCGTCCCAGTCGCCCGCGGCGCACAGGTCGACGATGCGCTTGAAGGCGGCCGGCGCCACGTTGGCGGTCGTCGAGATGACGCCCACGCCGCCGAGCTTCATGACGTCGTAGGTGAGGGCGTCGTCGCCCGAATAGACGTCGAAGCCGGCGGGAGCGCCGTCGATGATCGCTTTGATCTGATCAAGGTCGCCCGACGCCTCTTTGACGCCTGCGATGTTGGTGCAGTCGCGCGCGAGGCGCAGGGTCGTTTCGGCTTCCATGTTCTTGCCGGTACGGCCCGGGATGTTGTAGATGAGGATCGGCAGGTCGACGGCGGCGGCCACGGCCTTGAAGTGCTGGTAGAGGCCTTCTTGCGGGGGCTTGTTGTAGAAGGGCACCACCACGAGCAGGCCGTCGACACCCGTATCCTGGGCGGCGCGGGCGGCTTCGATCGTGTCGGCCGTGCAGTTGGTCCCCACGTTGGCGATCACGGGGGCGTCGCCGTGGAGCTCTTCCACGACGGCCTTCCAAACCTCGAGCTTCTTGTCGAAATGCACCGTGGGGCCCTCGCCGGTGGTGCCGAACACGAGCACCGAATCGCATCCGCCGTCTACCAGCTTGCGCGCGAGCTTCTTGCATCGCTCGACGTCGACGTCGAGCTTTTCGTCCATGGGGGTTACCATGGCGGGGATGAGGCGGCCGAAGCGCGGGTTGGTAGAGGACATGCTGTCTCCTTTGGTTGGGTTCACCTGGTCAGACATATGACCTTAGTATCGCACGGGGCGCCAGGTGCGCCGGTGAAGTTCTTCAAACCTACGCATGGACGGGGATAAGCGGCTGCACTCCCCCCGTCCCGTCGTCACGCTCAATGCAATGAAAATGCGCCGGAAGCGGAAGGCTTCCGGCGCTTGAAGGCGGATGAGCTTCAGAAGGGCTCTGCAGGGACGAGTTGGCCGGCCTACATGAAGTTCTCGAGGCCGACGATAAGGCCTTCGCGCTCGCCCACGCTGCGGATGCCCAGAAGAACGCCGGGCATGTAGCTCTCGCGGTCCCAGGAATCGTGCGTGATCGTGAGGGTCTGCCCCATCGAGCCGAAGATGACCTCCTGCTTGGCCACGAAGCCCATGCTGCGCACCGAATGGACGGGCACGCCGTCGATAAGGGCGCCGCGTGCGCCCTCGGCGCCTTCGATTTCGGTCTCCTTGCCCGGGGCCGTGCTCTCGAAGTCGCGCGCGGCGGCGATCATGCGGGCCGTGTTGACGGCCGTGCCGCTCGGAGCGTCCTTCTTATGGGCATGATGGAACTCGATGATCTCGGCTTCCGGGAAGTAGGGGGCGGCGGCCTTGGCGAACTGCATCATGAGGACGGCGCCCGTGGTGAAGTTGGGCGCGTAGAAGAGGGCCGTGCCGGCAGGGGCCAGAGCGGCGAGCTCTTCGAGCTTGTCCTGCGAAAGGCCCGTGGTGCCCACCACGCAGTCGACGCCGGCGGGCAGGGCGGCGCGCAGGTTGCCTTCCACCACCGAGGGCTGAGTGAAGTCGACGATGACGTCGAAGGAGGCGGCGTCGAGGGCGTCTGCTACCGAAGGATAGACGGGGAAATCGGTCTCTTTGGGATAGGGGTCGATGCCGCAGACGAGCTCCATGTCCTCGGCGGACTTCACGGCGTTGACGACTGCGGAGCCCATGCGGCCGCAGCACCCGCTCACTGCTACGTTGATCATTCGTGTCTCCTTGTGGTCGGTCGGCCGCGGGCGCGGCCGAATGAAAAAGGGCGGGCCCGCGGCCCGCCCTTACCCTAACGATTGGCTAGTCGTCGTTGCGGTGGGTGCGCGGACGACGATGGTCGGACGCGTTGCGGCCGCCGCGGTCGCCGGGATGGCGGCCCTGGCTGCGGTCGTTGCGGTTGCGGTCGCCCCGGTCGTCACGGCTGCGGCTGTCGCGGTCGCCGCGGAAACGGTCGCTTCGGCGGTCGCCCGAACGGCGGTCGTCGCGGCGGTCGCGGCGCTCGCGCGGCTGGTAGGAGCTTTCGGGCGCATCGGGCTTGTCGATGCGGTCGAGGCTGATCTTGCCGTTCTCGCCTACTTCGATGACCTGCACCTTCACGCGGTCGCCGATGTTGAGCACGTCTTCGACCTTGCCCACGCGGCCGTTGGCCATGCGGCTGATGTGCAGCAGGCCGTCCTTGCTCGGGGTGAGCTTGACGAAGGCGCCGAAGTCCTTGATGCCCACGACGGTGCCGATGTAGACCTCGCCCACTTCGGGCTCCTTGACGATGCCGAGGATGGCCTTCTTGGCGGCTTCGCCCGCCGGGCCCTCGACCGCGGCGATATGCACGGTGCCGTCTTCCTCGACTTCGATCGTCGCGCCCGTCTCTTCCTGCAGGCCGCGGATGACCTTGCCGCCGGTGCCGATGACGTCGCGGATCTTGTCGACGGGAATCTTGATGGTCTCGATGCGGGGCGCGGTGTCGCGCAGCTCGGCGCGGGGCTCGGGGATTTCCTTGAGCATGGCGTCGAGGATGAAGGCGCGGCCTTCCTTGGCCTGCTGGAGCGCGGCGCCGAGGATTTCGGTGGACAGGCCCTTGGCCTTGTTGTCCATCTGCAGGGCGGTGATGCCCTTGGCGGTGCCCGTCACCTTGAAGTCCATGTCGCCCAGGAAGTCTTCGAGGCCCTGGATGTCGGAGAGGATGACGTGCTTGTCGCCTTCCTGGATAAGGCCCATGGCGATGCCGGACACGGGCGCCTTGATCGGCACGCCGGCGTCCATGAGCGCCAGCGTCGAGCCGCAGGTCGAGGCCATCGAGCTCGAGCCGTTGGATTCGAGGATTTCCGACACCACGCGGATGGCGTAGGGGAACTCGTCTTCGCTGGGCAGCACGGGCAGAAGCGCGCGCTCCGCCAGGGCGCCATGGCCCACCTCACGGCGCTTGGGCGCACCGATGCGGCCGGTTTCACCGGTGCAGAAGGGCGGGAAGTTGTACTGGTGCATGTAGCGCTTGCCCTCTTGCGGGTCGATCGTGTCGAGGCGCTGGCCTTCGCGCAGGGTGCCCAGGGTGCACACCGAAAGGGCCTGGGTCTGACCGCGCTGGAAGAGGCCGGAGCCGTGCACGCGGGGCAGGTAGCCGGGCTTGATGTAGAGCGGGCGGATGTCCTTGGGGCCGCGGCCGTCGACGCGCTCGTTGGTGTCGACGATCATCATGCGCATCGCGTGCTTTTCGAGCGCCTTGCAGGCGGCGGCGAGGTCGCTGGCCCAAGCCGTGCGCTCTTCTTCGGTGAAGTCGTTCTGCTTGATGGATTCCTTCAGGGCCTCGACCTTGGCGATGCGCGACTGCTTGTCGGCGTCCTTCAGGGCCGCGGACATCTCGTCGTAGTGGGCGTTCACGCGCTCGGCGATGCTCGGGTCGGCTTCGTGCAGCTTGTATTCGAGCGGCTGCGGGTTGACCTTGTCGAGGAAGCGCTGCTGGGCTTGGCAGAACTGGGCGATGGCTTCCTGGCCGAAGTTCATGGCCGCGAGCATGTCGACTTCGCTGATCTCCTGGGCGCCGGCTTCCACCATGCTGATGTAGTGCTCGGTGCCGGCGATAGTGAGGTTGAGGTCGGACGTTTCGAGCTCTTCATAGGTGGGGTTGACGATGAAGTCGCCCGTTTCGATGTTGCGGCCGATGCGCACGCAGGCCACCGGGCCGTCGAAGGGGGCGCCGCCTGCGAGCAGGGCCGCCGAGGCGCCGTTGACGCTGATGCAGTCGGGGGCGTTCTGGCCGTCGACCACGAAGGTGGTGGCGACGATCTGCACTTCGTTCTTGAAGCCGTCGGGGAAGCCCGGGCGGATGGGGCGGTCGATCATGCGGGCCGTGAGGGTGCCCTTTTCGCTCGCCTTGCCCTCGCGCTTCAGGTAGCCGCCGGGGATGCGGCCCACGGCGTACATCTTCTCCATGAAGTCGACGGTGAGGGGGAAGAAGTCGTAGTCGCGCTCTTCCTTCGAGACCACGGCGGTAACGAGAACCGTGGTGTCGCCTTGGGTTACGAGCACGGCGCCGGTGGCCTGCTTGGCCAGCTCGCCGGTTTCCAGACGGTAGGTCTTGCCGTAGAGCTCGAACTCTTCAACGATTTTGTCCATATGCGGATCTTTCTCTTTCCTCCATGCCCTATTGCATGAAGCTTCTTCGAGCGGCGGACCTTCCCCCGCTCGCGAGCAGACGCGCCCTGCGCGTCCGACCGCTCACCCGGCCGGCTACCGAACCGACCAGATAAAGCAAAAGCCCGCAAAAGCGGGCTTTTCGCTGCTACACGTTGTCGCGGATGCCAAGCTTCTTGATGAGCTCGCGATATTCGTTGATGTCGCGGTTCTTGATGTACTTGAGCAGGCCGCGGCGCTTACCGATGAGCATCATCAGGCCGCGACGAGAATGGTTGTCCTTCTTGTGGGACTTCAGGTGCTCGGTGAGGTTCTTGATGCGCTCGGTGAGGATAGCGACCTGCACCTCGGCGGAACCGGAGTCCTGCTCGTTCTTGCCGTATTCCTTGATGAGCTCGGCTACGCGCTCTTTGGAAATGCTCAGCTTATCAGCCATGCTTCCACCTTTCTCGCCGGTGTGTAACCCCGGCACGTTGGATTCGCTTCCGACTGAGAGCGCATGCGGTGGTGCGTGCGCGCCAAGTGGGAAGTACGCTGCCCTTTGCAGCCGCAGACGAGTATACGCGCAGGCCGTCGTCCCGGCGGGCCCCGCGCGGGGAATCTACCACCTGAACACAAATGGGCGGCCTGCCCGCGGGCGCCGCGCGGGACCTGGGCTATACTGCATCCTCGATACCGAAACGAGAGGAGAAGCGATGACCACGCGCTACACCTACACCCCGCGCGGGGTGTGCAGCAGGCAGATCAACGTCGAGCTCGACGGCGACACGATCGAGCACGTCGATTTCGTGGGCGGCTGCAACGGCAACCTCAAGGCGATCGGCAAGCTCGTCAAGGGCAAGTCGGTCGACGAGGTCGCCCAGATCCTGGAAGGCAACACCTGCGGCCCGCGCTCCACGAGCTGCGCCGACCAGATGGTCAAGGCCCTGCGCGCCGCCCAACAGGCGCAGTAGCGCGCGGGGCTTGCGCTCGCCTGCCGCTAGAAGAGGCCGCTCGAGAAGAGGAAGTCGACCGACTTCAAGCGCACGCCCGCGTTGGCCGCGAGCCACCGCCGGGCGAAATCGAGGGCATCGAAGGTCGCCCGCACGTCGATCGAGGTGCGGGCGATGTCGTTGAAGGTGGACATGAGCAGGAAACGGGCCCAGGCCACCGTCGTTTCCTGTATGCGTACCGTTTCGTAGTGCATCGCGCACGAATCGCACACCGCTCCCCCGTCCAGAAACGATATACGCGTCCAGTCTTGCTCGGACTTCACAGGCCTGCCGCATTCGATGCACTCGTCGAGCCGCGGGCGGAACCCGAGCAGGGCCGCGAGTTTGAGCAGGAAGGCAACCGTGACCGCCGGCACGCGCTCGGCATCCACGGCCGCCGCATGGTCGAGCGCCGTGCAGGTCATCTCGAACAGGCGCGGCACGGGCAGGTCGGGCTGGGCCGTCTTGTCGAGCGCCTCGAGGATGGGCAGGGCCGCCGCGCTTTGCCGGATGTCGGTGCGCAGATTCTCATGGGCGTTGACGAACCGGGCTTCGGTGACGACGTCGAGCGAGCGGCCGGGCGCCACGATGCACCGGCATGCGCCGAACAGGTCGAGCCGGGCCGCGAAGGGGTTGGTGGGCTTGAGCGCCCCGCGGGCGACGAGATCGAGCCGGGACCCGTCGTCTTTCAAGCAGTCGAGGATGAGGTCGCTTTCCTTGAGCCGTTTCTTGCGCAGGACGACGACGTCGCACGTATAGGTCGGCTTGCCCACGGTGCTTTACGCGCCCTCGCCGTATCCGAACCGTTCGATCTGTGTGAGGTCGCGGCGCCAGTTCTTGCGCACTTTCACATGGAGGTCGAGGTAGACCCGGCAGCCGAGCAACGCTTCCAAATCGGCGCGGGCCTCGGTGCCCACGCGCTTCAGGGCGCGCCCGCCTTTGCCGATAATCATGCCCTTCTGGCTGTCGCGTTCCACGTAGATCGTCGCGAAGATCCGCTCGAGGTCCTTCTTCTTGTCGTATTCGAGCTCGTCGCAGATAACGCCGATCGCATGGGGGATCTCGTCGCGGAAGGACCGCAGGATCTTCTCGCGGATGAATTCGGCCACGATCACTTCGAGGGGCTGGTCGGTGTCCATGTCGGCCGGGAACCATTGGGGGCCTTCCGGCAGAAGGCCGGCCACCGTTTCGAGGAATTCCGGCACGCCTTCGCCCGTTTTGGCCGAAAGCTCCACGACGGCGTCCCAGGACCCCGCCGCCTTGGCGGCTTCGATCTGACGGTCGATCGCCGCGCGGTCGGCCAGGTCGATCTTGCTGATGACGAGGATGTGGGCGGCTTTGGTCTGCTGGACCATCTTGGCCACCCATTCGTCGCCGCGGCCGAAGGGCTTGCTCGCGTCGAGGAGGAAGGCCACGGCGTCGATGCCGTCGAGCGCCTGCGCCGCCGACTCGTTGAGCGCGTCGCCCAGGGCGTCATGGGGCTTGTGCACGCCCGGGGTGTCGACCAGGACGAGCTGGTAGTCGGGCGTGGTGTGCACCGCGCGGAAGCGGTGGCGGGTGGTTTGGGCCGTGTCGCTCGTGATGGCGACCTTCTTGCCCACGACGGCGTTGATCAACGTCGATTTTCCGGCGTTCGGGCGGCCGAGCAGGGTGACGAAGCCCGAACGGAAGGGAGCGGATTCCATGTGTTACCAACCTAGAAAGGAGACGATGTGCGGGACGAAGACGAAAAGGCCCACGGCGACTGAGGCGAGGCTAAAGACGAGCACGGCGCCGGCCGCGAGGTCTTTGGCCGCCTTGGCGAGCGGGTCGATGCGCGGGCAGGCCAGATCGACCGCGTCTTCCACGGCGGTGTTCATGCACTCGCCGCCGAGCACGAGGCCGATGCAGATGAACAGGGCGCACCACTCCCCCGCCGAGACCCGTAAGAAGAGGCCGAGCAGGACGACGAGGACGGCCGCTGCCGTCTGCACGCGGATGTTGCGGCCCACCCGATAGCATTCCACGATGCCGGCGAGGGCGTAGCGGAAGGACTTGAGGAAGGGGGTCGTCTGGGAACCCGGCTTCATTTGCGGGCCCTCCAGGCCTTGAGCAGCTCGTCCTCGCGCGATTCCATGACGGCGGCCTCGTCGTCTTCGATGTGGTCGTAGCCGCACAGGTGGAGCAGGCCGTGGGTAATGAGCAGCTCGAGCTCTTCGGCGAAGGTGGTGCCGTAGGTGGCCGTCTGGCGTTCGCAGACGTCGACGGCGATCACGATGTCGCCCAGCTCGTAGGGCTCGTCGGCGCCTTCGGCCGCCGTGAACTCGTCGTCGAGGTTGTCGCATTCGAAGCTGAGCACGTCGGTGGGCCCTTCGCGATGGCGGTAGCCTTCGTTCAGGCGCGTCATTTCCTCATCGTCGACGAAGCTGATGGAGACTTCGGTGTTGGCGGGCTTGCCTTCCTGGGAGATGACGAACGCGGCCAGCTCCTCGATGGGCAACTCTTCCGTCATTTCGGGCCGCCAGTCGCGGTTAACGGTTATCTCCATGGGTCTTCCTCCTCGATGACTCTTGCTCTTCTTCCCTATTGTAAGCGGCGATGATGGCCGCGACCAGGGAATGGCGCACCACGTCGGTGCCGTCGAAGTCGCAGAAGGCGATGTCGCCGATGCCCGCGAGCACATGGCGGACCTGCTTGAGGCCCGAACGGCCGCGCGGGAGGTCGATCTGCGAGATGTCGCCGGTGACGACCATCTTCGATCCGAAGCCCAGGCGGGTGAGGAACATCTTCATCTGCTCGGGCGTGGCGTTCTGCGCTTCGTCGAGGACGACGAAGCAGTCGCTCAACGTGCGGCCGCGCATGAAGGCGAGCGGGGCGATTTCAATCGTGCCGTCCTCGATCATTTGCAGGGCCCACTCGCGTTCGCACATCTCGAAGAGGGCGTCGTAGAGCGGGCGGATGTAGGGGTCGATCTTCTCGTCGAGGGTGCCGGGCAGAAAGCCCAGGCTCTCGCCCGCTTCCACGACGGGGCGGGAGAGGACGATGCGTCCCACTTCCTTGCGCTTGAGGGCCGCGAGCGCCATGGCCATGGCCAGATAGGTCTTGCCCGTGCCGGCCGGCCCGATGCCGAAGGTGATCGTATGGGAGCGGATCGCGTCGACGTAGGCCTTCTGCCCGGCCGTCTTGGGCCGCACGGCCTTGCCGTGGTGGACCAAGATCACGTCGTTGCGCAATTCGGAGGGGGCGTAGGCGCCCGTGTGCAAAAGCTCGATCGCGTGCGTGACGTAGGGCACGTCGGGGGCGCCGCCCTGTTCGACCATCTTCACCAGGTCGTCGAACAGCGAGCCGACGGCCTTGGTTTCAACCGGGTCCCCCTTGATCTTCACCTCGTTGCCGCGCACGGTGATGCGGGCCTTGAACGCGTTGCGGATCGCGTCGAGATTGGCGTCATGCGGTCCCAGCACGAGCGCCATGTCGACGCTGTCGGGTGCCGTGATCGCGAGCTTCTGGGGTTCGGTCATAGGCGAAACGTTCCTTCTTCCGTAAATGCCTTCAACTGCAAGTCTATCAGCGAACCGCGCGGGGCGATACCGCCCACCTCGACGGGGAAATACGATTCCGAGGTGCCGCGCCCGTCCGATTCCACGAGCACGCGCTCGACGGTGCCTTCGCGCGCCAGGCCCGCCTCACGGCGCAGGTCTCGGGCGAGGGCCGCCAGGCGATGGGCCCGGTCCGCGACGACCTCGGGCGGGATCTGGTCGGTGCGGGCGGCCGCCGGGGTCCCCGCCCGCTTGGAATAGCGGAAGACGTGGATCTTGCTGAAGCGGCACTCCCGTGCCAGGTCGAGCGTGGCTTGGAAGTCCTCTTCGGTCTCTCCCGGGAAGCCTGTGATGATGTCGGTCGAAAGGGAAAGGCCGGGCACCGCCTGGTAGAGCCCCTCGACGATGCCGCGGTACTCCTCCGCCGTGTAGGGGCGGGCCATGTCGGCGAGCACGCGGGTGCTGCCCGCCTGCAGGGGCAGGTGGAGGTGGCGGCAAATCCAGCCGTCGGAGGCGGCGAGGGCGCCGGCGAGCTCGGGCGTCACGTCGCGCGGCTCGACGCTCGAGATGCGCACGCGCACGCCGGGAAGGGCCTCGTGCACGGCCAGGGCGCAGCCGGCAAGCGAGTGCCCCTCGCTTCGATAGGTGCCCAGGTTGATGCCGGTGAGGACGATCTCGCGTGCGCCGGCGCGGGCGAGAGCGCGCGCCTGGGACAGGACGTCTGCCAACGGCAGCGACCGGGCCGTCCCGCGCGCCACGTGCACGATGCAGTAGGTGCAGGCGTTGTTGCAGCCGTCTTGGATCTTGAGCCCGGCGCGCGTGGGGAACTCTTCACCGTAGCGCACGGGCGCGCCCGCTTCGGCGGGGACGGGCAGGTCGTCGGCAGGCGCGAGCTCGTCGGCGATATCGGGCACGGCGGCCTTGCCGCACACGATGACCCGCTCGTCGAGGGCGCGGAATTCGTCGGCGTGGATGGCCGCGGCGCAGCCGGTCACGAGCACGTGGGCGCCGGGGTGGTCCTTGAGCGCTCGGCGGACGGCCTTGCGGGCCTTCTTGTCGGCTTCGCCGGTGACCGTGCAGGTGTTGACGACGACGGCTTGCGCCCCCTCGTCGTCGTGCACGTGGCCGCGGGCCTCCATCTGGGCGATGATCGTGTCGGACTCGACGCGATTGACCTTGCAGCCCAGGTTCACGAGGGAAAACTTCATCGCAGCTCCCCCAGCTCGTAGAGGGCGAGGGCGGGAGCGACGAGCCCGGCGGTCTCGGTGCGCAGGATGCTTGTGCCCAGGGTAATCGACCGGGCGCGGGGCGCGGCTTCCGCAAAGGTGCGCACCTCCCCTTCGGTGAGCCCGCCTTCGGGACCCACGACGATCGATACGCGGGCGGCTTGGGGCGCGCAGCCGGCTTCGGCCAGGGCTGCGGAAAGGGCTTCGTGCAAATCTGTGGCGCGCTCCTCTTCCCAGCATACCAGGGTGGCCGTGTCGTCGGCGCACCGGCGCGCGGCTTCAGCGACAGTGGCGGGCGACGCCACCTGCGGGATGCGGCGCTGGCCCGACTGCATGGCCGCGCTCTTCACGATGGCCTCCCAGCGGGCGAGCCGCTTTCCGGCGCGCTTGGCGTCGAGTTTGACGACGCTGCGCACACAGACGAGAGGAACGAATTCGGACACGCCGAGCTCGGTGGCGTGGCGGAAGACCTCGTCGAGCTTGTCGCCTTTGGCCAGCCCCTGGAACAGGCGCACGTAGGGCCGCGGGCGCGGCGCTTGCGCATGGCCGCAAATGCGCACGGTGAGCGCGTCGGGGTCTGCGATTTCGCATTCGAAGTAGTCGGCGGCGGCATCGACGACGGCGATGTGCTCCCCCGCTTGCAGGCGCAGCACGCGGGCATGCTTGGCGTCGTCGGGGGCGAGGGCAAGCGCGAACACGGGTTCCGTCTCCCGCGCAAGCACCTGCTCGGGGAGGAAGAACCTTGGAAGGCTCATAGAGGCTCCTTAGTTGAAGGCGTCTTTGATCTTCTGAAAGGGCGTGCGCTGTTCGGTGACCTCTTCGCCCATCTCGTCGGCGAGCTTGGTGAGCAGCTCGCGCTCGCGCTTCGAGAGCTTCTTGGGGACGACGACGCTCACGTGGGTGAACATGTCGCCGCGGGCCCCGTTGCCGTTGAATTTAGGCATGCCGAAGCCGCGCGTGCGCACGACCTGGTCGTTCTGGCAGCCTTCGGGGATGGTGACCGTGACGGTCTCGCCTTCGAAGATGCCCTCGCATTCGATCTTGGCGCCCAGGCAGGCCTGGACGATCGAGATCTTGATCTGCTGGTGGAGGTTGTCGCCGTCGCGCTGGAAGAATTCATGCGGCATGATGCGGCAGGTGACGATCAAGTCGCCCGAAGCGGCGCCGCGCAGGCCCGCCTCGCCGAAGCCGCCCAGGCGCAGCTGCTGGCCGTCGCGGATGCCCACGGGCACTTCGACGGTGACGCGCTGGCGGTCGGGTACGCGGCCCTGGCCTTCGCATTCGGGGCAGGGATGGTCGATCGTGCGGCCCGTGCCCTTGCAGTCCGGGCAGGTGGTCGCCGTCTGCATGTCGCCCAGGAAGGTGCGCTGCACGGTGACGACGCGGCCCTGGCCATGGCAGGTGGGGCATTCCACTTCCTTGCCGCCTTCGGCCAGGCCCGACCCGTCGCATTCGGGACAGGGGGCCAGGCGGTCGTAGACGATCTCCTTCTTCACGCCGGCGGCGACCTCTTCCAGGGTGAGGCGCAGGCCCACGCCCATGTCGCGGCCCTCGCGGCGGGCGCGCGGGCCGGCCCCTCCCCCGTTGCCGCCGAAGAAGCTGCTGAAGAGGTCGCCCATGCCGAAGCCGCCGAAGATGTCGTCGAGGTCGACGTAGGGCTGAGAGCCCGAAGCGGCGCCGGGGATGGTGCCGAAGCGGTCGTACTGGGCGCGCTTGTTGGGGTCGCTCAGTACGTCGTAGGCTTCGTTGAGCTCTTTGAACTGGTCTTCGGCATCGGGGGCTTTGTTCACGTCGGGATGCAGCTTGCGCGCCTTGCGGCGGAAGGCCTTCTTGATCTCTTCGTCGGTCGCCGTCTTGTCGACGCCGAGTACCTCGTACAAATCCCTTGCCATATGCCGGTAACCTTCCCTGCGCCGCAGAAGCGCGGCGCGATCGAGCTTTGCTATTCGTTGAGCGCTTCGCGGGCGGCCTTGACCGCCTTGATGACCTGCGCGTAGTTCATGCGGGTGGGGCCGATCACAGCCACGACCCCTTCGCTTGCCCCGCGTCCGTAGCGGCCGGCGACGACCGACACGCCCGAGAGCTTTTCGGTGCCGTTTTCCTTGCCGATGCGCACGGTGGTCGACGCGTCGGTTCCGCTCACGTCCCTCTCGAGAATCTGCAGCAGGACCGTGTCGTTTTCGAGCACGTCGAGCACGGGCACGAGGGCGTTGGGGCTTTGGAATTCGGGCTGCCGCACGAGCGTGGAAAGGCCCAGGCTGTGCGCATGGGCGTCGCCGTGCTCTTTGAGGCAGATGAGCACTTCCCCCACGAGCAGCTGCACGAGGGGGTCGGAGGGCGACTGACTGTTGCCCTCTTTGATCTTCGCTTCCACTTCGGCGGGCGTTTTGCCCGACAGCAGGGCGTTGACCGTGTTCTGGGCGCGGCCGATGTCGTCGCAGGGCACAGGGCGGGAGAATTCCACCTGGCGGTTGAAGACCTGGCCGTCCTGCATGACGACGACGATCAGGGTGCGCGTGTCGGAAAGCGACACGAACGTGACCTGCTTGATGTCGAGCATGAGCGTAGAAGGCGGCACGACGATCGTGAGGCATTCGGTGAGCTTGGCCAGCTGCTTGGCCGTGCGGTCCATGAGGTCGTCGAGCTCGGTGGCGCTTTCGCGCAGGTCCTCGACGGCTTTCTTTGTGTTGTCGTCGAGCTCTTCGTCGGCGAGTTCGCCTTCCAAGAGGTGGTCGACGAAGGTGCGGTAGCCGAAATCGGTGGGGACGCGCCCCGCCGAGGTGTGCGGCTGCGTGATGTAGCCGTCGTCTTCGAGCACCGAGAGCTCGTTGCGCACGGTGGCGGAGCTTACGCCCAGGCTGTAGTTCTCTACGAGCGTGCGCGAGCCCACGGGCAGCGCGCGAAGAACGTATTCCTCGATCAGAGCGGCGAGCACTTTCTGCCGTCTGTCTGAAAGCATGTCCGCTCCTTTCTTCCAACCGGGGCCCAGCGGTCCCATTCATGCATCAAGGCATTTTAGCAGTGAGCCTAGAGGGCTGCTAAAGTTGCAGGCAAAAGATACCAGGTTGTCACTTACCCGTCGCAGGGCCGGCGCGGGCGCGGCGACTAGGGAGCGACGTCGAGAATGGCCCCGTAGAGGTCGTTGCCGCACAGCCATCCGCGCTCGGTGGGCCGCCAGCGGCCGTCCGCGTGGGTGCAGAGTCCGCGCGACGCAAGGCCGTCGAGCACGTCGACAAGTTCGGGGGCGAGTTCCGAGGCATGCGCGACGAGTTCGTCGGACACGCCCTGGGACATCCTCATCCCCATCATGACGTCTTCGACCCGCATCTGACGGGCGTCGAGGTCGTCGGTGACGCAGTCGTCCTGCTTGCGCATGCGGCGGGTCGCGTTCTGGGTCATCGTGGCGGCCGACGGTCCCAGCCCCAGGTAGGGCACGCCCGTCCAGTAGGCGATGTTGTGGCGGCATGCGAAGCCAGGGCGGGCGTAGCTTGCCACTTCGTAGCGTGAGAAGCCCGCCTGCCCCAAGATCTCCTCGGCGATTTCCATGTACGAGGCTTCGAGGTCCTCGTCGATCGCGGGCATGCGGCCGGCGGCCACGGCCCGGCCGAAGGGCGTGCCCTCGTGGATTTCGAGCGGGTAGATCGACACGTGGGTGACGCCGGCCGCAACGGCGGTGCGCACGCTCGCAGCAAAGCTTTCCTGGCTTTGACCAGGAATCCCGCACATGAGGTCGACGCTCACGTTCTCGAAGCGCTCGTGGGCGATTTCGATGGCCCGCTTGGCCGCTTCGGCGTCATGTACGCGTCCAAGAATGCCGAGCACCCTGTCGTCAAAGGACTGCACGCCGATCGAGAGCCGATTGACGCCGAGCGCCCAGACGTCTTTGACCAGGCGCTCGTCGAGCGAGTCGGGGTTGGCTTCCATCGAGCATTCGACTTCGTCGGTGAGGTGCATCGACAGAGACAGGGTGTAGAGGATTTCGGTGAGGGCGCGCGAGCCCAGATAGGTGGGCGTGCCGCCGCCCAGGTAGACGGTCTCGATCGAGCCCAGGAAACCCTGCTTGCCCGCCCGCCTGATGGAGAGGACCATGTCGTCGGCATAGGCGTTTATGGCCGCGTCCCCTTGCGGGACGGCGCGGGTCGCGAAGTCGCAGTAGGCGCAGCGCTGCTTGCAAAACGGTACGTGTATATACAAGGCCTTGTAGGGGTCGAACATCACCGATCGCCTTCCATGCCGATGGCACGCAGATGGTCTTCGATCGCATCGATGACCCGGTCGTAATCGTCGATCGTGACGCACCGGTTCAGGGCCCCGCGGGCCGTGGAGGCGCCGGGCAGGCCCTTGCAGTACCAACTCGCCTGCTTGCGCATGCGCACGAGCGCGCGCGGTTCCCACTCGTAGAGCAGGTGGGCATGGCGGCGGGCGCATGCGATGCGCTCTAAGGGCGCGGGCGGCCAAGGCGCCGGAGCGCCTGCGAGCGCGGCCTTGACGTCGGCGAAGACCCAGGGGTTGCCCTGGGCGGCGCGGGCGATCATCACCGCGTCGCAGCCCGTTTGTTCTATCATCGCGCGCGCCGAAGCCCCGTCGACGACGTCGCCGTTGCCGATGACGGGAATGCTCACGGCCTGCTTGACGCGGGCGATGACGCCCCAGTCGGCGGCGCCCCGGTACATTTGCTGGGCCGTGCGACCGTGCACGGTAAGGGCCCAGGCGCCGGCATCTTCGAGCCGGCGGGCCAGTTCGGGGGCGGTCTCCTCGTCGGCGTAGAAGCCGCGGCGCATTTTGGCCGTCACGGGCACCGCTACGGCGCGCGCGGCCGCTTCTACAATGCGGGCGGCCAGGTCGGGGTCCTTCATGAGAGCCGACCCGTCGCCTTTGGTCTGGATCTTGCGGGCCGGGCATCCCATGTTGATGTCGATTACCGCCAGGGTGTCGCCCAGAAGGTCGACGACGCGCCGGGCCATGTCGGCGATGACGGCGGGGTCGTGGCCGAAGAGCTGCACGCCCACCTCGCGCTCGGTGGGCCCTACTTCGAGCAGGTCCTCGGTGCGCTCGTTGGCGTAGGAGAGCCCCTTGGCTGACACCATTTCGCAGAAGGCAAGGTCGGCCCCCTGCTCTTCGGCGAGCTGACGCATAACGGGGTCGGTCACGCCGGCCATGGGCGCCATCACGACGCGGTGGGCCGCCACGTAGGCGGGAAAGGTCTGTCGTGTGAGCATGGGCTAGAGCGAATCGGCCAGCGAGCCGGCGCCCGCGATCACGAGGACGGCGAGCACGATCAGGCCGATGAACACGACCACGCAGCCGATGCCGATGGCGGCTTTGCTGCCGCTGCTCATCCCCTTTTTGGGCGGATTCTTCTTGTCGTTGAACGGGTCGTCGAGCCAGTCGTAGTCTTCTTTGCGAGCCATTACTCGTCCACCTTCAAAATCGCCATGAACGCTTCCTGGGGCACTTCGACGTTGCCGATGCTCTTCATGCGCTTCTTGCCCTGCTTCTGCTTTTCGAGCAGCTTGCGCTTGCGGCTGATGTCGCCGCCGTAGCATTTGGCCAGCACGTCCTTGCGCTTGGCCTTGACCGTTTGGCGCGCCAAGACGCGTCCGCCCACGGCCGCCTGGATGGGCACCTCGAAGAGCTGGCGCGGAATGATCTCCTTGAGCTTTTCGCAGAGCACCTTGCCGCGGTCGTAGGCCTTGTCTTTATGCACGATGAAGGACAGCGCGTCAATGGGCTTTCCCGACAGCAAGATGTCGAGCTTGACGAGCTTGCTGGGCTTGTAGCCGTCGAATTCGTAGTCGAGCGAGGCGTAGCCTTTGGTGTTGCTCTTCAGCTTGTCGAAGTAGTCGAGGATGAGTTCCGAAAGCGGCAGCTCCCAGATCATCTCGACCGTGGTTTGCGAGAGGTAGTTCATCGTGACGAAGGTGCCGCGGCGCGCGACGGTGAGGTCCATCACGGCGCCCACGTAATCGGGCGGGATGAGGATCTTGGCCTTCAGGTAAGGCTCTTCGATGTGCTCGATCTCGCCGGGGTCGGGCATGTCCTGCGGGGAGTGCAGCGAGAGCATCTCGCCGTTGGTCTTGTAGACGTGGTACTCCACGCTCGGCGCGGTGGCGAGCAGGTCGAGGCCGAACTCGCGCTCGAGCCGCTCTTTGACGACCTCCATGTGCAGAAGGCCCAAAAATCCCACGCGGAAGCCGAAGCCCAGGGCGTGGCTCGTTTCGGGCTCGTAGAGCAGGGCCGGGTCGTTGAGCGAGAGCT
Source organism: Eggerthellaceae bacterium (assembly GCA_022644775.1). Taxonomy (GTDB): domain Bacteria; phylum Actinomycetota; class Coriobacteriia; order Coriobacteriales; family Eggerthellaceae; genus Hugonella. Next base: position 59,889 of record JALCHN010000003.1, read on the forward strand.
TGTCGAGAGCGTCGCGCAGGTCGGGGTACTGGTCCGAATCGATCGGGTAGAGGCCCGTATAGACCATGGGCTTGGCCTCGCGGTAGCCCGGCAGGGGCTCTTTGACGCCGTGTTCCACGGTGGTCACCGTGTCGCCCACTTTGACCTGGGCGGGGTCTTTGAGCCCCGTGACCAGATAGCCGACCTCCCCTACCGTCAGCGACTCGCAGGGAATCTCCTTGGGGCGGCGCACGCCCACCTCTTCGACGAGGTGCTCTTGGCCGGTGGCCATGAGGCGGACCCGCTCGCCCTTGTGCAGCTCGCCGTCGACGATGCGCACGAGGGCCACGACGCCGCGATAGGCGTCGAAATAGGAGTCGAAGATGAGCGCGCGCAGGGGTGCGGCGGGGTCGCCCTGGGGCGCGGGGATGTCGTAGACGATGGCCTCGAGCAGGTCGTGGATGCCCGCGCCCGTCTTCCCGCTCGCGAGGATCGCGTCGTCGGCGGGTATGGCGAGGGCGTCTTCGATTTCGGCGCGCACGCGCTCGGGCTCGGCCGAGGGCAGGTCGATCTTGTTGATGAGCGGAATGATCTCGAGGTTGGCGTTCATGGCCATCATCGCGTTGGCGACCGTTTGGGCCTCGACGCCCTGAGTGGCGTCGACGACGAGCACGGCGCCCTCGCAGGCGGCCAGGCTGCGCGACACCTCGTAGGTGAAGTCGACGTGGCCCGGCGTGTCGATCAGGTTGAAGTGATAGACCTCGCCGTCGTCGGCGGTGTAGTCGACGCGAACGGCCTGGCTTTTGATCGTGATGCCGCGCTCGCGTTCGATGTCCATCGAGTCGAGCAGCTGGGCTTGCATGTCGCGTTCGGCCACGGTGCCGGTCATTTCCAGAATGCGGTCGGAAATGGTCGATTTGCCGTGGTCGATGTGGGCGATGATGCTGAAATTGCGAATGTGGGTGGGATCTGCGGTCTTCATGAAGTGAACAATACGGTATCGAGGGCGGGCAATTCAATAGCCCCGGTCGTCTATAAGCTGTAAACCCAGGTCAACGGCGGGGTTGCTACAAAACGAACACAAGCGCGCCATGGTGCGTGCGAAGAAGCGACCCGCATTCCGGCGACGTGCGCGGCGGGCGGCGCCCTCCCCTACAGGGTGATGTCGCCGCCTTCGGAAGCGTCGGGGGACACCACGACGATCTTGCCGATCGAGGAATCGCCCTTGTCGACGCAGATGGCCCACACGCCTTCGGGCAGGGCCACGTCGGCTTCCCCGTTGGGGGCGGGTACCGTGTGGTCGCGGATGGGCGTCCAGGCCGAACCGTCGGAAGAGGTGAAGACCGGCTTGCACACGACGAGCTGGGTGGCGTCGGCGGTAACGTGCACGGTCCCGTTGGATTGGACCGCGTCGTTGTGGGCCGTGGAATCGAAGGTCTGCTTCTCGCCGTGGCAGGTGGTGCAGTCTTCGTTGGCGTCGACGATCTGATGGTGGGTGCCCTTGTGGGAGCAGCCCGCAAGGGCCACGGTCGAGGCGAGGACGAGGGCCGCCGTTGCTGCCGCAAGCACGCGGGCGCGCCGGCTGGTTGGTGCAAAATTGATGAAATGACCGAAGCGAGCCTGCATAGCTGTCCTTTCTTCGCGTACCATTCCCTGCGGAATTCGGGGTATTCTCACGTGTCCCCCGTGGCTACATCATGCGCAGTGCCGTGGAATTTGTATATCGGCTGTTCATTTTAAATGACAGGGCGCTGCAAAACCCAATGGGATTGTGCTACGATTTCCAAGTTTTCGATAGAAATTTGTTTTTTCTACGTATGGAGGACAACAAGTGGCGAATATCAAGAGCCAGAAGAAACGCATCATCACCAACGAGAAAGCCCGTATGCGCAACCGCGCGGTCCGTTCCGAACTGAAGACCGCTACGCGTGCGGTCAAGGACGCTGTGGCGGCCAACGACGGCAAGAAGGCTCTCGAAACCGCACTCTACGCCTGCAAGCTCATGGACCGCGCCGCCAGCAAGGGCGTTATCCACAAGAACCAGGCCGCCAACCGCAAGAGCGGCGTCATGAAGCTGGCCAACACGGTGATCACCGACGAAGATCGCGCCGCCTACGTGGCACCGGCCAAGAAGCAGCCCGTCGCCAAGGGCGGCACGAAGAAGGCCGCTGCCAAGGCCACCCGCGATGCCGCTATGAAGGAAGCCGAACAGGCCAAGGCCGAGCGCCGCAAGAAGCAGCAGGCTCTCGAGGCCGAAGCCGCCAAGAAGAAGGCCGCTGCCGAAGCCGCCGAAGAGTCCGAAGAAGCTGCCGAATAGCTTTTCGCTCGATAGATGTTGAAAGGGAGCCTCGCGGCTCCCTTTTTTCATGCCTGCAGACAGGGGCAACGGCGCTTCTTCGTACAGACGGCGGTCACGGGGCCCCGTCTTCAGGTACGCGCGCAGGCGCAGCGTGCCGCTAGCGCAAGGGGCGGCCCGAAAGGACCGAAAGCCACCACTGCTGGAAGGCGATATGGGGGTCGGCGCCGCTCTTCATCGCCTGTTCGGTGTCACGAGCGGTCTTCAGCGCCCGATGGAGCTCGTCTTTGGTGAAGGACCGCGCCCAGCGCGCATGGTTCTTCACGCGCCAAGCGGGTACATGCAGGATGTCGGGCAGCTGGCGAATGGTGCCGCGCTCGATGAGGCTCTGGGCGATCAAGAGCTCGCGGATGCGGGTGACCGTCATGCTGAAGACGCCGAAGACCGACTTCTCCCCCAAATGCGACTCCACATAGAGGGTCTTCTTGATGTTGCGGGTGCAGAAGGCGTCGACGAACTCCCAGGGCTTCGCCTCCGACGTGCGGCCCACCATGGCAGAAACCTCGTTGTCGGTAATCGGATCTTCCCCGCGATGCGCGAGCGCCAGCTTCTGCAGCTGTGCGTCGAGTTCGACCGTGTTCTCGCCCACCAGGTCGACCAGAAGGTTGGCGCCCGCCTGGGTGATTGTGGCCCCGTGCGCCATGGCCATCGACCGCACCATGTTGGGCAGGTCGCGGCGCTTGGGCGGAGCGCATTCGACGATGGCTGACGCGCCCACCTTCTTCACGGCCTTGTAGAGCCGGGTGTTCTTGGCCAGCCCCGTAGTGACCAGGCAGAGCACAGTCGATTCGTTGGGCCGTGCCAGGTAGTCGATCACGAGGTCCTGGTCGGCCTTCTTCAGTTTGTCGGCGTTGTTGACCTGCACGAGTCGGTGGTCGCTGATGAAGGGCATCGTGTTGCAGGCCGCAACGATGTCGGCGCCCTCGGCGGCATCGCCGGCGAAGACGTCCATGTTCATCGAAAGGTCGCCTTCAGAGGCGAGGCGGTCGTGCAGGCGCTTCACCACCGTTTGGCGCTTGAGCTCGTCGGTGCCGGTGATGAGGTAGGCCGGAAGCAGGCTATGTGATGGTTGCGATGTCATGGCCCTAGTGTAGCCGACTTGGCGCGAGCACGATGCGGTCCGCCCTCAATTCGCATACGACGTCCCCCTCTTGGTCGGTACGGGCAACGACGGTGCCCTGGTCTTCGAGAGCCTGGATCGTTTCCGGGTGCGGGTGGCCGTAGCGGTTGCCCTCCCCTACGCTGATAAGGCCGATGCGGGGCGCAAGGGCGCCGAGCAGCTCGGGCGTGACGCCCGCCTTCGACCCGTGATGGGGCACCTTGAGGATGTCGACCGCGGGAATCGCCCCCGCTTCGGCCAGGGGCTCGAGGACCTCCGCTTCGGCGTCCCCGCAGAAGAGGGCCCGCACGTCGTCGCGCCCGTCGGCATCGGGATCGGCCGTCACGACGAGGACGAGGCTGTCGGCGTTGCCCCCTTCGTCGGCATAGGCGTCAGGGGAAACGACCCGGGCCGTGAAGGCGCCCCAGTTGAAGGCATCGCCGGCCCGCACGCCCTCGACGGGCGCGTCCTGCAGCTGGCCCATGAGCTTGGCGCAGCTTTCCGAGGGACAGGTGGGAAGGTCGGCGGCCACGATAACCACGCCTACGGGCACGGATTTCAACAGGGCGGGCAGAGATCCGCAGTGGTCGTCGTCGGCATGGGTGATGACGACTGCGTCGAGCGAGCGTACATCGCGGCGGGCGAGCCCCTTGAGCAGGTCGGTGTCGTTGGTGCCCGTATCGATGAGGACTGCGCGCGTCCCCGAGCGCAGGACGAACGCGTCGCCCTGGCCCACGTCGAGCATGTCGATTTCGCTGCCATGCAGAAAGGGCGCGAAGACGAAGGCGGCGAGAAAGGCGCAGGCGCAGGGGGCGATTCCTGCCAGTCCCGTCGCAAGCGAGGGGCGCGGCCAGAGCCGATAGAGGGCGCACGCGAGCGCTGCGGCGACGGCGAGCGCGCTGACAAGGTCGACGTCGACGGGCACGCAGGCATGGGGAACGCGCGCGCAGAGATGCGTGGCGGCAAGCGCCAGATTCCCCAGGAAGGCGAGCCCCGACGAGAGCGCCGGCACGAGAGCCGGCACGAGGGCCATGGCGAAGGCCGCCGCCAGCCCGAGCGCGCACAGGCCTCCGAGCGCCGGAGACACCACGAGGTTCGAAACCGGCGAGACCAGGGAGAGCTGGGCGAACAGGGGCGCGCTCACGGGCAGGGTGAGAAGCGACGCCGCAAGCGTGAGGGCGAGCGAATCCCCCACGGCAGGGATGCGGCCGCGAAAGAGCGCCGCCGCCCATGCGCGCGCAAGCGGATAGAAGAGGCCGATGCCGAGCATCGAGAGGCAGGAAAGGGCGAAGGAGACCGAAAGGGCGAGGACGGGCTCGAGCGCGAGGAATCCGACGATGCACAGGGCCAGGGCGGAAAGGGCGTCTTTTCGTCGCTTGGCAACGGCGGCGCACAGGGCGAGCGCAGCCATGAAAGCGGCGCGCAAGACCGAAGCCGGACAGCCCGCGAATACGGCGTAAACGAGCATGAAGGCGATCAGAGAGCAGGTGCGCAGAGGACGCGGCAGACGCGTGAGCAGAACGCCGACGAGACTGCAGACGATAGCCAGATGAGCGCCCGACACGGCAACCATGTGCGCAAGCCCTGCCGCGGTGATGTCGTCGTAGGCGGCGTCTTGGAACAGGGCCGTGCGGTCGCCGCAGACGAGCGCGGCCATGAGGTGGGCGCCCGGCGTCCCCGCTGTTTGGAGGTGCGCCACCGTACGGTTGCGAAGGCCGGCAATGGCGCCCAACAGGCCCCTCGGAGCCTGAACATCTGCCGAAGAGGGCGAGATCGAACCAGCCAAACCCCGCTGGGCATAGTAGGCCTGCGCCTTCTGCGGCGGTTGGCTTGCCGCATCGGTCACAACGAGCCGGTCCCAGCAGTGCGCCGCCACGTCTTTGGGCAGGTTGACGCGCACGGACACCGTGCGCCCCGAAGCGAGCACCATGCGCCCCGTTGCATACGATCCGTAGTCGCCGACGGTGGGGTCCGCGAGAAGCGTGACGACCCGGTCGCCGTCGGAGCGGTCGGCCGCCGCGTCTTGCACGTCCGCCTCCCAGGAAAGCGATTGAGAGCCCGCGAGCAGGCACCCAGCGCAGAGGCCTGCGGCTGCGGCGCAGGCCGCAGCCGGTGCGCGGCGCACGGCGCACGCCCCTGCGACGCCCAGTCCCGCGCACCCGCCCGCAAGCAAAGCGAAGTGGGCCCACGGCGGCCACGGCCAGCCGAAGGCGAGCAGGGCCGCCGTCGTCGCCCAGAGCGGAGCGGCGCACCAGAGGGCAAGGGGCAGCGCTGGCCGCGGCGGCAGCGCGCTAGACGGTGATGGAGGCTTCGAGAGACGCATATTTCTTGTCGCCTATCCCCGAGACGCGCTTGAGGTCCTCCTTCTTTTTGAAGGGCCCGTTGGCCGTGCGGTCGTCGATGATTTTCTTGGCGGTCGAAGGTCCCACCCCGGGCAGGGTTTCGAGCTCGGCCTGGGTGGCGGTGTTGATGTTGACGAGCCCGCCCGTCTGCGCGCTCGAGGAAGGCGTGGAGGACCCGCTTGCCGGCGCGCTTCCCGTCTGCTCCGAAACTGCTGCTGGGTCCGATGCCTGCTCCTCGACGGTAGGCACGTCTATCTGCTCGCCGTCGGCGACGATGCGGGCGAGGTTGAGCGCGGCGGTATCGGCCGATTCGGCAAAGCCTCCCGCCGCCGTGACCGCATCGCCTACACGCGACCCTTCGGGAAGCTCGACGAGCCCCGGTGCGGCAACGGCCCCGCTCACGTAGACGATTACAGTAGCGGGTACGGCGGGCTCCGCATCGCCTGACGTCTCTTCCTGCTCGGCACTCGAAGGGGAGCTCTCGATCGAAAAGGTCTGCTCGTCGGCCGCCTGCACCGCGCGGAAGATCGCGATGCCCGCTACCAGGCAGAGCGCGACCGCGATGCCCGCCACCACAGCCGTGCGCGGCGCGGCGCCCCGAGCGCTTCCTTCAGGCTCTTTCAGGTCGATGAACGGCATATCCCCTCCTCTTCTTTGGGAATATGGTAAGAGCCTCCCGTCGCAGGTTCGAACGAGAAGGGTCGCGCTACCGGCGCGCTTGCGCTTCGAAACGAGTGCATGAGGGCCGCCAATGCGCTCCGAAAGAGGGGCGTCAAAGGCGCCCGGCCGTTTCGGAAGGAGCGCGCAAAGAGCGCACAGGCACCCCGAAAACGGCGCATGCCGTGCGCCCGTTCGACGAAAAAGCGCCCTTGCCTTGCATGCGGCAGGGCAAGGGCGCAGGTATCGCAACAGGCTCGAGCGAGCGCGCTTAGGCCTCTTCGGGCTCCTTATCAACGGGGCGCGCTTTGAGCGGCTTGCAGGCCGGGCAGGCGTACTCGTGCACTTCGGCGTGGGCGACGAGCTCTTCCACCCACCGATCGATCGGCAGGGGCTCTTCGCAGGCGAGGACCTCGGGCAGCTTGGCGTGCGTTTCGGGGCTGCGCGGCATGAAGAGGGTGCAGCAGTCGGGCGCGTCTTGGCTCGAGATCTCGAAGGTGCCGAGCTTCTGGGCGTCGCGGATGATCTCCTGCTTGTCGCTGCCGATAAGGGGGCGCAGCACGGGCAGCTCCATGACCTGGTTGGTGACGTAGATGTTGTCGATCGTCTGCGAGGCGACCTGCCCCAGGCTCTCGCCGGTGGCGATGCCTTTGGCGCGTTCCTTGCGGGCGATGGCCTGGGCCACGCGGAACATGAGGCGACGGTACATGATCACGCGCAGCTTCGGCGGGACCGAAAGAGAGATCTCGCGCTGATAGTCGCCGAAGGGCACCACGTAGAGGCGGCCGATGCAGCCCGTGCGCTCGAGCACGTGGGCGATATCGTCGACCAGGTACTCGCTCGTGGCCGACGTCTGCGGGCGGCCACTGAAATGCACGGCGATGGGCACGGCGCCGCGACGGGCCATGCGCCAGGTGGCCACGGGGCTGTCGATGCCGCTCGACAGCAGGGTGACGATCTTGCCGCTGCTGCCCACCGGCAGGCCGCCCACGCCGGGCAAGCTGCGCGCGTACACGTAGCCTGCGCTCTGGATGACTTCCACGCCCACCTTCACGTCGAAACCCTTCATCTTGACCTTCTTGTCGGGGAACTTCTCGCACAGATAGGCGCCGATTTCCCGGTTCATGTCCATCGAATGGACCTCGAAATCGGTGTGGTTGCGGCGGGCGACCACCTTGAAGGAATCGAACTGCCCCACTTCGGCGAGCGCCTGGCCGGCTGCGTCGCACAGCTCCGCCAGGTCGCGATGGGTCTTGTAGCCGCATGAGACGCGTGCCACGCCGGGGATGCCCAGGATGCGGTCCTCGATCTGGCAGGCGACCTCCCACGAGGTGCCCTCTTTGATGAAAACGAGCAGGCGGCCCGAGATGCGGTGGATCGTGACAATCGGGAAGCCGTCGAGCAGGGCTTCGATGTTATGCAGAAGGCGCATTTCGAACGAGGCGCGGTTATGGCCCTTGAGGCCGATTTCGTGATAGTGCACAAGGCAGATGCGCTGGAATTCCATGGCGGTCTTTCGTGACGGGGCAAGAAAACGCCCGCCTGCGCGCGAACGCAGACGGGCGTGCAACGAACGGTGCGCTGGGGCCTAGTGGGCCTGGGCGTCGATCGTGTTGGGATCGTAGGACACTTCGCCCTTGGCGATTTCGTCGAAGGCGATGGACAGCGGCTTCTTGTTGGAAGCGCGCGCCACTTCCACGGCGGTGGACAGCTGGATGGCGCGATCGCGCTGGCCGCGCAGCATGTCGTTGATGTCGTGGGCGCGATGCGAGGCAACCGCGCACAGCAGGAATCGGTCGTTGTCGACTTCGGCAAGCAGGTCTTCGATTTTCGGTTCGATCAAACTCATCGTGTGCGAATTCCTTACGATTGGTTGGCTTTGCTCTCGATGTAGGCCACCAGTTCATCGGTCGCCCGGTCGAGGTTGTCGTTCATAACCAGATAATCATACTTCTCTTTTTGGGAAAGTTCTACCTGGGCCACCTTCATACGCGCAGCAATCACATCTTCCGATTCGGTGCCGCGACCGCGCAGGCGTGCGAGCAACTCCTCTTCGCTCGGCACGTCGATGAACACGAGATGGGCTTCCGGCAGTTTTTCACGCACCTGGAAGGCTCCCTGCACATCGATTTCCAGGATGACCTGGTCCCCCGCATCGATGTGCTCCTTCACGCTGGCGAGCGGCGTGCCGTACTTGTGCGCGTGCACGTGCGCCCATTCCAGAAATCCGCCGCGCGCGACGAGGTCGTCGAATTGGTCGTCGGTCATGAAGAAGTACGACGTGCCGTCGACCTCCCCTTCGCGCGGCGGACGGGTGGTCGCGCTCACCGACACCCAGGCGTCGGGCACGCGGTCGAGCACGCGCGAGACGAGCGTCCCCTTGCCCGCGCCCGACGGCCCCGAGATGACGAAGAGGTTGCCGCGGCGCGCCACTAGCCGAGCCTCTCGAGCAGGGCGGCCTGCTGGCGCTCGCCCAAACCGCGCAGACGGCGGCTCTCGGCGATGTGCACTTCGGCCATGACCTTTTCGGCCTTGGCCTTGCCGTAGCCGGGCAGGGTCTCGATGAGGGTGACAACCTTCATGCGGCCCACGACCGGGTCGTTCTTCATGGCAAGGGCCTGCTCGATCGTGATTTTGCCGGTTTTCAGGTCTTCGCGCACCTGGGCGCGCTTGATGCGGGCGGCCTTCGCCTTTTCGAGCGCCGCCTTGCGCTCTTCTTGGGTGAGCTGAGGAATAGGCATGAGTATCTCCTTCTCTCCCGTGGTGATTCCTCTTTCGTCTAGTTCGGATGTTAGTACAATTTTTCCGCGACGAACAGGGAAAATGCTATTTTTCGCAGGGTGTGTGCACCTCGTGGGCGCCGCACTTGGCCCGCGCGCGGCGGGCTTGGGCGCCGCGCGCGGAGTTCCGCATCGACCGTCACAGAGCTCGGCACCCGCATGCGGTGCCTGCGGAATGCGAATTTACGATAACCAGCTATCACCCCAGGTCAGAGAGGCGCGCCGGGAAGACCCGCCCCCGCATCGCGCCTGTTCCCGACTGCCAGCCAGAGTAGAATCGTCTGAACAGACGACGTCCGAACGAGGAGAGCCCATGCGCATCGCCGAAGCCTATCGAGCCGACAAGATACCCCTGTCCTACGAAATGTTCCCGCCCAAAGGCGAGCTCGGGATCGAAGAGGCGCGCCGCGTGCTCGACGGCTTGGCCCTACTCGACCCCACCTTCGTGTCGGTGACCTATTCGGCCGGCGGTTCGGGAAATTCAAAGCGGACGGTCGACATCGCCGAAATGGGCGCGCGCGACGTGGGCCTCACGATGATGCCCCACCTCACCTGCGCCGGCGCCGACCCGGCCCAAATCGCCCGCAGCATCGAAGCGCTCAAGGCGGCCGGCATCGAGAACGTGCTCGCCCTGCGCGGCGACTTGGGCCGGGTGGCTGCATCCCCCGACTACCGCTTCGCCAAGGACCTCATCCCCCAACTGCGCGAAGCCGGCTTCTGCGTGGGCGCCGCCGCCTATCCGGAAGGCCATATCGACTGCCTCGACAGGCGCGAGAACGTCGAGCACCTTAAGGAGAAGGAAGACGCGGGCGCGGAGTTCTTCGTGTCCCAGCTCTTCTTCGACAACGAGGTCGCCTATCGCTTCCTCGATGAGTGCCGCGCGGCCCGCATCCGCGTCCCTATCGAGTTCGGCATCATGCCGGTGACCTCGAAGGCGCAGGTGGCGCGTATGGTCTTCATGTGCGGAGCGAGTTTGCCCTCGCGCCTGGTGAAGATCCTCGCGCGCTACGAGGACGCACCCGACGACCTGCGCCGGGCCGGCATCGAATACGCGGCCGACCAGCTCTGCGACTTGGCCCGCCACGGCGTCGACGGCCTGCACATCTATTGCATGAACAACGCCGACACGGCCCGCGAGCTGCACGACGCCGTGGAGCCCTTCCGGTGAGCTTGGAAGGCCCCGTGCGCATGGGGAGGCCCGAATGCGCCGTCGACCGCGCCGAGGCCCTCCGCTACCTGGGCTATGCGGGGCAAGACGTCGATGCGGCGCTCGAAGAGCGCATCGACGGCATGTTCGAGCGCTGTGCGCGCACCTGCGAGCCCGCCTACGTCTTCCGGATCTTCCCCGCCCGATTAGGCGAGAAGGGCGTCGTCCTCGACGGCTCGGGCATCGTCCTTGTGGGCGCCGACATCGCCCGCCATCTGCACGGGGCCCGCTTCGTGGCCGTCATGGCGGCGACCGCCGGCATGACAAGCGAGCGCGAGCTGCGCCGTCTTTCGGCCACCAACGGGCTCGACGCGATGGTCTACGGGGCCGCCGCCTCGTCGATCGCCGAAGCGGCGAGCGATGCCTGCAACGCCGCTATCGTCGCAGAGGCGCGCGCGGCGGGGCTCTGCACCAACTGGCGCTACTCCCCCGGGTACGGCGACCTGCCGCTCGACGTGCAGCCCGCCATCGTGCGCGCCCTCGAGGCGACCAAACGTTTGGGGCTCGCCGTCACGCCAACCAACCTTCTTGTGCCGGCCAAGAGCGTCACCGCTCTGGTGGGCCTCTTCGACGAGAAGCAAGACGACAAGCGGTCGTGCGCCGGCTGTTCGTTTTCTCCCTATTGCAATTTGAGAAAGGCGGGAACGCCATGCTACCGATAACCGAAGGCGGGCTGCGCCCGCGCAACGCGCTCGACGTGCGCGCCAAGGACGACCATCTGCGCCGCGTGCTCGAGGGGCGGGACCACCTGCTCTTCGACGGCGCTATGGGCACCATGCTCCAGCGCGCGGGTCTCGAAGCCGGCGAGCTGCCCGAGCTTCTGTGCATCACGCACCCCGAGCAGATCGAGGCCGTGCATCGCGCCTACGTCGCGGCGGGCAGCGAAGTCGTGACGACCAACACCTTCGGGGCCAACGCCCTTAAACTCGACGGGGCCGCGACGGTCGACGCCGTCTTCGAAGCGGCCATTCGCTGCGCCAAACGGTCGGGCGCCCGCTACGTGGCCGCCGACATCGGCCCCTCGGGCGCCCTGCTTGAGCCCATGGGCACCTACGCCTTCGACGACGCCTACGAGCTCTTCGCCGAACAAGCCCGCGCGGCGGCCGCCCACGGGGCCGACCTCTTCATCATCGAGACGATGACCGACCTGCTCGAGATGAAGGCGGCCCTCTTGGCCTGCAAGGAACAGACCGACCTGCCTATCTTCGCAACGATGACCTTCGAGGAAAACGGGCGCACCTTCTTGGGCACGAGCCCCGAAGTGGCCGCCCTCGCGCTTTCGGCCCTGGGCGCCAACGTGGTGGGCATCAACTGCTCGTTGGGGCCGGCACAGCTCGCGCCCCTGGTGCGCACGATGCTCGCCTACGCGCCCTGCCCCGTCATGCTGCAAGCCAACGCCGGGCTGCCCTCTATGGTAGACGGCCGCACGGTCTACTCGATTTCGCCCGCATCCTACGTGGGGGCTGTCGAGCCTCTCATCGAGGCGGGCGTGACCGTCGTGGGCGGCTGCTGCGGCACCGACCCCGACTACATTGCGCTCGAACGCGCGGCGCTCGAGAGGCACCCGGTGCCCGAGCGCACGGTCGAGCGGCATACGGCCCTCACCTCGGCGCAGAACGCCGTCGTCCTGCACGGCAGCGAGGTGGGCGTCATCGGCGAGCGCATCAATCCCACGGGCAAGCCCAAGCTCAAGGCGGCCCTGCGCGCCGGCAACTGGCAGTACGCGGTAGGCGAGGCGCTCGCCCAGGCCGAAGCCGGCGCCGACCTTCTCGACGTGAACGCCGGCCTGCCGGAAATCGACGAAGCCGCGGCGCTCGTCGCCTTGGTGCGCGAGATCCAGGGCGTCTGCGGGCTTCCGCTGCAGATCGATTCGTCCGACCCCGTGGCGGTCGAGGCCGCCGTGCGCAGCTACGCGGGCAAGCCCTTGATCAATTCCGTCAACGGCAAGCGGGACAACCTCGCAGCCATCCTGCCGATCGTAAAGCACTACGGGTGCGCCGTCGTGGGGCTCACGCTCGACGAGGGAGGCATTCCGCCCACGGCCGAGGAGCGCGTCGCCATCGCGGAAAAGATCGTGAACGCCGCCGCATCGCACGGCATTCCCCGCGAGGACGTCCTCATCGACTGCCTGGTCATGTCTGCTTCAACCAACCAACGCGAAGTGGGCGAGATCCTCAAGGCCGTGCGCTTGGTGAAGGAGCGCTTGGGCTGCCGCACGGTGCTCGGCGTGTCCAACGTGAGCTTCGGCCTTCCCGCCCGTCCCATCGTCAACGCCACCTTCTTGGCCGCCGCCTTTTCGGCCGGACTCGATCTGCCCATCCTCAATCCCCTGGCGGCCCGCTACCGGGAAGTGGTCGATACCTGGCGCGTGCTCTGCGGGCAGGACGAGGGGTCGGCCCGCTACATCGAGGCCTACGCGAACTACCAGACGGCGCCCGCTTCCGCAGCGTCCTCGTCGAAGCCCAATACGGCAGCGGCGGGAGCAGCCGCATCCGACGACGCGGCCTCTGCCCTCGCCAAGCTCGTGATTGCCGGTAATAAGGGCGACGTGCCCGCCGTGGTCGAGGCTATGCTCGACGACACGGACGCCCTATCGGTCATCGACGACCACCTCATCCCCGCCCTCGACGAGGTGGGTCGACGCTTCGAGGCAGGCACCTTCTTCCTCCCCCAGCTCATGGCCGCCTCCGAAGCCGCCAAAGCGGGATTCGACGTGATTCGCGAGCGGACGCCGGCGGCCGAAGCGGTGCGCGGCCCCATCGCCGTCGCCACGGTGAAAGGCGACATCCACGACATCGGGAAGAACATCGTGAAGATGCTGCTCGAGAACTACGGCTACGCGGTAATCGACTTAGGGCGCGACGTCGAACCGCAGGCGGTGCTCGACTGCGTGCGCGCCCACGACGTGAAGATCGTGGGGCTTTCGGCCCTCATGACCTCGACGGTGACCGGCATGAAGGAGACGATCGACCTGCTTCATGCGCACACGCCCCAGGTGAAGATCATGGTGGGCGGCGCCGTGCTCAACGCCGAATACGCCCAGATGGTGGGCGCCGATTTCTACGCCAAAGACGCCGCCGAAAGCGCCAAATTTGCCGCCCAGGTGCTCGGCTAGGGGGCACGGGAGTCGGGGGTCGCATCTCCCCGATACAAAAACGGGGCCCTCGTACGAGGGCCCCGTTTGCGCATATGGACGGTGCGGCGCTACCAGTCGGTAGAAGCGCCCGCCACCTCGTCGACGATCGAGAGGAAGGCCCGGCACGGGTCGTCTGCCTGCGTGATCGGCCTGCCGATCACCAGATGGGAGGCGCCGTTGGAGATGGCCTGAGCGGGTGTTGCGATGCGGCTCTGGTCGCCCACGGCGGAACCCGCCGGACGCACGCCCGGCGTGACGATGTAGGCGTCGGGGCCCAGGAGCTCGCGGAGCATCTTCGCCTCCTGGGGCGAAGCCACCACGCCCGAGGCGCCCGCGTTCTGCGCCAGCTTGGCAAGTGAGCGCACCTGGTCGGCAACGGGCAACACGACGTTGGTCGCCTCGAGCGCCTTCTGGTCCATGCTCGTGAGCACGGTGATCGCGAGCATGACGGGCGTTTCGCAGCCGAAGTCACCGGCCGCTTCTTCCGCCCCGCGAATGGCCTCTTCCATCATCTTGGTGCCGCCGACCGCATGCATCGTGAGCATGTCGGCGCCCGCCTGCGCAGCCGAACGGGCGGCCCCGTGCACCTGGTGAGGAATGTCGTGGAACTTCAGGTCGAGGAAGATCTTGAAGCCCGCGCTCTTCAGCTCGTTGACGATAGAAGGGCCCAGTGCGTAGAAGAGCGTCATGCCGATCTTCAGCCAGCGGGCATGGCCCGACAGGGTGTCGGCAAGATCGAGCGCGCGGGCCCGGTCGCAGTCGAGCGCGACGATGATGCGCTCGGCGGGGTCGAGACGGTCGAAATGTTCTAGCATTGCAAGCCTCCGATCAATTCGTTGACGTCGGTGACGCCCTGGTCGTCGCAGTAACGCCTGATTCCTTCGATCACATCGTGGGTGGCGGTGGGGTTCATGAAGTTGGCGGTGCCCACGGCCACGGCCGTCGCACCTGCGAGCATGAACTCGACCGCGTCGGTGCCCGTGACGATGCCGCCCATGCCGAGCAGGGGAACCTTCACCGCCTTGTGGACCTCCCAGACCATGCGCAGAGCCACCGGTTTCACCGCCGGGCCCGAAAGGCCGCCCACCACGCGGGCGAGCACCGGCTTGCGGCGCTTGGCGTCGATGGCCATGCCGAGTAGGGTGTTGATCAGCGAAATCGCGTCGGCGCCGCTCGCTTCGGCCGCGCGGGCAATCTCGGCGATGTCGGTGACGTTGGGCGACAGCTTCACGATCATCGGTTTGTTCGTGGCCGCGCGGCAGGCGCCGACGACCTTTTCGACGCTGGGCACATGGGTCCCGAAGGTCATGCCGCCCGCGTCGACGTTGGGGCAGCTGATGTTGATCTCGTAGGCGTCGACGCGGTCGTCGTCATCGAGCGCTTCAATCACGTCGACGTATTCCTGCATGCTGTGGCCCGACACGTTGACGATGACGGGAACGTCGTGCGGGGCGAGCCAGGCAAGGTAGTCGTCCTTCATCACCTGGACGCCGGGGTTCTGCAGGCCGATCGAGTTGAGCATGCCCGAAGGCGTTTCGGCTATGCGGGGGCTCGCGTTGCCCTCCCAGCCGTGAAGCGAGACGCCTTTGGTCGTCACGGCGCCCAGTTCGTCGACGGGCACGAAGTCGTTGTACTCCTGGCCGGCGCCGAAGGTGCCCGACGCGACGGTCACGGGGTTCTTCATGCGAAGGCCGCCCAGGTTCACGGCCATGTTCACTTGAGCCATCTACCACACCACCTTGGAGGATTCAAAGACCGGGCCGTCGACGCAGGCGCGGCGCTTGCCGTCCGTCGTGTCGACGACGCAGGACAGGCACGCGCCCACGCCGCAGGCCATGCGGCGCTCCATCGACACCTGGCATTCCACCTGGGCGTCGGCGGCCATCTGCGCGACGATGCGCATGAGCGGTTCGGGGCCGCAGCAGGCGACATGATCATAGGCATGGGCGGCCAAGAGGTCTGCGGCCGGTTGGGTGCAGAAGCCGGAAAAGCCGAACGAGCCGTCGTCGGTGGCGACGACGGGAGCGTGCCCGAGCAGGGCCGTGTAGGCGTCGTAGGTGGCAAGCGCCGCCTTGGTGGCCGCGCCGAGGACCACGTCGACCGCAACCCCAGCCGCGAGCAGGGCCTTGGCGTGCAGGAAGAGGGGCGCCGCCCCTACCCCGCCGCCTATGAGCAGGGCGCGCTCGGTGCCTGTAGGCGCCTGCCAGCCATGGCCCACCGGCCCGATCTGGCTCGCCACGTCGCCGGCGCAAAGGTCGGTCATGCGATGGCTGCCGTAGCCCAGATCCTGGTAGAGGATGTCGAGCGTGCCCGCTTGCGGGTCGCAGTCGAACACCGAGAAGGGCCGGCGCAGAATGTGGTCGGGCATGCCCGGCACCTGCAGGTGGACGAACTGCCCCGGCTGCAGGCGAGCGGCGATGCGCGGGCTTTCCAAAGAAACGACGAAGAGCCGGGGACCGACTCCCTCGTTGGCGAGAACGCGGGCGTCCTCGCAGACCAGTTGGTTGTGCTCCACCAGTGCTCCTTCCCAAACGGGGCGCGCCCCCGCCAAGAGGCGCGCCCGGACCTTCTAGAGGTAGACCTGCGGCAAATCCTGCAGGGCGGTAATCGGCAGCTCGCCCATGCGGGCCGTCTCCATCGCGCTCGCCAGCGCCTGGGCGGGCGCCAACGTGGTGATGTTGGTGACGCCGTGACGCACGGCCTGCAGGCGCAGGTAGTAGCCGTCGTCGCGCGTGTCGTGACCGTACGGCGTATTAATCATAAGCGCGATTTCGCCGTTGGCAACCATGTCGCCGATGTTCGGCGACGGTTGGCTCACGCGGCGGACCGTCTTCACCGGGATGCCGAGCGCGCGCAAGACGCGGGCCGTGCCTTCGGTGGCCACCAAATCGAAGCCCAAGCGCAGGTAGTCCTGGGCGATCGAGCCGATGTGGCGCTTGTCGCGGTCGTTGACCGAAATGAAGATGTAGCCGTTGCGCGGCTTGGGCAGATTGTAGCTGATGGCCATCTGGGTCTTGGCGTAGGCCGCCGGGAAGGTGCGGGCTACGCCCATGACCTCGCCGGTCGACTTCATTTCGGGCCCCAGGATCGTGTCGGCGCCGGGGAAGCGGCCGAAGGGCATGACGGCTTCCTTCACGCTGAAATGCTCGATGCGCCGCGTATCGCTCGGCAGGTTCAGGTCGGCGATCTTCTCCCCCGCCATGATGCGGGCCGCGCACTTGGCCAGAGGCACGCCGGTGGCCTTCGACAGGAAGGGCACCGTGCGGCTGGCGCGCGGGTTGGCCTCGATCACGTAGATGGCCCCGTCCTTGATGGCCGCCTGCAGGTTGATCAGCCCCACCACGCCCAGGCGCAGGGCGAGCTTGGAGATGATGTCGTGCAGCTGCGCGACGATCTTGTCGCTGAAGGCGAAGGGAGGCGTGCAGCAGGCCGAGTCGCCGGAGTGGATGCCGGCCATCTCGATGTGCTCCATCACGCCGCCCACGTAGACCTCTTTCCCGTCGCAGAGGGCGTCGACGTCGCATTCGACGGCCGATTCCAGGAAACGGTCGAGGTAGATCGGCTGGTCGGGCGACACGCGGGTCGCTTCGGCCATATAGGTTTCCAGCTGGTCGCGATCGTAGACGATGGCCATGCCGCGTCCGCCGAGCACGTAGCTGGGGCGCACGAGCAGGGGGAAGCCGATGTCGGAGGCCACCTGGCAGGCTTCTTCGTAGGTCGAGGCCATGCCGGCGCGCGGGTAGGTGAAGCCGAGCTCGTCGAGCACGGCGGCGAACTCGTCACGGTCTTCGGCCAAATCGATCGCGTCGGGCTGGGTGCCCATGATGCGCACGCCCGCTTCCTGCAGAGCGCGGGCCAGCTTGAGCGGGGTCTGCCCGCCCAGGGTCACGACGACGCCCAGGGGGTCTTCGGCATCGACGATGTCCATGACGTCCTCGAAGGTGAGGGGCTCGAAGTAGAGCTTGTCGGACGTGTCGTAGTCGGTCGAAACCGTTTCGGGGTTGCAGTTGACCATGATCGTCTCGTAGCCGGCGTCGTGCAGGGCATAGGAAGCGTGCACGCAGCAGTAGTCGAACTCGATGCCCTGGCCGATGCGGTTGGGGCCCGCGCCCAGAATCATGATGCGGGGACGACTGCCGCGCGCGATCTCGCTTTCGCCGCGCTCGTAGGTCTTGTAGTGGTAGGCCGTGCCGCTGGGGAATTCGGCGGCGCAGGTGTCGACGGTCTTGAAGACGGGAACGACGCCCAGCTCCTTGCGGCGGGCGCGCACCTCGAGCTCGGTCGAGCCGGTGAGGTAGGCGATTTCGGGGTCGGACAGGCCGTAGCGCTTGGCGACCCAGAAGGCGTCGGCATCGAGGTCGGCGAGGGCGTGGCCGCGCAGGGCCTCCTGCACGGCGACCATGTCGGCCATGCGGTCGACGAAGAAGGGATCGATGCCCGTCTGCGCGCTCACCTCTTCCGGCGTGCGGCCGCGGCGCAGGGCCTCGCCCATGTAGAAGACGCGCTCGGCGGTCGGGCGGCTGCAGAGGTCGTCGAAGCGGTCCTCGTCGAAGGGCTGGCCGTCGGCGCCCAGGCCCTCGTGCTTGTTCTCCATCGAACGCAGGGCCTTGCCCAGGGCCTCTTCGAAGGTGCGGCCGATCGCCATGACCTCGCCCACGGCCTTCATGCGGGTCGACAGCGTGTCGTCGGCGCCCTTGAACTTCTCGAAGGCGAAGCGCGGGACCTTCACGACGCAGTAGTCGATCGAGGGCTCGAAGCAGGCGGGCGTCGCCTTGGTGATGTCGTTGGTGATCTCGTCGAGCGTGTAGCCCACAGCCAGCTGGGCCGCAGCCTTGGCAATCGGGAAGCCGGTCGCCTTCGACGCGAGGGCCGACGAGCGGGACACGCGGGGGTTCATCTCGATGACGACCAAGCGCCCGTCGCGCGGGTTGACGGCGAACTGCACGTTCGAGCCGCCCGTTTCCACGCCGATCTTTTCCAGAATGGCCAGGCTCGCCACGCGCATGCGCTGGTATTCGAGGTCGGTCAGGGTCTGGGCCGGCGCCACGGTGATCGAGTCGCCCGTGTGCACGCCCATCGCGTCGAAGTTCTCGATGGAGCACACGATGATGCCGTTGCCGGCCTTGTCGCGCATGACCTCCATCTCGTATTCCTTCCAACCCTCGATGCTCTCTTCGACGAGAACCTCCCCCGCCGGCGACAGCTCGAGGCCCTGGGAGACGATCAGGCGCAGCTCGTCTTCGGTGTGGGCGATGCCGCCGCCTGCGCCGCCCAGCGTGAAGGAGGGGCGCAGGACCACGGGATAGCCGATCTTGCCCACGAGCGCGAGGGCGTCGTCGACCGAATAGGCGTAGCCGCTGCGGGCCGTTTCTATACCTAAGTCGGCCATGCACTCGTTGAAGAGCTTGCGGTCCTCGCCGCGCTCGATGGCTTCCAGATCGCAGCCGATCATCTCGACCCCGTACTTGTCGAGCGCTCCGTTCTTGGCAAGCTCGACGGCGGTGTTGAGGCCGGTCTGGCCGCCCAGGGTGGGCAGGAGCGCGTCGGGGCGCTCCTTGGCGATCACGCGCTCGACGAATTCGGCCGTGATCGGCTCGACGTAGGTGCGGTCGGCCAGCTGCGGGTCGGTCATGATCGTGGCGGGGTTGCTGTTGACGAGGATGACCCGGTAGCCGTCCTCTTTGAGCACCTTGCAGGCCTGCGTGCCCGAATAGTCGAACTCGCATGCCTGGCCGATGACGATCGGGCCGCTGCCGATGACCAGAATGCTCTTGATGTCCGTGCGCTTAGGCATGAGCGGCCTCCTTCGCGGCGCCGAAGTTCCAGCCGGCAAGGCGGTCGGCGGCGATGTCGATGTCCAGGTAGTCGGAGCGGCCGTCCATCAGGCGGGTGAAGGCCGTGAAGAGATAGTGGGCGTCGGTGGGCCCGGCCTGCGCTTCGGGGTGGTACTGCACCGAGAAGGCCGGCACGTCGAGCAGGGCGATGCCTTCGGCCGTGCCGTCGTTCAAGTTGACGTGGGTGAGCTGGATGCGGCCGAAGCGGTCGTTATGCACCACGGGCGCGATCCCCTTCTCGACCCAATAGCGCAGGTCGGCATGGGGCGCGCTCGCGCCGCCCGAAAGCTCGGGCACGAGCGGGCCGAGCGAATCGAACAGGAGGCCGAACCCGTGGTTCTGGGAGGTGATTTCCACGCGGTGGGTGCGCAGGTTCATGACCGGCTGGTTGCCGCCGCGGTGGCCGAACTTGAGCTTTTCGATCTGGGCGCCGCAGGCTTTGGAGATCATCTGGTGGCCCAGGCAGATGCCGAAGACGGGCACCTTGCCGAGCAGCTTCTCGACCTGGGTGTAGGTGCCTTCGACGCGGTCGGGGTCGCCGGGGCCGTTGGAAAGGAAGACGCCGTCGGGATGGGCGGCGAGCACCTTTTCGGCCGGCGTGTCCCAGGGCACCACGGTCACGCGGCAGCCCACGCGGGCGAGGTTTTCCAGGATGCCGTCCTTCATGCCGCAGTCGTAGGCCACGACGTGGTAACGTTCGGGCGCCGGAGCGGCGAGCGCGAAGGCGTGCGAGGCGGGCACGGTGGACGCATCGTATTCGTAGGGAGCCTCGCAGGACACCCTTTCGACGTAGTTCACATCGGACAGGCTCGGGGCGGCCTCGATCTTCGCCACGAGGCTTTTGGGGTCGAGGTCGAGCGTGGAGATCACGCCCTGCTGGGCGCCCACTTCGCGGATGTGGCGCACGAGGGCGCGCGTGTCGACGCCTTCGATGCCCACGATGTTGTTGCGCACCAGGAAGGCGGGCAGCGATTCGCCCGAGCGCCAGTTGCTCGGTGTGTAGCACATGTCGTGCACGACCATGCCGGTGGCGGCGGTGCGGTTGCGCTGGGCGTCTTCCAGGCAGACGCCGTAGTTGCCGATCTGCGGGTAGGTCATCGTGACGATCTGGCCGGCGTAGCTGGGGTCGGTGATGACTTCGACGTAGCCGACCAAGGAGGTGTTGAAGCACACCTCGCCGAACGCCTCCCCTTCCGCGCCGCAGCTCGCACCGGGCCAGACGGTGCCGTCGGCGAGCACGAGCAGAGCGGGGACGGGCGCCGGTTTCGACGTGTGCGCCAGCATCTCGTTAGCTAATTGGCTCAAAATTTAATCCTCTCTTGCGGAATTGCGGAATAAAAAACGGTGCGCCTGGCGTGGGAGAAGGCGCACCGTTTCGCAGGCGGAATTCACCGGATCGCTAGGCGATCTTCCCATCGACGAGCGTGGGAGCGCCGCCGACGTAGACGTCGGTCGCCTTGCCCGTGAGGTGGGCGCCCAGGAAACCGGAGTTGGCCGACTTGCTCTGGAAGCCGTCTGCCGTGACGGTCCATTCGCAAGCGGGGTCGAAGACGGTGAGGTCGGCGGTGGAGCCGGCTTCGAGCTTCACGGGTTCGACGCCCAAGATGGCGCGCGGGTTGACGGCCATGAGCTCGACCATGCGGTTGTAGTCGATCACGCCCGAGGACACGAGCTGGGTGAGCACGAGGGAAAGCGAGGTCTCGATACCGGTCATGCCGAAGGGAGCCAGCTCGAAGGGGCGGTCCTTTTCGTACTTGGCGTGGGGAGCGTGGTCGGTCACGATGCAGTCGATCGTGCCGTCGACGATGCCCTCGACGAGCGCGTCGTTGTCGTCCTGGGTGCGCAGGGGCGGGTTGACCTTGAAATTGGTGTCGTAGGTCTCGTCGAGCGCCTCTTCGTTGAGGAAGAGGTGGTGCGGGGTGACCTCGCAGGTGACCTTGACGCCCTTGGCCTTGGCTTCGCGGACGATGTCGAGGCCGCGCGCCGTGGTGAGGTGCTGGATGTGCAGCGGGGTGCCGGTGAGGTTGGCGATGAGGATGTCGCGGGCGATCTGGATCTCCTCGCCTTCGGCCGGCCAGCCGGCCAGTGCCAGACGGGTCGAGGCGACGCCTTCGTTGACCTGGCCGTTGCCCACCAGGCCGGCGTCCTGGCAGTGGGACATGACGACCTTGCCGAACTGGTTGGCGTAGTCCATCACACGGCGCATGGCGCCGGTGTCGGCCACGCCGCAACCGTCGTCGGTGAAGGCGACCGCGCCGTGCTCGACCATGTCGCCCATTTCGGCGATGGCGGCGCCTTCGCGGCCCTTGGTGCAGCAGCCTGCCACGTGCACGCGGCAGTGGCCCTTGGCGGCGGCGATGCCCTTCACGGCTTCGACCATGGCGCCGTTGTCGATCGCGGGCGCGGTGTTGGGCATGCAGCAGACGGCCGTGAAACCGCCCGCGGCAGCCGCGCGCGTGCCGCTTTCGATGTCTTCCTTGTACTCCTGGCCGGGCTCGCGCAGATGGACGTGGATGTCGACCAGGCCGGGGACGAGGACTTTGCCGGAAAGGTCGCGGACCGTATCGCCCTCGGCGGCGGTTATCTGGGAGCCCACTTCGGCGATCTTGTCGCCCTCGATGCGGACGGAAACGACGTCGTCAAGGCCGATCTGCGGGTCGACGGCGCGGACGTTCTTAAGAATTAAGCTCATTGTTGCCTCCAAGCAGCAGATACAGGACGGCCATGCGGACGCAGATGCCTGCGTAGACCTGGTCGAGGATGACGGAACGTTCGGGGTGGTCGGCCATGTAGTCGTCGAGTTCGACGCCGCGGTTGATGGGGCCCGGATGGCAGACGATCGTGTCGGGCTTAAGCAGACGGTCGCGCTCTTCGGTGAGGCCGTAGAGCTTGTTGTACTCGCGCAGGCTGGGGAACGGCGCGCCGTCGAGGCGCTCCATCTGGATGCGGAGCATGTAGACGACGTCGAGTTCGGGCAGGACCTCGTCGATGTGCGAGGACACGGCGTCGAAGCCGAGCAGGTCGGGGCGGGCGGGAAGCAGGGTCTGCGGGGCGATGCCGTAGACGGTGGCGCCCATGATCTTCAGGGCAGGCGCAAGCGAGCCCACGACGCGCGAGTGGCCGATGTCGCCCACGATGCCCACCTTGAGCCCGTCGAGCGTGCCCTTGCGCTGCCAGATCGTGAAGAGGTCGAGCAGGGCCTGGGTGGGATGGTTGTGCTTGCCGTCGCCGGCGTCGATGACGCCTGCGGAGGTGTGCTGGCTGACGATGTAGGGGGCGCCGGCCATCTTGTCGCGGATGACGACCATGTCGATCTTGTAGCTGTTGAGCGTTTCCATCGTGTCGAGGAGGCTCTCGCCCTTGACCGTGGCCGAGCTCTTGCCGCCGGCGGAGAGCTTGTCGCAGGACAGACGCGATTCGGCGAGCTCGAAGCTCGACTTGGTGCGGGTCGACGGCTCGTTGAACATGTTCACGACCGTGATGCCCTTGAGCAGCGGGACCTTCTTGATCTTGCGCTCGTTGACTTCCTGGAAGGTCGTCGCCGTTTCCAGGATCTGCATGATGTCATCGGCCGAGTACTCGGTGATGTCGATGAGGTTCTTATGGTTGAAAGCCATTAGCGATCTCCTCCCAGGGGAGCCGAGCCTGCGCGGCCGCCCGGTGCGATATCGAGGATGTCCACTTCAGAGCGCCCGTCGACCTCTTCGAGGAACAGGCGGACGTTTTCGTCGGCGGCCGACGGGACGTTCTTGCCCACGTAGTCGGCGCGGATCGGCAGCTCGCGATGGCCGCGGTCGATGAGCACGGCGAGCTGGACGGTCTTGGGGCGGCCGATGTCCATCAGCGCGTCGAGCGCAGAACGGACGGTGCGGCCCGTGTAGAGGACGTCGTCGACGAGGACGATGTTCATGCCGTCGATGTTGAAGGGGATGTTGGTGGAATGAATCTCGGGCGCGAGGTATTCCAGGTAGTCGTCGCGATAGAAGCTGATGTCAAGATGGCCCAGGGGCACGTCGACCCCTTCGATGTCCTTGATCTTCTTCACGAGCTTTTCGGCGAGAATGTCGCCGCGCGTGACGATACCCACGAGCGCAAGATTGTCGGCACCATGATTCGACTCGAGAATTTGATGCGTGATGCGCGTGAGCGAGCGTTCGATCTCTTCCGCGTCCATACACACGGATTTGATCGCTTGGTTCCCGTTCATACACACTCCTCTCTTTCGAGTGCGTACAGAACGACCACCGGTTCCGCACGAACGAGCCGCGAGCCTTCGCGTCCGCGCAAGAAAAAAGGTTCTTGCGCCAGACAAGAACCTCGTGTTCACATTATGTGCTCAGAGCCTTGTCGGTCTCTCTGTACCGCTTTTAAAGACAGGCTCATTATACGGTGCGGCCGGCGCGTTGCAAGCGAGAATCGCATACTTCGACGGAATTATGCAGAAAGGCTCGCAACGCCGGTGCGTTGTGACAACGGGGGCGCGTGATGTTGTCACACGGGCGTGTGAC
>JALCHN010000004.1 GCA_022644775.1 Eggerthellaceae bacterium
AAATCCAGCAAATGGTGCTTCAGCGCGATGTGCACCAGCTCGGCGCGCGTGGTGATGCCCAGCTTCGAATAGATCTTGCTGCGGTGCGCTTCGACGGTCTTCACCGAAATGAAGATCTTGCCCGCGATCTCCTTGTTGGTGTAGCCCTGCGCCAGAAGCGAGAACACCTCTAACTCGCGGTTGGAAAGCGCCTGGTAGGGGTCCTTTTCGCCAATGGCCCCGTCGTGCAGCTTTTCGGTGAGGTCGGCGGCCATGCTCGGCTCGATGTAGACCCCGCCCGCGGCCACCTTGCGGATGCCGGCCAGCAGCACGTCGGTCGACGAGTTCTTCAAGATGTAGCCCGAAGCGCCCCCGCGCAGGGTGTAGAACAGGTAGTCGACCTCTTCGAACATCGTGAGCATGATGATCCGCGTGTCGGGGAAGTCGCGCGCGATCTTCTCGCAGGTCACAAGTCCGTTTTCTCCGGGCGGCATGGAAATGTCGAGCAAGAGCACGTCGGGCTTCAGCTTCGACGTCACCCGGTAGGCTTCGTTGCCGTCGGCCGCCGTGCCCACCACCTGCATGTCCTTCTGCGCGTTGATGATGAGCGCGAAGCCCTGCCTCACGATTTCGTGGTCGTCTGCAATCACCACGCTGGTCATGCGCGGCCCCCTTCGTCATTCGATGTAAGCGGCACTTTCAACAGCACGGTGGTCCCGTCTTCGTTCGACCGCACCGTGAGTTCGCCTCCGATGATGCTCGCACGTTCGCGCATGCCCTGCAAGCCGCTGCCGTGCCCTTTAATCTGCGGCTGGCTGGCGTCGAACCCGTGGCCCTGGTCGTAGACGATCACTTCCAGGCTGCCCCCGGCCGTGTCGATCGCCACGTTCACCGTGTCGCTGCCCGAATACCGGCAGGCGTTGAGCATGGCCTCCTGCGCGATGCGGTAGGCGTGGGTTTCCACCAGCTTGGGGAAGCGCGCGCCGCCCGTGTTGTCGTCCACTTCGATGCGGGGACCGTAGGTGTCGCGGTAGAGGTTGGCCTGCGTGCGCAGGGCGGGGCCCAGTCCCAGGTCGTCCAAGGCGAGCGGGCGCAGCTCCACCGAAAGGTTCTTCAGGTCGCGCATGCAGCCGGCAAGTTCCGACGTGGCGCGGTCGGCCAGGTCCTTCACCGTGGCGGCGTCGGGCGCGAAGGGAATCTGGCGGATCATCATCGACACGCTCAACAGCTCTTGGCCGATCTCGTCGTGCAAACGGCGCGAGATGCGGCGCCGTTCCTGTTCCTGGGCCCGGTGCATCTGCATGAGGGTGATGTCGTCGATGCCGTCGTCGTCGCCTTCCATCGACCCCGACGCGTTGAGCGTGGCGAAGTTGAGCGGTTCGGCCGTGCCCACCGTATACCCGCAGATGCCGCCCGCAAGCGAGGCGATCAGCGCGTCGAACACGTCGGCGTAGGCGGGGGAGACCGACCGGAACGCGCACAAAAGCGCCCCGTGCACGGCGCCGTCCTTCCACAGGGGCAGGGCGCAGAAACTGTGCAGGTCCTCGGCGAAGACGATGGGGTAGCTGGAATATTGGCGCGGGTCGAGTTGCAGGTCGATGTCGGTTGAAATCATCGCGCGGCCCGATTTCAGCACGATGCCGCCCACGCCGTGCCCCGGCGAGAGCATGATGCGCTGGTAGCGCTGGCTGGTGGCGCCCGACGCCTGCACCCAGCGCAGGGGGCCGCCTTCGGCAGGGGCCATCCCCACAGCGGCGAAGTCGAATCCGAAGCGGGCGCGCAGGTTTTTCAGGGCGCTGGTGAAATCGGGGATGCTCATGGGCGGTCCTTCTTTGGGGTGCGGGTGATGGCGAACGCAACGGCGAGCAAGACAAGGCCCGCGGCGTCGAAGGCGACAAAGCGCGCCACCGATGCCGAAAGCACGGCCAAATCGGCGCCCATGCCGGCGCGCAGGGCGGCCTCGCCCACCAGCCCCACGGCCTGCTGGGCCAGGATGACGCCGAAGCAGGCCCGGTGACAGAGCGGGTTGGCAAGCACGGGCAGGTAGGCTGCGTTCCACATAAGGAAGAGGATGCCCGCCGTTTGCACGAAGGCGAGCGCCCCGGGGCCTTCCACCTGGTAGGCGGGCGCATAGGCGGCGGGGGCGGTCACGAATTGCAGCGCGCACTGCACGTTTACGGCGAAGACCACGGCCACCAAGGCGCGCGCGACCCACGGCGCGGCGCGGCGCTGGCGCGATGTCTGTTCGGATTCTTGTTTCATAGATTGGATTATACGAAGTAGCGTGCGGGCAGCGGTGCGCGTTGCAACGAATTTGTGTCGGCGCAGGGGCGCGGTGGGCTGCGCGTGGGTATGTCAAGCGCAGGCAAAGACGCAGGTTACGCCTGAAAATGCGTCCGACTGGAGCATTGCCCGGCTGCGGGTGGGCCTTCATTTTTGCATATTACAAGATAAAGCAAATCGTGACTATATGATGTAAGCGCAGTTCACGTCCGTCAGTCTTTTGTAAAGAACATGCACGGTCCGTATATTTACCGCTCTACGTGTATAATTTGCATCGCTATGCATGCGGTGTGAATGTGT
This sequence comes from Eggerthellaceae bacterium, assembly GCA_022644775.1. GTDB lineage: Bacteria > Actinomycetota > Coriobacteriia > Coriobacteriales > Eggerthellaceae > Hugonella. The sequence continues at coordinate 2,563 of JALCHN010000004.1, forward strand.
TCGATTCCCTTTCGCCGCGCGTGTTCTGCGCAAATGCGAACAGGTGCGGGGAAGGGCGCAATTGCGCGCTGGGCGTCTCTTCGGGCGATGTGCTATAAGCGGGTGCGGGATTATCCTCTTTATAGGACGGGGTGTTCCCTAGGCCTGCAAAATCAACCGCAGGGGATGTACGGCGTATGTTTACCGTGTATAGTTGGACTGTCGCTCAATGTGCGGCTCGCGCATGTGTGTGGGCGCGACCGGCAAAGGGCGCGGTTTTGTGTGTGGTGGTAGCGCCTGGGTTGGCGCATGGTTTGACCGTTATCGATGGGGAATGGTTACAACAATTCTGATGGGACCTATAGGACAGTGCGCTCTCCTTTTTTCCCGAGCGCGCATTTCATATTTTAATAAACATATATTCAGCTTTAGTGGCTATCAGACATCTTCGTCTTGTGATTGGGGGCAATTGCGATGACGGCACAGATGGTAGCAATAGAAGGTTTGGACGGCTCTGGTAAGGAGACTCAGACCAGGCTGCTGAAGCAAGCTTTAGAATCGCAAGGCTTAAATGTTGCCACAATTAGCTTTCCTCGTTATGGCCATCCTTCGGCTGCGCCTGTAGAAGAGTATTTATGTGGCAGTTATGGGCAGCACGCTTCAGACGTAAACTCGTATGCCGCATCGGCGTTTTTTGCGGTTGATCGTATCGCAAGTTTTCTGGGCGAGTGGAGAGAGCAGTTCGAGAGCGCGGATGTTTTTATTGCTGATCGATATACGACAAGTAACGCAATACATCAGCTTTCGAAGCTTCCTTCAGATCAGTGGCGCAATTTCGTAGATTGGCTTTTTGATTTTGAGTTCAACAAGCTTGGGCTTCCGAAACCCACAATGGTGGTGTATCTCCGAACAGACGTTACGACGAGCCAGTTCCTACTGGAAAAACGTTACGGCGGTGATGAAAGCAAACGTGATGTTCATGAGCGTGATTTGGGCTATATGACTCGTAGTCATATAGCAGCTGATTGGTGCGCTGAGCAATTCGGGTGGACAACTATTGAATGCATTGCTTCCGGAGAGATGCGAGATCGCGAGGATGTTCACCGAGAGATAATGTCTAGGGTTGAATTTGTATGAGCAATTTTCATCAAGATCTCAGTATTCAACAAATTGAATCAATCGGAAGAAAACTTGCCTCAGATCGCCTTCCTCTTGTGAACGCGTTGCAACCGGAAGTTCATCCCTCGGATAACCTTTACTCTAGGTATGGAAAAAGAGCTTTCGATATCTTTATCTCTGCCTTTGCATGTGCCGTCACCCTACCTGTCAATTTTCTTATCGGTGCTGTCACGCTAGTCGATGTTGGAAGACCACTATTTTTCAAACAAACAAGAGTAGGCCGGAATGGCAGGCGTTTTGTAATTGTCAAATTTCGCAATATGCGTGACGATCGCGATGCGAATGGGGATTTACTCCCTCCGGAAGAGCGTGTTACAAGATGGGGCAAATTCGTGCGACGGACGTCGTTGGACGAACTCCTGAATTTTTGGTGCGTGCTTAAAGGTGATATGAGTCTTATCGGACCAAGGCCTCTTCCAGAGATATATCTCGAGCGCTACAGCAATAGGCATTTGCATCGTTTAGATGTAAAGCCTGGTCTTGAGTGCCCACCTCGAGATTTATCTAAAGGCGTTTGGACTTGGAATGATCAACTAGAGAATGATATCTGGTACGTAGAGAACGTATCTTTCAAGACTGATTGTATGATGCTTCGCAAACTAATTAAGTTTGCGCTTGATAGGAAGAGCGCGCAAGCAAGGGCCGTGGCTTCTCGTGGTAGTTTTATGGGCTATGACTTTAACGGCGCGGCTATTAACGATGCTCAGATTCCTGAAGAATATGTCTCATGGGCGAAGCTCAATAAATAAGGCTTCTTTAAGTCTGAAAGTGAAGTTTGATGTCGATAAATAGCGCGGTTAGAAATAGGGCAAAAAATCTTGTCCTAAAAATGCATGGCCCCTTACTCCATGATGTTTTATATCTAGGCAGGCGGATCGTAGCGCCTTCTGAGGTGGATAGTTGTATTGACAAATTCTGCCAAGTTGAACACATGGATAGGAATGAACGCAGAAGGCTTCGGCTTTCGATTCAGCGTGATATGCGAGCACATTTAATCTCGCCAGATGAGTATTTCCTTTATGGCTTTTCTTCTAAGTCAGAAGCGGAGAAGAATGAGTTTGTTGGCGATCTAGAGCGCACGATATTATGTGCGAGAATGTATAACTCTGTGCCTGAGGGCCAGATTTTCATGGATAAGATGAGGACCTATCAATATTTCTCTTCGTTTTTCAAGCGAGATGTAATCGAGATTAGGACTCAAGAAGATTTTGATGTATACACGTCTTTCTGTGAAAAGCATAGCCAATACATAGTAAAACCTCCTTCTTCCTCTCGTGGGAGTGGAATCTACTTAGCGTTTTCGGGAGAGGGGGACCAGGAGCGTCGGGCTGCTTTTGAAGCGTTATTGGATGAAGCGCCCGTTGTTCTCGAAGAAGTTATTGATCAAGCGCCGGAGATGGCACGGTTGCATCCCGAAAGTGTAAATACGATCAGGTACGCAACTTTCTTTGAAGAGGGCGAGATTTCTACCCTTTGCTGCTTTGTAAAAATTGGGCGTGGATCAAGCGTCGTTGATAATGGAGGGGCTGGCGGATTTCTCGCTGCAGTTGACCAGGAGACAGGTGTAATTACAACACCTGGGAGAACAGAGCTTGGCGAGGTCGTTGAAGTTCATCCGGATACTGGTGTTGCAATAGTTGGTTACCAGATTCCGCAATGGGACGATTTGAAGTCTATGGTTTCTGAACTTGTTAGAGTGTTGCCTCAACAGAAGTATGTAGGCTGGGATCTTGCATGTTCCGCCTCGAAGGGATGGGTATTAGTCGAAGGTAATAGTGGAGGACAGTTTGTGGGTCCTCAGATTTCGATGGGTAAAGGAATACGTCCTCTTGTTCAGGATACTTTTGGGAGTCTATAAATCATGAGCAATTCTAGACCTTCAATCAGTGTAATTTCTCCGATGTATAACGTTGAGCCATACTTGGTTGCTTGCATTGAAAGTGTACTTAACCAGTCCATGAAGGAGTTTGAGCTCATCCTGGTTGATGACGGCAGCCCCGACCATTGTGGTTCAATTGCAGACTCGTATGCGTCTCGTGATCCAAGGGTGCGAGTGATTCATAAGAAGAATGGTGGTGTTAGCGCTGCACGCAACGATGGTTTGAAGGAATCAACAGGGGATTATGTCTTCCTCTTGGACTCGGATGATGTGCTAGCGCCGGATGCATTGAATAATATGCTCGAGGCTACTTGCAACGGTTCATATGATGTTGTTCTCTGCGATTATGCAACTTTTTCTGAAAACCCTTATGACCCTTCAGCTAGGTACCAAGTTGCCAATCATCCTTTTGGTTCGAAAAATCGTGAAGTACTTGAAGGCGTTCAACTAGCTATTTTTAATATGGGACCTGCTGATATTGAAGTCGGTGAGATTAAGATCCAACGAGGCTTAGGGGCGGCATGGCATTACCTATTTCGGCGGTCGCTTATAGAGGATAACAAAATTCAATTTAAGCCAGAACTTAAGGGTCTATTTGATGACGGTTGTTTCTGTCTCGAAGTCTTAGAGCACGCGAAATCAATAGCTTACACGCAGGTGATTACATACTTCTATCGTTATGTTGAGACTTCTATAACGAGAAAATTTGGGGGCTCGCCCTTCAGTAGGTACAGTAACGTTTATCGTACTCTTGAACGATATATTGTGAAATACAATAAAGACGTACGCTTTCAGCATGCCCTCTGCCTTAGAAAATTTATATATTTAAACAAATCAATGCAGACATTCTTTTTCCATCCTTCTAATCCCGCTTCGGAAACAGAGCGATATCAGGAGCTCTTGCAAATCGTGAAATCGCCTGAATATGCTGAGTCGTTTAACGAAATAGATAGTAAAGCGCTTGGATCAAACAGAAGTAGGATTCTTCTTATTGCTTTACGCATCAGAGCCTACCGTATCTATTGGTTTCTGAAAAAACTAAGTACGAGCAGGTGAATTTTGCATGGAGGTAAGCCTCGACTCCTCGAGACAGTTTGACTCACGTGTTGGTGACGCCGGCAACAAAGGCGAACAACATCTAAGTGGAATAATTGAATACCTTACTATTGCTTTATTGATTCTATCGTATAACACTGTCTGGACGCGTACTCCTGATGTATATAGTTATGCATCCTGGATCAAGCTGCTTGCTTGTTTGGTCGCCTCCATCATTCCTTTGTGGTTAACGCTCCGGCATCCATCTGCCAAACTCTCTGTTGGCTATTTTGCTGTATCGGGCCTCGGTTTCTGCGCCTCTTTTTTTGTTGGGCATAATTTAGAATCATCAATTATCGCTTTTGTCCCCGTCCTTTTGGGGCTGCTTTACGCTGATTCAATGTATGACGTGTGTCGCCTACGAACGTTTCTCAGCCGTTTTGTCAATGTAGTTTGTGTACTTGCCGGCATTTCCCTTTTCTTTTTTGTTTTTGGAAGCGTTCTTGCATTTGTGGCTCCAACTGGCTCTGTATCGTTTAACTGGGAAACCGATCGAGTAACACGTTCTTTCTACTCTCTTTACTACGAAGCTCAAGCTATTAACTTTTTTGGATATTCAGGGGCTCGGAATACTGGCGTATTTACAGAAGCGCCAATGTTCAATTTCGTTCTTTGTCTAGCCCTGCTCTCTAATACTGTTTTTACTAAGGGAAATGCAGCGAAAAGTATTCTCCTTGTCGCCACCATTCTCTCAACATTTTCTACTACTGGTTATTTTGTTATTGCTTTGGTCGTTGTTCACGCACTTTTTCTTTCCAAAAGTAATAGCAAAATTATTTCTGCACTCAAGTACATATCTATTCCGATAGTTGTCGGAGTCGGCATCTATGCTTTATTTCTACTATTTGGGACAAAATCTGATACTGGTTCCTATGGTGTTCGATCTGACCACCTAATCGGGTGTGTTAATTTATTTTTTTCAACTTTTCCCTTTGGGACCGGTTTTGGCAACGATGATGCCTTTTATGCGGTCTTTTCATATGACCAAGGCCTTTCTATAGGTGTTATGTATCTGCTAGCGCAGGGCGGAATCTTTTCGTTGATTCTTTATGGTGGTCCCACGGTTAGCGCTCTTATTGCCGCTCTTAGATCTCGGAATTTTTCATACCTATTGTTCCAACTTGCGTTCTTTTGGCTAGTTTTCCTTACTCAAGTAACTACTCAGCCAATGTTTTGGATTTTCGTTTTTCTTCTTGCGAAATATCAATATTTATCGACTGATGCAGATAGGGCGGACTAGCTGCTATGTCTTCTACGAAGCAAAACTATTTATATCAAGCTACGTACCAGCTTCTACTTATTCTTGTGCCGCTCCTCACGACACCGTACTTATCTCGTGTGCTTGGGGCTGGCCAGGTCGGTGTTTATTCCTATACGTATTCTGTAACGAATTATTTTGTGATGTTCGCGACCTTAGGCGTATCTACTTATGGAGTTCGTGAAATCGCTAGCTGTGGGAAAGATCGTTGTTCACGAAGTAAAGCCTTTTGGGAGATCTTCGGTACGCAGTGTATATCTGGCGCTGTTGTTCTTGTGGCTTATGTGATCTATGCATTTTCTAATCCACGCGGTGGGGCGATTGTTACTTTAGTGTGGGGTATGTGGGTTGTGTCGGCACTGCTAGATATCTCATGGCTATATTTTGGCGTGCAAGAATTTAAAATGCCGACAATTCGCTCTATTGTTACAAAGCTAATTAGCATGTTTGTTATCTTTGCTTTCGTAACAACTCAGGATGATCTATGGATTTACTGCGCTGCTATTGCAGGTAGCTTTCTGGCCAACCAGCTATTATTATGGCCATTTTTGCATCGTTATGTAGATTTTCAGCGCCCTACGTTTTCTGGCATGTGCCGTCATATTGTTCCCAATTTGCGACTATTTATTCCGGTTATTGCCATCAGTTTTTATGTGACGCTCGATAAGATTATGCTTGGGCTTTTAACAAATATGCAGCAAGTTGGCTTCTTCGAGTATTCCGAAAAACTTTCGCGTATGCCGATGGCGCTCATTACAGCAATGGGTACGGTAATGTTGCCTCGGATGACGGCAGAGCTTTCGTGCGGACATCGGGATGAGGCTCTCTCCTTACTAGAGAGTTCTATCTGGGCAATGCTCGTTATGGCTTTTGCTATGATGTTCGGAATCTTGGGTGTAGCACATGATTTTGCGCCAATTTTTCTGGGTGAAGAATTCGCTAATTGTGATGTACTCATGTGCATCCTTGCGTTGATTATTCCAGTTGTCTCAACAACGAATGTCCTTGGAAGGCAATATCTGCTTCCGGTGAATCGCGATGGACTGTTTACTAAATCTGTTTGTGTAGGTGCTGCTGTCAATATTTGCGCGAATGCTGTTCTTATTCCTTTGTTTGCTTCTCTAGGTGCAGCAATTGCAACGGTACTTGCCGAGATTTCTGTAATGCTTGTCCAATTTGCTATGACGCGCAGAGAGCTCCCGCTTTTTCAATATGCGAAAAATGCTTTCCCATATGCAGTTATGGGTGCAGTTATGATGTTGCTTATTTGGTTTATTTCTAGACTGCTTTTCGGCATTTGGGGTCAGTGTGCCCTGCAGCTTATTGTCGAAATTCTTGTGGGAGCAATTTTTTATATTTTAATGGCGCTCGGATGGTGCCTTGTTAAGAAGGATCCGCATCTCATGCCTTTTCTTTCCGGCGTTGCTTCTAAATTTGGATGTGAGCTACCGGCAAAAGTGAAATGAATTCGAGTTCTTGCGCTAACGTTGATACTTCTTCAATCATGTTTATCCATTTAGTAGAAAGGCGACAACTGTATGTCAGAGAATCAACGAATTCTTGTTACTAGATCATCCATGCCTCCCTTGCAAGAATATATTGATGAAATTTCATCTCTTTGGGATTCTCATTGGCTTACGAATATGGGCGTAGAGCATCAAAAGCTTGAAGCTTCTCTTAAAGAGCGTCTTGGGGTTGAAAATATTGCGCTTTTTACAAACGGTCATAATGCTCTTGAGTGCATTTTGGAGGCGCTTGATCTTCCAGAGCAAGGTGAAGTAATCACGACCCCCTTTACTTTCGCCTCGACTACCCATGCTATCGTTCGGAAGAATCTAGTTCCCGTTTTCGCTGATGTTAAAATCGAGGATTTTACTTTGGATCCTCAGAGCATCGAGAGTCTCATTACCCCTCGAACAGTTGCAATTGTTCCGGTTCATGTTTACGGTCTTCCTTGTGATGTTGAGGCTATTCAGCAAATCGCGGACCGCTATGGGCTAAAGGTAATCTATGATGCAGCGCATGCATTTAATGTAAAACTAGGTGGGCGCAACATTGCGACATTTGGCGATGCGTCAATGTTTAGCTTTCATGCGACTAAAGTTTTTAACACCATTGAAGGTGGTGCCGTCTGTTTTAAGGACTCCTCTTTATACCCAGTTTTGAATCATTGGAAAAATTTTGGCATTGTCGGTCCGGAGCGTGTTGTTTATTCGGGTGGCAATGCGAAAATGAATGAGTTCTGCGCTGCTATGGGCGTTTGTAATTTGCGCCATTTGGATGACGAAATTGCCAAGCGAAAAATGGTTTCAGAACGTTATTGGACAAACCTTTCCGGATTGCCAGGTGTTCGGACTTTCCAGCCCAGTGCTGGTGTTGAATATAACTACGCATATTTGCCTGTTACGTTTGACCCTGATCTCTTTGGAGCTTCTCGCGATGAGGTTTTTGAAGCTCTTGCCAAGAATGATATTGGCGCACGCAAGTACTTTTATCCACTTGTGAGCGACTACGAACGATATCGTTCGGTTTATGCTAGCGAGCGTACCCCGGTTGCTCAGCGTGCTGCCAATACTGTTCTAACGTTGCCGCTGTATGCTGACTTGACGATTGAAAACGTTGACCGGATTTGTTCGATTGTCAAGAGTTGCGCGCGATGAGAATGCGTTGTTCCGGGGCGTTTGCTGCGCCTACCCCCGTATATTTATTCATTTCCATTGCGGCAGGGAGTGGGCTCAATCAGTCCATTTATTTGCGATGAACATTACATTGTTACCCAATTTGCTGTCGCAATATCTTCTTCTTAATGTCGCGTCTGCATTTCAGGCTAACTCTCTTTGACTGCATATGAGCCAAAGAGTAAATATTCGGTCATTAAACGATGCTCTTAATTTTTGTCAGGTCTTCTACTCTATTTGGGGTGTGTTGCGGTGAACAAGACTCTTCTTTTGCTTGGTGGATCTCGGTATTCAATTCCTGTGATTGAAAGTGCTCATCAGCTTGGTGTTCGAGTTGTTACTTGCGATTATTTGCCTAACAACTATGCGCATCGATTCTCAGACGAATATATAAACGCCAGCGTGGTTGATAAAGATGCCATTTTGCGTGTAGCGAAGGATATCAAAGCTGACGGCATTATGTCCTTTGCTGTTGATCCTGGTGTGGTTAGTGCCGCTTATGCGGCGGAATGTCTTGGCTTGCCTTTCCAAGGCTCTTTCAATGCCGTTCGGACGCTACAGGATAAGCAGCTTTTCCGGACCTTTTTGAGGGATAACGGGTTTAATTGTCCGGACCTTCACGTTTTCTCTTCTTCTGACGATGCTTTAGCAAAGGCGGACGATCTTAAATATCCTTTGATTGCTAAGCCGGTTGACTCTGCGGGAAGTAAAGGTGTTACTCGCGTTGACGGTCCAGAAGATCTTAGTGCTGCGGTTGAATATGCACTGGATTTTTCGCGAGATGGTCGGTGCATAGTCGAGCAGTATTTGGAAAAGAAATATCCCTCGAGTGATGCTGACGGCTTCACTGTAGACGGGGAATTTTCTTGCGTATCGTTTGACTCACAATATTTCGACCAAGCTTGCAGCAACCCTTACGCCCCCGCAGCTTATGGTATGCCAGCTGCTCTTCCTGAAAGTGCACAAGTAGAGTTAAAGGCTGAACTGCAGCGGCTTGCAAATTTATTGCACCTGGGTAGTGGTGTCTACAATATTGAGACTCGCGTAGCGACTGACGGGAAACCATATATTATGGAAGTCTCTCCTAGAGGTGGGGGGAACAATCTATGTGAGATGCTTCGATTTGCGACTGGAGTCGATCTAATCCGTGCATCGGTAGAAGCAGCTCTTGGTATGCCAATAGAGGGTGTTTCCAAGCCAGTTTACAATGGTTTTTGGTACCAGCAGATAGTGCACTCTAGAAGGGCTGGCGTCTATAAGAAAATATCGTACGCGCCAGGATTTGCTGAAAAGCATTTGGTCAAGGAATCAATCTGGGTGCCCTCCGGCACTCATGTTGAGAATTTCAGTTCTGCAAATTTCGCATTTGGGAATTGCTTTCTTCATTTTGACAGTCGCGAGGAGTTCCTTGCTTTCCGTGAGAATACCGATGAGTACATGCGTGTGGACATCGAAGTTTGAGAAGCCCGTTTTTTATTCTTTTTTATTAGTTGCGCATTGAACTTTTTTGTTTCGAAAGGCTTCATCCAGTGTGATGCTGCCTTTGATTACACTGTAAGTTATAATTAATATTTTCGGAGTATTAGCATCGCAGCATAACTATTTACACATTGAGATCTAGGAGGTTATTTCTAATTGAATCACATAGTATTGCTAATGGGGGGTAAGCCTATTGGTTCAAATGAGATTGCTCGTTATGTAAAAGAACGGGGAGATTGGCTAATCGTGACGGATTATCTCGATCCGTCAGATTCGCCTGCAAAACGTATTGCTGACGAGATTTGGGATGTGAGCACAGCTGACGTAGACGAGCTTGCTAGAAGGTGCAAGACAGCTGGTGTGGATGCCATTATGACTGGCGTCCATGAGTTTAATATTGAAAAAACCATACAGCTTTGCGGCATTCTTGGTCTCCCGTGTTGGTGTAATCGGCGCCAATGGGATTCTTTCGAAGACAAGCCCACATTCAAAAGACTGTGTAGAGAGCACGGTATCGATGTTGCTCGCGAATTCGATGGAAACAATGCAAGTGCTGTAAAGTTTCCTGTTGTGGTGAAGCCGGCAGATGGCAGCGGTAGCCGTGGATTCTCTAGATGTGATTGCGTTGACGATTTTGGTCAAGCCTTCGACAAGGCAAAGAAGTTTTCTCCTACGGAGACCGTGCTTGTTGAGGAATTCATTGATGGGGACGCTGTAATTATTCATTATACCGTGCACGGTGGAAAGGCGTATTTTTGTGGGATTGCTGATAAGCTTTCCAAGCGTATGGGGGATGATGGGGCTCCCATCATGGCGTTGCAAATAGCTCCCTCTGAATATCAAGAGCAGTATCTCGCAGAAACCGACAGTAAGGCTAAAAAACTCATTGAATCATTAGGATTGCGTGAGGCACCTCTTTGGATTGAAGCTTTTTACCATAACGGTCACTTTGTGTTTAATGAGGCTGGGCTTCGTTTCGGCGGTTCGATGACAAACTATTTGGTTCGCGCTCTTTGTGGGATTGACCAAATGGCTCTCATGTATTCATTTGCAACAGGAGAAAGCTTTGACTTGCCAGAAATTACGCTGCGCGATGATATCCGCTATGCGGTATTTCCCACGCATTTGCATTCTGGTTGCGTAGAGTCCGTTTCGGGCCTAGAAGAGCTTCGAAACGATTCCAACTTTATTGTTGCGGTTCCTGTGCACGGAGTGGGGGACGAGATTGCGGATTGGGGATCCGCTCAGCAAGTGTTTGCATACCTGCATTTTTGTGCTCCGAATGCTTCGGAGCTTGTGATGTCAATGAAGCATGCCATTTGCACGCTCTCTGTTAACGATTCAGAAGGCCGGGAAATGCTATGTAGCCTTTTCGATCCCGCCAATGCTTCCAGTTATCCGCAGTTTCTTGTACATGATCTTGAATTGGATCGATGCCATGGTTATGAATAGTATGACCTCCACATTACTGCTTACCAGATCTGATCTTTATAGTGCGTGGAGCGATGATGTTCGGGGAGTTATCGATGCTGTCGAGCATGCTTTTCGAGCATATATTTCTGGAGAGGTCATTCTTCCAGATAAGGCATCGCAAGTCTTTGACGAGACCGTTCAGGATCGTATCAACTGCATGCCTTCTACGGTAAAATCCCTAGGATTTGCAGGCGTCAAGTGGGTTTCAGTTTTTCCAGAAAACCCTTCGCTTCGAGGTTTGCGTAATGTGGGGGGGTGTGATGGTACTCTCCAGTATCACGGATGGCAGCACGGTAGCGGTGATGGATGCGTCCTTACTAACCTCTATTCGCACCGCAGCTGTTGATGCGCTCGCCGCTCGTTATCTTGCTAAATCCTTTACCCGTACTGTCGCACTAGTGGGAACGGGTGAGCAAGCAGCTTTTCACGCTCGTCTGTTGGCTCCGGCTGGCAGTGGAATTACGGTACGTGTATCAGGCAGGACTATGGAGCACGCGGATTCTCTAGCTGACTTGCTTCGTAGCGAGGGGATTGATGCGCGCTCTTTTGGGTCAGATATGTCTCGAGCTGTGGAAGGGGCTGATGTTATCGTTACCGCAATAAGTGGACAAGCGCCTGTTCTAAAAGCGGGCTGGATTACCGCTGGCGCCCTATATTGTCATGTTGGCGGCTGGGAGGATGAATTCTCTGTTCCTAAGCTGGCTGACATGATTGTGTGCGATAACTGGCATGCCCTCAAACACCGTGGGTCTCCTACGATAGCTCGTATGTATAAGGATGGGCTGCTTTCGGATGAAGACATTTATGCTGATCTTGGTGAAATTATCGTAGGTGATAAGCCTGCAAGGACCTCTGACAGTCAATTCATTTACTTTAATGCAATTGGGCTATCGTTTGTTGATGTATCAGTTGCGGCCTGGCTACTTGAAAGGGCTCTTGAAAAGGGACTTGGAAGCCGAATTGATTTTGGTGCCTGATAGAAATTTTGAAAGGTTTTTGTTGCATGAAGGGCGTTATTCTTGCCGGCGGGTCTGGCACGCGCTTGTATCCCATTACAAAGGCGGTCAACAAGCAATTACTTCCAATTTTCGATAAACCTCTTATCTATTACCCTCTCTCGGTTTTAATGCTGGCCGGTATTCGTGATGTGTTGCTTATTTCTACTCCTCGTGATGTGGATGCATACAGAGCGCTACTCGGCGATGGACATGACTGGGGCATGGAGCTGTCGTATGAGGTGCAGGAGCGTCCCGCGGGGCTTGCCCAAGCGTTTATTATCGGTCGGGACTTTCTTGGAGGCGAACCGTGTGCTCTTGTGCTTGGAGACAATATGTTTCATGGACAGGATTTGACCCGGCTACTGTATAGAGCAAAGGCGACTGTTGAGTCGAAAGGTGGAGCCGTCGTATTTGGTTATCCGGTGCAGGATGCTCGTGCTTTTGGCGTAGTTGAATTTGACGCCAATCATCATGTCGTTAGCATTGAAGAGAAACCAGAGCATCCAAAGAGCAATTATGTGGTGCCTGGCTTATATTTTTACGATGGTCGCGTATCCGACATTGCAGCGCGCGTAAAACCATCAGCGCGTGGTGAGCTTGAGATTACAAGCGTCAACAATGCGTATCTTGAGTGCGGGGATTTACGTGTTGAACTCATGGGTCGAGGTATGGCATGGCTCGATACTGGTACGCCGGAGAGCATGCTTAAAGCTGCTGAGTATGTTGAGGCTGTTCAGTCGCGACAAAGGTACTACGTTGCATGCCCTGAGGAAATCGCTTTCAGGCGTGGATTTATTAATGGAGATAAGCTGCGTTCTCTTGGTGAAAGGATGGGAAAGACTGCCTATGGGCGGTATCTGATTTCCTTAGCCGAACAGGAGATTGCTGGTAGGATTGGAGGAGAGGAATGAGCACGGCAGGCAAGGCAGCGTCCTTTTTGCCGACGAATATTATCGTCACAGGCGGCTGCGGATTTATTGGCAGCAACTTTGTGCGGTGGGTTGCAAAAGAGCATCCCGAATGCCACATTACTGTCCTCGATAAGTTGACGTATGCTGGCAACCCAGATAATATTGCTGATCTTTCCGATGAGCAGGTTGAGCTTGTAATCGGTGATATTTGCGACTCACAGCTACTTGATATGATCGTTCCGGTTCATGATGCTATCGTGCATTTTGCGGCTGAATCGCACAACGATAATTCTATCCTTGACCCTGAGCCGTTCATCCAGACCAATGTTGTGGGCACCTATCGGTTGCTCCAGGCTGCTCGAAAATTCGATGTGCGCTTTCACCATGTATCAACCGACGAAGTCTATGGCGACCTGGCTCTAGATGAGCCGAGGCGCTTCAAACCTGACGATCCGTATAAGCCGTCGAGTCCCTACTCGAGCACGAAAGCTAGTTCCGATTTACTCGTTCGTGCTTGGGTGCGTACCTATGGCGTACGGGCTACGATATCGAATTGTTCGAACAACTACGGTCCTTACCAGCACGTGGAGAAATTTATCCCACGGCAGATTACCAATATCTTGGATGGCCGTAGACCTAAGCTTTACGGCAACGGCGCCAACGTTCGCGATTGGATTCACACCGAAGACCACTCACGTGCGGTGTGGGATATTCTCACTCGTGGCCGCATAGGCGAGACTTACCTTATCGGCGCAAATGGCGAGCTTGATAACCTGCATGTGCTTAAAACGATTCTGCGTGCGATGGTGCAGCCTGAAGATGCCTTTGATTGGGTTCGTGATCGGCCTGGCCACGATCGTCGTTATGCAATTGATCCTTCGAAGCTCGAACGCGAACTTGGTTGGCATCCTATTCATACCGACTTCCAAGAAGGTTTGTCCCAGACTATCGAGTGGTATCGAGAACATGAGGAATGGTGGCGCCCTGCGAAGGAGGCTACCGAAAAGAAATACGCAGCGCAGGGGCAATAGCCAACCTTTGATGTTTGCAGGGGCATTCCTATAGTTTTGCCAAACTCGGGAACGCACTTTCCTTCGTCAGGGCACGTCGATCGGGGTGGGCTTACATAAGCCCCTCTAGAGGCTTCAGCCGTCGGTTCGATGCTCTCTCCGGCCGCCTAAGCAGAGTAGGAGATCTCGTCCCTGATCACCTTCAATCTCCTCCTCGCGACCGCCTTGAGCGCCTTGCCGTGCGGCATCCCCCGGTCCCGGCACTTCCGATAGAAGTCGCCGAACCGGTTGCCGCTCCTGACCAGGGAGTTCCACGAGAATATGAGCAGGTTCTTCGGACTCTTGTTCCCCTGGCGGGACGCCGTGGCTGGCGATATGGAGGTTCCCGACTGCCTGTTGCGGGGTTCCAGCCCGCAGCCCTCCTGAGCGCGAGCGACCCGACGTTGCGGACCTGGTCCACCACTGCGAGGGCGTCGCCCGGCGCCCTGGAGAAGAGCTCGTCGAGGTCGAGCTCCCTGTTCGCGACCGGGGCGCTCAGGGCGATCTCCCCCTCGGCGGTCACGAGGCAGGCCCAACGGGACCTCTTGCCGACGTCGATTCCGAGCACGGGCCTGGTGCGCGACGGCGTTTCCATGATGGCATCCTTCTAATCGTCGACCGATCGGAGTCCGTCCGCGCGACACCCGTATTGCCTGGCCGTGGCCTTGCTTGCGCCCGGCAGTTTCCTATCAGTCGTCCGGAACGGCGACCGCCTCCGGTGGCAACACCCCCGGACCCTCTACAGGGCAGGGGCAGACGGCCATCCGGAGGCGATCGATCGGCGGCCCCTCGGGGCTTCTCTCACTCTAAGGCAGCGACCGACTCAGGCATCCCGGTGGAATGCTGCGGGAGTAATGGGCGACTCAGGTCATACTGCGAGGATAAAGACACTGGTGTATTTTCAGTGGCGTTTGACCGACTGATAGGACGGCATAAGCGCTTTCATAATCGGTTCTCGCTTCCAGCTGCTGGCTCAGTTCGGATGGACATTTTTGATTCGCGCTCGATACGCTACCCTCAGGCTATATACTTATCCAATACAGTTATCTACTTCTCAAGATTGGTGCGGCTGTGTTCAGGGGGAATTTCGGTCTTCCGTGAATCATTCAGCTTCACTTGTGGTTTGAGCCGATTGCCATTCGCAGCTGTGGTGAAAGTGAAGTTCATTGATTTCAGATTTGGTAATTGCTTATCTATTTTTTGGGGGAGCGGGAGCTGGAACTTTGCTGATCTCTTCTTTAGTTGGGATCTACGCTGCGAGCAATGTTTCTTCAGGCCTATCGAGTCGCAGAGGTTCGCGCTTAATTAATCTACATTCCCCATACAATTCGCTGCTTTGCACAGCATCACTTGTTGGACTTGCCTCTCTATCTGTTGGCGCCCTTTGCTTATATTTCGATCTTGGCTGCCCTGAAAAAGCAGTAGCAATGTTGGCCAGCCCAACATTTTCGCTTATCTCAATCGGTGCCCTCTCGATTGGCGCATGCATTATGAGCGGGTTCATCTGTCTGTTGCTATATGGTACTCACAATATGTTCTCTATTTCGTTGCTTAGGATAAGCCAGATTTGTTGTGTTGTATCTGCAGCAATTGTCGTTGTGTACATAGGTTTTTTCTTAGGTGCAAGTTTATCGACTCCATTTTGGGGATCATGGTTTATCCCCGTCCTTTTTTCAGCGTCAGCGCTCTCTTGTGGTGCTGCGGTAACAACGACTGCTTTAGGCGTTAACGGGATTCGCTGGGATTCGGGAGAACTGTTCCTCGGAATTTTAATTGCGGAGATAGCATTGTTGTTGCTCGAGCTTGTTGTCTCGCTGATTGCTGCATTCCAGGTCTCGTCGAATCCTTCATTGGTATACGAATCCGTTTGGCGATGCTGGCCCTTATACATTGGCGCAGGAATCGTAGCTCCAATTCTTGCTGATTTATATGTTTTGCTTACTAGAGAGCGCAACCGTTTCAAAAGCTCGCTTGTTGAATTAATTTCCGCACTGTTAGTTGTTTCGGGTGGTGCTGCATTGCGGGCAATTATTGCTCTCTCGGGCGTTCCTGAGCCCCTGATTGCCTTAATGGGAACCTAGTTATAATAGTTACTGCGTTACTCGCTTTATGCTCTTCCAATAAAGGGGTATGTATGGCATTTCCATTCAAACCTAATCCACAATCAGATTTGGCCCTGTGGGTTCAGCTCGCTCAGAGGATAGCCTATCTTATTGACACGGGATACTACCGGCCGGGTGATCAGCTGCCAACAGTTCGCGGTCTTGCTGCAGACATCTCAATCAATTACAACACCGTTAATAAGGCGTACACGAGCTTAGCTTCGCAAGGCTATATCAAATCCACAAGGGGAAAGGGCTGTTTTGTATTAAACAGGATGCCCGACGCGACTAGAAACAATTTCGCTGAAGTTGAGAAGTTGATCACCGATTGTATAAAGTCCTGCAGGGAGCTTGGGCTCTCTATTGATGAGACCACCAGGGCTTTCGAGGATATTGCTAAGAGAATGAAACGTTCCGAAAATACATCATCAAAAGATTGGAACATCATCAACATTAACGATATTGGACAAGAGAAGAAGATAAATTAGGACGATTATCATTATGATGTCACAGAACAATTGCCAAGACACCCGTGAGACAAGTGGCGTTAAAGGTCAAGTTGCGGGGTCGAGTGAAAAATCGTCCGAAGCCAGTGTTTACGTAATTCCGCTCACCGTATTCGTTCTGCTCGTTGCAGCTAGCTTCGGTATCTTGTATGCCGTCCTGGGAACGGTTCACCTTTTATTTGCTCTACTGGCTGTACTTTTCAGCGCTTTGGTAGCTTCTAGCATTCACATTGCGCAGGAATGGGAGCGTATTGTAGTCTTGCGTCTTGGTAAATTTAACCGAATCGCGGGTCCTGGCTTATTTCTGACTATTCCGTTTATCGAGAGCTGTGCAATTCGCGTTGATCAACGTATACGAATTACAAGCCTGAAGGCCGAAGAAACGTTAACTGCTGATTTGGTGCCTGTTGATGTCAATGCAGTGATGTACTGGATGGTTTGGGGCGTGCGAGAGGCTTGCTTCGAGGTTCTAGATTTCAATCTGGCGGTTGAGAATGCTGGTCAGGCTGCGCTTCGCGATGCAATAGGTAGGTCAACTGCTGCCGAAATTGTGCTGCGCCGGGAACAACTTGATAGTCAGCTTCAAGAAAAGCTCGAGAATCAAGTAGATCAATGGGGTGTCACAATAATATTAGTTTCCCTTATCGATATCGTTGTCCCGAAATCGTTACAGGATACGATGTCTTCTGAGGCTCAGGCTGAGCAGAGGAGCAAGGCGCGTATTGCGCTAGCTGAATCCGAACGTTCAATATTCGATATTCTCGAAGAAGTCGGGACTGGATATAGGGACAACCCCGAGGCTTTGAAGCTCAGAACGATGCACTTACTCTACGAGAGTATAAAGGACTCAGGAGGCACGGTAGTCGTGCCCAGCTCGTTTAGCGAGGGGTTTGGCGATATCTTTTCTGATAAGCCAGCAAAGTAATGGGAACCCTTACCTATGTCGTATGACAATCCCTAATGTACACCTCTTTACGTAACTCTCTGAATATCAGTTTCTGCCTTATTAACCATATGAGTACCCCTGGGATATATCTGCTTATCTTTGACATAGAATAATTTAATTCATTGATTATCATATGACAATCGGATACATTGTTTATGCAGGAACTCGGCCGGTTTCTTGGATTCAACAGCTGCTTTCATTTTGCGGCTCTCGTTGATTGAGGACAGCCAGCTATCGTGACTGTGCGGTAGCGGCTCATTTCGGAAGTTTCGTTATTGAATCAGGGGGATGAGGTTCTTGAGTAATCGCAGTTGGCTAACAAAGCCGATGTCGCTTTCCAGGCGCAGCTTTGTGGGCGCAGGTTTATCTTTGGCGAGTGCGGTAGCTGCTGGTGATTTATTGACAGGCTGCAGTAATGCTGTGGTTGAAACCAGCAGTTCAACTGAAGTTCCAACGGGCGAGTGGAAGACTGGTGCTTGTTGGCATAATTGTGGCGGACGCTGTCTGAACAAAGTGTTCGTTCAGGACGGTGTAGTAATTCGCCAAAAGACGGATGACAATCATGAAGATTCGCCGGATTGGCCTCAGCAGCGTGGTTGTCTACGTGGCAGGTCTCAGCGTAAACAAGTATTTGCTGCAGATAGATTGAAATATCCCATGAAGAGGAAGCATTGGCAACCTGATCAGCCCAATGGGGAGCTTCGGGGCTCAGATGATTGGGAACGAATCTCTTGGGATGAAGCCCTCGATTACATTGCAGATGGCTTGCAGAGCGCAAAAGCATCGAGTGGTAATCGATCAATCGTTTTGGACGGTGCTGATGAGTCTGATAATGCGGTAATCGCAAGGACTCTTGGTCTTTTCGGCGGTTATACCGAAACATGGAACACAAATTCTTTTGGTGGATGGATTAGGACTCCGTTTATCATTGGCTTCCATCATGGAGGTAAGTGGGACCAAACCGTAAACGATCGTTTCGACCTTAGAAACTGCGAAACTATTGTTATGCTTTCTATGAATCCAAGTTGGTCTGCTCTTGGCAGTCAAACTTTGAATTACTGGGAGGCAAAAAAAGCTGGGGCAAACTTTATTTGTATCGACCCATTTTATAACGATACGTATGCACTGCTTGATGCGAAATGGCTTCCTGTTCGTCCTGCTACTGACACTGCATTCCTTCTCGGCTTAGCTTATTCGATGCTTGACCAGGATGGCGATCAGCACCTCATTGATTGGGATTTTTTGAACCGTTGTACTGTCGGGTTCGATTCCGAACATATGCCGGCCGATGCAAAGGAAAACATTAACTTCAAGGACTATGTGCTCGGTGCCTATGATGGCGTAGCTAAGACTCCTGAATGGGCGGAGAAGATTTGCGGAATTCCTGCAGCTGACATTCGCCAACTGGCAACCCAGATGGGTAAAGACCATAAAGTTGCATTCATTTGTGGCATGGCTTCTGCGCGAACCCATAATTCGGATAGTCTTCCTCAGCTGATTATGACTATCGGTGCTATGGGTGGGCATATGGGAAAATCTGGGCACATGACCGGGTCCACAATGCATGCGACTTCTGGCAATGGCGGTCCGGCGCTCATTCAAGCTGGTAAAGATGGGGTAGATGCGGTTCCGAACCTTGTCGATGACTCCATTAACGGACAAGAGCTTCCAAAGGCAATCATTGAAGGAAAATATACGTGGACTGGTAAGGGCGCGATTTATTTCGACACCCAGATGCAGCCAGGGCAAGAGCGAGATATTGATATAAAGGTTGTTTACCATGGTCGTTCTGCAGGTATGCAAACGGTCGATGAGACACCTCTTCAAATCGAGGCGGCAAAAAAGCCCGATATGATTGTTGCCCATGCCCAATTTTTTACGGCCAATGCTTGCTATTCGGACATCGTTCTCCCTATTACAACTGAATGGGAGAATCATGCCGCGATGACTGGCGGAACTCTGGTTCATTCTTCAAATCGCGAAATGATGGTTGTGTACCAGAATATCGTCGCTCCTCTATATGAAGCTAAATCAGAGGGGTGGATCGCAGTCGAGCTGGGCAAGCGTCTGGGTCTTGCTGAGAGTGACTTGGCTCCGATTAGCGAAGACCAGGCATTTTTCAATAAGCTGGCCAGTATGAAAAAGATCGATTCGGACGGCAAGACTTTAGTTAATGCCGTCAAGCTTACCAAGCAGGATATTCAGAATCTTGGCGCTGAAGGCAATCCTCAGGACGGCGCTCTGGAGTGGACTGAGCTCGAGAAGGCTGGTGTGTATCAGGTAAAACGCCAGCAGGGCGACAACTATGGATACATCGCATTTAAGGATTTCAGAGATGATCCAGATGCGAACCCTCTCGATACGCCATCCGGCAAATTGGAAATTTATTGCCAAACACTTGCCGATAAAATCAACGGGATGGGCTTCTCGAAAATCCTTCCAATCCCCTCATACATCGAGGTGGAAGATGGTTACACAAAGACATTCGATGATTGGGACAGCCAAGTAAAGGGCGAATTCGATAAGCAGATGATTTGCTTAAAGTATCCCCGTAGAGCTCATACCGTGTTCGATAACGTTCCCTGGCTGCGAGAGGCATGGGCGAATCCCGTGTTCTTGTCTCAGCAGGATGCACAAGAGTCGAACATTTCCGATGGTGACACGGTGCTTGTTTCATCTCCGTATGGTGGCAAGGTTATTCGGAAGGCCTGCGTTACTGGTCGTCTTCGTCCGGGCGTTGTGGGCGTTCCGCATGGAGCATGGCCCAAGTTTGACGAAGCTACGGGTATTGATGTAGCGGGCTGTGATAATACTCTGACTCACGCTATTCCTACTGGATGTGGAGTATCGGGGTTCAACTCAAATATTGTAAAGATTGAAAAATACGATGGTGAGCAGTTGGTTGACGATGTTCAGCAAGCACTTCGTATTCCCCTCAAGGATGGTGAGTGATAATGGGCGAAAGCGAAAGCCGTAAGGGCTTCTACTTTAATCAAGAGGCCTGTATAGGTTGCCGTACTTGCCAGATTGCCTGCAAGGATAAAAATGATTTAGATGTAGGTATGTTGTTCAGGCACGTATTGAGCTTTGAGGTTGGCAATTATCCGGATACTGGCGTCTACCATCTTTCAATTTCTTGCAACCACTGTTTGGATCCGGCGTGCGTTAAGGTCTGTCCCACAGGAGCTATGTATATTGACGCAGAAGATGGCACCGTGCAGCACAATGATGATGTATGCATTGGCTGCAGGAGCTGCGTAATGGCCTGTCCCTATGGGCATCCGAAGTATAACGAAGCAACGCGAACCGTTCATAAATGCGATGCGTGCATTCAATTGCGTGCCGAGGGTGAACAACCTAGCTGTGTCGCCTCTTGCGTAATGAGAGCCCTTGAATTTGGCGATATTGAGGAATTGAGGTCCGCTCATCCGCAGGCCGTTGATTCTATTGCGGTGCTCGTCGATTCCAGTAAGACACATCCATCGTTGCTAATTGACCCACGAGATAGCGCGGGGTCAGATGAATACAGACAGCTAATGATGTAGTCGGTTCTTCTTTGCTGGCGGTTTAACTCCTTGTACAGCTACTGTGCTGGCTGGTTTCTTCGTCCCGTACTTCTATGCTGTTGAGATATTTCTATTCGAGAGCACTAAATTGATATGACTAATTCTCACGAAGTTTATTCGATACTGAGTACAAGGTTTGCTTTGTACACGATTATGAGTCGCATCTTCGACCATGAGCCTGATGAGGAAATCCTTCAATTGGTCGGCGGCGTTGATTTTGTCTCCGCTTGCTCTTTTCTCGAGCATGGATCTGAGCTTGCGCAGAAAATGTCTTGCTTGGCTCACGACGTGAATGCTCTAGATACTCTTTCGAATGAATATACAGTTCTGTTCATTGGGCCAAATAAATTACCGGTTCCGCTTTGGGAGTCTGTCTATGTGGACAAAGAGAATCTGCTGTTCACTCAAACAACGCTCTCTGTTCGAAATGAATATCGGAAAGCGGGTTATATTCCCAATGGCTATCCTCATGTACCCGATGACTTTATCGCGACAGAATTGTCTTTTCTCGCTGCTCAGTCGAAAGCTGCTTTAGATTCTTTTTCTTTGGGCGATTCTGAGAAAATGAAAGTATATGTAAGCGTTCAGAAGGAGTTTATCAGCTTGCATATTGGTCGTTGGATCGATGTATTCGCACAGCGCTTGGCTTCCAGTGATTTCTATTCTGATTTCTATTCCTCTTCGGCGAATCTCTGCAAGGAGCTCGTTCTTGCCGATTGCAGCTATGTACTTCCGATGTTGGTCAGTTAGTCTGCTTGCATAGGCACTCGTCATCGGCTGCTTAGCTTTATGGCGATTCAGAGAACATCGATTTGCTGTGAATTGTCCGGGTCCGGCATTTGCTGGTTTCGCTACGCATCGCAAGCCAAGCAAAGGCTGTGTGGTCGATCGTGATTGTGCCCATTGTCTTGCTGGCAATTGGATGCTGGTGCCATGTCCTTGAAAGAAGGAAAACGAGAATGATTCAAGAATTCCCTTTGTTCATATTCACTTTACTTGGCGGTGCTGCGGGCTGTTCTTACGTATTTGCCGCATTGTTTCCGCTTGAAAAGCCGCAAAGGACACGGAAAGTTGCCCTACCTCTTGTGGCGTTAATTCTGTTGGCCGTTTCTGGGCTTACGTTGCTTACCCATCTGGGGCATCCCGAACGAATGTTTAATGCGTTTGGTAATCCTTCTGCTGGCATTACTCAGGAGGGGGTGGTCATGATTTGCTTTGGCGTGATTGTTCTTGTTGATTTCGTGATGTGCGCGGTCAAAGATAGGGATATTCGTTGGCTGAAAATAGTTGGCGGAGTATTTGGCCTCCTTCTTTCTTGCGTGATGGCGAATGCCTACTTTCAAATGCTGGGTAAACCTTGCGCTTCTAATCCGGTAGTGGTACCCATGTTCATTTTTGGAAATCTTGCTACTGGTGCTGCTCTGTATTCTTTGTTTATGGCGCGCCCTTTCGACAAGAGTGCATTTAAGTGGTCTGACTTTGTAGTCACTGTTATTGCTGCCTTGACGTTTTGCGCATTAGTCCCGGTTTTTGAGGCGAACCAATTGAGCGTTGCTCCTTTCGTCATCGCGACAATTGTGGTCCTTGCGGCTGCGGTATGCATGCTTATTGCTGGAAAATGCGAGAAGTTTGACTTTACGGTTGTTGTCTGCGCGCTTGTATTTATCGGTGTGATGGTTGCGCGTTTTGCCTTCTATTCCGTCATTTAGGTCTCATTGGTAGACATTTGGACCGAGTCGGAAAGCCCTAACATTTATTTTGCCTACAGGCGTTGAACGGCCCCCGCAAAGGGGCCGTTCTCGTGTGGGGAGAGCGCGTGTTTGCGCAGTACCGTTACGCTGCATAATGCTACAGAGTCTGGATGGCGTTGAGGGTGATCGCTTCCCGAAGGTTGGTGTAAGGCCATTCTGCGTGGAGGCTCTCCGCAGTGAAAACGGCCATCGCCTAGAATCGTTCAGAGTCCAATTTGGCAGATTCGGAAGAAAAGCAATGGCCGCAGTAGAAAGTTTAGGGCAGGAAGGCCTCTGTGCCCGAGATTCCTCTCGCCGACGGGATGGCGAACCTCCAAGAGCGCATTAGGCTCATGGCCGAGGCGCTCGTCAACGAGACATGGTCACGCAGGCCGAAACAGCAACGGCCGAAACGGCTACCATCGCCGCTCTCTCATGACGAGCGTGTCCCCATCGAGCTGCGCATATCCAAGCTTAGGATGTGGCCTTACCACCTTGGCGACCTTCTGGCAAAGCGCTCGCGCATGGGCCGGGTAGTGATTACCGCAGTGTCGGAGATGGTGACCAACGGCGTGAGTACCCGTAAGGTCGAGAAGATGGCGTACTATGCGCATGTGCTACGTGTGGTGCAGAAGATCGCCTATCTCTATAGCTGGCCTGGCCTCTTCGATGAGAACGGCGAGATAGACGACGGCACGAAGAGCATGCTCACGCTGTTCCTTGGGATCATGAGCGGGGTGGAGATGGCAGGTCAGGGCGTGGACAACGTGGCGAAAGGCCTCGCCGCCGGCGTCGCGAAGAAGCTTCCCCAGAAGGCCCTGACGAAAGGCAACGTATACCCGATAGTGAAGAAAGTGGCCGGGTACCTTGGCGTGCAGATGTCGAAGCAGACCTTCGCCAAGGGAGTGAGCAAGGCCGTTCCCATTATCGGCGGCGCCGTGTCGGGGAGTCTGACGTTCGCAACGTTTCGCCCTATGTCGGCGAAGCTGCGCGATTACCTGGCGGGACTTCCGCTGGCGGATCCCGCGAGGCAGGCGGCTGATTCGGCCAGGGATTCGCCTGAGGCAGACACGGTTGTAGAAGTCGCCGCCGACGTTGTGGACGTCGATCCGGTTGTGCCGGCGGACGCGCCCGAGGATGGGTTGCAGCCGGCGGCGACCGATCAGGCGCGGCGCGACTGTAGGGTAGGGCCGTTCCCGCGCCGGGCAAGGTAGATGCGGGTTGAGTCCAATATACGGCCTCGACTGTCGTTCGGGCATACGCGCTCCAACCGGTCGCACGTTCGTTATGAATGTCCAGAGAAGGTGCTTGTCGCGGTTGATCTTTCGCCCGATATGCGAAGTTTCGTGGAGATACGACCTTGGCTGCTGCTGAAGGTAAATGCAATCTTACGTCGTATAATTCCCGATATGAATACTTCTCAGAACAGTGCAACGCGGAAGCCATGGCTTACTCCTACGGAGCAGGTGGCTCATATGGCGTCAAAAGGCGTCAAGTTCGACCTGATGTCTAAAGGGGATGCCGCTTCATATCTCGCAAAGAATAACATTTATTTTCGGCTGAGCTCGTATCGAGTGGAGTTTTCAAAGGTTGAAGAAGGCTCGCGCAGTGGCCAGTATGCCAATCTCGATTTTAAGATGCTTGTGGATATGTCGATTATCGACATGATGTTGCGCAACGAAATGATCGTTATGGCGCTTGATGTGGAGCATTTCGCTAAAGTCCATTTACTAACGAGGATAGAGCAGGAGGGAGAGGACGGCTATGCCATCGTCTCTGACTACCTGCGTTCTTGTGATGTTCGGCATAATGGCCGTGTAGAGAACCGTGTCAAAATCGAGATAAATCGCGGGAAGTCAAGTCCGTATATTAGCGGGCTGCTGAACAAGTACCCAAATTTCGACTTTCCGGTATGGGCTTTTATGGAAGTTATCTCGTTTGGCACGTTCTGCTACTTTTTACGGTTCTGCGGCGAGCGTTTCCAGGATAGGGACATGCAAAACATGTTCTATCTTTTGATGGCGGTAAAGAGTCTTAGGAATGCATGCGCTCATAACAACTGCATCTTGAACTTTCTTGGTACCGATGGGGGAGAGGTAAAACTTGGGTATGCAGTTGCTCGGGCGCTTGGAGCGGTGCCGGGTATAGGAAAAGGGCAACGAAAAAGCAAGATGAAGAATTGCCGGCTTCAGCAGATTGTCACCACGCTTTACCTCCATAAACAGTTTGCTTCAGAGGGTGTTGTGAATCATAGGGTTGAATCGCTGCAGGCATTCAAAAGCAGGATGTTGCTGCATGTCGACTTCTATAATGGGACTGCCCCTCGCATCAGGTCCACCTTTTACTTTTTGGCTGCTGTGATTGATGCGTGGTATCCACTTGAGTTGTAGGGTAACTCTTGTTATGTGTGTCGTTGATTAGTAGAATATCGCTTACATCAAAAAGCATTGCGCTTTGCAAGGGGGCGTCTTCGTAAGAGGAAACCCCCTAGTTTCTTTTTTGGGCGAATTCCTACTTCAAGTGCAACGTTGAAATTCAAAGTAGTCGCTCAGATGCGACCTCTGTTGATGCTTGCGGAAACAAGCATCGTTGGTGGGGCCATGGACGGTTGCAAGCATCTTAGCGATTCGTTCAACCGGAGACCGCGCAAACGCCTAGGGCGGAAGTCCGTCTGGGAGGCTTTCCGCTCGTGCCGTTTTTTTCCGAACGCAAGTGCGCCGTCAAACCGACCGACCGGCCCCGAAAGGGGCCGTTTCATGCACCGGGCAAGGTGGGCGTGCGCGCTGAACGCTATATACGGCCTCGACTGTCGTTCGGGCATACGCGCTCCAACCGCACGTGCGTGCGGTATAATCCCCTCCGTCATGTGTGTGCGACGCAATCCCTGGTCATGGGGCTTTCGAAGGTAATCTTCGAAAGATCGAACAAGGGGATATGCAGATATGGATGGGCACACTGAATCTCAGCCGTATGTAAACAGGGGGCGGCGGGCCGTTTGGGCGGCTATCGTCCTTTCTGCGGGGCTGGCCACGGTCCCGAACGCCGCGTGGGCGGCCGAATCGGCTGCTTCTGTTGCGACGGCGGAATCGAGCGCTACCGTACAGGCGGTCGCGAGCAGCGGGAGCGCCGATCAGGCGCAGCTTGGCCAGGACGCGCGCGAAGCGCAGGCGCAGGAGGCCGCTTCGAGCGACGCCGCAAACGCTTCTGCTTCCGCAACCGCTTCCGCTTCGATGGCCGCGTCGAGTACGTCGCCGGCGGCTTCTTCCGACGAAGGCACCTACCAGCAGGCCGGCCTTCATGCGCTCACTATCAGGTACGTCGACGAAAACGGCACGCAAATCGCCCCAACGCATCGCGAGGCCGTTGCCAACGGCGAATCGTATAGTGTGGCGAGCCCTTCGGTGGGCGGCTTTGAACTGGCCGATGCATCGCAGGCCACCGTTGCGGGCACCATGGCCAAAGGCGCCGGCGATGTGTCCGTTACGGTAGCCTACCGCTCGACGATGGCGACCTACACCGTGGTGCACGAACGCCAGGTGGGGGCGAAGTCGAGCGAGTACCGCGTGGCGCAGACCGAACGCTTCAAGGCCCCGGCGGGCTCGAAGGTGACAGCCGCGCCCAAGTCCTACGACAACTATACGTGCGCGACCGACCCGAAGGATTTTTCGGCCGAAGTCACGCCCGACGGCAACACCGTGATCGTGATCAAGTACAACGTGGTCGTGCCCACGTCCGGCATCTACTTCGTGACGAACGGGTCGTACGTTGCGCCGGTGACGGGGCATGTGGGCGACGTTTTTGCGGCTCCGGCGAGCCCCGAGCGCGCCGGGTATTCGTTTCTGGGCTGGGACACCAACGGCGACGGCACGCCCGACGCGCTTCCCGTCACGCTGCCCGAAGGCGATGTGACCGCGACTGCGGTGTGGAAGCCCGAGCAGGCAACTTACCTGGTGAACTATTGGGGCGAAGACCAGGACGACGCAGAGGATACACGCCATTACCACCTGATTAAGACGGATACCCTTTCCGGTACGACCGAATCGACCGTCCCCTTGGCTCCCAAGCTCGACACCGCTAAAGGCGGCGCGTTCCAATGGTACGTGTATTCCCACGAGGACCAGGGCGCTACCATCGCCGGCGACGGCACGACGGTTCTCAACGTGTATTACGACTGGAAACGCGTGAAAGTTTACTATCGTGCTCAGCTTGACGGTGTGAGCGACATCTCGAAATACCCGGATGTGGTCGAGCCGTCCATTCAAAAAATGTATGACAATCTTGATTGTCCTGCAGGGGATTCGGCGTTGAGCGTTTACAAGTCGAGAGGAGGGGCTAAAGCTCACTTCCTGCAATGGTGGGACCCGAAAAATAGATGGTCCGTATCTAACATTTCTGACATCTCGCCGGATACCGTGTTATGGACGAGCGACGGTTCGCTCGAGGAGTACATCGTCGCGCGCTTCACGGACGCCGAAATGGGCGACCACTATATGATCAAAGTGTTTCAATCTGCCGATGGCTCGACGTATTCCGTCGGGGATGTTGAGAAGAAGAGCGCGGTGCTTCCAAGTAATGCCTGGTGGACCATGCGCGTACAACGAGAAGGCTTCCAGCTGGTGGCGTGGAGGAACTCGACCAACGTGTGGGACGGGCGTAATCAAGGCGCCATTGCATGGGGTGACTGGCATATTGTCTCCAGCAAAGATATCGACGCTAATGGGAGAATTTCGACCGGCAAAATCAATACCTCGCAAGCAAACGTGTTTGAGTTCAAGTATGACCGCATTCCCTACGATGTCACCTACTATTCGCAGAGCACGGTCGTGGGTGCGAAGACGCAGCTATTCGGATCGACGGTCGATGTATCTGCCGCTGAGGCTCCCGAAGCTCCGACAGGCTTGGTCTTCGGCGGATGGTACACGGACCCGAATTTCAAGGGCAATCCGGCGGCTTCGCTCACGGTACCCGTGGGCGGCGTCAATTTGTACGCGAAATGGGTTCGCCCCAACGTGAACGTCACGTTCGATTCCGCAGGTGGCACGCCTGTTGGTGCGCAATCGGTAGTTTGGGATGGGAAGGCGCAGCGCCCTGCCGACCCTGTGCGTGCGGGATACGCGTTCGGCGGCTGGTACTACTTCGGCGTAGATTCCGCAGCGCCGGCGCGCTTCAGCTTCGACATGCCGCTCGAAGGCGACGTAGCGCTCGTCGCCGCTTGGAAGTCGTTGCAAGAGCCGGTGGCCTATACGGTGCGCCATGTGTCCGCCGACGGCTCGGTGCTTGCCGAACAGGTGCTTCGCGGCACGGTGGGGCAGACCGTGAGCGCGTTTGCGCTGGCCTCTGACGATGCGCTGCGCCAGGGTTTCGCCTACGTCGATAAGGCGGGCGAGGCGATCGATCTTGCTTCCGACGCGTCGCAGAACGTCATCGTGTTCACCTATGCGAACGAGCCGCGCCACGCCTTCCGGGTGCATTTGCGGGATGCGGCGACGGGGCTTCCCGTTGCAGCCGACATCGATTTCGATTCGGTCGACGCGATCCTGAATTTCCGCGCTCCCTCTATTGCGGGCTACCGTGCGGCCCACGGCGGGCAGGGTTACTTGACGATGCGCAACGGCGGCCAGGAGCTCACGTTCTGGTACGTGAAGGATGCGGAGCCTTCCGATGACGGCGAGCTTTCGTCGCATGAGGGCGACGGTGCGGCAAAGACGTTTGCGGCTTTCGTTGGCGAAGAGCCGGGCGAGAGCGCTGCGTCTGCGGCAGCGACGCCGGCGGACGCTGGCGTAGCGCGCCATGCCGCCAAGGCGGTTCCCGCCACGGGCGACGATGCGGATATTCGGGTGCCGGCGGGCATTGCGGTGGTTTCTGCGGTCGTGGTCGCCTTGGGCTTCGGCGTGCGCCGCAGGGCAAAGCACGCGCGCTAGCGGCGCAGCAAAGCGGCGGGCGGGGTCGTGCGCTGGCCCCGCCCTAGCCGCAGAATTGGCGCGTGAGAGGACGGCATTTCTGCACCCTTAGCGCACAGTCCGTTTGCTAATTGGAAATGTATATGTCGGTGCGATAGTAACCCAAACGCCGAAAGTCTTGAGGCCATTCGTGAAGGAGATGGGTTTCTTGCGTCTGGCATGAAGGGACGCTTCACGAACGGTGCTGACCTTATCGCTGCGATGTCTTGAAAATCGCAAGGGGGCAAAGGCTCCATTGCGGCTCTCAAGGACAACTATCGCCGTCGATCGGCCTTCCACACCTTCTTAGCCTTACGCCATCAACTTATTCTGACCTGCGCTAATGTGAATATCGGCTAGTATGTTATCTGTCTGTTGTTGCGACTGGGGGAACAGCATGAGGCTATTCAGCAAACATGAGCCGATCATCATGAAGGAAGGCAGTTCGGCGCAGGGCGAGCTCGCGGCGATTGAATCTTTGCGCGGCTCGCTTCCTGCCAAAGCGCAGGCCGAGCTCGATGCCTACGAGCGCTCCGTGAGGGCGGGCGTCGCCGGCGAGGACCGCATCCTCTACGAGCTGAAGAACTCCCATATGGACATGGTGGTTCTGCAAGACCTGTTCTTGGAGCATAACGGCCTCACTGCGCAGATCGATTTCATGGTGCTCACGCGCCAGCGGTACTTCGCGATCGAATGCAAGAACCTCTACGGCAACATTCAGGTCGATGCGCAGGGGAACTTCATTCGCTATTTGGGCGGAGGCAGGCGAGAGGGCATTTATTCTCCCATCACGCAGAACCGGCGCCATTTGGAGCTGATTCGCGCGATCCGTCGCGACAACCACGGCGTAGCGTTCAATCTGCTTGCCGATCGTACGTTCGACGACCAGTTTCGCAGCCTCGTGGTGCTCGCCAATCCGAAGACGGTGCTCAACGACCGCTACGCGCCGGAGGATGTGAAAGCGCAGATCATTCGCGCGGACCAGCTTATCGCGACCATCAAGACGATCAACGATCAGCCGGGAGTGGGGCATAGCAAGATGTCCCTTTCGGATATGCGTAAGGCAGGGGAAGGCATGCTTTCCCTGAATGCCGAGAATCCGGTCGATTACGTGGAAAAGTTTCGAAAGATAGCCGAAGAGCATGCGAAGGAGCAGGTCGCTGCGCCGCCTGCGGCAGCGCCGGCGGCTCAGCCGCAGGCCAAGCCGGGCGTATGCCCGTATTGCGGCTCGCCCTTGGTGTTGCGCACGGCCAAGCGCGGCGCGCGAGCGGGCAAGAAGTTCTACGGTTGCAGCTCCTACCCGCACTGCCGCTATATAAGGAATATCGATTAGCGGGGCGTGTGCGGTGTGACGCGCAGCAGACATGAAGAGACCCGCCGTAGCGGGTCTCTTCATGTCTCAGCTCGTTGCGCCAGGCGCGCTTTTGCTTGGTGCGGTTGTACTTCGCGTCGCCGTGAGCTCCCGTTCCGCAGGCGTGCCCGTTGTATCTGGGCATGGCGTCAAGCGTGGCTTCCACGGCGCTGCGGTACCATACCGGCCCGGTCTTCCGCTTCTTCTTGCTGCTGGACATGCGTTCCACCTCCTTTCGCCCGTGTTCGGTACGTGCATTCTATCGCGAATGGGTTCAGGCAACTTTGACTTTGTGGGGCCAAGCTGCGCTATACTACGCATTCACGGGCCCTTAGCTCAATGGTGGAGCAGGGGACTCATAATCCTTTGGTTGTCGGTTCGAGTCCGGCAGGGCCCACCAGAGAAATCCCAGCTCAGGGGCGTGTTTCGCTTCTGGGCTGGTTTCGTTTTTAGCGGTTTTTGCTCGCTCGTCAGTCATTTGGCAGCCACGAATCGCCCGCCGTGCTCGCCTCTCGCGGCTCCATTAGCTTTCTTCCGCATCGCTCTCGTCCTTCTTGACGCCTATCAATTCGCCCGTTTCCGTAGGCGCACCCAGCTCACGACGGTTACCGCCGCGTGTGACGACGGGCGCGCGTGATGTTGTCACAAAAGCGTGTGACAACATCACGCGCCCCTGTTGTCACACGCGCGGGCGTCGTCGAAAAAGTTTTTGAAAAAAGTTCTTGCCAATCGTTTCGACTTCCGTATAATACTTTCTTGCGCACAGATGAAGCGCACATTCCTCGGTAGCTCAACGGCAGAGCATCCGGCTGTTAACCGGAGGGTTGTAGGTTCGAATCCTACCCGGGGAGCCATTTTTTATTATCCCGGCCGCTCAGGCGGCTCTTTATTGGGCGTATGGCGCAGCGGGAGCGCGCTTCCTTCACACGGAAGAGGTCACAGGTTCGAACCCTGTTACGCCCACCATCGATTTGCGAGCCAGCCTTCGGGTTGGCTTTTTTGTTACCTGGATGGAAGGACTTTCGGTGGGAGACAGGCTTCTTTCGCGTCGAGCGTTCCTCGCTGGATCGGCCGCCCTTTCCGCTGCCTTCGCGCTGGGCCTCACCGGTTGCGGGAAGACCGAGCCGCAGGACACGCGTTCGTTCGGCGGCGGCACGATTACCGCCTCGTTCGCCACCACGGCCGATAGCTTCCATCCCTGCACGGCCACGGCCCCGCTTGCGCGATCGGGCAACTTGCACGTGCTCGAGCCCCTCTACGAATCGAACCCCACGAGCTACGAGGTGTTTCCGGCCTTGGCCGACGGCTTCCCGCACTTCCAAGACGACGGCACCTGCACGATCCGCATCCGCGACGACGCGCGCTTTTCCACCGGCGCGGCCGTCACGGCCGCCGACGTCGTGGAATCCTACGAACGCTTCGCCACGCTCAACCCCACGCTGGCCCAGCATCTCGACTTCATCGCCGATATACAGGCCACAGACGACCAAAGGATCTCGATCACGCTCGCGCGCCCCTTCACCTTCGTGGAAGAGCGCCTGCAGATGGTCAAAGTCTTTCCGGCAGACCAGTCCTACGAAGAGGCCAACGCCTCGCCCGTTGGGTCGGGCCCCTGGCGCTATGCGTCGTTCGAGAACAAGAAGCTCATCTTCTTGCCCAACGATTCCTATAACGGGCCCCATACGGTGCTCGACAACGAAATGGACTGGTCGATCATCCCCGACGACGTGAACCGCGTGCGCACCCAGAACGACGGTTGGACCATGGCCATGCAGGACGTTCCCGGCGATTCCACCGTGCAGCTGAACAACGCCGGCATGGACGTCGACATCACCCAGGGTTTCGACGCGCCCTTCTTCGCCTTCCGCACCGATGCCGGTCCCTTCGTCGACGCCCGCGTGCGCCAGGCCGTCTTCTATTCGATCGACACGAACGAGCTCGTCGACATGGCCCTTGCCGGGCGTGCGAGCGTACCCACCTGCTTTTTGCCGGTGAACCACCCCGACAACGACCATACCGACACCTTTTACTATTACGATCCCTCCCGCGCGAAGGAGCTGCTTTCCGACGCGGGCGTCTCGCAGGTGTCCTTCACGCTCGATTGCGCCAACGACGCGGTGCTTTCCTCGATCGTGCCGCAGATCAAGGCCAACTTGGAAGCCACGGGCCTGTTTCAGGTCACCCTGCGCCAGCGCGATGCCCAGGACCTCTACAACGACGTCGACGCCGGCGATTCAGGCGTCGTGGCCATCCTCGACCGTCAGGACCCCTTGGCCTATGCGAGCGACGCCTGCTTCATCATGGAATGGTGGTACAAGGACCCGCGCTGGATGGGCAAGCGCACGGGCTGGTCGTCGACCGACGAATACGGCCAGCTGCAGGACCTGCTCGACGCCGCCGAAGCGGGGGAGGGCGACGACCGGCATGCCGCGATCCTCGATTGCATGAACCTCATCGCCGACCAGGCGGTCATCTACCCGCTGCTGCACCTGCAGAGCGCTACCGCCTTCAACCGCGCCAAAATAGACGGCGGCGTCGCCATGGGCGGCGACGAGCTCTACCTGCTCGACGCGGCGACCGTTGTGCAGGAGGACGAATAGCGCATGGGAACGGCGAACGCGCGGCCCCAGGCCGCCCTTGCGCTCGACGTGGGCGGCACCAAGCTCGCTGCGGCGGTGGTCGTGGTGGGCGAAGACGGCCCCCGGGTGCGCTGCAAGGCCCAGGTGCCCACCGAAACCGAAAGGGGCGCGGCCCATGTGATGGCGGCCATGGAGGGGCTCGCGGCCCGCGTGCTTTCTGACTACCGCGCTCACGGTGCGCCCGTGCCTGTGGAAGCCTGCGGGGCGGCGGCCCTGGGCTGTCCCGATGCGGCGGGCCAGCGCGTGGCCTTCGGCGCCAACCTCATGGAAGGCTGGACGGGCATGCCGGTGGCGGCCAATATGGCTCGCGCCCTGGGCGTGCCCTGCGTGCTGTTGGGCGACGTGCAGGCGCACGCGCTGGGCGAGGCCCGCTGGGGCGCGGCCGCCGGGGCGCAGAGCTGCCTGTGCGTGGCGCCCGGCACCGGCCTGGGCGGCGGCCTGGTGATCGACGGAAAGCTCGTGCGCGGGGCCCACGGCCTGGCCGGCCACCTGGGCCACATGCAAAGCGCCCACGCCCAGGGCATGCGCTGCTCCTGCGGCAAGCTGGGCCACATCGAAGCCGTGACCTCGGGCGTGGGCATCGGCGCCCTCTACCAAGGGGCCGATATCGCCTCTGCCGACTTCGACCCCGCGATCGACGGGGCCTGGGTGGCCCGCCGCGCGTCCGAAGGCGACGAGCGCGCCCGCGCGGTGCTCGCGCAATCGGGCTTCGCTCTGGGCAGCGAGATCGGGTCGTGGGCCAACCTGATTGACCCCGCGGTCATCGTGATCGGCGGGTCGGTGCGCAAGGCGGGCGCTGTCTGGCGCGAGGCGCTCGTGCGGGGCTATCGCAGCCAGGCGCTCGAGCCCCTGATCGACGTGCCCCTGCTCGATGCGGCCCTGGGCGACGACGCGGCCCTGGTGGGCGCCGCCGAATACGCGCTCGACCGCTCCGCGCGCCCGGCCTAATCTGCACTCCTTGCGGAAACCGACGCCCCCGAGCGCGGTTTTTGCCAGTCTGTACTACCGTTTGACTGTGACGACGGGATGGGTTTCCATGATCCTTCAACTTGAGCATATTTCGAAATCGTTCGGTGCGCGCACCCTCTTCAGCGACGTGACCTTCAAGCTCGAAGAGCACGACCACCTGGCCTTGGTGGGCCCCAACGGCGCGGGCAAGACCACCATGCTCAAGATCATCACCGGCCGCGAGGACCCCGACGAGGGCCGCGTGGTCTTCGCCAAGGGCGCCACGCTTGGCTACCTGGAGCAGGAAGCCATCGAAATGGGCGACAACCCCATTTTCGAAGAGGTCCTGTCGAGCCAGACCGAAGTGCTCGCCGCCGAACGGCGCATGCGCGAGCTCGAAGCGGCTCTGGGCAAGAACCCCACCGACGACCAGCTCGCTGCCTACGGCAAGGCCCGCGACGCCTACGAGGCCCTGGGCGGCTACCTGATCGAGCCCAAGGTGCGCAGCGTGCTCTTCGGCCTGGGCTTCGGCGAGGCCGACATGCAGCGCCGTACGACCGACTTTTCGGGCGGCTGGCAGATGCGCATCGCGCTCGCCAAGCTCCTGGTGCGCAACCCCGACGTCCTTTTGCTCGACGAGCCCACCAACCACCTCGACCTTGAAAGCGTCAAGTGGCTCGAGGGCTTTCTGCGTTCGTATGCCGGCACGGTGATCGTGGTGAGCCACGACCGCGCCTTCATGGACAACATGGTCGACCGCGTGGCCGAAATCGACAACGGCCAGGTGGTGCTCTACACGGGCAACTACTCGGCCTACCTGCGCGAACGCGCCGAGCGCATCGAGATGCTCAAAGACGAGAAGAAGAAGCAGGACGCCGAAATCGCCCACCTGGAAGACTTCATCGAGAAGTTCCGCTACAAGGCGACCAAGGCCAAGCAGGCGCAGGACCGCCAGAAGAAGCTCGACAAGATCCTGGAGCACCGCATCGTCATTCCCGAAGAGCGCAAGTCGGTGCACTTCAACTTCGTGCAGCCCCCGCGCACGGGCGACATGGTGGTGAAGCTTTCCGGCGTGACCAAGCACTTCGGCGAAAAGCACGTCTACGACAACCAGGACCTCACGCTCTACCGCGGCGACAAGGTGGCGCTCGTGGGCCCCAACGGCGCCGGCAAATCGACCCTGCTCAAAATGGTCGCCGGGGTCGAAGCGCCCGACGCGGGCAGAATCGAATACGGCACCCACGTGTCGGTGTCCTACTACGCCCAGCACCAGCTCGAAGAGCTCAACGCCGGCAACACGGTCTTCGAAGAGCTCGACCACGCTGCGCCCGGCTGGTCGATTTCCCAGGTGCGCACCCTCTTGGGCGCCTTCCTGTTCCACGGCGACGCGGTTGAAAAGAAGGTGAGCGTCCTTTCGGGCGGCGAAAAGGCCCGCTTGGCCCTAGCCAAGATGCTCGTGGCGCCCGCGCCCCTGCTGTGCTTGGACGAACCTACCAACCACCTGGATATCCAGAGCGCCGACGTGCTCGAGCAGGCCCTGCGCCAGTTCGAGGGCACGATCCTGCTCATCACCCACGATCGCCATCTGATCCGCGGGGTGGCCAACAAGATTATCGAGATCAAGCCTGGCCAGCTTACCCGCTTCGACGGCGACTACGACTACTACCTGGACAAGACGGGGCAGACCGACGACGCCTCGATCACCGGCGACGAGCGCAATTCCGCCCACAAGGCCCCCGGCCGCCCCTTCGACGCCAAGACCTCGCAGGGGGGCGCGGGCGGCGTGCAGCTCACAGCGGCCCGCGGCAGCGCGCCCAAGACCAAGGAGCAGAAGCGCCGCGAGGCCCAGGCCCGCAACCGCGCCTACGCCGCCCTGAAGAACCAGCGCAAGCGCATCGCCCAGCTTGACAAGCAACTCGAAGCCGACAACAAGCGCATGGACGAGATCCTGGCCCTTCTGGCCGACCCCGAGTTCTACACCCACGAAGACGAGAGCAGCGACGTCATAGCCGAGCACGCCAAGCTCAAGGCCCGCATCAAGGCGGCCGAAGAGGAATGGCTCGAGCTCAACGAAGAGCTCGAAGAGGAAATGAAGCGCCAGCAGGAACAGGCCTAAGGGGCCGCTATGGTCAACGTGGTCCTCTTCGAGCCCGAGATTCCGCAGAACACGGGCAACATCGCGCGCACCTGTGCCTGCACGGGCGCGCGTCTGCACCTGGTGGAGCCCATGGGCTTCCGCCTCACCGAAAAGCACTTGGGCCGTGCCGCCATGGACTACTGGGATGCGGTCGACATCAAGCGCTGGACCTGCACGCGGGAGTTCCTGGAAGCCCATGCCGGCTGCGACCTGCATTTCTTCACCGGGCATGCGACCGCCCGCTACGACGCGGCTGCCTACGACGCGGGCGAGACCTTCCTGGTCTTCGGCCGCGAGAGCCGCGGGATCGACACGGACATCTTGGAGGCCCACCGCGCGCAGTGCGTGCGCATCCCGATGATGCCCGGCATGCGCAGCTTGAACCTGGCCAATTCCGTCGCCATCGCGGTCTATGAAGTATTGCGTGAACAGGGCTTCGCGGCGCCGCTCGCATAGGCCGGGCGGGTATACTCCTAGCTTATGGACGAAACGATCATCTACTACATATGCAGCATCCTTGCCTTCGTGCCCGCCATCGTGCTGCACGAAGTCGCGCACGGCTTCGCCGCCTACAAGCTGGGCGACCCCACGGCCAAGCAGTCGGGGCGCCTGTCGCTCAACCCGTTGAAGCACGTCGACCCCTTCGGCACGGTGATTCTGCCGCTTTTGCTCATGGTGGCCCATGCGCCCATCTTCGGCTACGCCAAGCCGGTACCCTACAACCCGGCCTACTTCAAGAACCGCCGCACGGGCGACGTGATCGTGGGCTTCGCGGGGCCGGCAGCCAACCTGGCCCAGGCCGCGGTGGGCTCGGCGGTGGCCTGGGTTCTTTACCCGGCGGCGCCCCAGCTCGTGCAGACGAGCGACGTCTTCGCCTATTTCTATCTGATGTTCCTGCCGCTCTACGTGCTGGTGAACCTCTACTTGATGATGTTCAACATCCTGCCCGTGCCGCCTTTGGACGGCTCGAGCATCTACGCGGTGCTCATTCCCGAAAAGCACCTGCGCGTCTACTACGAAGTCGAGCGCTACGCGATGCCCGTGCTGCTGATTCTGCTGCTCGTGGTACCCTACGTGAGTCCGATCGACCCGATTTCCATCTATATGGATGCCACTGCCGGGAACCTGGCCAACCTCATGTTCCCGATAAAAATCTCGTAATCGTTTGAAGCGGGCGCGCACGCGTCCGGGGGAAGGAAGTGCACGATGCCGGAAACGCAGCATCATGAAGAAGACGAGCGCATTGTCGTCGAGCCCAAGGAAAAGGTCATCCTCACGGGGGACAGGCCCACGGGGCGCTTGCATGTGGGCCACTACGTGGGGTCTCTGCGCGAGCGCGTGCGCCTGCAGAATTCCGGCGAGTTCGATAAAATCTTCATCATGATCGCCGACGCCCAGGCCCTCACCGACAACGCCGACAACCCCGAAAAGGTGCGCCAGAACATCGTTGAAGTGGCGCTTGACTACCTGTCCTGCGGCATCGATCCCGAAAAGACGACGATCTTCATCCAGTCCCAGGTGCCCCAGCTCTTCGAGCTCACGGCCTACTACGAGAACCTCGTGACCGTGGCGCGCGTGCAGCGCAACCCCACGGTGAAGAGTGAGATCAAGATGCGCGGCTTCAACGCCGACGTGCCCTGCGGTTTCTTCATGTACCCCATCTCGCAGGCCTCCGACATCACCGCCTTCAAGGCGACCACGGTGCCGGTGGGCGAAGACCAGCTGCCCATGATCGAGCAGACGCGCGAGATCGTGCGCTCCTTCAACCGCACCTACGGCCCCGTGCTCATCGAGCCCGAAGCCCGCATTCCCGAAGGCGAGGCGGCCAAGCGCCTGCCCGGCATCGACGGCAAGGCCAAGATGAGCAAGTCGCTGGGCAACGGCATCTACCTGTCCGACACGCCCGAAGACGTGGCCAAGAAGATCAAGAGCATGTACACCGACCCCGACCACCTGCGCGTGGTCGACCCGGGCAAGGTTGAAGGCAACGCCGTCTTCACCTACCTCGACGCCTTCGCGACCGACGAGCACTTCGCCGAGTACTGGCCCGAATACGCCAACCTGGAAGAGCTGAAGGACCACTACCGTCGCGGCGGCCTGGGCGACGTGAAGTGCAAGAAGTTCTTGGACAAGGTGATGGAGGAGACCCTCTCGCCCATTCGCGCCCGCCGTCACGAGCTCGAACAGGACATTCCCGGCGTCTACGAGGTCCTGCGCGCCGGCACCGAGCGCGCCCGCGAGACGGCTGCCCAGACCCTGCACGAGGTCAAGGACGCCATGCGCATCAACTACTTCGACGACGCGGCGCTCATCGCCGAGCAGGCCGAGCACTACCGGGCGTAATCCTTGTCCTACCGCGTCCGCATAGGCTCTTTCGAAGGCCCCTTCGACCTGCTCTTATACCTGGTGAGCCGCCAGCGCGTCGACATCGGCAGCATTTCGATCACCGAAATCGCCGACCAGTACCTCGACGAGATCGCGCACATGCAGGAAGTCGACCTCGATGTGGCGAGTGACTTCCTGCTCGTGGCCACCACGCTGCTCGAAATCAAGGCCCAGTCGCTTCTGCCCAAGCCCGAAGACGACGCGCTCGACGACGTGGAGGAGCTCGCGCCGAGCGAGGCTCGCGACCTGCTCGTCGAGCGCCTGCTCGTCTACAAGCAGTTCAAGAACGCTGCAGCGGCGCTGGGCCTGCGCGAGGAACGGCAGGCGCGCACCCACCATCGCGCGGCCGGCCCCGACCGCAGCCTGCTCACCCTCATGCCCGACTACTTGGACGGCGTGACGCTCGACGGGCTCGCCTTCCTGTGCGCGCGGGCCTTGGGCCGGCGCGACCCCTTCCTGCTCGACAGCGACCACATCGCCTCGAAGCCCATCCCCGTCGAGGCCCACGTGCGCGGCATCTACGGCCGCTTGCGCACGCGCAAGCATCTGACGTTCAGCGAGCTCGTGGCCGCCGACGCGCCCGCGCCCATTGTCGTGGTCACCTTCCTGGCCATACTTGAGCTCTACAAGCGCGGGATGGTGACGGTGCGCCAGGACGTGCCCTTCGGCGACATCGACGTCGACTACATCGAAGGCGCCGGCGAGCTGGTGCTCGCCGGCGACGACGCGCTCACGAGCGTGGAGGAGGCATAACGTGTTCGGCAATTTGGAAGAAAAGGACCTGGAAGGGGCCGTGGAGGCCCTCCTGTTCGTGTCGAGTGACCCGGTGTCGACGCTCACGATGGCCGACGCCCTCGAGGTCGAGCCCGCCCAGGTCGAGGCCGCCTGCGTCGAGATCGCCGCGCGCTTGTCCGAAGACCGCGCGGGCGTGCGCCTGCAGGAGGTGGCGGGCGCCTGGCAGCTGCGCACCGCCCCCGAATACCACGAGCTGCTGGAAAGCTACGTGCTCTCGTGGGACACGCGCAGGCTTTCGGCGGCGGCCCTCGAGGTGCTCGCGATCGTGGCCTACACGCAGCCGGTCACCCGTCAGGCGGTGGCCAACGTGCGTGGCGTGAATTCCGACAGCTCGATCAACTCGCTGCTGGAAAAGGGCCTTTTGCGCGAGGCGGGCACGAGCGAGGCCCCGGGCAACCCCGCCCTCTACGGCACGTCGAAGAAGTTCCTGGAAAAGTTCGGCCTGCGGTCCCTGCGCGATCTGCCCGACCTTGGCGAGTTCGCCCCCGACGACGCGACGCGGGCCTTCATCCGCGAGCGCCTTTCGGCGACGCGGGGCCAGGTGGCGCCGGCGCCTGAAGAAGAGCCTGCGGCGGCCGAAGGCGCGGATGTCGCCGCAGACGCAAGCGAGGCGCAGCCGACGCTCGACGCCCTCATGGGCCAGGCCATGAAGGATGCCCTGGCCCAGCAGGCCGGCGTGGTGGAAAAGATTGATTTCGACGATTTGGAATTCGAGGAGTAGGCATGGGAAAGGTGAAACGCGCGCAGGAGCTTGCGAAGGCACAGGCCGAAGCGGCCGAGCGCGACCGGGCGGCCAAGGCCCAGGCGCGCCCTGACCTGCGCGACCAGCGCGACTACCCCATGCGCCTGCAGAAGTTCCTCGCCCGTGCGGGCGTGGCGAGCCGGCGGGGGAGCGAATCGCTGATCAGCGCGGGCCGCGTCGAGGTCAACGGCGTCGCCGTCACCGAGCTCGGCACCAAGGTCGACCCCTTGCACGACGAGGTCATGGTCGACGGCCGCGTCGTTGAATGGGGGAGCAAGCCGGTGGTGCTGGCTTTGAACAAGCCGGCGGGCATCATCACCACCATGAAGGACTACAGCGGCCGCCGCTGCGTGGCCGACATCATGCCCACCGACGAATTCCCCGGGCTCTTCCCCATAGGCCGGCTCGATATCGACACGACGGGCCTTCTGCTCTTTTCGACCGATGGCGATTTGGGCAACCACCTGCTTCATCCGCGCCACCACGTGACCAAGGTCTACCGGGCCACGGTCTGGGGCGACGTGGGGGAGGTGGCCCTGTCGTGGCTGGCCGACGGCGTCCTTATCGACGATAGGCTCACCGCGCCCGCCAAGGTCAAGGTGATCAAGCGGCTCGAGGGCAAGACGATTCTGGAAATCGCCATCCATGAAGGCCGCTACCATCAGGTCAAGCGCATGTGCGAGGAGGTGGGCCATCGGGTCGAGCAGCTCGAGCGCATCGCCTTCGGGCCGGTGAAGCTGGGCAACCTGCCCCGCGGGTCCTGGCGCGTGCTCGAAGGCCGCGAGCTCGAAGACCTCTACCACGCGGCCGGCCTGCACACGCCCGACGAGGCGCCGCAAGCGGGTCCGGGCGTCGCGCGCGCGAATGCTAGAATGAGGGAAATGGCGGGCCGCAAGCCCCTAAAGGAAGAAAGCTAGGACAGTGCAGGCATTCGAAAAGATCGTCATCGCAGGTATCGGCCTTATCGGCGGGTCGCTGGCCGGCGCCTACCGCGAGGCCTTCCCCCAGACGCAGATCCTGGGCGTCGACTCCTGCGCCGATTCGCTCGACACGGCGCTCGCGCGCGGCTGGATCACGGAGGCCTGTGCGCCCGACGACGCCGAGCTCGAGCGCTACGTGGCAGAAGGGTGCGACTTGGTGGTGCTCGCGGTGCCGGCCCAGTTTTCGGGCGACTACTTTCGCAAGCTCGAAGCCTGGGGCTACGCGGGCCTGATCACAGACACCTGCTCGACCAAGGGCCGCATCTGCTCTATTGCCGAAGCGACGCTGTCGCATCCCGGCCAGTTTCTGCCGGGCCACCCCATGGCCGGTTCCGAAGTGAACGGCATCGAAGGCGCTCGGTCCGACCTCTTCGAGGGCATGCACTGGATCCTGTGCCCCGACGCCCGCACGTCGGGGGAGAGCTACACCCGCCTGCACGACACGCTCACGGCGCTTTCGGCCCGCGTGGTGTCGCTGCCCCGCGAAGAGCACGACCGCGCCGTCGCCGTGATCAGCCACGTGCCGCACTTCACGGCCGCTTCCCTGGTGGAACTCGCCGTGCGCCACGCCGACAAGCGCGACGTCCTCTTCCGCCTGGCCGCGGGCGGCTTCAAGGATTCCACCCGTATCGCCGCCGGGTCGCCGGCCCTCTGGTGCGGAATCGCCTTCGACAACCGCGAAGCGATCGTCGACGGCCTCGCCGAGCTGCGCGGTATCATCGGCCAATTCCAAACGGCGCTCGAAGAGGGCGACCGTGACCGCCTCACGGCCCTGCTCGAATCGGCCTCGAAGGCCCGTCGGTCCATCCCCAAAAAATGGGTGCCCGCGACGGAGAACATGCTCGAGGTACGCATCCCCATGGAAAACCGCTCGGGCGTGGTTGCCGAGGTCACGGCCATCGCCAGCAAGGCGGGCTGCAACATCAATTCTATCGAGATCGACCACGTCACGGCCCATACCGCCGTGCTGTGCATGATCCTTACCGACGAGGGGGATTTCGGCCGCCTGTCGACCGACCTCATCTCTCATGGATTCAAAGTTTCACTGGCCCCACTGAGCGCGAAGGAGTAAACGATGGAAGCTAACGACGTCACGTGGATCGAGCCCTTGGGGGCTCCCTTGCATGGATCGGCCCGCGTCCCGGGCGACAAATCTATCTCGCATCGCGCCGTGCTCTTCTCCGCGATGGCCGAAGGCACCTCGCGCGTGTCGGGCGTGCTCGACTCGCAGGACGTGCGCTCGACGATCAAGTGCGTGCAGCTGCTGGGCGCCAAGGTCAACCTGGAAAAACAGGTCGACGGCAGCCTTTCGGGCGGCATCACCGGCTGGGGCGACCGCGGCCCCGAACAGCCCGACCAGGAGCTTAACTGCGGCAATTCGGGCACGACGGCCCGCCTGCTCATGGGCGTGCTCGCCCCGTGGGACATCCGCGCCACGATCACCGGCGACGCGTCGCTGTGCCGCCGCCCCATGCGCCGCATCACCGCGCCCCTTATGAAGATGGGCGCCCATTTCGAGCCTGCCGGCCAGGAAACCCTGCCCCTGGTGGAAGAGGGCAACCGCCACCTGAAGGCGATCGAATACGATTCGCCGATGGCTTCGGCCCAGCTGAAGACCGCCGTGCTGCTCGCTGGCCTGGGAGCGGTGGGCACCACGACCGTCAACGAGCCTTCGGCCTCGCGCAACCACACCGAGCTCATGCTGCCGGAATTCGGCGCCACCACCACGGCGGGCAACCTCACGGCTTCGGTCGAAGGCCCCACTACCTTGCAGGCGAGCGAGGTCACCGTTCCGGGCGACCCCTCGAGCGCGGCCTTCCTGGTGTGCGCGGCCATGCTCATTCCCGGTTCCGAAATCCAGATCGAGCAGGTGAGCCTGAACACCGCCCGCGTGGGCTTCGTGCGCACCTTGGAGCGCATGGGCGCCGAGGTGTCGGTGTCGTCCACGGGGCTTTCGGGCAAGGAACCCTACGGCACCATTTCGGCCCTCTACACGGCCGACCTGCACGGCTGCGAGGTCCCGGCCGACAAGATCGCCTCCGAAGTCGACGAGATCCCCGTGCTCGCCTTGGTCGCCGCCCGCGCAAAGGGCATCACGGTCTTTCGCCAGGTCAGAGAGCTCAAGGTGAAGGAAACCAACCGCCTGGCCGCCGTTATCGAGGGCCTGGCGCAGATCGGCGTCGACGCTTGGGAAGACGGCGACGACCTCTTCATCGAAGGCCAGCCCGACCTTCAGATTCCCGACGACGTGGTCTTCGATTCCAAGAAGGACCACCGCCTGGCTATGACCTGGGCGCTCGTGGGGCTGTGCGGCAAGAAACGCGTGGGCGTGAAGAACTTCGATTCCGTGAAGGTGAGCTTTCCGGCCTTCCTGTCGCAGATCGAGGAGCTGTGCCGATGATCGTTGCTATCGACGGGCCTTCGGGCGCCGGAAAATCGTCCGCATCCAAAGCGGTTGCCGCCAAGCTCGGCTTCGCCTGCCTCGACACGGGCGCCATGTACCGCTCGATCGCCTGGCAGGCCCTGCACGACGGCGTCGCGCTCGACGACGGTGAGGCCCTGGGCGCCCTTGCGCGCAGCAAGCCGATCGACTTCGCTCCGGGCGAGGCCGGCGGCCCCCAGCGGGTCCTTATCGGCGGCATTGACGTTACGCGGGATATCCGCACGGCCGAAATCGACCGGTCGGTGAGCGCCGTGTCGGCCCATCCGCAGGTGCGGGCCGCCCTCGTCGACCAGCAGCGCCGCATCGGTCGCGCGGGCGACTACGTGGTCGAGGGCCGCGACATCGGCACGGCGGTCTTCCCCGATGCCGAAGTAAAGGTCTTCCTCACGGCGAGCAACGAAGAACGGGCTCGCCGCCGCGTAGCCCAAAACGAGGCCCGCGGGGTGGGGTCGACCGATTTCGCGTCCGTCTTGGCCGATATCGAGCTGCGCGACGCGCTCGACTCTTCGCGCGCGGCGTCTCCCCTGAAGGCGGCAAGCGACGCGGTCGTGATCGATTCGAGCGCTCTGTCCTTCGACGAGGTCGTGTCCGCCATTTGCGACCTCGCCCGCAACCGAAAGGCGGGCTGCTAGCATGCAGAAGCCCGAGCAGATGTTCGACGAGGCGCTCGGCGGCAACAGGTCGATCCCGCAGATCCCGCATTGGCTGGGCAACATCCTGTGGGTCGTGGTGTCCTTTCTGTGCAAGGTGGTCACGCGCTATACGGTGCACGGCCGCGAGCACGTGCGCGCCTTCAACAACGAGCGCGGCGCGGTGATCGCCTGCAATCACAGCTCGTATCTGGACATCCCCTTCATGTACTGCTGTGTGCGTCCCCAGCAGTGGGTGCGCATCATGGCGCGCGACACCCTCTTCAAGCGCAAGCTGGGCGCCCAGATCCTCGCTCGCTGCGGGGGCTTTCCCGTGGCGCGCGACACCGCCGACCGCACCTCGATCAAGCGCGCGACCCGCATGCTGAAATCTGGCCAGCTGGTGGGCATCTTCCCCGAAGGCACCCGCCGCGGCAAGACCGGCCGCACGCCCGAAATCCACGGGGGCGCGGCGCTCATCGCCCGCATGGGCAAGGCGCCGATCGTCCCCATGGCCATCGACGGGTCCGACAAGATCAAGGTCAAGGGCGACTGGCGCATCCATTTCCCCAAGGTCAACGTCTACTACGGGGCGCCCATCGCCGTGTCGTCGTTCGACTTCCTGCCCAAGGAAGAGCGGCTCGACGGCTGCATGTGGTACGTGATGCGCGAATCGTTTGCGATGAAACTGCGCATTCCCGCCGAACAGGTTGATATGACCACCTTGTTCCCCGATGCGAAGGACTATAGTGCCATCTTCAAGGAACATCCCATTCCGCGAGAGGACT
This sequence comes from Eggerthellaceae bacterium, assembly GCA_022644775.1. GTDB lineage: Bacteria > Actinomycetota > Coriobacteriia > Coriobacteriales > Eggerthellaceae > Hugonella. The sequence continues at coordinate 47,167 of JALCHN010000004.1, forward strand.
AGCACATGCTCGAGGTAGTGAAGGCCGACTGCGCCGGATCCTGCTACGGCGTCCAACGCGCGCTCACCCTGGCGCGCAAGGCCGCCGACAGCGGCAAGACCGCCCAAACCCTGGGCCCCCTTATCCACAATCCCCAGGTGGTGCACGAACTGGAAGAGTCGGGCGTCACCGTGGCGGCCGATCCGGCCGACGTGACGGCTGAAAGCGTGGTCATCCGCAGCCACGGCGTCACGCCCGAAGTACGAGGCGAGGTCGACGCGCTCGGCGTCGACGTGGTCGACGCCACCTGCCCGCACGTGCTGCGCGCCCAGCGGGCCGCGCGCGACTTGGCGCTCGAGGGCCGCACGGTCATCGTGGTGGGAGAGGAAAGCCACCCCGAAGTGGAGGGCCTGCGCGCCTGGGCCGAAAAGGCGGGCGGTCGCGTGATCGTTGCCGCGAGCGCCGCCGACCTGCCCGATGAGATCGACGAGCCAGTGGGCATCGTCGTGCAGACCACCCAGCGCCGCGAGAAGCTCGACGACGTGGTGCGCGCCCTGCGCGAGCGCGGCATCGAGCCCGAAATCGCCGACACCATCTGCAACGCGACCACCTCGCGCCAGGGGGCGGCGGCCGATCTGGCCTCCCGCGTCGACGCGATGGTCGTGGTGGGCGGCAAGAACTCGTCTAACACCACCCGCCTCTACGAGATCTGCGCCGGCATCGCGCCGGTGGCCTACCACATCGAAACCTTGGACGACCTGCCCCCGCACGCCTTCGACGGCATGCGCACGGTGGGCGTGACGGCCGGCGCTTCCACGCCCGAAGAGCAGATCGACGCCGTGATCGACGCGATCCGCAACGGGGAGCGGTCCTAGCGATGCAGGCTTACGGAGCCGCCGTCGTCGAATCGGTCGACCCCGAATCGCCCGCCGACGACGCGGGCTTCACGCCGGGCTGCCAGGTGATCGCGGTCGACGGCCACCCCCTGCGCGACGTCATCGACTGGCGCTGGTACACCGACGGCTACGAAATCGACGTGACCTACATCGACACCGACGGCGACGAGGGCACGGTCGCGCTCGAGCGCGAAGACGGCGAGCAGTGGGGCTTCAACTTCACGAAGGCGATCTTCGATGACTTGATCCTCTGCCGCAACGCCTGCACCTTCTGCTTCATGCGCCAGCTGCCCGACGACGCGCGCGATTCGCTCACCTTGCGCGACGACGACTACCGGCTGAGCTTTTTGCAGGGGACCTTCGTCACCTTCACGAACCTTTCCGACGACGACAAGGACCGCATCGTCGAGCAGCACATCTCGCCTTTGCGCTGGTCGATGCACTGCGTGACGCCCGAGCTGCGCCGCCGCGTGATCGGGCGTCACGCCCAGCACGGCATCGACGCCGCCGAGTACCTGCTCGCGCACGGGATCGAGCTGCATGCCCAGATCGTCCTCATGCCGGGCGTCAACGACGGCGACGAGCTGCGCCGCACGCTCGAATGGGCCTGGGGACACCCGGGCATCCTGTCAGTGGGCATCGTGCCGTTGGGCTACACCAAGCACCAGACCACCTTCGAGCACAGCTTCAACGCGCCCGAGCAGTCGCAGGCGGTCATCGACTGCATCGAGCCCTTCCAGAAGCGGGCCATGCAAGAGCGGGACAACGCCTGGGTCTTCGCCTCCGACGAGTTCTACCGCAACGCGTATCCCCGCGACCTGCTCGACCATCTGCCGCCCACGGAGTTCTACGGCGATTTCGAGCTCTTCGAGGACGGCATCGGCATCGTGCGGTCCTTCGTCGACGACTGGGAATCCTGCCGCGACGACCAGCTCGCCGCGGCCCGCGCGCTCGAAGCGCTCGACGCTCGCGTCATGCTCGTGGCCGGCTGCGCGCAGAAGGAGTTCCTCTCGCCCCTTATCGAGGCGAGCCCGCTCGCGGGCCGCGTGTTGCCCCTTTACGTCAAGAACGACTACTTCGGCGGCAACGTCGACGTCACGGGGCTTTTGTGCGCCTGCGACATGGCGCCCGCGGTGCGCGCAGAAGCCGAAAGGGGAGCGGCGGCGGGCAGGCCATATGCCTTCGCCGCGGTGCCCGAAGTGGTCTTCAATGCCGACGGGGTCACGCTCGACGGGGCCACCTTCGACGAAATGGAGGCCCAGGCGGGCTTTCCGATGTACGTGGTATCCTGTGATGCATCAAGCTATCTTCCGCAGATCGTCGCGCACTGCCGCGACCTGCGCTCCGGCGCGCAGTAGCGCCCCAATTCGAAAGGACAGACATGGGCACTCATCTGGTAGCGGTCGTGGGCCGTCCGAACGTGGGCAAATCCACGTTCGTCAACCGCATCGTTCAGAGCGACGAGGCGATCGTGCACAAGATGCGCGGCGTCACGCGCGACCGTTCGTATCATGAAGCCGATTGGAACGGCGAGCACTTCACCCTCATCGACACGGGCGGCATCGAAATGGGCGACGAAGACGCCTTCCAGACCTCGATCCGCAACCAGGCCTTCACGGCCACGCGCGAATGCGACGCAATCCTCTTCCTGGTCGACGGCCAGACGGGCATCAACGCCGACGACGAAGAGGTGGCCCGCATCCTGCGCCGCAGCGACGTGCCGGTGCTGTTGGTGGTAAACAAGATCGACAACCCCGAGCGCGAAGAGGCCATCTACGAGTTCTACAAGCTGGGCTTGGGCGACCCCTACCCGGTGTCGGCCATCCACGGCACGGGCACCGGCGACCTGCTCGACGCTCTGGTCGACATCCTGCGTACCATTCCGCCGCGCGAAGAGGTCGAGGAAGAGGCCGTCAACGTGGCCATCATCGGCCGCCCCAACGCCGGCAAGTCCTCGCTCACCAACATGCTCTCGAACAACGACCGATCGATCGTCAGCGACGTCGCCGGCACCACGCGCGACGCCATCGACACGATGGCCTACCACGACGGCAAGGCCTACCGCCTGGTCGACACCGCGGGCCTGCGCCGCAAGAGCCAGATCGACCAGGACGTAGAATATTACGGCTTCGTGCGCTCGATGCGCGCGATCGATCGCGCCGACGTCGTCCTGCTCGTGGTCGACGGCACCCTGGGCCTCACCGACCAGGACCAGCGCGTGGCCGGTTTCGCCCTCGAGCGCGGTTGCGCCATGGTCATCGTCCTCAACAAGTGGGACATCGTCGAGGGCCCCGAAGCCAAGGAGCGCGTGCGCGACCGCGTGGCCGAAAAGCTCCAGTTCGTGAAGTTCGCCCCCGTCGTGGCGGTGTCCGCCCTCACCGGCAAGAACACCCAGCGCATCTGGGGCGCGATCGACACGGCCTTCGAAAACTACGGCAAGCACGTCTCCACGAGCAAGCTCAATACCTGGCTCGCCGACATCCGCGAGTTCGGCCATACGGTCACCAGCGGCAAGCGCGTGCTCAAGCTCAAGTTCGTCACCCAGACCGGCGAATGCCCGCCGCAGTTCACCTTCTTCGCCAACGACCCCGACCTGGTGAACGACAACTACGAGCGCTACCTGGAAAACCGCCTGCGCAAGACCTTCGATTTCACGGGCACGCCCATCCGCATCAAGTTCAAACGTAAGGAATAGGCCGGCATGATTTCTGCATCCATCGCCGCTGTCATCTTCGTCGTCTCCTTCTTGCTCGGGTCGATCCCCAACGGGGTCATCGTGGGCAAGGTCTTTTACCACACCGACATCCGCACGGTGGGGTCGGGCAACATCGGAACGACCAACGCGATTCGCGCTCTGGGCAAGAAGGGCGGCTATGCGGTCTTTTTGCTCGACTTCGCCAAGGGCGTCCTGTCGGGCGCGATCGCCCTTGCGATCATGGGGGCCACCGCTTCCGTCGAGGGCGCCCTCACCTGCGCCGACGGGCTCTGCCTGGCCTTTCTGGGCGCGGGCTTGGGGCATATCTTCAGCCCCTGGCTCGGCTTCAAGGGCGGCAAGGGCATCGCGGCCTGCGTGGGCGCCATGTTCGTGACCTTCGGGCCGCTTGCGGCGCTTATCGAGCTCGCCCTGTTCGTCGTCGTGGTGGCGGCGACCAAGTACGTCTCGGCCGGATCGATCGCCGCAGCCGTCCTGTGCCCCTTCATGGCCCTCTGGGTCTTCTGGGGCGATTGGACGGCGGTGGTTGTCTGCGCCATCATGGCGGCCGTGGTTATCTGGGCGCACCGCGCCAACATCGCCCGCCTGCGTGCCGGCACCGAGCGCCGCATCGGTTCGTCGCACGGGAAGGCCAAAGCGTAACGAGGAAAGGGGTCTCATGAAAGTAGGCATCATCGGGGCGGGCTCGTGGGGCACCGCGATCGCCCACATGCTGGGCACCCACGGGGTCAACGTCAATATCTGGGCGCGCAAGCCCGAAGTCGTGAGCTCGATCAACTGTGACCATGTGAACCCGCGCTACTTTTCCGACGTCGAGCTGTCTCACAACATCGTGGCCACGGTGGGCTACGAGGACTGCCTGCTCAACGCCGACGCCGTCGCCGTAGTGACGCCGTCGAACCTTCTGCGCGGGGTGGCGCGCGCCCTTGCCGAATACGCCCCGGCCGATCTGCCCGTCGTCATCTGCAGCAAGGGCGCCGAGCCCAACAGCGGCCTTTTGCCGGTGCAGGTCTTCGAGCAGGAAATGGGCAACGCCGCCAGGCTCGCCGTGCTTTCGGGCCCCAACCACGCCGAAGAGGTGATCAAGGGGGCGCCGGCCGCCACGGTGGTTGCCTGCTCCTCGCAGGCCAACGCCGACTTCCTGCAGGGCATCTTCTCCAACGAGAACTTCCGCGTCTACACGAGCACCGACGTCACGGGGGTCGAGGTCTGCGCGGCCGCCAAGAACGTGATCGCGATCGCCGTGGGCATCTCCTACGGCCTGGGCTTCGAAGAGAACACGGCCGCCGTGCTCATGACGCGCGGCCTGGCCGAAATCAGCCGCCTGGTCAACGCTTTGGGCGGGGAAGCGCTCACCTGCATGGGCCTGGCCGGCACGGGCGACCTCATCGCCACCTGCATGTCCCAGCACTCGCGCAACCGCCGCTTCGGCGAACTCGTGGCCCGCGGGGGCACGCTCGACGAGTTCCGCGCGCAGACCCACATGGTCGTCGAGGGCGCCCTGGCCTGTCAGACGCTTCTGCCCTTGGCCAAGCGCGCCGGGGTCGACATGCCCATCACCCGCGTGGTGCGCGACATCGTCTGGGAGGGCCTCGACATGAACCAGGCTCGCACCCTTCTGTTCGAGCGCCCGTTGAAGAGCGAATTCTACGGCCTTGACTAGGGCGGCGGGGCATACCTACTACACCTACGCGTCTGAAGCGGGTCCCTTCACGCTCGCTTCCGACGGCGCCGCCCTGGTGCGCTTCGCCTTCGGGCGCGTGGCCTTCGACGGCGCCTGCGCGCCCAGCGCGCTCACCAACCGTGCCGCCACCGAAGTGCAGCAGTACCTCTCCGGCCGTCGGCAGGTCTTCGACGTGCCCCTGCGCTTAGAAGGCACGCCTTTCCAGAAGGACGTGTGGGCGGCGATTGCCAACATTCCCTACGGGCAGACGCGCACCTACGCCGACGTGGCGGCATCCGCCGGCCACCCGGGCGCTTCGCGGGCCGTGGGCCAGGCCTGCAACGCCAACCCGCTTGCCGTCTTCGTGCCTTGCCATCGGGTGGTGGGGGCCCACGGGCGGTTGGGCGGCTACGCCTTCGGGCCGGCGCGTAAGGAATTCCTTTTGGAACTGGAAGGGGCGCGCCGATAGCCCCTGCGCCCTGCGTTACAATCGGTGGAAACAGACACGTTTCAGCGAAAGGGCGCTCTTTGTTCGAACCTGTGAAGATCTCGCCTTCCATCCTGTCCGCCGACTTCCTCAACCTCGCCGCCGAAGTGCGCGACGTCGAGGCAGCGGGCGCCGATTGGCTCCACGTCGACGTGATGGACGGTCATTTCGTTCCCAACCTCACGATCGGCGTGCCCGTGGAAGCGCAGCTCGCCCGCGCCGCCCAGGCCCCGCTCGACGTGCATCTCATGATCTCGAACCCGCTCGAGCAGTTGCCCTGGTACCTGGAAGCCAAGCCCCACATGGTCACTGTGCACTGGGAGAGCTTCGATGCGGCGCATCCCTACGACGACGCCGCCCGCGCGCTCGAGCTCATCCACGATGCCGGCTCGCTTGCCGGCATCGCCCTGAAGCCCGACACGCCCACCACGGTGGTCGAGCCCCTCGTCTCGTCCTGGGACATGGTGCTCGTCATGAGCGTCTTCCCCGGCTTTTCGGGCCAGAAGTTCATTCCCGAAAGCGCCGAGCGCGTGGCACAGGTGGCCGCCATCGCCCGCGCGGCCGGGTGCGCCCCGCTCATCCAAGTCGACGGCGGCATCAACGAAACCACGGCCGCCCAGGTCGCCGGGGCAGGGGCCGACGTGCTCGTGGCCGGCAACGGCGTCTTCAAGGCGCCCGACCGCGCCGCCGCGGTAGCCGCCATCCGCGCTTCCGCCATGGCCGCCCAACGCTAAGCTCACATCCGTTTCGAATCGAGGAATTTCGTGGATAACAGAATATACGCCGACTGGGCGGCCACCGCGCCGCTCTGCGAAGAGGCCGCCGCCGCTATGGCTCCCTTCCAGCAGGGAGGGCCGGCCAACATCGCGGTGAACGCCAACGCCAATTCGCTCCATTCCGAAGGCCGCGCCGCCTTCGCCGCCATGGAGGCGGCCCGCGACGACCTGGCCCGCACGCTCGGCGCGCGCCCCGACGAGGTCTACTTCACGAGCGGCGCCACCGAATCCGACAACACCGCCGTTAACGGCATCGTTTCCGCCGTGGCCGCACGGCGCCGCAAGGGCAACCCGGGCTTCGTGCCGCACGTGATCACGACGTCGATCGAGCACGACGCGATCATCCAGCCGGCCCATGCCCTCGCGCACCTGGGCGTTGACGTCACCTTCATCGATCCCGACGCCAACGGCTACATCGACCCGCAAAAGGTGCGCGACGCGCTTACGCCCAGCACCGTCCTCGTGTCGGTCATGCTCGCCAACAACGAAGTGGGCACGATCGAACCGGTCGCCGACATCGCGCGCATCGCCCACGAGGCGGGCGCCATTGTGCACACCGACGCGGTGCAGGCCTTCGGCAAGATCCCCGTCAACGTGCGCGACCTGGGCGTCGACGCCCTGAGCGTTTCGGGCCACAAGATCTGCGGGCCCAAGGGAATAGGCGCCTTCTTCCTGAAGAAGGGCACGCCCTGCGATCCCTTCCTGCGCGGCGGCGGCCAGGAGTCGGGCTTCCGCAGCGGCACCCAGAACGTGCCCGGCATGGCGGGCTTTGCGGCGGCGGCCAAGGCCGTCTGCGGCGCGCCCGAGGCGATCGAGGCCGAAGCCGCTCGCCAGCGCGCTCTGCGCGACGAGCTCTACCGCGGCCTGCTCGCCCACGAGGGCGTCGTGCAGAGCGTTGCCTGCGCGGCCGGCTCTACCGACTACCTGCCCAATATCGCCAACGTCTGCGTGCGCGGGCTCGAAAGCGAGACGATGATTCTGCGCTTCGACCGCGAGGGCGTGGCCCTTTCGGGCGGGTCGGCCTGCAGCTCGCATTCGCTCGAGCCCAGCCGCGTGCTCACCCGCCTGGGAATCGAGCGCGATCTGGCCCTGTGCAGCTTGCGCATCTCGATTGGGCGGTATACCACTGAAGAGGACGTGCGCGGCATCTTGGCCGCGTTCGACCGCGTGGTCAACTGGGGCTAGGCCCCGATTCGCAATTCTCGCAAGGGGCGATCGAATATGACTGGTGAAGAAGATTCGCACGGCACCGAAGGCGCGCACGGCATCGCACGCCTGCACTCGGGCAGCATGAGCGCGAAGGGCGGCCGCGTGTGGACGGTCGGCGCCCTCGAGCGCGCCCTGCTCGAGCGCTTCCCGGCCGAAGATGCCGAATCCTGGGACCGCACGGGCCTGCTTGCGGGCGACGCGAGCGCCGGGGTGCGGGGCGTGACAGTGGCGCTCGACCCCACGGTCGAAGCGGTGCGCCAGACGGCTGCCGCCGGCGCCAACGTGCTCGTCACCCATCATCCGGCCTTCCTCGACCCGCCTGCGGCCTTCGGGCCCCTCGAAACGGGCGTCACGGGCCCGGGCGCCGTGGTCTACGAAGCCATCCACCGCGGCGTGGCCCTTTTGAACTTCCACACCGCCCTCGACGTGAGCGAGCCGGCCGCCCGCATGCTCCCCGGCATGCTCGGGCTCGGCTTGGAATCCATCCTCGACGTGACCTGCCCTGCAAGCGGCAAGGGCTACGGGCAGGTCTGCTCCTTCGGCGACGCGGCGCCGCTCACCCTGCGTCAGCTCGCGGCCCGGTGCCTGTCGCTGTTCGGCCGCCCGCCGCGCGTGTGGGGCGACATGGACCGCACGCTCGACCGCGTCGTGACGGCCACCGGGTCGGGTTCCGACCTGCTGCCGCTCTGCGCCGACCGCGGCATTTCCTGCCTCGTCGCCGGTGAAGTGCGCTATCACGCGGCGCTCGACGCCGCTCAAGCCGGGGTGTGCATCGTCGAACTCGGACATGACGTGAGCGAGCTGCCGTTATGTGCGATACTTGCCAAGGAAATCGAATCGCTCGGCTTCGGCGACGGCGATATCCGTATACTCGATCAACGCTCGAACTGGACGGTACCAGAGGCCATTCGGAGGTAATAATGCAGGCAACACCCGAACAGATTCACGCTCTCATCGCGCTTCAGGACATCGACCGCACGCGGTTGCGCGCGCAGCTCGAACTGAAGAAGCTGCCCCAGCCGGCGCAGATCGACAAGCTGCATGAGCAGAAAGACGGCATCACCGAAAAGCGCGACCAGATCGCCACGCTGCTCAAACGCGCCGAAGCCCAGCAGATGCGCCTGCATGAAGAGGACGACACGCTCGTGCGCAAGCAGGCGGCCACCCAGGAGCGCATCGAAGAGCTCAAGGACGACTACCGTTCGGTGACCTCGCTCACGCGCGATTTGGAAGGCATGGCCAAGCGCCGCGAATCGCTCGCCTTCGAGCTCGAGAAGGTCGAAAAGCGCCTCGCCGAAATCACCCATGCGATCAACGAGGCCGAAAAGGCCCTGTCCGCCATCGCCGACAAAGAGGCCCAGCTGCTCAAGGCCTACCATGCCCAGGCCGACGATCTGGTGCAGACCGCCCAGGACGCCGAAGCCAAGCGCGGGGACATGGCTGCCCGCGTGCCCGCGGCCCTTTTGCGCACCTATGAAAAGACGCTCGCCCGTTGCGGCGGCGTGGCCCTGGCCACGCTGGAAGACGACCATTGCGCCGTCTGCCGCAACGCGATCGAGGCCAACCGTCTGCTGCAGATCAAGGCCGAAGCCCCCATTTCCGAATGCCCCAACTGCCATAGGATGTTGATCGTCGAATAATGGATACCGTTCTCCTCGTCAGCGGCGCGTCGCGCGGCAACCCGGGGCCGGCCGGCTGCGGGTTCGTCCTCTGCGACGATGCCGGCAACGTGCTCGCCAACGGCGGATGGTACCTTGGCGACGCGACCAACAACATCGCCGAATACACGGCCCTGATTTGGGGCCTGCGCAATGCGAGCGCCGCCCATGCCGACGCGGTCGAAGTCTACACCGACTCCCAACTCCTCGTCGCCCAGCTGCGCGGGTCGTTGAAGGTGCGCACGTCCGACCTGAAGCCGCTCTACCATCGCGCCGAGAAGATGATCGCCGGCCTGAAGGGCTTCACGATCGACTTGGTGCGCAGGGCCGACAACAAGGACGCCGAAAAGCTCGTCACCGACGCCCTCTACGCCCGCCAGCCGGTGGGCGACTATCTGGTGGGCATGGACGGCCAGCAGGTGTCGCTGTTCCGCTTGCGCCAGAACGAAGACGAGGCGCCCGCCCAAGCCGAAGACGTGGAAGGCTCGGTGGGCGACTATCTGCACAAGGGCGGCTCCTATGAGCTCACGGTGAAGAGCCGGCTCGAAATCGTGCGCGACGGCGCGTCCCAGAAGTGGAGCGTCGAGGCGATGGTCGAAGGCCTCGAGCTCGACGGCGAGGGCCGCATCATCTCGCTCGAGGACCTGCAGTACGACCTGTCCTGCGCAGTGCAGCTCTTCGACGGGCGCGAAATCAAGCACATTGCGCCCTTCAACCGCATCGAGCCCACGATGGAGCACCTTGCCCGCGTGCTCTACTGGGAGCTCGACAAGATGCTGCCCGACACGGTGCGGCTTGTGCAGGTGGGCATCTGGTCGTCGGCAGTCGGCGCCAAGATGCTCTATCGCGCGCGGTAGGCGCGCGGGGGAGGGGTTTCCATGTACGTGGTGCACAGGCAAGAGCTCGAGGCGCGCGAACATGAGGCGCTTTCCCCCGACGCGTCCTTTTCCGAAGACACCGAAGGCCGCATGCACAGCTGCGACCCCGACGATCTGCGCACCGAATACCAGCGCGACCGCGACAAGATCATCCACTGCAAGGCCTTCCGCCGCCTGTCGCACAAGACCCAGGTGTTCTTGGCGCCCATGGGCGACCACTACCGCACCCGCCTCACGCACACCCTCGAAGTCGCGCAGATCTCCCGCACGATCGCCCGCGCCCTGGCCCTCAACGAAGACCTCACCGAGGCGATCGCCCTGGGCCACGACCTGGGCCACACGCCCTTCGGCCATGCGGGCGAAGACGCCCTCTGCGAATGCCTGGCCCGCGTGACCGGCTGGGACGGCACCGGCGAAGCACCCCGGCTCTTCCACCACAACCTGCAGAGCCTGCGCGTGGTCGAGCGTATCGAAAACGAGGGGCGCGGGCTCAACCTCACCGCCGAGGTGCGCGACGGGATCGCCTGCCATACGGGCGACCAGCGCGCCGAAACTCTCGAGGGCCGTGTGGTGGCCCTCTCCGACCGCATCGCCTACGTCAACCACGACGTCGACGACGCTATGCGCGCCGGCATGCTGCTTTCGGGCGACCTGCCTGCCGGCCCCGTGGCGGTGCTGGGGCCCACCCATTCGGCCCGCATCCAGACCATGGTGGAAGACTGCGTGGCGGCTTCGGCCCAGGCGGGCGACATCGTCATGAGCCCTTCGGTGTGGGACGCGATGATGGAGCTGCGCGCCTTCCTGTTCGACGAGGTGTATCACAGTCCTTCGGTGGCCGGCGAGGTTCGCAAGGCCCACCATGTCGTGTCGGCCCTGTTCGGCTACTACTTGGACCATGTCGACAGCGTTCCCGCCGAGTACCGCGACCTTTCCGAAGAGTACGACGTGCGCGCCGTAACCGACTTCATCGCCGGCATGACCGACCGCTACGCCATCCATCTCTACGAGAGCCTCTTCGTCCCGCGGTCCTTCGTGGGCGACGAGAGCCTCGAAATTTCTGGAAATTAAGGGCGCGCGGTTCTGCTGGGGCGCTTATAATGCGCCTCATGTCTAGTTTCGATTCGGTTAAATCTGCACTCGCTGCCGCGGCGCCCGTCATGGCGGGCTACGTGGCGATCGGCCTGCCCTGCGGGATCATGGAATCCCAGATCGGCCTCAACGCCCTCATGGCCTTCATCGTGAGCGTGACCTTTTATTCGGGGGCCGGCCAGTTCATGATCGACGGCATGTGGCTCGCCGGGTCGCCCGTTGCCTCGATCGTCGCGAGCGTGTCCTTCGTGAACACCCGCCAGCTCCTCTATTCGGCCGGCTTCGCCCCCTATTTCGCCAAGACCAAGAAGTGGCTCACCTTCCTCTTTTCGGCTACGGTCACCGACGAGAGCTTCGGCGTGAACCTCTCCAAGTTCCAGCAGGGGGAGTGGAGCGCCGCCCAGGCCACCTTCGTCAACCTCTTCTGCATGTTCACCTGGGGCGTGGCCAACGCGGCGGGCGCGCTCATCGGCGACGTGGTCGACATCCCCACGGCGATCGCCTCGTTCGCGATGACGTCGATCTTCATCTGCCTGCTCGTCTCGCAGCGCTTCGACCGCACGGCCGTGGTCGTTGTGATCACCACGATGCTCGGCGTCTTCGCCTGCAAGTGCGCAGGTCTCGCCGGCCCGGCCATCCTGCTCGGCGCCGTGATCGGCATGGTCTGCGGGCTCTTGTTCGACCGCGCGAGCCGTCGCGTCGTCCACCGGGGCGCGCCCGATGCGGGAGGCGAGGCGCGATGAGCCTTCAGGACTTCTTCCTCATCTACGGCATCTGCCTTGTCTGCATGCTCGTGTGCCGCTGCGTGCCCATTTTCGTGCTGAAGGGCCGCGAGCTGCCGGCGGGCGTCCAGCGCGCCTTGAACCTCATTCCCGTGGCAGCTTTCTCCGCCCTGGTGGCCAACGACCTCTTCACGCCCGGCATGTTCGCCGCGGGCCTGTGGCCGGCCGCCATGCCCCTGGTGGCGGCGGCGGTGGTCGTGGTGGTTGCATGGAAAACCCGCTCGCTCGTGTGGTGCGCGGTTGCAGGCGTCGTCGTTTATGCCATACTCCTTTTCTTGTAGGTTCGTTTCGATCGAGGCTGAAGAGCACGCCACGTCCAGGCTCTCTGTTTGCGCATTCGATTCGGGCTCTTGCAGCCATGGCGTGCGGACGTTATAATGTCCAATCGCGTCTTTCACCAGACCACTTGGTTATGAGTTAGATATAGAAGGAATTCGAACAATGGATTACATCCGCGCTATCGAACAGCAGCAAATGAAGCAGGACATCCCCGAGTTTGGCGTGGGCGACACGGTGAAGGTGCACTACCGCATCACCGAAGGCAACCGCGAGCGCATCCAGGTGTTCCAGGGCGACGTCATCCGTCGCGCCGGTTCCACCAACCGCGAGACGTTCACGGTCCGCAAGATCAGCTTCTCCATCGGCGTCGAGCGCACCTTCCCGGTGCACTCCCCGAAGATCGACCACATCGAGGTCGTTCGTCGTGGCGACGTCCGTCGCGCCAAGCTCTACTACCTGCGCGACAAGGTCGGCAAAGCCGCCAAGATCAAGGAAAAGTCCTTCAAGTAAGATTCGTTTTCCGCTTGTTAGAAGAGGCCCGCTATCGGGCCTCTTTTCATATAGGGGTGGCTTGTGAAACAGAACTTCCATACCGCGCAGGAAATCGCAGACCGCCTGCGCAACGCCGACGCCGAAGAGTTCGCCGTGCTCGAACGGTCGCTGGCGGCCGATACGCGCAAAACGGTGCGGCGCGCGGTCGAGGCGACCCGCCGCCGTCTTGCGGCCGAGGCCGCCGAAGCCGAGCGCCTGGAGCGGCTCTACGCCTTCCAAGACGAAATCGCCGGCGGCAAGCTGGCCGTGGGCCTCGACGAGGTGGGGCGCGGGCCGCTTGCCGGGCCGGTCTCGGTGGGGGCCGTGGTCCTGCCGCCCAAGCCGCATATCGCCGGCCTCAACGATTCCAAACAGCTCTCTCCCGAACGGCGCGAAGAGATCGCCGTCCAGATCAAGCAGGCGGCCCTTGCCTGGACGGTCGTGCACGTCGAGCCCAAGCTCATCGACGAGAAGGGGATCGTCGCCTGCCTGAAGCATGCCTTCGGCCAGGCGGTCGCGGAAATCGAGGCGGCGGGCATCGTGCCCGAGGTCGTCTTGCTCGACGGCAATCCGCTTCATTTCGATCCGCGCGAGGTCAACATCGTGAAGGGCGATGCCCGCTGCGCGAGCATTTCGGCCGCTTCGATCGTGGCCAAGGTCGAGCGCGACGCTCTCATGTGCGAGCTCGACCGGGCCTATCCCGGCTACGGATTCGCCCACAACAAGGGCTACGGGTCGGCCGATCATATTGCCGCCATCAAGGAGATGGGCCTGTCTTCCGTGCACCGCGTGAGCTTCTGCACGGCCTTCACTCAGGACAGTTTGTTCTAGCGCGCGGTGCGCGTTCGGGGCGCGGCCGGTTCCCGGACGCGCCGCTCTGCGCCGAGGATCGAGAGTGCACGACGGGGGCTGCCTCGCCCTCTTCGCGTGCCATCCCTTGCGCGCGTGCGCGCTTGTGCGGCCCTGCCCGGCCGCACATATGCGCGCTGTTGGGTTTCCGGCGGCGTTTTGCGCCGTTCGGGTGCGGCATCCGTGCGCATCGCGCGGCCTTTCCGCGCCGTTTCTTCTCGGTCGCGCGCGACCGTTTACGTAGCGCTTCGCGAGATGCGGTGCGTATCGTGGCTCCTATCGAGAAAGGGGATGCCATGGAAGAATTAGACCGCATCGAATCCGAAGACCGCCCGCAACCTACCGAAGGCGACGCTGCGCCTGCAGAGCCGCCTTGCGATGAAGCCGCCCCGCAGACAGCGCCCGCACCGCAGGCGGGCGCGGGAGCCGCGTACGCGGCGGGCGCCGTTCCTGCCGCAGAGGGCTGCCCGCCCGGGCCGGAGCGTGCGGCCGGGGAAGCTGCTCCGGTCGGCGACGGCTGCGCTTCGGCCTACGACACCCACCACAACAAGGATTTGGGTGCCCGCGGGGAAGAGGCCGCCTGCGCCTTCCTCATACGGCGCGGCTTCGACGTCCTCGAGCGCAACTGGGTGTGCGCGGCGGGGGAGGCCGACATCATCGCCCTCGAAGAGGACACCCTTCATTTCATCGAGGTGAAGACCCGCATGAGCGATGCGCGCGGTTTTCCGGCCGAAGCGGTCGACACCGCGAAGCGCGCACGCTACGAGCGCATCGCCGAGCTCTACCTGCGCTCGATCGAGGACGGCGACGACGTGTGCGTCACCTTCGACGTCATTTCCATCATCGTGACCGGGGAGCACCGCGCCTTCTTGCGCTTCCATCGCAACGTGCTCGCAGGCGACTGCAGGCCGTGCGCGTGAGTGGCAAGTGCACCGTGCAGAGCGCGACGATAGTCGGCGTGCGAGCCCTGCCGGTTTCGGTCGAAGTCGCCATCACCAACGGTATGCCGGCGTTCTCAATCGTGGGGATGCCCGACGCCTCGATCCAGGAGGCGCGCGAGCGCGTGCGGGCGGCGATTCGCTTCTGCGGCTTCCAGATGCCGCCCGACAAGGTGGTCGTGAACTTGGCGCCGGGGTCCTTGCGCAAATCGGGGTCGGGCTTCGACTTTCCCATCGCCGCCGCCATTCTCGCCGCCTCGCGGCAGATCGACCCGGATCTGGTGACGGAATCCTTCCTCGTAGGGGAACTCTCGCTCGAAGGCGAGGTCAAGCCGGTGCACGGGATGCTCGCCCACTGCCGCTGCGCAATCGAAAACGGCTTGGACATCGTCTGCGCCCCGTCGGAGGAATGCGCATACGTGGCCGACGAGCTCGCCGTGCATCCGGTCGAGCGCCTGTCCTCCCTGCGTGCGGGCGGTTTCGGCCGCATGGCGCCCCTGCGCGTGCCTCCTACGGCGCCCGCACAGCTCGACTACGGGGACGTGGGCGGGCACGAAGTGGCCAAGCGGGCGATGCAGATCGCCGCAGCGGGCAACCATGGAATCCTTATGATGGGGCCGCCTGGGTCGGGCAAGACCATGCTCGCCTCCCGCTTGCCATCGATCCTGCCGCCGCTCGACGAGGCTCAGCGGCTTGAGACCGCCTGCATCCATTCGATCGTCGACGACGACGTGGAAAGCCTGCTCGCGGGCGTGCGGCCCTTCCGCGCCCCTCATCATTCGGCCACGATGGCCGGGCTTCTGGGCGGCGGCAACCCCGTGCGGCCCGGCGAGCTCACGCTCGCCCATAACGGGGTGCTCTTCCTCGACGAGCTGGCGGAATTCTCGCCGCACGTGCTGCAGGGCATTCGCCAGCCGCTCGAATCGGGCAAGATCGCGATCACGCGCGCGGCGGGCAACGTCGTGATGCCGGCGCGGTTCATGTTCGTTGCGGCCAGCAACCCTTGTCCCTGCGGGTACCACGGCGACCCTAAAATTCCCTGCACCTGTTCGGCCGCCCAGGTCAACGCCTATCAGAACCGCATCGGCGGCCCCTTGATCGACCGTATCGACATGTGTATCGACGTGGGGCGCAGCGAAGTCGACGAGGTGCTCGATTGCCGGGGCGGCACCGATTCGGCCACGCTGGCGGCGGGCGTGGCGGCGGCGCGCGCGTTTGCCTTCGAGCGCTATCGGCGCTGCGACCACAGAACCGTGCGCACGGTCCCCGACATGATCGAAGTCTGCCAGATGAGCGACGAAGCCGCCTCGCTGCTGCGCGCGATGGGCAAGGCCTTCAACCTGAGCGGGCGGGGCATCATGAAAGTGCTCGGAGTGGCCCGCACGGTGGCCGACCTGGGCCAGCACGAACAAGTGGGAGAAGAAGACGTGGCCGAAGCGCTCAACCTGCGCTTGCGCCATACGGGAGGGGAGTCCTAAATGATCGAACCTACGACCGAAGAGGCGAAGGGGGCCCAGAAGGCCATGGGTTTCCGCTCGTACACGGGCCCCTTGCTCGAAGGCCCGCGCACGGTCATCGATGCCGGATCGGATGCCTTTCCCGAAGCGCTCGGGGCCATTCCCCATCCGCCCGAGCGGCTCTACGTGGTGGGCGACCCCGCCGCCCTCTGCGAGGGGCTTGCCGTCATCGGGGCGCGCAACGCCACTCCCTACGGTCTGGCCTGTGCCCGACGGTTCGCAGGGCGCGCCGCCGAGCGGGGCATCGTCGTGATCTCGGGCGGGGCGCGGGGCTGCGACGGTCAGGCCCATCGGGCGGCCCTCGAAGCGGGCGCGCCCACGGTGGTCTTTCTGGGCGGCGGATGCGATCAGATCTACCCGGCGAGCAACTTCGGCCTTTTCCAGCAGGTGGTCGACGGGGGAGGGGCGGTGGTGTCGGAACACGAATGGGATTTCCCGGCCCTGCCCTACACCTTCCGCAAGCGCAACCGGCTTATCGCCGGCCTGGCGCGGGCCGTCCTCATCGTCGAAGCGGGCCTGCCGTCGGGCACCTTCTCCACGGCCGACGAGGCGCTCGAGGCCAACAAGGACGTGCTCGTGGTACCGGGCGCCATCTCCTCGGCTACCTCGGCCGGGTCGAACCGCCTGCTCTACCAGGGCGCCACGCCCATCGTCGACGACGAGACATTCGACGACGCCCTCCATGCCCTTTTCGGCACGCTCAAGCAGGAGTCGGTGCAGGAGGGGGCGGGGCCTTCGCGCGACGTCCTGCTCGAAGCCCTGCGCGCCGAGCCCATGCGACTTGACCGCATCATGGAAACGGTTCTGCCCCGCATGCGCGCGGCCGATCGCACGCCCGCCCGCGTGCAGCTGCGCCTGGCCAAGCTCGAGCAGGCGGGTCTTATCGGCCGCTACCCCGACGGCCGCTTCGGCCCCCTTACCGTGTGACGCGCGGGGCATCTGGTAGACTTACGCTCATGGAACAGACAGTGAACATCATCGGCGCCGGCCTCGCGGGATCCGAAGCTGCCCTGCAGCTTGCGGACGCGGGCTTTCGCGTCAACCTCTTCGAAATGCGCCCTGTGTTCTCCACCGAGGTGCACCATACCGATAGCTGTGCCGAGCTCGTGTGCTCGAACTCGCTCAAGAGCATGAAGGAGGCGAGCGCCGCGGGCATGCTCAAGCACGAGCTCGACGCCTTGGGCTCGGTTCTCTACCGCGCCGCGCTCGCCTGCCGCGTGCCTGCGGGCGGCGCCCTCGCCGTCGATCGCGACGCGTTCGCCTCGGCGGTGACCGAGCTCGTGGAAGGCAACCCGCGCATTTCGCTCGTGCGCGGCCGCGTCGACCGCATCCTGCCTCACGGCGACGTGCTCGTGGCGAACGGCGCGGGCGAGGTGCGCCCGGCGCGCCTTCCCGCTGCGGCCGTGCTCGTCGCCACCGGCCCCCTTACCGCCGCCGACCTTTCGGCCGACATCTCCTGGCTGGTGGGCGCGGACAGCCTGGCCTTCTTCGATGCGGCCGCGCCGATCGTCATGGCCGATTCTCTCGACGAATCGATTCTCTTCCGTCAGAGCCGCTACGAGGAAGAGGGCCTGGGCGACTATCTGAACGCCCCCTTCTCGAAGGACGAATACGAGCGGTTCATTTCGGAGCTCCTGTCCGCCGAACGGGTCATTCGCCGCGATTTCGAAACCAAGGACCTCTTCCAGGCCTGCCAGCCCATCGAGGAAATAGCCCGCAAGGGTGTAGACGCTCCGCGCTTCGGGCCCCTGAAGCCGGTGGGCCTCGTCGACCCGCGCACGGGGCGCAGGCCCTGGGCGGCCCTGCAGCTGCGCGCCGAAAACCGCGAGGCCACGAGCTACAACCTGGTGGGCTTCCAGACCAACCTCACCTTCCCCGAGCAGAAGCGCGTCTTTCGCATGATCCCGGGTCTCGAGCATGCCGAGTTCGCCCGTTTCGGCGTCATGCACCGCAATACCTTCGTCGACGCGCCCCATGCCCTCGACGCGCACGGCCGTTTCGTCCGCGTGCGGGAGGCGGGCTTCTCGGTGCCGGTCTTCGCTGCCGGTCAGGTGTCGGGCACCGAAGGCTACTGCGAGGCCATCCGTTCGGGCCTGCAGGCTGCGATCTCCGTGGCGAGCGAGCTTTCGGGCGCCGCCGCTCCCGCGCTCCCGCGCGATACCGCCTACGGGGCGCTGTGGGCGTACGCGAC
The DNA here is from genome assembly GCA_022644775.1 of Eggerthellaceae bacterium. Classification (GTDB taxonomy): domain Bacteria; phylum Actinomycetota; class Coriobacteriia; order Coriobacteriales; family Eggerthellaceae; genus Hugonella. The sequence goes on from JALCHN010000004.1 coordinate 65,602, forward strand.
CGATCCCGAAACCACCGGCTACCAGCCCATGCACGTGAACTTCGGCATCATGCCGCCTCTGCCCCAGCGCATCAAGAACAAGGGCGAGCGGTACGCCGCCTACGTCCGCCGCGGGGAAGAGGCCCTCACGGGCTATGTTGACGCCCTCAAGGCTTCGGGCGTGCCCTACGCCTTCGGCGGCGCCGCTGCGGAAGGGGAGTGACTGCCGTGGCGCGTGCGGCACGCGAGCGCGCCGTCGACGCGCGCTTCGCCGAAGACGTCGACCGCTACCTGGCCGACCTCACGGCCCAGCGGCGCTTTTCGGCCCATACGGTGCGCAACTACGGCAACGACCTGCGCGACTGGGGCCGGTGGTGCGCTCGCAAGAAGGTGGACCCCTACGCGCCCACCCATCGCGACCTGCGCCTCTACCTGGCCGATTTGGCGGCAGCCCAGTACGCGCCCGCCACGGTCAACCGCCGCCTGAGCTCTCTGCGCGCCTGCTTTCGTTGGCTTGTGATCGAGGGGAAGGCCCCGTCCAACCCCGCCGAGGTCATGCAGTCCCTGAAGAAGCCCCAGCGCCTTCCGCACCGCATCTCTCCCGAAGAGATGGTGCGCATCCTTTCCGTCAACGGGCCGCTCGCCCCCGACGGCTCCCTGCGCGAACAGACCAACGAGCAGCTGCGCGACCAAGCCCTGCTCGAGTTCCTCTACGCCTGCGGCGCCCGTATCTCGGAAGCCTCCAACCTCAAGTGCGCCGACGTCGATTTCGCGAACCTGCAGGTCAAGGTCGTGGGCAAAGGCGACAAGCAGCGAATCATCCCCATTCACGAGCTCGCGGTCGAGGCCATGCGCGCCTACGCCGACATCGCTCGCCCCGCCTTCCTGGCGGGCAAGCCCCCCGTGTCCGAATTCTTCGTGTCGACGCGGGGCAACAAGATGTCCACCGACGCCATGCGCAAGATGTTCAAGGCCACGCTCGCCAAAGCGGGCGTTTCCAAGGCCTATTCGCCCCACGACATGCGCCACACCTTCGCGAGCGACCTGCTCGAGGGCGGGGCCGACCTGCGCAGCGTGCAGGAAATGCTCGGCCACAGCAGCCTGTCGACCACGCAGATCTACACGCATCTGTCCGTCGACCAGCTGAGCTGGGTCCACAAGCAGGCCCATCCGCGAGGGTAGGGGACGGGCTAAAGCACCCGGTTAGCGGATTGCCAGAATGCAGCCCATTCGAGGGGGGGTGGGGCCGGGCGGTTCGCCCCGTCCGCCTTTGGGGCGCGTGGCGCGTCCATCCGCGGGGCGGGTCCCGTCGCGTCCGCGGCTTCCAGCCCGTCGCCGCTTCGTCTGCAGGCGCTCTACTGCGCTGCCCGTCTTTCGTGCGCGGTGACGGCTATTGTGCGAATTGCGCGGGCGGCCTGCACGGCGCGGGCGCGGGAGGCTATGATGGAGAACCGAATGCACCTATTCCGCCCCGGCAGTGGGACGGTATTTCGAAAGCGACGGCACATGGCTCAGGATTCCATCATCATCAAGGGCGCGCGCGAGCACAACCTGAAGAACGTCGACGTCACGATTCCCCGTGACAAGCTCGTCGTGATCACCGGCCTTTCCGGGTCGGGCAAAAGCTCGCTCGCTTTCGACACGATCTACGCCGAAGGCCAGCGCCGCTACGTGGAAAGCCTTTCGAGCTACGCCCGCATGTTCCTGGGCCAGATGAGCAAGCCCGACCTCGACAGCATCGACGGTCTGTCGCCGGCCGTGTCGATCGATCAGAAGACGACGAGCCGCAACCCCCGTTCGACGGTGGGCACCACGACCGAAATCTACGACTACCTGCGCCTGCTCTACGCCCGCGTGGGCGTGCCCCATTGCCCCGAATGCGGCCGCGAGATCAAGAAGCAGACGACCGACCAGGTGACCGACGAGATCTTGGGGCTCGGCGAAGGCGTGAAGGCGCTGGTGCTCGCGCCCATGGTCGTGGGCCGCAAGGGCGAGTTCGTCAAGCTCTTCGAAGACATCCGTCGCGAGGGCTTCGCCCGCGTGCGCGTCGACGGCGAGGTCATCCGCCTCGACGACGAGGAGCTCAAGCTCGACAAGAAGTTCAAGCACACGATCGAAGTCGTCGTCGACCGCGTCGTGATCAAGCGCGCCGCCGTCGACCGCATCGCCGAAGCGGTCGAAACCGCCACCCGCCTGGCCGACGGCCGTGTGACGATCCAGACGATCGAAGGCGACACGGCCACCGACCATCCTTTCAGCCTGGCCCTGGCCTGCCCGGAGCACGGTCATTCGATCGACGAGCTCCAGCCGCGCGACTTCAGCTTCAACGCCCCCTACGGCGCCTGCCCCGACTGCGGCGGCCTGGGCGCCCGCGAAGAGGTCGACCCCGCCCTCGTGATTCCCGACCCTACGCTCAGCTTGAACCAGGGCTGCGTGGCCCCCTTCACCACGGGCAACTACTATCCCCAGGTCCTGCGGGCAGTGGCCGAGCACCTTGGCTACGACGCCGACACCCCCTGGGAAGACTATTCGCGCAAGGCCCAGAAGGCCATGCTCTACGGCCTGCCCAAGAAGGAGAAGGTCCGCGTCGACTACGTGACCGTCGATGGCCGCGAGACCTACTGGTACATCGAGTGGGAGGGCATCTGCAAGGCGGTGCAGTCGCGCCTGGCCGACGCCAAGAGCGACCGCCAGCGCGAGAAGCTCGGCCAGTACTTCGCCGTCATTCCCTGCAAGACCTGCGGGGGCAAGCGCCTGCGCCCCGAAATTCTCGCCGTCACGATCAACGGCAAGAGCATCATCGACGTCTGCGAGATGAGCGCCGCCGATTCGCTCGCCTTCTTCCAAGGCCTCGAGTTCGCCGGTGCCGCCGGCCAGATCGCCAACCCCATCGTCAAAGAGATCCGCGCTCGCCTGAAGTTCCTGGTCGACGTGGGGCTCGACTACCTCACGCTCGAGCGCGCCACGGCCACCTTGTCGGGCGGCGAGGCCCAGCGCATCCGCTTGGCCACGCAGATCGGCGCGGGCCTCATGGGCGTCCTCTACATCCTCGACGAGCCTTCGATCGGCCTGCACCAGCGCGACAACGAGCGCCTCATACAGACTATGGAGCGCCTGCGCGACCTGGGCAACACGGTGCTCGTGGTCGAGCACGACGAAGACACGATCCGCCATGCCGACTACGTGATCGACATGGGCCCGGGTGCCGGCGAGCACGGCGGCACGGTCGTCGCGGCCGGCACGCCCGCCGACATCATGCAGGCTACCGGCTCGTTCACGGCCGACTACCTCACGGGCCGCCGCAGCATCGACGTGCCCACCGAGCGCCGCCATCCGCGCAAGGGCACCCTCGCGCTTACGGGCGCGCGCGAGAACAATCTGAAGAACGTCTCGGTTTCCATTCCGTTGGGCACCCTCACGCTCGTCACCGGCGTGTCGGGCTCGGGCAAGAGCTCGCTTGTGACCGACACCCTGGCCCCGCTGCTGGCCAACCGCGTCAACCACGCCCATCGCCGCTGCGGCGCCTTCTCAAAGATTCGCGGCATCGAGAAGATCGACAAGGTCGTCAACATCGACCAGAGCCCGATCGGCCGTACCCCGCGCTCGAACCCGGCCACTTACGTGGGTCTGTGGGACGACATCCGCAAGCTCATGGCCTCCACCCAGGAAGCCAAGGCGCGCGGCTACAACCCGGGCCGCTTCAGCTTCAACGTGTCGGGCGGCCGCTGCGAGGCCTGCAAGGGCGACGGTCAGGTGAAGATCGAGATGCACTTCCTGCCCGACATCTACGTGCCCTGCGAAGTCTGCGGCGGCAAGCGCTATAACCGCGAGACCCTGCAGGTCACCTACCGCGGCAAGAACATGTACGACCTGTTGGAAATGACGGTCGACGAAGCGCTCGACTTCTTCGCCAACATCCCCTCGATCAAGCGCAAGCTGCAGACCCTGCACGACGTGGGCCTGGGCTACGTGCGCCTGGGGCAGCCGGCCACGACGCTCTCCGGCGGCGAGGCCCAGCGCGTCAAGCTCTCCAGCGAGCTCCAGCGCGTGCAGACGGGCAAGACCTTCTACATCCTGGACGAGCCCACCACGGGCCTTCATTTCGAAGACGTGCGCCAGCTGCTCGTCGTTTTGCAGCGCCTCGTCGACGCCGGCAACACGGTGCTCGTGATCGAGCACAACCTCGACGTCATCAAGAGCGCCGACTACATCATCGACCTGGGCCCCGAAGGCGGCGCCCGCGGCGGCACGGTCGTCGTGTCCGGCACGCCCGAAGAGGTCGCCGCCTGCCCCGAAAGCTACACGGGCCGGTTCCTCGCCGGCATGCTCGACCATTCGAAGAAGGCTCGCGCATGAACCAGGAGTCGCGCGAACGCATAGCCCTTGTGGTCTTTCTCCTGCTCGTCGTCGCGGTCCTCACCGCAGGCGTCGTCTACATCACCGTGGGGCACAGCTGGAATACGGCCGCCACGACGATCGACGACGCGGCGGGCTCGCTCGACGGCTACACCGTGATCGTCTACGACGGCGTTAAGGTGCCCGCCTCTTTCGACGACAAGGCCGAAACCTCGCACGACATCACCTCCAAGGTGTCCCTGGCCAAAAGCTACGAGGAAAAGCGGGCCAACGTGATCACTTTGCACACCACGAACCTCGGCTTCTACCGCGAAGGCGTCATCCTCAAGGCGGGGGACAAGCGCGTGGGGGTCTTTTCGGTCTCTTCGACGGAAGACGCGAGCCGCTACCAGAACATCGTCGGCGCGCTCAAGAGCCAGGGGGTCGACTACACGGTCTGCATCGCCTCCGACACCTCGCTGCTCGTGGCGGCTCACGGCACGCGCGACATCGACGTCGTGATTGACCTCGGCCTCGATGCCGACCACGACGCCTCGGTCACCAGCGGCACCTACCTGGTCACGGCGCCGTCGGTGGGCAAGATCGGCTCGATCCTCGTGTCTCCCACCAACGTGGTGTCCGACAAATCCACTTCCTAACGTGCCCCGAAAGGCGTTATGGCTGACCAAGAGAAAATCGACCGCATCAAGCGCGAGCTCAACAACGTGCCCACCGAGCCGGGCGTCTACCTGTGGAAGGACAAGACGGGCCAGGTCATCTACGTGGGCAAGGCCAAGCAGTTGCGCGCCCGCATGCGCCAGTACGTCAACTTCCAAGACGACCGCGCCAAGATCCCCCTGCTCGTCGACCAGATCGACACCTTCGAATACATCGTGGTCAACAACGAGTACGAAAGCCTCGTGCTCGAAAAGAACCTCATCAACCAGTATTCCCCCTTCTTCAACGCCGACTTCAAAGACGACAAGAGCTACCCCTTCATCGCGGTCACCGAAACCGACACCTTCCCGGCGATAAAGTTCACGCGCGAGAAGCACAAGAAGGGCACGTCGTACTTCGGCCCCTATACCGACAGCCGCGCCGCGCGCAACCTCATCGACATCGCCCGCAAGGTCGTGCCCCTCTGCTCGACCCGCTGCCCCGACTGGCGCCAGATGACGCGCGAGATCGAAAAGAAGGGCTACAAAACCTACGCGAGCGAGTCCCACAAACAATGCTTCGACTGCCATGTGGGCATCGGCCCGGGCGCCTGCTGCTGCGCGATCGCGCCGGAAGACTACAAGGCCAACGTGGAAAAGGTGAAGCGGTTCTTGCGCGGCAACCATCGCGAGTTCGTCGACGAGCTCACTGCCGACATGCAGGAAGCGGCCGCCAACCTCGAATTCGAACGGGCGGCGCGACTGAAGGGCCGCATCGATCTGATCGGCAAGCTCACCGACCGCCAGCATGCGGTGGTGTCGAGCGACATGAACGCCGACGTGATCGGCTTTTACCGCGAGGAGACGATCGCCGGCGTCCACGTGCTCATGGTGCGCGAGGGACGCGTGATCAACGGCAACGAATTCGTCCTCAACAAGGGCAAGGACGTGCCCGACACCGACCTGGTGCACAACTTCATGCTGCGCTACTACGACGCCACTACCTCGATCCCGCGCCAGGTGATCTGCGCGACCCTGCCCGAAGACGCCGCGTCGATGGAGGAGTGGCTCACCAAGAAGCTCGACAACAAGTACGGGGCCCGCGTGCGCATCGTCGAGCCCGAGCGCGGCGAAAAGCACGACCTGCTCGACATGGCCCAGGTCAACGCCCGCCACACCCTCATGCGCTACAAGGTGCGCACCAACTACGAGGACAAGCGGATCAACGAAGCCCTGCTTCAGCTGGAGAGCGCGCTCGCACTCGACAAGCCGCCCCTGCGCATCGAATGCTTCGACATCTCCACCCTGCACGGGGCCTACACGGTGGCGTCGATGGTCGTCTTCACCGACGGCAAGCCCGACAAGGGCCAGTATCGCCGCTTCAAGATCCGCGCCGACCTCGACGAGGCCAACGACTTCGTGAGCATGCAGGAGGTCCTGGGCCGCCGCTACGCCCCCGAGCGCATGGCCGACGAGCGCTTCGGCCGCAAGCCCGACCTGCTCATTCTCGACGGCGGCAAGCCCCAGCTTTCGGCCGCGATCGAGCAGCTGGGCTCCATGGGCGTCGACATCCCTATGGCGGGCCTGGCCAAGCGCGACGAGGAGCTCTTCGTTCCCTGGCAGGAGTCGGGCCCCGTGGTGCTCCCCAGCGGGTCAGCCTCGCTCTACCTGGTCAAGCGCGTGCGCGACGAATCCCACCGGTTCGCGATCACCTTCCACCGCGAGCTGCGCCAGAAGGGGATGACGGCGAGTATCCTCGACGAGGTCGACGGCGTCGGGCCCAAGCGCAAGAAGGCCCTCATAAAGCACTTCAAGAGCTTCAAGCGTCTGCGCGAAGCCTCGCTCGAAGAGATCGTCGACGCCCACGTGGTGCCCGAGGCCGTGGCACGCGACGTGTACGCGGTGCTCGCGCAGTATAATGAGCTGCGAAACGACAGCGATGAGAATGCGACGGGGGATTCCGATGGCCGATAAGACCGATCCGCACGCGAGCGCGGCGCAACCGGAAGATGACGGCGCCCAGCCCGACCTGGTGATCATCACCGGCATGAGCGGGGCGGGGCGCACCGAGGCCATGCACACCTTCGAGGACCTGGGCTTCTTCTGCATCGACAACCTGCCGCCCTCGCTGCTCGTGTCGCTCGTCACCTCCGACAGCATCCCCGGCGCCGCCGCCGACGGCCGCCGCCGGCTCGCCGTGGTCTGCGACGCCCGCAACCGCTCCTACTTCCGCGAGCTCGCCCACGAGCTTTCCAAGCTCAAGGACAACGGGATCACCTACCGCATCATCTTCATGGATGCGGCCGACGACGCCTTGCTCGCCCGCTACAAGGCGAGCCGTCGCCGCCACCCCATGTGCACCGACAACCATATGACCATCGCCCAGGGCATTCGCAAGGAGCGCGCGATGCTCTCAGAGCTGCGCGAGATCGCCAACATGGTGATCGACACCACCAATCTGCGCCCCATCGAGCTGCGCCGCACGATCGCCCACGCCTTCGAAGGCGGGTCGGCCCAAGACGGGCTCGGCGTGGTCGTCTACTCCTTCGGCTTCAAGCACGGTGCCGCCACCGACGCCGACATCGTGATCGACGTGCGCTTTTTGCCCAACCCCTACTACGACCCCGAGCTGCGCCATCTCACCGGGCTCGACGCCCCCGTGCGCGACTTCGTCATGGGCCGCCCCGAAACCCAGGAGTTCATGAAGCGCTGGAAGGCCCTGCTCGACTGCGTGATGCCCGGCTACGTGGCGGAAGGCAAGCAGCAGCTCGCGATCGCGGTGGGCTGCACGGGCGGCCAGCACCGCAGCGTGGCGATCGCCGAGGCCACGGGGGCCTACCTGAAGAACCAGGGCTACCGCGTGCACGTGAGCCATCGCGACCTGTCCCGCGCCGACATCGAAAAGCGTCCCGAAGGAGGCCGGTAGCATGAACCCCGCATTCAAGCAGGATCCTTCTGCGACCACGTCCTTCTCCCGCATCAAGAACGCCGCCCCGGTCGTGGGCCGCTCGAAGCCCCTGCGCGCCGTGGTCATCGGCGGCGGCACGGGCGCGCCCGTGTCGATTAAGACGCTCGTTTCGCTCGGCGTGGAAACCTCCGCCGTGGTCGCCATGGCCGACGACGGCGGCTCCACCGGCAAGCTGCGCGAAAAGGCCAACGTGACGCCCCCGGGCGACGTGCGCAAATGCCTCGTGGCCTTCGCCGCCGACCCCGACGACCCGCTCACCCAGGCATTCAAGTACCGGTTCGAATTCGCCGACAACCACACTCTGGGCAACCTCATGCTCTCCGCCCTTGAAGACGCAACGGGGTCTTTCCCCGAAGCGGTGCGCATTTGCGAAGGGCTCCTTCACGCCCAGGGGCACGTCTACCCCTCGACGCTCGACAACATCGTGCTCTGCGGCGAGACCCGCGACGGCCGCACCATCGAAGGCCAGGCCCTGCTGTCGCATTCGCGCACGGCCCTGAAGCGCGTCTGGCTCAAGGGCCCGCACTTGGGCACGCCCTATCCCGAGGCGATCAAGGCCATCTGCGAGGCCGACCTCATCGTGCTGGGGCCGGGGTCGCTCTTCACCTCGATCATCCCCAACCTACTCGTGCCCGGCGTGCTCGATGCCATCCGCTCGTCGCGCGCCAAGACCCTCTTCGTGTGCGGCCTGGCCGACATGCAGGGAGAGACCTGGGGCCTTTCGGCCGAAGAGCACGTCCAGGCCCTTCAGGCCCACGGCATGCAGGGCCTGCTCGACTACGTTCTCATCAGCACGCCCATGCGCCTGCGCCCGGGCGGCTTCGAGGCGGGCAACTTCGCATCGGTCGTCGAAGGTCCCGAAGCGGCCGGCGTCCCCCACGGCTGGGGCGAGGCCACCGGACGCGTGCGCCCCGTGTCGGTGAGCTACGATGCCGTCCAGCGCATCCAGCAATCGGGCCCCATGGTCATCACCAAGAACCTCGCCGACTCGCAGCATCCCACCTGGCACGACCCGGTTGCCCTGCGCGAAGCCTTTACGGGGGTGCTCAAGCTGTGTCGTTCACCGCAGATGTAAAAGAGGAGCTTTCGCGCGTCGAGCCCGTGTGCTCCCACTGCGAGCGCGCCACGCTCGCGGCCCTGGTGCACCTGGAAGGCTCGCTGCGCCTCACCGGCCAGGGCCGCATGTCGCTCGAAGTCGACACCGACTCGCCGAGCGTTGCCCGCCTCATGGTCAAGCTCCTCCATTCCATTTACGGACTGCGCACCGAGCTCACCGTGCGCCGCAGCGTGCTGCACAAGACGCCGAACTACCTCATCTCGGTGCCCATGCAGCCGGCCCTTTCCGATTCCCTGCACGACATGGGCGTCCTTTCCGACGCCGGCCTCGACGCGGGCATCGACCCGGCCATCGTCTCCAAGCGCTGCTGCCGGGCGGCCTACTTGCGCGGCGCCTTCCTGGCGAGCGGCTTCATCGCGAGCCCCAAAGGCGACTTCCACTTCGAGATCACCGTGCAGAACGAGCATCTGGCCCAGGACCTCTGCAAGCTCATGGATGAAGCGGGCGTGCACGCCAAAATCATGCAGCGCCGCAGCAACTACATCGTCTACATGAAGAGCGGGTCGTCCATTTCCGAATTCCTCGCTCTCGTGGGCGCCCACCATTGCGCCCTCGCTATGGAAAACGTCCGCGTGATCAAAAGCGTGCGCAACGACGTCAACCGTTGCGTCAACGCCGAGCTCGCCAACCAGCAGAAGGCCAGCGACGCGAGCGTCGAGCAGATCATGGCGATTCGCCGCGTGGTCGACAAGGTGGGCAAGGAAAACCTCCCGCCCGCCCTGCAGGAATTCATTCGCCTGCGGGTGGCCCATCCCGACGCCACCCTCAAGGAACTGGGGCAATACGCCGACCCTCCGCTCTCCAAATCCGCCGTTTACCATCGCGTTAGACGAATTGAAGAGCTTGATGGGCGTTCCAACGAATGAATGCGATAGACTTTTCTGCGTAAGCGGCGTATGCGCGTCGCTGCATACCGCATATTTCTTTTTCCGCTCTTAGGGAAGGATGTTTTATGGCTACCAAGGTGGCAATCAACGGTTTCGGGCGCATCGGACGTCTGGTGTTCCGCGCGATGTACGACGATCCCGAATTGGAGGTTGTGGCCGTCAACGACACCGGAGACAAGGGCATCAGCGCCCATCTGCTGAAGTACGACTCGGTGCAGGGCCGTTTCCCTTACTCGGTTGAAGTCAGCGACGACGGCTTCGTCGTCGACGGCAAGCAGGACGTCAAGGTCTTTTCCGACCGCAATCCCGAACAGCTTCCCTGGGGCGAGCTCGGCGTCGACGTCGTCGTCGAGTCCACGGGCGTCTTCCGCACCGAAGAGGGCGCGGCCAAACATCTTAAGGCCGGCGCCAAGAAGGTCATCATCACGGCTCCCGCCAAGGGCGGCAACGTCAAGACGATCGTCATGGGCGTCAACGAGCAGGACTACGACCCCGCTACCGATAACATCGTCTCCAACGCCTCCTGCACCACCAACTGCCTGGCTCCCGTCAGCAAGGTGCTGCTCGCCAACTTCGGCATCGTGCGCGGCATGATGAACACCGTGCACGCCTTCACCAACGACCAGCGCGTGCTCGACGCCTCCCACAAGGACTACCGTCGCGCCCGCACGGCCACTTCCTCGATCATCCCCACCACCACGGGCGCCGCTAAGGCCGTGGCGCTGGTCCTGCCCGAACTGAAGGGCAAGCTCGACGGCATGTCCACCCGCGTGCCCGTGCCCGACGGCTCGATGGTCGACCTCACCTTCGAAACCGAGCGCCCCGTCACGGCCGAAGAGATCAACGCCGCGATGAAGGCCGCCGCCGAAGGCGACATGGCCCGCTACATCCAGTACGAAACCGACCCGATCGTCTCCTGCGACATCGTGGGCAACCCGCATTCGTCGATCTTCGACGCCGGCACCACGATGGTCCTCGGCGGCGAAGGCACCCTGTGCAAGGTCCTCGCCTGGTACGACAACGAGTGGGGCTATTCCAACCGTGTAGCCGACCTCGCCAAGATCCTGTTCTAGCAACCGTTTCGCTCGGCCGCCCGTATCGATCGATGCGGGCGGCTTTGCGTGGAAGGAGTTCTTTTGGCTTCCGTGAAGAAACTTCAGGATGCACCCGTAGAAGGTAAGCGCGTGCTCGTGCGCGTCGATTTCAACGTGCCGCTCGACGGTGACACGGTTACCGACGACACCCGCATTCGCGCCGCGCTGCCCACCATTCAGTATCTCGTCGACCATAAGGCCAAGGTCGTGCTCATGAGCCATCTGGGCCGTCCGGCGGGGGAGGGCTTCGAGGAAAAGTTCTCGCTCGCGCCCGCAGCCGCGCGCCTGGCCGAGCTCGTCGACGCGCCCGTGGCCTTCGCCGCCGATACGGTGGGTCCCGAAGCCCACAAGCTCGTCGACGCCTTGGGCGACGGCGAAATCGTCCTGCTCGAGAACCTCCGCTTTGACAAGGGCGAGAAGAAGAACGACCCCGAATTCCGCAAGAAGCTCGCCGAGCTGGGCGACCTCTACGTCAACGACGCCTTCGGTACCGCGCACCGCGCCCATGCCTCCACGGCGGGCGTGGCGGCCCTTCTGCCCGCCTTTGCCGGCTTCCTCATGCAGAAGGAAGTCGAGACCCTTTCGGGTATGCTTGATCATCCGCGCCGTCCCTTCGTCGCCATCTTGGGCGGTTCGAAGGTCTCCGACAAGGTGGGCGTGATCGATGCACTCATCGACAAGGCCGACACGATCATCATCGGCGGCGGCATGTGCTACACCTTCCTGCTCGCCCAGGGCAAGCAGGTCGGCACCAGCCTGAAGGAAGAGGACTGGGTCGACCGCGCCGCGCAGATGCTTTCCAAAGCCGAAAGCAAGGGCGTCAAGATCCTGCTGCCCGTCGACACGGTGGTGGCCGACGCCTTCGCGCCCGACGCCCGCACCGAAACGGTGTCCTGCGACGCCATTCCCGCCGACATGATGGGCCTCGACATCGGCCCCGAAACCGAAAAGATCTACGCCGCGGCCATCGCCCGGGGCAAGACGGTCTTCTGGAACGGCCCTATGGGCGTCTTCGAAATGGACGCTTTCGCGCACGGCACCAAGGCCGTGGCCGAAGCCGTGGCCGCCAACAAGGACGCCGCCACGATCATCGGCGGCGGCGATTCGGTCGCCGCGGTCAACAAGTTCGGCCTGGCCGACCAGATGACCTTCATCTCCACCGGCGGCGGCGCCTCGATGGAACTCGTGCAGGGGCTGCCCCTGCCCGGTGTGGTCGCTCTCGAGGAGGATTAGCATGCGCAAACCTATGATCGCCGGCAACTGGAAGATGAACAAGACCTGGTCGGAGGCCGTGGTGCTCGCCCAGGGCATCAGCAACCGCTACAAGAGCCAGTGGGACGGCGTCGACGTCGTGCTCTGCCCGCCCACGGTTGACCTGAAGGCGGTTCATTCGGTGCTCGAATTCGACCGCAGCCCCATTCACGTGGGCGCGCAGAACGTGTTCTGGGAGCCTTCGGGCGCCTACACGGGCGAGACGAGCGTGGCCATGCTCGACGAGGTGGGCGTCAGCCACTGCATCGTGGGCCATTCCGAGCGCCGCACGTATTTCGCCGAAACCGACGAAATGGTCAACAAGAAGGTGTCCGCCCTCATCGCCGGCGGCCTCGTGCCGATCGTCTGCGTGGGGGAGAGCCTTGCCGTCCGCGATGCCCAAACCTACCTCGATTTCGTCACCAAGCAGGTGCACGCCGCATTCGCCGGGCTCGATCCCGAACAGGTGGCCCGCTGCGTGGTGGCCTACGAGCCCATCTGGGCCATCGGCACCGGTCGCACCGCCACGCCCGAAGAGGCGCAGGAGGTGTGCCTCGGCATCCGCAACCAGATCGTTGCCGATTTCGGCGCCGACGCTGCAAATGCCGTCCGCGTCCTCTACGGCGGCTCGATGAAGCCCGAAAACGTCGAGGGCCTCATCGCCGAACCCGACATAGACGGCGGCCTGATCGGAGGGGCGGCGCTCAAGGCCGAATCCTTCGTCCAGCTCATCAAAGCATGCGTATAATGCATCTGGCGGGCGCTCCGGCGCCCGCTTTTTATTTCACCGAACGTATCTCATAGAAAGCGAGTTGTTCTTCCGATGAGCGACAAGCACTATCATCTGCCGGCGGCTCTCATCATCATGGACGGGTTCGGTATCGCACCGGCCGGTCCCGGCAACGCGATCTCCCAGGCGCGCACGCCTCATATCGACGCTCTCTGGCAGCGGTTCCCCCACATGCAGATCCAGGCTTCCTGCGAGCCGGTGGGCCTGCCCGCGGGCCAGATGGGTAATTCCGAAGTAGGGCACCTTAATATCGGCGCCGGCCGCGTGGTCTTCCAGGAGCTCACCCGCATCAACAACGCTTGCCGCGACGGGAGCATCGAGGATAATCCGGCCTTCGTCGAGGCCATGGACGCGGCGAGCGCGCCGGGCGCGGTCCTGCACATCATGGGCCTGCTGTCCGACGGCGGCGTGCATTCGAGCAACGAGCATCTTTACGCCTTGCTCGCGATGGCTGCCAAGCGCAAGGTGCCCCAGGTGTTCGTGCACTGCTTCATGGACGGCCGCGACGTGCCGCCCACGAGCGGCAAGGGCTTCGTCGAAGAGCTCGAAGGCAAGATCGCCGCACTTTCAAGCGATGATTGCCGCATCCGCATCGCGTCCATTTCGGGTCGCTACTACGCCATGGACCGCGACACCAACTGGGACCGCGTGCAGAAGGCCTACGACGCCATGGTGCGGTGCGCGCCTCAGGCTGGCTGCGATCCGGTAGCCTTCATGCAGGCGTCTTACGACAACGACGTGACCGACGAGTTCGTCGTGCCGGCATCCTTCGTCGACCGCGGCATCGAAAGCCGCGACGCGGCCATCTTCTTCAACTTCCGTCCCGACCGGGCCCGTCAGATGGCGCGCGCCCTCACCGACCGCGACTTCGCCGGCTTCGAGCGCCCCGATGTCTTCCCGCATTTCGTGTGCTGCACCGAATACGATCCCTCTATCGACGCAACGGTGGCTTTCCCCAAGGAGTTTCCCGAACACGTGCTGGCCGATGTCATCGCCCAGGCGGGCCTGCGCCAGTACCATATCGCCGAGACCGAAAAGTACGCGCACGTCACCTTCTTCATCAACGGCGGCAGGGAAGAGCCCAAGCAAGGCGAGGTGCGCAAGCTCATTCCCAGCCCCAAAGTTGCCACCTACGACTTGCAGCCGGAGATGAGCGAGCCCGCGGTGGCCGATGCTCTGGCGGCCGCGATCGATAACGACGAGGCGGATTTCTACATCGTCAACTTCGCCAACTGCGACATGGTAGGACACACGGGGTCGATTCCCGCCGCCATCAAGGCCGTGGAAGCGGTCGACGAAGGCGTGGGAAAGGTCGTTGCGGCTCTGGAGCGCAAGCACGGCCTGGCGCTGCTCACGGCCGACCACGGAAACGCCGACGTTATGGTGTCCGATGCGGGCGAGCCCTTCACGCAGCACACCACCAATCCGGTGCCGCTTGTCATGATCGACTTTTCGGGCCAGGACTGCACGTTCGCCGACGTGCCGGAAGGAGAGGTACCGGCGCTCAGCAACCTGGCGCCCACGCTGCTCGACATGGCGGGCCTGCGTGTGCCGGCGGAGATGACCGCTCCATCGCTTCTGCGTAAATAATTGCGATTGAGGGGCAATCCGCTATAATATGTGCTTCGTGCGCACAGGTCGCACGCGAATGACAATTCTAGAAAGAGAACTATCGTGACTCCTTTGCTCATCATCTTCCTGATTCTGCTCGTCGTGTCCGGCGCCGGCTTGATCGTGTTCATCATGCTGCATTCCGGCAAGGGCACCGGCATCTCCGATGCCATCGCCAGCTCGCTCTACAACTCGAGCAACGGCACGAGCATCGTCGAGAAGAACCTCGACCGTTTCACGATCGCCTTCGCGATCATTTTCCTCGTGTCTCTGATCGTGCTCATGATTATTTATCCCCAGGGAACAATTAATTAAAAATTTCCCTTTGCAAACGGGGAAGGTTCTGCTAAAGTATTCTTCGTTGTCATTCAACACGTCGGAGTGGCGGAATTGGCAGACGCGCTAGCTTGAGGTGCTAGTGCCTAACTTAAACGGGCATACGGGTTCAAGTCCCGTCTCCGACACCATAGCCCAAAGAAAGGTCCTCTTCGGAGGGCCTTTTTTGTTGCCCGGAATCCTTCGCTCGTGCGTTCGTGATCTTCGCTGCTCTCCTCGGAGGGGGTTATAGGCCAAAATGTGTACCCCAAAAGCATGCATCGCGCCTGATGAATCCAGGAAAATCCTCCGGAAATTTCCAACGCCCCTGGTGCTTCGCCTTCCGACGGAATCGTCCCACCTTCGTCTGCCGCTGCCTCCGCAGTTGCGGCTGTGCTTGTGCCGGGGGCTCTACGGGGCAGGGGCAGACGGCCATCCGGAGGCGACTCATCGGCGGCCCCTTGGGGCTTCTCTCACTTTAAGGCAGCCTACCGACTCTGGCATCCCAGTGGGATGCTACGGAAAACTGTAATGGGGCAGAAGGTTTCGCCGCTCGCTGGCACGAATCGGGCGTTGTGCGGTATATTTCGCCTCTCGCTGGCACGAATCGGGCGTTGTGTAGTATGCGCAGACCGACTTCTCACGGGGCAGAGATTGTGAGCCAAGCTCTGACCTGGTGCTTTGCAAAGGCAAACGCCATCAACGGGCTGGATTCGCACTATTCGCCCCGATTGGATGCTACATAACGGCACATCTCTGCCAGCGACCCTCGAAATCGACTGCACAACGGCCCATCTCTGCCAGTGTCTCTCGATGTCAGCTACGCATTGATATAACCGTGTCGGTTCTCGGGCCTGTGCGCGGGGCGTGCCTCGGTTCCCGTAGATGTTGTTGCTTGGCGCGGACAATAAGGCGAGTCGTCCGTTTCTCGGCCTGTGGCGTCAAGATCCTACAGGCGGGAGAGGGGCACGGCTCTCTGCTGCACGCTTCTGTGTTTCCAAGAGAACTGGCTCGCCGACACACAACTGTCCGCGCATTGTGCCGCACTTTGCATAAACATGATGAAAGCTTGCATATCCTGCGATTCGATATGCACCAAACATTTGCATGGATCGGGGCCGAAGCGCCCATGGGGCAGGATACAGCGCTTGGTTTATGCAATGAATTGGATAGAATTTGCATATTGACAATGAATAGAATATGCAGTGTTGCGAAAAACCCCAGGTCAGGACACAAATGATACGTTGTATATTCTTGAAAAATCGGTGTATACAGAAAGCGATTTTAAAAACAAGTACCACCCACGTACACAACTATGCCGTTAACCGACATTAGCGTTTAACAGAATGTTCATAATTGCTTTTACCGGCGCGCAGAGTAAAGTGTGCGGTATCGGAAGTTCGACCGTGCGAGCGCGGTCGACATCCACTACCTGGAGACTTGCATATTTTTGCAAAGAAAGGGGAGTTTACATGACCGGAGTCAACGTCAAGAGCGAGATCGGACCGCTCAAGAAGGTCATCCTCCACCGTCCCGGAAACGAGCTTCTGAACCTCACGCCCGACAC
>JALCHN010000005.1 GCA_022644775.1 Eggerthellaceae bacterium
CCCACCACGAGCTCGACGCGGTCTTGGGGCAGGCCGTCGAGGTTGCGCGGGTTGCCGGCGTAGGTGAGCTTGTCGAGGACGGTGACGTGGCCGGCAAGGTCATTGTTGATCACGTAATGAACGAAGTTGCTGCCGATGAAACCGCAGCCGCCGGTGACGATGATGTTGTCGAACGAGGTCGCCATGGACGCGCCTTCCAGAAAATCGAACATGCGAAGCCGTTAATGTGCAAGATTACCACTGCCCCGCCGATACCGCCGCTCGGGGGTTCGTATGCAGAGGAATTCGGAATCCACGGTATCGTATGCAACGAAGTTAAAGGAGGGAACCACATGCGCATAGCAGTAGCAAGCAACGGTCTGAACGTCGCAGACAATTTCTCTACCTGCCTGAACTTCAATTTCTTCGATACGAGCGCATACGAAATCGTGGACACGCGCAACGTCCCCGCCGACGAGCTCACGAGCGACGAGCGCATCATCCTGCTCGACCGGCTCGACACCGACGCCCTGGTATGCGGAAACCTGCGCACCGATACGGAAAACGAGCTTGCGCGCCGGCAGGTGGCCGTGGCGAGCGGGTTCCACGGATCGGCCTACGATGCCGCCGAAACCTACGTGAACAAGCGCGCCGAGGAGCTGCTGGCCGACGTGCCGCAGGAAGACGACGAGTAGGCGTAGGCGTCCCCACGACGCACTCGAGACACGCCCGCAGGGCCTTCAGAATGCAAAAATCCCCGCCCATCATCGATGAGCGGGGATTTTAAATACCGTTGAGCGATTGCTTAGGCGAGGGCCTTCTTGGCGACTTCCACCAGAGCGGCGAACGCAGGAGCGTCGTTGACGGCCATGTCGGCGAGCACCTTGCGGTCGAGCTCGACGCCGGCCTTCTTCAGACCGTTCATGAACGTGCTGTAGGACATGCCGTTCAGGCGAGCCGCAGCGTTGATGCGGGTGATCCAGAGACGACGGATGTCGCGCTTCTTGTTGCGACGGTCGCGATACTGGTACTGAAGCGAATGCTGGACCTGTTCCTTAGCCTTACGGTAGCTGCGGGAACGGGCACCATAGTAGCCCTTCGCACGGTTGAGGGTGGTCTTACGCTTCTTGTGCGCGCTCACTGCGCGCTTTACACGAGCCATTCTATAACTCCCCTTCTATCTACTAGCGACGACCGAGGTTGCGGGCGATGACCTGGCGGTCAGCGGGAGCAACGGTGGTCTCGTGACGGAAATTGCGCTTACGCTTCTGGCTCTTCTTGGTCATGATGTGGCTCTTGAAGGCCTTGCCGCGAACGATCTTGCCGGAACCGGTCACGCGGAAGCGCTTGGCGGTACCTTTATGCGTCTTCATCTTGGGCATGGATTACTCCTCGTCCTTTCCCTGATTCTTGCCTTTGCCGCCCTTCTTGGCAGCTTCCTTCTTTTTCTTGACCGTAGAAGGCAGCGGTGCGATGACCATGTGCATGTTGCGGCCTTCCATCTTGGGCTGGGCCTCGATGACGGCCATGTCCTTCAGGTCGTCGGCCAGGCGCTCCAAGATGCTCAAGCCCCGGTCGGGATGAGCCATTTCGCGGCCACGGAACATGATCGTGATCTTAACCTTGTTGCCCTGCTCGAGGAAGCGAATGACGTGCTTCTTCTTGGTCGTGTAGTCGCCCACGTCGATTTTGGGGCGGAACTTCATTTCCTTGGTCTCGATCTTGGTCTGGTTCTTGCGAGCTTGCTTCTGCTTGATGGCCTGTTCGTACTTGAACTTGCCGTAGTCCATCACGCGGCACACGGGCGGCTTGGCGTTGGGGGCGATTTCCACCAGGTCCAGGCCGGCATTGTCGGCGACGTGCTGGGCTTCCTCGACGGCGCAGATACCCATCTGCTCGCCGTCGTAGCCGATCAGACGCACTTCACGAGCGGTGATCTGCTCATTGAGCCTTGGCTCTTTAGCAGCTATCGCAAACACCTCCTTATGGAGTTCCTACTACGTGCTATAAAAAGAAAACCCGCAGCTTTCGCCACGGGTTCACCAATGAATTGTCGGACATCCGACGCGTATTCATGTGACCCATCAGCAGCGAAAAGCGCCGAACTAGGTGGAAGCTTGTGGCTTCTCTTCAAACAGCTTTTGCAGCATAGCACACCCCGGCGACCCGCGCGCTGCCGCATAGGTTTTTCACAAATGGCGTCGTACAATCCAATTGCAAAAGTGCGTTACATCAATACGCGATAAAAGCGATGCAAGAATGCAGCCATATCCTGACGATAGACAGGAGTCATCCCGCCGAAGCTCTTCGAACCGTCACTATTATCGTAACCGGTAGAAATCCCAGTTTCAGTCAGCCAGTAGATGTCTGCCGCATGTGGCGTGGAATTATCCACATCGGTAAACGAATTACTTTCGACATACGGACGAGCAGAATCCGTTACATGAAGCGCCATCGGCTGCGATGATTGTGTGCTCAAGAGATAGTGCACGCCCAAGTAAAGTTTCGAGTCTACCGACGCAAGCAGATTCTTACGCCCAGTAGTTCCGTTGTATCCTGATTTGTCTGTACTGTAATCCGCCTGTGTCCATTCCAGTAAATCAGAACCCGTTGCATCCCAATTACGCACACCATCCATGGCGTTTTCGATTGCGGTATTAATTGTAAGGTCCACATCGTCATCGCGCATATGGTAGAACCTCGTGTAATAGCAATAGACGAGTTCGTCTTGATCGAGGTATTCAGGGTACAAGCAGCCCAACTCACGCGCCATTCCCTGAACGCATTCAATAGAATCGCCAGAAGGGTCGTAAGTCGCACCCGCCTGAGGCCTGTTACTATCCACCCAGTAGGTCTTCTGCTTCAATGCAGGATCAAAAGTCGCCACGATGTCGTTGGTGGTTACGCCCGAGCCAGCCTTCGCATTGACAACAACCAAATCACAGCTTGCAAGCTGCTCTTTAGTGATTCCAGTTACCGGCACCTGAGCGTCTTCCGCAAGATTTTTCGAGACGTATTGAAGACCTTCAACATCTCGCTGAATGCCACTCGCTCCAGCGCCTTGCCCTTCGGCATTAGGGCCGACAATTGTGTACGTTCCGGCGTTCGCATCGTAACCAGTAACGACAGCTACCGTCTTCATCTGCTTACCTTCGTTAGCAAGCTGGTAAAGAATATAGCCTTGCATACCCTTTGCGTATACTTCAAACTCTTCCGCTATCCGAGTGGCGTTTGCGGTCCCGAACTCTATGCCAGATGCACCTCTTTTATTCCAATACAGATAGGTAAGCACCTGAATAATTTATAACGTTTGACCTGAAAGAAGGGGCGCTTGGGCACGAGTGGACACCTGTAGGGGCTTGAAGCACTAAAGACAACAAAGCGCCCCTACCCCAAAGCGCCCCCTAGAGCTTCGAGCTCTTCAGCCGCGCGGGCGCGCACGGCGGGCAGGCGGGACGCGTCGGGCTCGACGACGGCGAGCGCGTCGGGTCCCGCCTCGCCCGCGTCGAGCGCGCTCACGGTAAGGCAGCCGTCGAGCGTCGCGCCGAAGAGCCCCAGCAGATGGCCCATCTTGATCCGGTAGTGGGGATGGGCGTCGTTGAAGAGCGGAGCCGTGGACACGCCCAGGGAGAGCGCCATGAGGCAGCCGTGGTAGCGCTCGCTCACGACCAGGTCCTGGGCGCCCAGGAAGGCCGCCAGCTCGCCCAGGTCGTTGGTGTAGGGGCGGACCTCCACGTTGCCGGCGCCCGACGCATGTGCGGCGCGCTCGAGCACGTCGACGTCGTCGAAACAGCCCGTATAGAACGGCACGAGGGAAACCCTCACCTTGTCAGCCCCGCCGTAGCGAGCGTTCACCAGCCGGATGAGCCGGGCGATGCGTTCCGTGGGATTGTCGTAACAGAGCACGATGAGGGCGACGCGCGCGGCATCATCGGGATGAGCATCAGCAGGACGATGCTGCTCCGCTCTCCCTGCAAGCACTTCATTGGCGAAAAGCAAATCCTCGCTCACGTTGACGCGATCGCAGCGCAGGCCCCAGCTCTCAAGCGCCTTCACGCTCTGAGCGTCGCGCACGCTGAAGCGGGCCGCGCCGTCGATGACCATCTGCAGCTTCTCAAGATACGAGCGGCTGGAGGGACGCGCTTCGGTAGTGCTCAGACCAAGGAAGAAGGCCGGTTTCCCAGCTGCGACGAAACCGGCACCCACGTCGACGAGGACGCGCCCGATGCTCATCCCCATCCGCATGCCGCAGCTCTCGAAGTAGGAAAGCGACCCGAAAGGCATCAGCTCGCGCTCGACGCCGGGCGCGGCATAGGGATAGAAGGTGTCTTCGAGCAGAGCCCCTCCCCCGAACACGATTGCGTCGAAGAAGTCAGCGAGGTGCTGGGCGTCGGAAGCGTTGTTGGGAGCGTGAATCACATGGACGTCGCCCAACCAGAGCCCGTCGTAGTCCACGCGGGGCATGAGCATCACCGTGACGTCTGCATCCGTATGGGCGCGCAGGTAATCGACGATCGTGGACATCATGAGCTCGTCGCCGAGGTTCGCGTCCCCGTAGTTGCCGCACAGCAGCACGCGCGGGCCCCGCCCGTTGCGCAGGGCGATCGCGAGCCGGGCGAGCCCCGCCGCCGACGAGAAGCTCTGGTTGTAGAGGGCCTCGGCGGCCGAAGCGCGCTGCAGGGCCTGCGCGTCGGAGAGCTGGGCGGACAGGCGGGAGAGCTGCCCCTCGAGTTCGGTTATGCGGTTCTGGGAAGCGGAAAGCTGCCCCGCCATCTCGCCGACGGCAGCCTCGAGGCGGTGCTGGATGTCGTTGGTCTCGCGTACCAACGACAGATAGGCGCGAATCTTTCCGAACATGCGTTCCCCATTCCCCACTTACGTCATAAGGTGCGGTCTATACTACCGCATCTCGCGCAGCATCGCGAAACAGGTGCCGTGCCCCTAGTGCCACTATGGGTCAGAAGCGCGATTCCCCGTCAACGGCCTGAGCACGGCTGCACTGCGCGCGCTTCGCCACACGTGGCGTTCTCGCGCTATTGTCCGCACGTCCCCGTCCCCTGACACAGCTCCTTTGTCACTTTTTTTCGTCGGTGGGGATCTGACTGCCGCGCTCGTAGCCGGGCGGCACGCGGGGGCCGCGCTGGCCGCGGTTCACGTAGAAATGCTGCAATACGGGCTTGAACAGACCGAACTTCCAAATGATCACGAAGACCACGCCGAGCAGGACCAACAGGACGATGTAGCGCTCGATGCCCGAAAGCATGCCCACCACGATGCCGATGATGCCCAGCGCCGCCGTGCAGGCGTACAGGATGAGCACCGCCTTGCGCTGGCCCAAACCGGCGTCGATGAGCCGATGGTGGATGTGTCCCAAATCGGGCTCGTCGATATGCTTGTGCTGGCGCTTGCGGCGAATGATCGCCGACGTCGTGTCGAGCACGGGCACGCCCGCCATCACGAGCGGCACCACCATCATCACGAGGCTCTGGGTGCGCGCCACACCCATGATGGAAACGATGCCCACGATCATCCCCAGGAACAGCGATCCCGAATCGCCCATGAAGACGCTCGCCGGGTAGGAGTTGAAGCGCAGGAAGGCCAGGCAGGACCCGATGAGGGCCACGCACATGGCCGACAGCGTGTAGCTGCCGCTGCTCAGCACGAGCACGAGCAGGCAGGAGCTCACGATGGCCACGAGGCCGGCCGCCAAGCCATCGAGGCCGTCGATGAGGTTGGTGATGTTGAGGAACACGAGCAGGTAGATGACCGTGACCGGGAAGTCCCACACCCCCAACGGCACGAATTCGCTCGACACGGGCATGATAATCGCGTTCACCGACACGCCCGAAAAGTACACGATGCAGCAGGCCACGATCTGCAAGAGGAACTTCTGCTTGGCGCGCATCTGGTGCACGTCGTCGTAGAGGCCCACCAGAAACGCGAACGTGATGCCGGCGATCATGAGGAAGCCGTTCACGTCGGTTTCCATCACGAAGTCGAGGATGCTGCGCCCGTAGGTCTTCGCCTGCACGAAGACCACGGCGAGGGCGGCCATGAAGCCCACGAACAGGGCGATGCCGCCGCAGCGCGGCACGGGCATGTTGTTGATGCGCCGGTTGCTGGGATAATCGATGGCCCCGATCTTCATCGCGATACGGCGGGAGACGGGAACCATCGCGTAGGTCACCACAAGCGACACGAGGAAGGCGAGGCTCGTCTGTGCAAGCAGGCTGTTCATAGAGAGGCGGCTACCTAGGCGGCGTTGACGTAGACGGTGATCTGGCGAATGGTATTGGCCAGGTTGCCCGTTGCGTTAGCGGCGGTGTAGTCGTAGGACAGCACGGCCGACCAGGTGAAGTTGGCCCCGTTGGCCGAAGCCGACCCATCGAAGGAAGCGCGCTCGGACACGAGCGTGGTGCCGTCGCTTGCGTAGGTCTGGTAAGCGTCCTTGTCGGTGGGCAGCTGGGCGGTGCCGTCGGCCACCGTGAGGCCGGCGTAGTCGAGGGTCTTTTCGACCACGTGCTCGTTTTCAACCGCGTCCTTGAAGCTGAGCGAGCCGTAGCCCAGCTCGGCGGTGGACGCCGTGTAGCCCGCCTGCACCACGGTACCGTTGGCATCGAGGCCCAGGTAGACCGTCGGCGTGTTGGAATGGGTGTCGGCCGGCTCTTCGGTGAGCATGACCGTCACGTTGGTGACGACCGGATTGCCTTCGATCGACTGGTTGTTGGTAAGGGTCACCGTGGCGCCATGGGCGAGCTGGGTGACCGCCTGGTCCTGCGTGAGGCCGATCAGCGACACAAGAGCGGGCACGTCGGTCTGCTTGACGTTTTCGGTGCTCGCATCCTTGTTGGCGTCGTCGGTGGTGGCGACCTGGTCGGTCTGCGAGGTGGTTTCGTTGGTCTGCTGCACGGCCGTGGTCTGGCTCGTGACGTACATCTGGTAGCCGAAGTAGCCGATGGCGCCGGCGAGGGCCACGAGCACGATGATCGCGATGATGAGCACGCGGCGCATGCGGTGCGACCGCTTCACGCTTTCGGGAAGGCTGTCGAACTGATCCTTCTTCGACGGTTTGGCGTGGCCGCCGCGCGAGGACTCGCCCGCTTCGGAAGCGGCGTCGCCGTCGTCTTCTTCGGCGGGCTCCCCCGCCCCCACCACGGCAGGGCCTTCGGCCTTCATGCGTTCGGCGCGGCGGGCGGCCGCTTCGTCTTCGCGCAGGTCGGCGGCCGTTTTATGCACGCCGTGCATCTTCTCGCCGTAACGGTAGTAGTCGCGCTGGTCGTCATCGAGGATGCTGTCGGCATCGTCGAGGAACTCGTCGGCGTCGGCGTCGTAGTCGAAGGCGCCGTCTTCGTCGAAGGGCACGCCGGTGACTTCGTCGCGGTCTTCCTCGCGCAGCGGGGCGACGCCGCCTTCCGCATCGAAGGGGCGCGGCTTGGGAAAGTCGCCCGTGCCCTCTTCGGAGCGGGCGCCGGCCGAAGCAGCCTCGACACGCTTTTCGGGGTTGGGAGACGACGCGCCGGCCGTCTTTTTCTTTTCGTTAGCCATACCGCACAAACCTTTCCGTACGGAGCTTACTGGAACATCGCGAGGTACACGACGCCCACCACGACCAAAACGATGGCGATGATGATGCGCTGCATCGACAGGAAGGGGCCCTTTGCATGCAGGTCCTCTTCGGTGGTGACAAGGGCGTTCGCCTTTTCGCGGGCGCGCTTGCGGGCCATGTGCTCTTTCAGGGCGCGGGCCTCATCTTCGTTGGCGGGCGCGACGCCGCCCGGGAAGGCGGACGCGTCGGGTTGGGAAGGCGCCGCGTCTTCGGGAGCGGCGGCAGCAGGCGCGGGGTCTGCAGGAGCTTGGGGCTCGACGGGCTGAGTGCGGGCGACCGATGGCGCCTGCTTCGCCGGAGCGGCATGGCGAGCGCCCGCCTCGATCACGAGGTCGTCGTCTTCGTCGCTCACGGAAATATGCTTGAACCCTTGCTGGTCGGCCACGTGGCTCACCTACTTTCTACCGAAGGCTCATTATAGAGCATCGGCCTGCACTCCCCCTTTTGCACAGCAAACCTTCAACGGCGAGGCCGATGAGCCAATGGAGCCTGGCTCCATAGACCTACATCGAATGCGCTTCGCCAATTCATTTCAGGCGGCGCTGCGCTCCCACGGAACTGAAGAGCAGGCCCAAGGCCACGGGAGCCGTGTAGATGAGCGGCAGCGCGTAGCGCGAATGGAAGATCGGGCAGATCAGGCAGAAGCCGAGCGCGACCAAAAGCGCAACCGAAAGGAAGGGCAGTCCGCTGCGGTTGCGAGCCCCATAGCAGAGCAACAGCAGCGGGATCCAGGTGGCGTAGGGCCCCACGCGGAAGAATATCGCGAGCCCGGGCGCGTTCACCACGGTGCGATAGAACGCGAGCAGAGGTTCGCGCAGGCCGTCGAGCTCGGCCGGCTGGTAGACCAGGTCGGCCACCGTTTCATCGATGTCGCCCGTCTGGCCGTGCACGCCCAAAACCCCGCTCGCATTCAGGTAGGGCGCGCAGATCGACAGGGTCGCCTCCGCGTAGGTTTCGGGATGGCGGGCGCCTTCCACTGCCCATACGCGCAGGTAGTTGGCTAAATCGCCCGTGGTAACGGTGTCGTAGCGGTACCAGAACTTTACCGGGTCTGCGTCGTTGTACTCGTAGCGGGCCGCCAGGTCGTCGAAGCCCAGAACCGCGTCGATCGCCTGCCGCTCGTCGTTTGTCACCTCGTCGGAATGGTCGACCACGTAACGGGCCGTCTGCTGGAACATGAAGCCCACCGCCTCCTGCAGCTGGCCGGGCACCACGTGGGCAAGCGGGAAGACGACGAAGGGAAAGAGCAGCCAGATCACGACCCCGCCTGCGAGCGCCTGGGCAGCGAAGGCCTTCCAGCACCGCCGGTAGACGATCGCTCCAATCACGGCGGACACGAGCACCGAATAGACGCCCGTCTTCTTCGTGAGGGCCAGAAGCACGCCCACCACGATGAACCACACGAGCAGGCGTCGTGCCCGCCCCGGCCGGCGCCAGCCCTCGAAGACGGCCCCGCGCGTGCGCACGATTTCGGCCAGGAACAGGAAGTAGACCACGAAGATAAAGGAGTAGAGCGAGTCCTTCAGCATCGTCATGCCGTAAATGGGATAGAAGGGCATCAGACAGAAGAAGAGGAAAACGCCCAGGCAGAGCGGCAGGGGCTCGCCTGCCCGACGCAGATAGGCCACCGCCGCCGAAAAGGCGGCCGTGGTCAGGCAGCACTGCACGAGCACGAAGGCGTAGACGCCCACGTTCCACGAGCCCGTCCAGTCGAAGGCGTGCACGAAGGCACCGAAGACGAGCGTGTCGAAGAAGGGATGGTGGTCGGAAAACCAGGCGTCGGTCGTGCTGTGGGTGGGAATCCAGGGGACGATGTAGACGTCGTACTGGCCGATGTAGCTCTGCTTGATCTGCGAGACCGTGTCGATGTTCATCGAGCCCGGGTAGAGGGCGACCATCCACACGCCCCAGAAGGCGAGCATGATAGCCGCGAAGAGCACGATGTCGTGCACGTTGAAGCGGGGCACGAGTATGGAAAGCCGGCTGTTCTTCCTAGGCGCGTAGCCGGGCGTTGCAAGGCCCGCAGGCACGCCGCGCTCCCCTGCCGAGACACGACCCGAAGGTCCACCGTCTTCCCTCGCCGAGGCGGCGTCGCTGCAGCCGTTCTCCCCCGCCGGCCGGCGCCGGGCCTGGAAGGCGGCGATGCCCTCGCAGGCGGCGAAGAGGGCCAGGCCGGCGACGAGCGTATAGGCCACGAAGCGGCCGCACGAAGCGTTAGGATCGACAAGGTAGCCGTTGCCGCTCAAGTCGACGCCGAAGGAGAAGGCGGCGCCCAGCACGAGCGCGCTCGCTATGAGCGCGAGCGCATAGAGGACCCGCGACTGGCACGGAAGCGTGCGCTGCGCCGAAGCGCTCGAAACGACGGTGTGAAGCGGGCGGCCTATAGCTGTCTCCTAAAGGCCCGAGCGGTCGTAGGCTTCAGAGGCGCGAGGGAGCGCTTGGGGAGCGCCCTGCGAGCCGAAGCCGCGCAGGGCGCGACGGACGCGCACAACAGCGCCGAAGACCGCCGGTTCGAGCTTGCGCATCCAGGCCGGGTTGAGCCACACGAGCGCCGCCAGCGCCGCCGCCGCCGCAGCCGCGACGAGCATGCCGACGATAACCTGGAGCACAGGGGCGGCCTGCTGCGCGTCGGCACCCGCACCGGCGATCGCCGCGGCGGCCGTACCGTCGAGCGGCAGCATGGCGGAGAGGGGCACGAGCCCGTTTTCGTCGAAGAGGCCCGACGCCGTGTGGAAGGGCGAAGCGGCCGCATCGGCGACGGCCGCATCCTGAGCCGCGTCGGACACGGCGACGGGATTGTCGTACTGGGTGAGGTTGTAGGCGTTGATGAGGTCCTGCAGCTGAGCCGAATAGGTGGTCGAGGTGGCGTAGCGACCCTGCAGGTAGTTGCAGGCGTCCACATAGGACGTGCAGTTGCTCTTATGCGCCGGAGCGTAGAGCTTCGAGCCCACCAGTTCGGCGTAATCGAGCAGCGAATCGCGCGCCGTGGGATAGGCGCGGAAGGTCGCCGTGATCGTATAGGAATTGCCCGTGCCGTCGTCTTCCTTGGTGGGAAGGGACACGCTCATGCCCTGATAGGTGCCCTTGAGGCCGAAAAGGTTGTTGTAATTGGCGGAAAGGCCCGAAGAGCCCGACCCGCTTTCGAGCACGGCCTGGGCGATCATGACCGACGCGTAGAGGTCGTGATCCTGGGCGATCACCTGGGCGTCGTCTTTGATCGAGTCGATGAAGGCCTGCGTGGTCTGGTTGGGTTTGATGCTGCCCATGATGTATTCCGCACCGCCCGTAGTCATGGGCTCAGCCTGGGCTTCGGTCGCATCCTGAGCCGGGGCGGCGTCAGTCGCAGCGGAATCGGTCGCAGGGGCGGCCGCGGGAGCGGCGGCAGACGACGACTCGCTCGCAGCGGGGGCGGCAGGCGCCGTCGCGCTCGAAGCGACGCTCGACGACGAGCTCGACGTCGATGAAGAGGACGACGACGAAGACGAGCTCGACGACGAGGACGAGTTGGCGGCATCCGATTGGAGCTTGGCGATCTTGGTGTGCTCGGTCGCCAGTTCCTTGGCCAGGCTCTGTTCATAGGCCGACCCGCTCGCGCAGAAGCTGGTGAGCCAGGCGGTGTCGATCTTCATGAAGGATTCGGTGGCCACGGCGCGACCGGCCAGATAGTCGGTAAGGGCCTTGGTCGCCGCCGCATCGGCGCCGAACTTTTCGGCATAGGCCTGTTTGACGGCGGTGATGTCGGCCGCCTGAGCTTTGTCGGCCTTTGCGTACGTTTCGTTCTGCACCGTTGCGGGCACGCTCGCCGCCGCATCGGCGAGAGCAAGCTGTGGAGCCGTCGCCTGAACGACGACAAGCAGAAACGCGAGCATGCAGGCCAATAGCACCGACAACGCGCGATGCGCATGCGTCGAAAGCGCTCCCCCAGCGCCTGCGCATGCCCTCTGCGAAGCGAGCGAGTGCGCCCGCTTCGATGTAGCTGAAAAGGAAACCCCCATTGGTAACGAACCCTTGCGAATCAGAAGCCGATAGTGTATACGACTCTCCACTTTAACGCCAAACCTCGTCCCCTGTCAGGCCTCCTGCCGCACCTTCACAGCTTCTTTTCAATAGAGAATAGACTGCGCCGAGTGAGTCAAAGGGGTCACATCTCTTTGACTCACTATACGCGTCAAGGGCACGGTTCTCTTTGACGCAATCGAAGCACTCGGCAAGCCGATACGCGCATAGTTTAACCAAAGAGAACCGCCCTTTGACGTATGCGGCTGCATAAAAAAAGCGCGCGCCCCTGGGATGAGGCGCGCGCGTGGGTTCTGGTGTCCCCTGAAGAATTCGAATCTCCGTTGCCGGGTTGAGCACCCGGTGTCCTTGGCCGCTAGACGAAGGGGGCGAATTGCCGTCCGTTCGGGACAACGTGAGTACTGTACCCGAAACGGCCCCGCCGCGCCACAGCTAGGCGGAAATACGGGAAGAATCCCTAAGGCTTTCCTCCACCGCGGCGCAGAAGGCGTCGATCTCCTCGTAGGTATGCGCAGCCGAAAGGAAGAGGCACTCGAACTGGCTCGGCGCAATGAGGAAGCCGCGGTCGAGCATGCCGCCGAAGTAGGCGGCGAAGGCTTCGGTGTCGCAGGTGGCCGCATCTTCCCAGCACGTGACCGGGCGGTCGGTGAAGAAGATCGTGGCCAGGCTGCCCACTCGGTTGAGCTGAGCCGTGACGCCGGCGCGCTCGATCGCCAGGCGCATGCCCTCTTCCCAGTAGGCGCCCTTCTTCTCGAGATCGTCGTAGAAGCCGGGCTTTTCGAGCTCGCGCAGCTGTGCCAGGCCCGCTTCCATGGCCACGGGGTTGCCCGAAAGCGTGCCCGCCTGGTAGACCGGGCCGTCGGGCGCCAGGGCATCCATGATGTCGGCGCGTCCGGCGAAGCAGCCCACGGGGAAGCCGCCGCCGATGATCTTGCCGAAGGTGCACAGATCGGGCGTGACGCCGTAGCGCTCCTGGGCGCCGCCCAAGGCCGCGCGGAAGCCGCTGATGACCTCGTCGAAGATGAGCAGGGCGCCGTATTCGGTGCACACGTCGCGCAGGCCCTGCAGGAAGCCGCGCGCCGGGGGCACGCAGCCCATGTTGCCCGCGATGGGCTCCACGATGATTGCGGCGATGTTGTCGGGGCATTCCGCGAAGGCGGCGCGCACCGCGTCGAGGTCGTTGTAGGGCAGCACGATCGTGTCGGCCACCGCGCCCGCCGTGACGCCCGGGGTCCCCGGGATGCCGAAAGTGACCACGCCCGAGCCGGCCGCCACGAGCAGGGCGTCGGAATGGCCATGGTAGTTGCCTTCGAACTTGATGAACTTGTCGCGATGGGTGTAGCCGCGGGCCAGGCGGATCGCGCTCATCGTGGCCTCGGTGCCGCTCGAGACCATGCGGGCCTTTTCGGCAGCCGGCACCAGGCGGCAGATCTCTTCTGCCATCGTGATCTCGGCCTCGCAGGGGGCGCCGTAGGACATGCCGCGGTCAAGCTGGGCACGCACGGCCGCCTCGACGACGTCGGGGCAATGGCCCAAGATCATGGGGCCCCAGCTGCCGATGAAATCGACGTACTCGTTGCCGTCGACGTCCCATACGTGGCTGCCCTTGGCGTGGTCGTAGAACACCGGCGTCGCGTTGACGTTGGCGAACGCGCGCACGGGGCTGTTCACGCCTCCCGGGATGCAGGAGCGCGCTTCGGCGAAATCCTTGCTCGATTGCGAACGGTCCATTTAGTCCTCCTCGACGAAATACGTCATCGACATCTTCTTGAACTCGTCGGTCGTAGAAAGCGCCTCGTGGCCGCGCACGGTCACGTCGGCATCCGCCAGGCGCTCTTCGAGCTCGCGCACGTGCGCAGCGAGCTCTTCGGCCGACTGGGCATGGCACATAGCGTACAGGTTGGCCTGCCAATGCTCGTTGCGCGGCCGGCTGTAGGCGTGAGAAACGAAGTCGGCGGCCTTGAACACGGCGCCGGCGGCATCGGCCTCGTCGTCGGGCACGTCCCACACCGTCATCGAATTATAGGCGTAGCCGATTTTGTGGTGGCGCACCATCGCGCCCACGCGGCGGGCCGATTTGGCTGCTTTCATCTGGCGCAGGCGCTCCATGACCATCTCTTCGGTCACGTCCTCGCGACCCAGTTCGGCGTTGATGGCCTGGGCCCCATAGGCGAAGGGGCGCTCGAGCAGCGCTGCGGCGGCGCGCTCCTGGGCGGCTTCGGCATCGGGAACGGCGCTCGCGCCGAAGCGGCCGGCCGTCTCCCCTTCCGCGGCGTCGGCGGCGGCGGTGGCCTCCTGGGCAGCGGCGATCGATTCGGGGCTGCGGCAGATGTCGCCCTGGGCCCAGCGCACCAACGCCACGTCGAAGGGGTCGGAGGCGTCGAAGGGCACGGGCTCGGCCGTCGGCTCGGCGGACACGGTCTTCGCCGTGGAAGGCCGGTTGGCGGTCTTCAGCGACTCGCTTTCGGCGATCGCAGCGGCCACGGCGCGCGGGGCCTGCGCCACGCGGGCGCCCTTCTTCTTGCCCTGACGGCCGAAATCGACGCGTATCTTGTACATCTTGGTCGCCGGCAGGTCGAGAATCTCGTCGACGCCCGACCGTTCGCGAATCTGTTGCTTGATGCGCTCCTTCTCTTCGGGCGAGCGCGTGATGAGCGTGAACCAGAGGTTGTAGCGGTTGTCGCGCCCGTAGTTGTGGGTGATCTGCGGGAAGGACCCTACGATTCCGGCAACGCGCTCCAGTTCGGCCCGGCCGCCGGGCACCGCCATCGCGCAGAGGGTGCTCGTGTAGCCCAGCTTGCGGCTGTCGAAGGAAGCGCCCACGCGATGAACCATGTCGCGGCGGTAGAGGGTCGCGAGCGCGGAGCGCACCTGGTCGCGCGTAAGGCCCAGCTGGTCGGCGAGCGCCCCATAGGGGTCGGCCACGATCGGGAAGCCAGACTGGATCGTGTCGAGCACCAGATCACGGGCGTATTTGGGCGGCACGTAGGCGCAGTAGGGCTCGGTTTCCAGGTAGTCTCCGTAGACCGAAAGGGCGCGGGCGCGGCAACCGCCGCAGACGCCCTTGTACTCGCAGGCTCCGCACTTGCCCTTCAGGCGATCGTAGTGGCGCAAGTCGTCGAAGACCGGCGAGTTCGTCCAGATGTCGCTGAACTTCTGCTCCTTCACGTTGCCCAGCTGCATGTCGAAGTAGCCGCAGGGCTGCACGTCGCCGGTATGCGAGATGAACACGAAGCTGATGCCGCCCAGGCAGCCGCGGCTCACCGCCATGCGGCCGTGGGTCGCCGGCGTGATGCGGATGCCCTCGCTTGCCGCTTGTTGGCGCATGATGCGGAAGTACTGCGGGGCGTCGGTGGGCTTGAAGGCCATGCAGGAGGTCTTCTGGCGATGGTAGGCCCAGGTAAGGACCTCGTCGTACTCTTCGGGCGTGAGCTCGACGTCGATGAGGTCCTCGCCGCGGCCCGTGGGCACCAGCAGGAAGGGATGGAAGTCGGTGGCGCCGAGCTCCTTGCTCACGTTGTGGATCTCGTCGAGCTTGGTGGCGTTGGCCTTGGTGACCGTGGTGTTCACCTGCACGTGCACGCCGTACTTTTCCAGATTCTTGATGCCCTGCACCGTTTCATCGAAGGCGCCCTTTTGGCCGCGGAAGGCGTCCTGGCCTTCGGCGTCGGGGAAGTCGAGCGACACCGACACCTTGGGCACGCCGGCGTCGGCGATCTTCTTGGCCATGGCGTCGTCGATCATCGTGCCGTTGGTGCCGATGACCGGGTGCAGGCCCTTTTCGAAGGCGTAGGCGATGATGTCCCAGATGTCGGGGCGCATGAGGGGCTCGCCGCCGGTGACGATGAGGATGGGGTCGCTGATCGAGGCGATGTCATCGATCACGGCCTTGCATTCCGCAAGCGACAGCTCGCCCGGGTAGGGCTCGAGATGGGCGGCGGCGCGACAGTGGGCGCAGGCCAGGTTGCAGCTGCGCGTGATCTCCCAGGCCACGATCGTGGGCGGCTTGATGCCCGTGCGCTCTTCGTAGGCCTTGGCCTGCGGGCTCGTGCCGGGACGGTAGCTCGATCCGCCCTTGGTGCCCGGCGCGGCGCCGGGGGCGGCACCGGGATGGTGGCCGCCCGTGATGGCGCCGGGATGGCCGGGGTGACCGCCGGCAGGCGCGCCGGTCGGATGGCCCGGATGCCCCGTGGGGCGGCCGGGGTGGGCGGCGGGCGCCGCGCCCGGGTGACCGCCCATGCCCGCCGGCATAACGGCCTGGGGTACCGTGCAGCCGGCGCGCTCGGCTTCGAGGCGCGCCTCTTCGGACATCTTGTCCAGTTCGTCGATGAGGGCCATGTACGCTCCTTATCCTATAGAAACGCCTCTGCGCCGACGCGGGCGCAGAGGCGCGATGAACACAACTCTGCTTAGCCCTGGGCCAGCCAGCGCGCGGCTTCCTTGGCGTGGTAGGTGATGATCATGTCGGCGCCGGCGCGCTTGATGCTCGTCAAGAGCTCGAGCACGACGCGCTTCTCGTCGATCCAGCCGTTGGCCGCAGCCGCCTTCACCATCGAGTACTCGCCCGACACGTTGTAGGCCACCGTGGGAAACTTGGTTTCGCTCTTCACGCGCTGCAGGACGTCGAGGTAGGGCAAGGCCGGCTTGACCATCACGACGTCGGCCCCTTCGGCGATGTCGTAGAAGGCCTCGCGCACGCCCTCTTCGACGTTGGCCGGGTCCATCTGATAGGCGCGGCGGTCGCCGAAGGCCGGCGTGGAATCGGCCGCGTCGCGGAAGGGACCGTAGAAGCCGCTCGCATACTTGGTCGAATAGCTCATGATCGGCACGTTCTGGTAGCCCGCGTCGTCGAGCGCGCGGCGCATGAACTGGATGCGGCCGTCCATCATGTCCGACGGCGCCACCATATGGGCGCCGGCGGCCGCCTGGCTCACCGCTTCGTTGGCGAGTAGCTTCAGGGTCTCGTCGTTCATGACGTAGCCGTTCTCGTCGAGCTTGCCGCAGTGGCCGTGGCTCGTGTACTCGCACATGCACACGTCGGTGATGATGTACATCTCGAGCGCGTTCTTGCGGATGATCCGGCAGGCTTCCTGCACGACGCCGTGCTCATCCCAGGCGCTCGAGCCGATTTCGTCCTTTTCAGCCGGGATGCCGAAGAGCAGGACGTAGTGCACGCCGCAGGCGAGCAGGTCGTCGATCTCGTCCATAAGCAGGTCGAGCGAAACCTGGAAGACGCCCGGCATGCTGGGAATCTCGTCGCGCTTGCCCTCGCCCGGCTTCACGAACAGGGGGTAGATGAAATCGTCGGCCGAAATCGTCGTCTCGCGGATGAAGTTGCGCGCGAGCCCGCCGTTGCGCATG
The DNA here is from genome assembly GCA_022644775.1 of Eggerthellaceae bacterium. Classification (GTDB taxonomy): domain Bacteria; phylum Actinomycetota; class Coriobacteriia; order Coriobacteriales; family Eggerthellaceae; genus Hugonella. The sequence continues at coordinate 16,964 of JALCHN010000005.1, forward strand.
CGGCGGGGACGATAGGCGGGGAACTTGCCGTATTCCATGATGAAGGTCACTTCTTCCAAACGGAGCCGGGCGCAGGCTGCGTCCGGCGTTGCAAATACTTAGCGCACGGGCCCTTAGAGGGTCGACTGGGTGGCGGCGGACTGGCCGGCGGCCACGTCTTCGGGCAGGGCCTCTTCGACGATGCGCGTTTCGGGATCGTCGGGATGCTTGGCGATCTCCTCGTCGGTGAGGTAGCAGGCCGGGTCGGGGGCCCACAGGTCGCCCGTAGCGGCTTCGGCGCGCACGCGGAAGTTTCCGCCGCACACGTCGAGCCAACGGCAGTCGTGGCAACGGCCCTTTACCCAGGGGCGCTTGTCCTTCAGCTTGTACATGAGCTCGCTCTGCGGGGTCGTGCGGCTCGTGTCCGACCAGATCTCGCTGAAGGGACGGTCCTTCACGTTGCCGAAGCTGTAGTGGCGCCAGAACTGATCGGCGTAGACCTCGCCGTCCCAGCTCACGCAGGCAATGCCGTTGCCCGAAGAGTTGCCCTGGTTCCACTGCAGAAGCTGCATGACCTTTTCGGCGCGCTCGGGGTCTTCCTTCAAGAGTTCCATGTAGACGAAGGGGGCGTCGGCGTGGTTGTCGACGGTGAGGATCTCCGGCGTGCCGCCCTCGTCGAACCACTGCTTGGTACGGTCCATGATCAGGCGCACGGCCTGGCGGGTTTCCTCATGGGAAAGGTCCTCGTCGATCATTTCCGACCCGCGGCCCGAATAGACCAGGTGGTAGAAGCAGGCGCGGTTGATGCCCTCGCGCTGCATGAGGTCGAAAATGTCGTTGATCTCGCGCCAGTTGTGCTTGTTGATCGTGAAGCGCAGGCCCACCTTGATGCCGGCGTCCTGGGCGTTGTGCAGGCCCTCGATCGCGCGGTCGAAGCTGCCTTTCACGCCGCGGAAGCGGTCATGGGTTTCGGGGTCGCCGTCGAAGGAGACGCCCACGTAGGACAGGCCCACCTCGGCGAAGGCAGCAGCCAGCTCCTTGGTGATGAGCGTGCCGTTGGTCGAGATGACCACGCGCATGCCGGAATCCTTGGCGTAGCGGATGAGCTCGAGCAGGTCGGGGCGCATCGTGGGCTCGCCGCCGCTGAAGAGCAGGACGGGCGCGCCGAAGGCGGCCAGGTCGTCGATCATGGCCTTGGCCTCTTCGGTGGAAAGCTGCGGGTAGAGCTTGCCGTCGGACTGGGCGTAGCAATGCTCGCACTTCAGGTTGCAGGTGCGGGTGCAGTTCCACACCACGACGGGCTTCTTGTCTTTGGAAAACTGCAGAAGCCCGCTGGGGAGCTCCTTGCTGCGGCGCTTGTAGCGCAGCACGTCAGAGGGTTCCACCGCACCGCAGTAGAGTTTAGAGATGCCGATCATGTAGGTTCCTTCCTAATCGAGCGCCGTCTGCAGTGCGCTCACGAGTCCGGGGATGGTGTAGCGGTCCGCCTCGACGGAGACGGGAATGCCGAGCGAGCGCATGGTGTCGCTCGTCACGGGGCCGATGCTCGCGCAGGTCACGCCTTCGAGCAGGCCGGGGATCCGGTCGGCCTCGACGGCGGTCGCCAGGAGCTGGCAGAAGTTGCGCGCCGTGCTCGAGCTCGTGAAGGTGACCGCGTCGATCGCGCCGTCGCGCAGATCGGCCGCCAGCCGGCGGGTCGCCTCGTCGGCTTCGGGGCGCACGGTGTCGTAGGCGGGCATCACGTGCACGTCGGCGCCGGCCGCGGCGAGGGCGTCGGGCAGGGTGTCGCGGGCGACCGAAGCGCGCGGGATGAGCACGCTCGTGCCGCGCGTGACGCCGGCCGCGAGCAGGGCGTCGGCCACCGATTCGGCCACGAAACGATCGGGCACGACGTCGGCCGCGATTCCGTGCGCGGCAAGCGCTGCAGCCGTGGCCGGGCCGATCGCAGCGACCTTCACGTCGCCGAAGATGCGGGCGTCGTGGCCGGTTTCGGCCAGCAGGTCGAAGAAGCAGGCCACGCCGTTGGCGCTCGTGAAGACGACCCAGTCGTAGACCTCGCGGGCCCCGGTGGCATCGCTGGCAAGCCGGGCGATGTCGGCGCGCATGTGAGCGTCGAGCGGGCGGGGCGCCACCTCGATCGTGGGGAATTCCACGATGTCGGCGCCGAGGGCCGCCAGCATGCCCGAAAGGCGGCTCGCCTGGGCGCGACTGCGCGTGACGACGACGCGCTTGCCGAAAAGCGGCCGGGCGTCGAACCAGCGCAGGTCTTGGCGCAGGTTCACCACCTCGCCCACCACGATGATCGCCGGCGCCTGGAAATGGGCGCGGTCGGCGTCCTGCACCACGGTGTCGAGCGTGCTCACCAGGGTCTCCTGGGCGGGCGTGGTGCCCCAGCGCACCAGGGCGACCGGCGTCGATTTGGGCCGGCCGTTCTCGATGAGGCGGCGGGCAATCGTGGGCAGGTCGCGGATGCCCATGTAGAAGCACAGGGTCCCCGTGCCAGCGGCCAGGCCCTTCCAGTCGATGACCGGCTCGTCCTTGTGCGGCGTCTCGTGCCCGGTCACCAGGGTGACCTGGCTTGCCATCGTGCGGTGGGTGACGGGGATGCCCGCGTAGGCCGGTGCCGCCACGCCCGCGGTGACGCCGGGCACCACTTCGAAGGCGATGCCTGCCTCGACGAGCGCGAGCGCCTCTTCCCCGCCGCGGCCGAAGACGAAGGGATCGCCGCCCTTCAGGCGCACGATGCGCCGCGGGCCGCCCGTGCGGGCGAGCTCGACGAGCAGGTCGTTGATTTCGGGCTGGGTCACGTGATGGGAAAAGCCCTTCTTGCCTACGAAGTGCCTTTCGGCCGCCGGGTTGGCGAAGCGGACGACGGCGTCGTTGGCAAGATAGTCGTAGACCACGACGTCGGCGTCTTCGAGCAGGGCCTTGGCGCGCAGGGTGAGCAGACCCGGGTCGCCGGGGCCGGCGCCCACCAGGTAGACCACCGCGTGCGGGTCCTGGGCGGCCTCGCCCAAACGGGCAGCCGTGTATTCGTTGTGCGGGGCGTTGGATGCGTCGCTCATCGCAGTTCCTCCAGAATCTCTTCGGCGCCCTGGTCGCGCAGGTCGCAGACCACGGAACGGGCGAGCTCGGTCGAGGCCGCGGGGTCGCCTTCGGCCGAAGCGCGCAGGAAGCGCCTGCCATCGAGCGAGCTCACGAAGGCGTCGATGCCGAAGACCGTGGCGCCGTCGCGGTCGAATTCGGCGGCGTAGATGCCCATGGGCACCTGGCAGCCGCCTTCGAGCGCGCCCAACACGACGCGTTCGGCCGCCACGCAGCGCAGGGTCGACTCGTCGGAAATCGCGGCGCAGAGGGCGTTGGCCACTTCGTCGTCGGCGCGGGTCTCGATCGCGATGGCGCCCTGCCCCGCCGCCGGAATCATGACGTCGGTGGGCAGGTAGCTGGCGATGCGGTCCTGCATCCCCAGGCGCGTGAGGCCCGACGAGGCCAAGATCGCCGCGTCGAACTCGCCGTCCATCACGCGGCGGGTGCGCGTGTCGATGTTGCCGCGCATCTCGCAGGTCTCGATGTCGGGGCGCAGGCGCTTTAACTGGGCCATGCGGCGCAGGCTTCCGGTGGCCACGCGGGCGCCCTGCGGCAGCGTGTCGAGCGTGAGGCCGGGCGTGGCCGACACGAGGGCGTCGCGCGGGTCGGCGCGCAGGGGCATGCCGGAAAGCACCAGGCCGTCGGGCAGCTCGGTGGGCATGTCTTTGGTGGAATGCACGCACAGGTCGACGCGGCCGTCGAGCAGCTCGACTTCGAGCTCCTTGGTGAACAGGCCCTTTCCACCGATCTTCGACAGGGCGACGTCGCGAATCTTGTCGCCTTTCGTGTGCACCACTTCGATGCGGTAGTCGTACTGGGGCGCGTAGGCCTCCAGCAGCCCCCGCACGAATTCGGTCTGCCACAGGGCCAGCTGACTGCCCCGCGACCCCAACACGATCGTGTTGTTCTCCACGGTTCCTCCTCCTACATGGGATGGTTGGCCGACGCATGCGACGGCACGGTGTGCGGCGCGGCGATCTCGCCGGCATCGAGGGCGTGCGCGTGGGCAACCATGCCGTTGGAATAGCCCCACAGGTAGCGCACCGCCTCGACGCATTCGAAATCGGCGTTGTTGCGCGTGCTCTCCTTCAGGCGCACGGTGGGCTCGTGAAGGAGCTTCTTCACGATGGCTTCGGTCGCCTTCTGCACGGCCCAGCGGTCCTCTTCGGAAAGGTCGACCGAAAGGGCCTTCATCAGGCGGTCGAACTCGCGCTGGCGCATGTCTTCGGCGTCGGCGCGCATCCGCTTGATGGTCGGCGTGACGGCGTGCTCCCCCACCCAGTAGAGGAACGACCGCGTCTCCTCGTCGACGATGTCGTTGGCGCGGGCGGCGGCCGCCTTGCGCTCTTCTTGGTTGCGCTCGATGATCTCACCGATGTCGTCTAGGTTGCACACGGTCACGTTGGGCACCGCGCGGCAGGCGTCGTCGACGTCGCGCGGCAGGGCGATGTCCAGGATGAGCAGGTGCTTGGTGGTGTGCGCCAGAAGCTCGGGCGTGATGATGCAGTGCGGGGCCGCCGTCGCACTGATCACGATGTCGGCCTCGCCGATGAGCTCGGGCAAGTCGGTGAACTGGCGGGCGACGCCGCCCAGCTCGCGGGCGAGCGTGCAGGCGTGCGCGTAGGTGCGGCTCGACACGAAGAAGGTCTCGACACCCTGCTCTTTGAGGTACTGGGCCGCGAGCTCGCTCATCTCGCCGGAGCCCAGCACGAGGACCGTCTTGCCTTTCAGGGTCTCGAATTCGGCGCGGGCCACGTCGACGGCCACGGTGGAAAGGGAGACGTGGTTTTCGCTCACCGACGTCTCGTTGCGCACGCGCTTGCCGCAGGAGAGCGCCTGGCGGAACATGTGCGCGAGGGCCATCGTGCAGGAGCCGGCTTCCATCGCGCTGCGGAAGGCCGTGCGCACCTGGCCCAGGATCTGCTGCTCGCCTAAGACCATCGAATCGAGCGAGGAGATCACGCCGAACAGGTGGTGGACGGCCTCAAAGCCCTGGCGGCGGTAGAGGTGGCCTTCGAATTCGGCGCGGTCGACATGCTTGAAGGCCTCGATAAAGGCCACGATATCGGCGTAGGCCGCAGAGGCGTCGCTCGAGTCGACGTAAATCTCCATGCGGTTGCAGGTCGACAGGATGACCGCCCCGCGCACGCTGTCGTAGCGGCAGAGCGCATGGAGCGCGTCGCCCAGCACGGGGCGGTTGAACGCGACCTTTTCCCGAACATCGACCTCAGCCGTTTTGTAGCTGAGCCCCAACATGCAAATTTGCACCGACAAGCCTCCTTGCTCTCGTCTGCGCTGCGTTCCGCCCGCGCACGGGCGGCTATGCGTTAATCGATCTGCGGGGTGCCCTTCTTCGCCGCCGCGACCGCTTCGTTATAGGCGTCTTCGGCCGAAATCTGCTCGCCGGCCGCCAGACGCTCGCGCCAGTTGGCTCGCACGCAGGCCTCGAAGATGGGGCGGCGATCGCGCTGGCTGGTGGTCACACGGTCCTTCACCATCGTGCGCACGCAGGCCATAAGGTCGAGATAGGCTTCCCAACTATCGTCGAACTGGTCTTCGAGCGAACGGCGGATGAGCTTCGATTCGGTGCAGGATGCGCCCGACGTCGACACGGCGATCGAAAGCAGGCCGCGGCGCAGGATGGAAGGAACGACGAAATCGCAGTACTTGGGCACGTCGACCACGTTCATCAGGCAGCCGGTCGCGCGCGCTTCCTCGAACACGCGGGCGTCGGTGGCCGCGTCGCCGCAGGCGCAGAAGCCGATCGAGGCCCCTGCCAGGTCGCCGGGCTCGAAAACGCGGCGCTTCCAGACGATGTCGCCCGCTTCGGCATGGGCGGCGATTGAATCGCTCGCTTCGGGCGAGATCACGGTGACGGCGGCGCCGTAGCCGAGCAGGGTGTCGACCTTGCGCGTGGCGACGGAGCCCCCGCCGATCACGACGACGGGGCGATCTTTCATGTCCAGGAAAATAGGGTAGCCGGCGCGGTAGTCCGCGTGCGTCTGCATGTCGGGCATGATCCACCTCTCAAGAACTTCTCCCAGCGCCTTTGCCTGCGCAAAAGCTCAAAAGAAGATACGACAACATGGACGAAATAAGGCGAAAAAAAGGACGTTTCTAGACGGGTGCAGGGAAAAGTACTACGCAGGGATACGCGAGATACACCGCACGCGGTAGCACACGGCCCTTGCGCTTAAGCGCCGGTTGTGCTGCTCGACGAAGAGCTCGAAGACGAAGAGGACGACGCGATGCTCGCGGCCTTTTCCGCGTTCGGGGTGAGGGCGTAGCCGGACAGGTCGATCGTGTCGCCGAGCCACTTCTGCTCGATAACGTCGATCGTGCCGTTCTGAGAAATGGTGCTCAGGGCGTTCGAAACGGCCGTCTGCAGATCGGCGTTGCTCTTGCCCACTCCGATGCGGTAACCGTCGACCTTCTGCATGAGACCGACGATACGGGCGTCGGCGCCCATCGAGTGGCTGACGTAGGTGCCCACGATGGCGTCGGAGGCCACGTAGTTCACCTGGCCTCCCACGAGGTCGGTGAACGCCGACTTCAGGTCGGAGGCCGACTTGAGCTGGGTGTCACCGTACTGGTTGGACACCTCCCATGCGCTCATCGAAGCCGATTGGGCCTCGATCTGCTCTCCCTTGGAAGGAAGGCCGGTCGCGTCGATCGAGAAGAGGGCGACTGCGGTGGGCAGGTAGGCGTTGGTGACGGCCGTGGTAGACGAGGCGTCGTCGGAAGAGAGCCCCATCACGATGTCGACAGAGCCGTCCTTCAGGGCCCCTTCGGCGTCGGCGCCCACATCGACCAGCTGGAGGTCGAGGCCCATCTGGGTAGCGAGGGCGGCTGCCACATCAACGTCGATGCCAGCGAGCTTTCCGTTCGCCTGAGTGGAGAAAGGAGCGTTCGACGAGCTCACGCCCACGCGCAAAACGCCGTCCTCGCCGATCGTGGGCGACGACACGACGGCCGCGTTCTTCTGCGGGGTGTACGCCTCCTGCTGCGACCCGATGCCCAACTGCTGCAACTGGCTGCAGCCCGTCAGGCAGGCAACCAACGCGCACATTGCGAACACGAGAACGGCAAGTGACGTACGACGCTTCATAGACTCTCCCTTTTCCTGCGTTTGCTTCTCCATCGCTTTGCGGCTGACCTAGTCTTCGCCCCCACACTCGCGCACCGGGGTTGAGCTCTCACCATCGCCCTCTCGCCCGTGCGGCCGGGTGCCGCAAATCGACGGACGGTGCGTCTTACATCTAGAATGCGCCGTGCTCACCTGCGCGCGGCATGCGCCCGCGCAATGGCTTACGTGGATCCTTTTGACCGCATCTGCCTTGGAATAGGGGGTCTGTCGACCCCTGCAACTACAGCCCGCAAAAGCATTTTGGAATTCTAGCAGACTCGCGGGGCGGCGCTTCCCGATTGCTCAATATCAACACCCTTGGAAGCGCCTCGCCCCGGGGGGGCGAGCGGGCGCTGGGGGCGCCGGCTCGCGCTTGCCCCGCGTCGAAGCGCGCTTCGGGGCGCGCCGATGGGTCGGGGCGGGCGTCACCTCATGCCCCGGGCGTAGGACCGACAGGTCTGACATGGCGCGCCCTCTCACGCGCGCTTCTTTGGCGGGGCGCTCGACGGCGCCCCCAGCGCCCGCCCGCCCCCGGCAGGAGTGTGTTCCGGGTTTGGATGTCGTTCAGGTTGAAGCCGCCGCGAGAATGGGAGGTTCACGTGCTTGGGGCTCGTGGCGGGGACGCCAGGTTTGGGGTGCGGGGGTGGTGGTTGCGACCGCTTGGGGATGGGGGACGGGGCGAGGCGCTGCGCTGTCGCCCCTGCTAGGGGTTGGATCGTGCTTGGGCGGCGGGCGAGGCGCTTCGCTGTCGCCCTTGATGCTGGGTGCGCCGGTGGTCGCGGCTGAATTCTGCACGCTTGGCGGGGCGACGCGCTTCGCTTTCGCCCCTGGGGGCGGTTGCTGGAGTGGCGCTTCCGTCCTGCTCGCTAGTAGACGCGGGCGAAGGTGGCGGCCCAGATGCGGCGGTCGGAATCGGCGCGGAGGGCTTGGGCGGCCGAATAGAGGGTCGCGCCGGTGGTGAAGACGTCGTCGACGACGATGACGGAATCGTAGAGCGCAAGACGGGCGCGGGAAGCGGGGCTTTCGGTGAGCGAGAGGGCCTTGGCCATGTTGGCGAAACGGTCGGCGCGGCCCAGTTCGCGCTGGTCGTGGGCGCGCGGCTCGCCAAGCGCATCGACTAGAGGCAGGTCGAGCAGGCCAGCCGTCGCCGCAGCGAGCTCGCGGCCGTGGTCGTAACCGCGGCGCAGGCGGGCTTTGGCGGAATCGGGAATGAACGTCACGCACGACGCGCGCGCCCATTCGGGCGGCAGGGCCGACGCAATGTAGTAGGCCATCCAATCGGCCAGGCGCCGCTCGCCGGCATCTTTGTTGAGGCGCACGATGCGGGCGGCGGCGTCGTCGAAGAGCACCGCACTCACGCACCCCTCGAAGGGCGGCTTCGCGAAACCGGTCCCTTCCATGCTGAGCGCGTTGCATTCGGTGCATTCGCGCAAGCCCCATGGAGCGCCGCAACGCGGGCAAGCGCGCCACTGGTCGATGAAAGCCAAGGCGCGCCTGCAGCGTGCGCAGAGCACCGAACCGGGGCTTCCGCACACGGCGCAGCGCGTGGGCCAGAGCGTTTCGGCTGCGAGTTCGCCCAACGCCGCTGCGTAGGCAGGTCCCCTGCCCAGAAATTCGTGCAAATGCGGTGAGCCCATCCAGGACGATTGCGCACAGTCCCCCACTGCAATCGGTCCCCCTAAAACATCGTCTGCACACCACCTTTGCTGTGCCCAATCTAGCTGCCGAACCTCGCAGGGAGCTACGAGAATCCCCGCAGCACGAGCGCAGAAGGCACCCGAAACGCACGCGAAAACGGCGCAAGACGTTCGCCCGATACGGGGCGCATCGGGTGCCAAAAGGGCGCGACAATTGCAGGTCCGCGCACCAGGGCGAAAACGCGGCGGCAGCGGGGGCCGGCGCATCGGTTGCGCGCATGGCGCAGTAACCCAACAGAATCCTTCCACACGCGAAACGAGCGGCCCGGCGCCATGCGCCGAACCGCTCGCAGATGAACCGATGTTCGAAGGCCCGCGCCTAGCGCAGCGCGACCTCTTCCTTGTCGTGGGACTGAGCCGTGGCGTACTCGCTCACGTTCACGGCGATGTTGTGCTTGATCGGCTTCCATTCCGGCTTCATGAACAGGGCCGCGATCGCGATGGGGATGTAGGTGATCATGAACAGCGGGAAGGTGAACATGTACTTCACCTTGTTCGAAGACGTCGTGTGGATGTTGTCCCATTCGGTGAAGGTGGTGAGCACGCCGAACAGGAACATGAACAGCATGTAGTTGACCAGGCAGAACACGATAGAGCTCGCGCTCGAGGCGATCATCTGGCCGGTGGACATGAGGCCCATCGACGCCATGACCAGGATGATGGCGTTGAAGATGATCGACACGATGGTGAGCAGCATGCCCGGGGCGATGGTCATGAGCATGTCGTAGCAGGCGAACTTGTAGCCCTTCTTCGACGTGAACATGCCCTTCACCAGGCGCATGCCGTACTTGCCGAAGACCTGGTAGAAGCCCTTGGCCCAACGTTCGCGCTGGTTCCAGGAATCGCGGAAGGTGGTGGGCTGCTCGTCGTAGAGCACGGCGTCGGGGCAGTAGGCGATGCGGCCGCCCTCGCAGATCGTGCTCGTGGAGAACTCGATGTCCTCGGTGAGCAGGTGCCACTTCCAGCCGCCGGCCTTTTCGAGCACCGGAGCGGCGATGAAGAAGCCCGTGCCCGACACGGCGCAGCTCGTGTTGAGCGTGAGGCGCGACTGGTTGAGGTACTTTGCCTCGCGCAGGAACCACACGCCGTAGCCGGCCGAGATCCAGTTGCTGTCGAAATTCTTGGAGTTGCGGTAGCTCGTGGAGGCGATGGCGCCCGAATCGAAGGTGTTGTTCATCTCGCGGAAGTAGTTCACGTCGAGCACGTTGTCGGCGTCGAAGACGAAATAGGCCTCGTAGCCCTTATCGCCGTAGTAGCGCTGGATGAGCTTGTAGCCGTAGTCGAGGGCGTAGCCCTTCCCCACCTGCTCGTGGTTCTCGCGCTCGAAGACGTGGGCGCCTGCCGCGCGGGCGATTTCGGCGGTGTCGTCGGTGCAATTGTCGGCGATCACGAAGATGTCGATGAGCTCCTGGGGATAGTTCTGCACCTGGATGCTGTGGATGAGGTCGCCGATGACCGCGCGCTCGTTGCGCGCCGATACGAGCACGGCGAAGCGATGGTTGATTTTCGCGATGTGTTTGGGGGGCTTGCGCGTGAGGGTGACGAGGACGTAGCCAAGCTGATAGGCGTAGCAGAGGGTGAAAGTGAGAAATACGCAGAAGTTGAAGATATCGACGAACGATAACTCTGAGAACAACTGGTCGAACACGAATGCTCCTTTGTCGGTTTTCACACCAACCCGCCGCAGCTTTCGGGGACGGGCCCCGCGTGGGCAGCCGGATGGCCGGTAGGCGGAATTTCCGAAATCGCATGAGACGAGAACGGCTTCGTTCCGCAAACGCACCGATTATAGGGACTTGTAGGGAAAAACGCTATCTGAATAGGCGGTATTGGCTCGAAAGCGTCAAAATCCGAGCCGAATTCCAACGCGCGCGCACCAATGCTGCACAGGGCCTCCACAGTTGGGCGCCGGCCAACCGCCTGGTAACGAAGCCCCCGCTCAGGGCGCAATTTGCTACCTGGGGCGTATCATAGGGCCATACGGACCCTATCGAAAGGATGAACCATGGCCGCATTCGATTCCATGACCCTCTACGTGCTCCCCGGCTGCCCCTTCTGCGCCAAGGTCGACCGTTTCCTCGACGAAAACGGCATTTCGATCGAGCACAAGAGCGTGACCGACCCCGCCAACGCCGCCGTTGTGCGCGAGCTGGGCGGCAAGGTGCAGTCGCCGTGCTTAGTGGAAGACGGGAAGGCGATGTACGAATCCGACGACATCATCGCCTACCTGCGCTCGCTGCTGTAAGCCGCTGCGGAATTCCGCCTGCCAATCGCCGGGCCGCAGGCGGGCAGGGGCAGCTTCGGCGCCGACTCGCGCACATCCCGCGTCGAAGCACGCTTCAGGGCGCGCCGATGGGTCGGGGCGGGCGTCACCTCATGCCCCGGACGTAGGACCGACAGGTCTTACCAGGCGTGCCCCTTCACGCGCGCTTCTTTGGCGGGGCGCCAGGCGGCGCCTGCGCTGCCCCTGCCCGCCTGCGGCTGGGAGTGGGTGCCGGTTGCATGTACCGGTTGCGACAGCGCTCGTTCGTCGCGCTTCGCGCGGCGAACAACGCTTTCCGATTGAAGTACGTGCCTTGGTTGTGAGTGCTGGGGTAGAAAAATGGAAAGGCCTCCCGTTGGGAGGCCTTGTTTTGTAATGGAGCGGGTGACGGGAATCGAACCCGCGTTACCAGCTTGGAAGGCTGGAGTTCTACCATTGAACCACACCCGCATGGTGGGCGCTCGAGCAAAAAGTGGTCGGGACGACAGGATTTGAACCTGCGACATCCTGCTCCCAAAGCAGGCGCGCTACCAAACTGCGCCACGTCCCGCTCGAACAAGCTTCGTTAGTATAGCAAAGATTTGCCCGCGAGCCTAATGGGCAGTCGCCTGAATCTTCTCGCGCAGGGCGCGCAGGGCGTTTCCGCGATGCGACACGGCGTTCTTTTCGGAGGCGGGCACCTGCGCAAGCGTCACCTTCCCGCCGAACACGTCGGGAACGAAGAGGGGATCGTAGCCGAAGCCGTTCTCCCCCGCCGGTTCATGTCCGATGCGGCCTTCGATCGTGCCGCGGGCCGTCGTTTCGGTCCCGTCTTCGTCGATGAAGACGAGCGCGCACACGAAACGGGCCGTGCGCGCTTCGTCGGGCACCCCGGAAAGCTCGCGCAGAAGCTTCGCGTTGTTGGCGGCATCGTCGCCGTGCGTCCCCGCATAGCGCGCAGACAGCACGCCGGGCGCCCCGTCGAGCGCGTCCACTTCGAGCCCCGAATCGTCGGCGAGCACCGCGCCACCCGTAATGGCATGGGCCGCCCGCGCCTTGATCCGCGCGTTGCCCACGAAGGTGTCGGCGTCCTCTTCGGGATCGGAATCGACCCCGGCCTCGCGCAAGGTCTGGAAGGTCCAGCCCTCGAAATCGAGCGCCGACTCTATTTCCGAGACCTTATGGGCATTGTTGCTCGCGATCACCACGTTCTTCATCGGCATCCTCCGATCAGCTGGGGCTTTCCCGCCCGTTTTCCATGCCCCCAGTATAGAGCCACGCGTTTGCTACACTCGGAATGCACATCGATAAAGGAGGCGGACATGGAAGTCCTGCTGCTGAACGGGAGCCCGCACGTGCACGGATGCACGGCGCGCGCCTTGGAGGAAATGAAGAAGGAATTTGCGGAAAACGGCGTCGAGGTCACCGAGCTGCGCGTGGGCAACTCCCCCGTGCGCGGCTGCATCGCCTGCCATTCCTGCGCGAAGTCGCCCGAGCACCACTGCGTGTTCAGCGACGACGTCACCGACCAGGTCATTGACGCCGCGATTCGCGCCGACGGCATCGTCGTGGGAAGCCCCGTCTACTACGCCGGCCCCAACGGCGCGCTCACGGCCGTGCTCGACCGCACCTTCTACGCGGCCGGCCGCCAGCTCGCCTTCAAGCCGGCCGCCTCGATCTGCTCGGCCCGCCGCGCCGGCACCACCGCAACCCTCGAGGCGATCAACAAGTACTTCCTCATGAGCAACATGTTCGTCGTGGGCTCGTCTTACTGGGCCATGGTGCACGGCAACACCGCCGAAGAGGTCGAACAGGACAAGGAAGGCCTGCAGACCATGCGCAACCTGGCCCGCAACATGACCTGGGCCATGGACTGTTTCAGCGCAGGCGAAGGCGTGGGCTTCGACAAGCCCTTCGTCGAGCGCTCGGCGCAGACGAACTTCATCCGCTAGGCGCGCCCGCTCGCATTACGCACCCAACAAGCAGGGACCCGAGGCGCAAGCCCCGGGTCCCTGCTTCATACACGGCTCACGCGCACCGCGCGTCCAGCTGCAACCGCCGTTAGGCGAGCATGCGCTGGCCGCCGTTTTCGTGGCACTGGCTGCAGGTGTCCTGCTGTTCCGCGTGGCCCTTATGGCACTCGTTGCAGTTCATCTCGCCATGCGGGTTGGCATGCGGGTTGTAAGCGCCCAGGTCTTCGGTCGACTTGGCCAGCTCCTCGTAGCTGCCGCCATGGCAGTCGAGGCAGACCGAGTTGTCCACGTAGTAGCGGTCGGCTAAGCCCAGATTGTCGGTGTCGCCGGCCAGCTGCGACCGCACTTCGGCCAGCTGCACGTCGAGCGTGGCCTGGTGGCAGTCGAGGCAGCTCACGTTCGCGGCCTGGTGCAGGTGCGCGACGCCGGGGCCTTCCTCGTAGTTGGTCACATGGTCGGACATGGTGTGGCACACGGTGCCGCAGAAACTCGGCTGCTCGTGCCAGTTCCAGAAGCCGATGCCGGCGACCACGATCACAGCGACGATGACGCCGATGACGATGGGGGCCTTCTTGCGCTTCTTCGTAGGCTCGGTGGCCTTGGGTGCCTGCTGTTCTTCAGCCATTGCTTACTCCCCCTTCGCTGCGTGCTGTCCCGATACGTACCCGAAGGTCACGCAACGGCCCACGCTCGGGCCGAACACGTGGCGCGGATACTCGCCGGCGAAGAAGCCGCCCGAGTTGCCGCCCGCCGCATAGAGGCCTTCGATCGGCTTGTTATCGTAGTCGAGCACGTGGCAGTAGTAGTCGACGACCAAGCCCGACACCGTCGCCAGGATGCACGACTGGTTGCGCAGGGCGTAGAAGTGGTCGCCCTCGATCTTGGTTGCCTTGGCCAGGTTCTGACGGTAGAAATCGTCGTCGTGGCCCGAATCGATGAACCCGTTGAAACGGGCGACCGTGGCCTCGAGCGTGCTCGCGTCGCAGCCCATCTTGTCGGCGAGTTCGGCCAGGGTGTCGGCCTCCACGGCGTAGCCCTTCTCGACGTAGGCGGGCAGGTTGTCCTTCAGGAGCTGCTGCGCTTCGGGCGCGAGCGCGTTCACCTGAGTGGAACTGCCCAGACGCCAGCACTTCTCTCCACGGTGCCACTGGGCGTTGGTCGCGTTGGAACGCGCCTGGAAAGGCAGGTCCTCGGCTGCGTAGCGCACGCCGTCCTGGTTGATCATGGGGCCGCCGAGCAGGGGGCGCAGACCCGAGCTCGCGGGGTAGAAGCCCTCGGGATAGCCGAAGTCGAAGTTCATGATCGCGGCCGGCAAGGGGTCCATCTGTGCGCCGATCTCGATGCCCATGAGCTCGCCGTCGCCCGTGCCGCCGGAATTCGGCGCCCAGGACGAGCAGTGCTCGATGTCTTCGGTGCGGCACCAAGCCTCGAGCATGGCCGGATTCGATTCGAAACCGCCCATGGCGAGGATGACGCCCTTGGCGGCGTTCACCCGGAAGTAGCCGTCGGCGTCCTTGGCGATCGCGCCGGTCACGCGGCCGTCGGCGTTGCGCTCGAGCTTGCAGACCGGCGTGTTGAAGCGCAGGTCGACGTTGGAGCGCTTGTTGAGCGTGTTGGCGAAGTCCTTCACGATCATCATGCCGCCGCCGCCCGCGTTCTTCGTGGTCTTTTCCGACCACTGCGGGGAGCGGAAGGAGATTTCCGTCTGGGGCACGTCGAAGTGATGGGCCGTTGGGTTGCCGGTCTTGTAGTAGGTCTCGATCTGCCCGTCGCCCTCGTCGAACTTCTCCTGCATCCAGTCGGCGGCTTCGCCCGACCGGTCGGCCCAGAGCTTGATCGGGTCGATGGGCAGGCGATAGTCGGCCGCGGCGCGCATGCGGTCCATCATTTCTGCCGGGTCGACGATGTTGCCGGCTTCGGTCATCTTCGTGCCGCCCACGACGCCCATGCCTTCGAACATGCCGCGTCCCACGTCCATCTTCTCCAGGGCGAGCACGCGGGTCGTGCCGTCATCGGAGGCAGAAAGCGCCGCGCAGGAACCCGTGAGGCCCACGCCGCACACGAGCACGTCGGTCTCTTCGGTGCGCTTGATCTCGCTTTCCGGAATGTCGTTGGCCACGTAGGCGACGTTGCCGCGACGGAGCACGCCCGTTTCCTTCTTCAGCACGGGAATGCCGCGCGTTTCGAACGGGAACACGTCGGTGTAGACGCTCTCGCTGAACTTGCCCACGCCGGCGTTGTTGGCGACAAGAGCCTCTTCCTTGGCTTCGGCCTTGCCGCAGCCGGTGAGCCCGAAGGCGCCCGTTGCCGCAGCGGCGCTCAGTGCCGCCACGCCGGCGGCCTTCAAGAAGCCGCGTCGGGTTGGCTCGAGTCGAGATTGGTCCTCGCTCATAGCACCATCCTTTCCTCTTGCTGCGCATGCCTGGGAGCCGGCATCTTCCCAGTCCCCTTCTCATACCGGCCTGCACACGCGCACAAGTGGGAAAGTATATACGCCATCTGTTGTAACTTCTATGCATATTTGCACCCCAAAATGACACAGTTGCGGATAGATGTTGCTCTTCACATCTGTTCACTGCATAGAAAACAGGACAAAATGAGCATTTCCGTCCCACCCTGGCAACCTCGATAGCGGGAACTTTCGGGAATATGGCGTAAAAACGAAAAAGGGCGAGCACTCAAACGAGCGCTCGCCCTATTTTCTTATGGTGGAGGCGCGGAGAATCGAACTCCGGTCCATACTAAGCAATCCCCCAGGCTCTACAAGCTTATGCGGCGGAAAGATCTCGACTGCGCGGTACCCGTCGCCGTGCGGCGCGCAGCCCAACCGGTTCCGTCTTAGCCCAAGCCATACCGATTACGTGCTTGGGAGCACCTTCCTGAAATGACACCGCAGCAAAGCCGGAAAGTGAACTCTGCGTTGGCGCGCCAGCTTTAAATTAAGCGGCGAGTGCGTACTGCTGAGCAGGACGCACGAAAGAAATCTTTTTGCCAATTAAATTGACGGTACCCCTGTTTTACGTGGCGAGGAGACCACGACCTGCTCCTCGGTTCAAACCTACCATGTCGAAACCAGTCGCCCCCGTTCATGCGGCGTGCCGCCGCGCACAGGGAGCCGAAAGGCCCCACCTTTTCAAAGTGCCGAACAATTGTACGACGCCGGGGCGCCAGGCGCAAGGCCGCCGCAAAAGCCGCGCACGTCGCAAGAGGGACGCACACCGCACGCGACCGACGCAGAGGCTCGCTCGCAATCGCGCACGGGAGGCGCCGGGCCTGCGCGCAGGGCGGTTGCGCTACACGCAGGCACCACGCGCGAACCCGCCGCCTAGTCGTCGTTGAGCATCTCGTCGACCTGGTGCGAGAGCTTGGCGTCTTCGGCCAGCGACCCGCGAGACCCGTCGGCCGCCAGCTCTTCGGCCGTTTCATGCCAGCATTCGGTGGCCGGCAGCCCCGGAATCGACGAGCTCAGGAACACGGGGTTCTTCCCCTGGGCCCGCTGCTCCTCGTAATCCTTGAGCGCCTTCACGGCCCAACCGCCCAGCGCGAACAGGGCGAGCAGGTTCACGAAAGCCTGGAAGCCCATGAAGATGTCGGCGCAGTTCCACACCAGGTCGAAACCGGCCTGCGCGCCCCAGAAGACCACGATCACGCAGAAGATGCGGAAGACGAAGATGACCCACTTGTCGTTCTTGATGAAGCGGATGTTCGATTCGGCGTAATAGTAGTTGCCGATCAGGCTCGACAGGGCGAAGAGGAAGATCGAGAAGGTGATGAAGTTCACGCCGAAATCGCCCAGCGAGAACCGCAGGGCCTCTTGCACGAGCGGCATGCCGGTGAGGAGGGCGCCCGTCTGCGGGTTCACGAAAGACGTGATGCTGGTGACCGGGTCGGTGACGGTCTCGAGCCCCGAGCCCACGTAGAAGACCATGATCATCATGCCCGTGCAGGTGCAGATGATCATGGTGTCGATGAAGACCGAAAGGGTCTGCACCAGGCCCTGCTTGACCGGGTGCGACACCGAAGCGGCGGCCGCGGCATTGGGTGCCGAGCCCATGCCGGCTTCGTTGGAATAGAGGCCGCGCTTGATGCCCCAGGACACCACCGAACCGGCAAACCCGCCCGCGAACGACCGGAAATCGAAGGCGCTCGTGAAGATCATCGCGAAGGCGTCGGGCAGAAGGTTGGCGTGGGTGAAGGTGATGAAGAGGGCGATGATCAGATACGACCCCGCCATCACCGGCACGATGATCGACGTGAGGAAGCTGATGCGGCTCCCGCCGCCGAAGACGCACATGGCCATGAAGGCCGCGAAGAGCAGGGCCACGCCCACGACCGCCTGGCTGTTGAAGTAGTCGGGCATGTAGACTTCGAGCGTCGAGGAGGCGTTGTAGGCCTGCAGGGCGTTGAAGCCGAAGGCGAAGCAAAGGATGAGCGTGACCGCGAACACCACGCCCAGGCCCCGCTTGCCCAGGCCCTGTTGAATATAGTAGGCCGGGCCGCCGCGGAAGCTGCCGTCGGGGTTCTTGACCTTCCAGATTTGCGCGAGGGTGGATTCCACGAACGCCGATGCCGCGCCCACCGTGGCCATGGCCCACATCCAGAACAGGGCGCCCGGGCCGCCGGCCGCGATGGCAGTCGACACGCCGGCGATGTTGCCGGTGCCCACGCGGCTCGCCGTCGAAATCATGAGCGCCTGGAAGGAAGAAGCGGTGCTCTTCCCCTCGTTGTACTTCTGTTCGGTAACCGATTTCACCATGTCCTTGAACAGGCGCACCTGCACCCCGCGCGTGCGCACGGTAAACAGCACGCCCGAAATCACCAGCAAGGCGATCAGGATGTAGGTGTACATGAAGGTATCGATGTCGCCGGTTAGGGCGATGAGCTCTTCCATTTGTCCCCAATCGATTGGTTTACATATTCTTAACAGAATATCAGACATTCGGAAAAAATCTGTACGGATGTGCTGCAAACCAGCGGGTCTGCCGAAGACGAGGCGAGGGAATTCCCGATTGACAGGAGACGCACCTATAATTAGGCTGCTCTAACTGATGAGAGATGCGCTCCCAGCGCGCGAATCATACGCAGGGAGCCCGACGAAAGGATCGAACGATGAAGCATGTAGCGGTAGTGTTCTGGAGCGGCACGGGCAACACCGAAGCCATGGCCGACCTGGTGGCCCAAGGGGCGCGCGACGCCGGCGCCGAAGTCGAAGTCTTTCCGGTAGCCGACTTCGACGAATCACAGATAGCCGCATTCGACGCGGTGGCCTTCGGCTGCCCGGCCATGGGCAACGAAGAGCTCGAAGAGCTGGAATTCGAGCCGGTTTACGAGGCTTGCGAAGCCGTGCTCGGCGAAACGCCCGTGGCCCTGTTCGGCTCGTTCGACTGGAACGATGGCGAATGGATGGAAAACTGGGAGAGCCGCGCCCACGATGCGGGCCTTAACGTTGTGGGCACCGCGATCTCCCGCGACTACCCCGACGATGAAGCCGAAACCGCTTGCAAGGAGCTCGGCAGCGCGCTCGCCGCGTAAGAGGCGCTCACGCGCAGCGGACGCTCCCGCCGGCGAGCGACGCCCCGGCGCAGCGCTCCGGCCGCCTGTTCGCAGGCAGGCCCCGCCGCAGCCGCTCGTCCGCACCGCCGGCAGGCCACAGCGTCCGCCCGCACCACTTCCCCGTCGATACAGAAAGGGCCGCAAGCGCGAAGCTTGCGGCCCTTTTCCTCTGCGCTGAGACGAGCGGCTATTTGGCAAGCGCCGCCTGAGCGGCGGCCAGACGAGCCAGCGGCACGCGGTAAGGCGAGCAGCTCACGTAGTCGGGGCCGATCTTGGCGAACTTCATGATGGACTCGGGGTCGCCACCATGCTCGCCACAGACGCCGCACACCAGCTCGGGGTTGGCGGCCTTGCCCTTCTCGCAGCCCATCTTCACCAGTTCGGCCACGCCGTCGTCGACGGTCGCGAACGGGTTGCGCTTGAGCAGGTGCTGCTCAAGGTAGGCCGGCAGGAACTTGGCTTCGGCGTCGTCGCGCGAGAAGCCCAGGGTGGTCTGCGTGAGGTCGTTGGTGCCGAAGGAGAAGAAGTCGGCATGCTGGGCGATCTTATCGGCGATCACAGCGGCACGCGGCAGCTCGATCATGGTGCCAATCTTGATGTTGAGCTCGACGCCCTCTTCCTTGGCCACTTCGGCGACGACTTCTTCGGCCGTGGCGCGCAGGGTTTCGATTTCGCTTTCGAAGGCGACCAGCGGGATCATGATTTCCGGCTGGGGGTTGAGACCCTGCTTCTTCAATTCGGCAGCGGCACCGGCGATGGCGCGCACCTGCATCTTGGGAAGCTGCGGGAACACGATCGACAGGCGGCAGCCGCGCAGGCCGAGCATGGGGTTGGCTTCGGACCAGGAGTCGACCTGTTCCATGAGGTGACGCTTAGCGGCGATCTCGTCGGCCGGGGCGCCCTGCTCTTCCATGTGGGCGATTTCCACATCGAGCGTACGGGGGCTTTCCAAGAACTCGTGCAGCGGCGGGTCGAGCAGGCGGACGATGACGGGCAGGCCGTCCATGGCCTTGAACATGCCCAGGAAGTCGCCCTTCTGCAGTTCGCCCAGCTGGGCCACGCAGTCGGCGCGGATTTCCTCGTCGTCGTTCAGGATGAACTTCTGAATGATCTGCTTGCGGTCGCCCAGGAACATGTGCTCGGTACGGCACAGGCCGATGCCTTCAGCGCCGAAGTCGCGCGCGAGCTGCGCGTCTTCGGGGTTGTCGGCGTTGGCGCGCACGCCGAGCTCGCGGATGTCGTCGGCCCAGGACAGAATAGTATCGAGGTCGCCGGTAAGCTCGGGCAGGACCAGGTCGACGGCACCGAGGACCACGTCGCCGGTGGAGCCGTCGAGCGAGATCATGTCGCCTTCGTGGAGCACAACGTCGGTGCCGGCCACGATGACTTCCTTCTTGTCGGCATCGATGTGCAAGGCGTCGGCGCCGCAGACGCAGGGCGCGCCCATGCCGCGGGCGATAACGGCCGCGTGGCTCGTCTTGCCGCCATGGCTGGTAAGGATGCCTTCGGCGGCGATCATGCCAGCAAGGTCGTCGGGCGTGGTCTCCCAGCGCACGAGCACGGTCTTGCGGCCTTCTTCAGCGGCCTTGACGGCGGCTTCGGAAGAGAACACGACTTCGCCCACCGCGGCGCCCGGGGAGGCGTTGAGACCCTTGCAGAGCACGTCGTAGCTGGCGTTCTTGTCGAACTGCGGATGCAGGAGCTGGTCGAGCTGTTCGGGCTCGACGCGCTGGACGGCCGTCTTCTTGTCGATGAGGCCTTCCTTTTCCATGTCGATCGCGATGTGGAGCGCGGCCTGGGCGGTGCGCTTGCCCACGCGGGTCTGCAGCATGTAGAGCTTGCCCTGCATGATCGTGAACTCGATGTCCATCATGTCATGGAAGTGGTTTTCCAGGATTACGAAGACCTCTTCGAGTTCCTTGCCGGCCTCTTCCAGGCCGGGGGTGTGCTTGAGGTCGGCGATGGGGCTCGTGTTGCGGATGCCCGCCACGACGTCTTCGCCCTGGGCGTTGACCAGGTAGTCGCCGTAGAATTCCTTGTCGCCGTTGGCGGGGTTGCGGGTGAAGGCGACGCCGGTGGCCGACGTGTCGCCCATGTTGCCGAAGACCATGGTCTGGACGTTGACGGCCGTGCCCATGTTGTCGTCGATCTTGTTGCGCTTGCGGTAGAGGACGGCGCGGGGGTTGTCCCAGCTGCCGAACACGGCCTCGATGGCCAGCTTGAGCTGGATCATCGGGTCCTGCGGGAAGACGGCCACGCCTTCGCGGGCGAGGTCGGGGTACTGTTCGGGGTCGACGTTTTCAGAGAAGATGCGCTTGAACTCTTCGACGAGCTCCTGCAGGTCCTGGGCGGTGAGGTCGGTGTCGTCCTTCACGCCGCGCTGGGCCTTCTTGACGTTGATGGCGTTTTCGAACAGATCGCCGTCGAGGCCCATGACCACGTTCGAGAACATCTGGATGAATCGACGGTAGGAGTCCCAGCCGAAACGGGGGTTCTGCGTTTGCGCGATGAGCCCGTGGATGGAATCGTCGTTCAGGCCGAGGTTGAGGACCGTGTCCATCATGCCCGGCATTGAAATGGGGGCGCCGGAACGCACGGAAACGAGCAGCGGGTCCTTGGGGTCGCCGATCTTCTTGCCGACGCGCTGTTCCAGATCTTCACGGTATTCGTGGATGGTGTCGAGCACGCCTTCGGGCCACACGTTGCCGGCATTCGCGTATTCCATGCAGGTCTGGCAGGAAATGGTGAATCCCGGAGGGACCGGAAGGCCGATGTTGGCCATTTCGGCCAGGTTCGCACCCTTGCCGCCCAGGACGGGCTTCATGTTGGTGTTGCCCTCCGTCACGTTGTTGCCATTCGCATCCTTGCCGAATGCGAACACGCGCTTCACTTCTTCAGTCACTGTTACTCCTTATTCGCGACTTTGTTCAAAATCTTTGGGTAAAGATTTATCCACGACGGCCGGATGAGGCCTTTCGTGGGTGAGCCATTTCATAATAACGCAAGATCTGCTGGGCCGTTTCTTCAACGGCTCGGTTCTCGGTGTGCACTACTATGCAGCCAAGCTTGCGCATGAGGGCGCGGGATTTCTCCAGGTCTTCCTCGATTTTTTCGGGATCGGCGTAGTCGGAGGCCACTCCGATCGCGTTTCCCAGGCGCCGTTTGCGAATTGGGCGGAGGACGTCGACGGTCGTCATGAGGCCGAAAAGGCGGGTTGTGTCGACTTGGAAGATTTCTTTAGGCGGTGCGGATTGCGGGTCAAGCGGCACGTTCGACACCCGATAGCCCTCCTGAGCGAGGTAGATCGAGGTGGGCGTTTTGCCGCAGCGGGACACGCCGAGCAGGACGATGTCGGACTTGGGAAGGTCCTGCGGGTTGCGGCCGTCGTCGTGGGCGATCGTCCATTCCATAGCCTCGATGCGGTGGAAGTAGCGCTCGTTGACGATGTGCTGTTCGCCCGGCACGTCCATGGGGATCATGCCCGACACCTGCGCGATGGCGTCGACCGCCTTGGTGAGCAGGTCGACCGCGTAGATCATAGGATGCTCTACCAGAAAATCGTGAAGCCGGGTTTTGATATCGTCGTCGATGATCGTGTAAAAGACGACGATGCGGGGGTCGCCGAAGACCATTTCATGGGTTTCGAGCTGTTCGAGCAGGAATTTCTCGACCATTTGGAAATTCCGCACGTTGGAGAGCAGCTCGATGTTGGGGTCGGCCTCGCCGAACTGGCTCGCGGCCGCGCGGGCGATCGCCGACGCCGTGGCCCCCATCGAATCGCTGATCACGTGGATCGTGGGGATCGAGGTATCGTTCTCGCGTAGGGTGAGCGCGTCCATACTCTTCCTCTCTCTTCTCTGACGTCCCCACCATGATACCCCGCAGGTCGTTGCCGCGGGCGGACTGGCAAGAAAGCGGGACGGCTGAAAGAGGGACGGGGCCGTGGCGTCCGCCGTTAACGCGCCTTTCGCAATGGAAAAGTCGATATTCCCGCATGGAAGGCGAGAAGGGCGCGTTACGGATTTCGGTAACGCACCTTTCTCGGAAGAATCGGCGGAATCGGGGGCTTCTGAGTGCGAAAGGCGCGTTATCGGGCCAGCGTTCCGTGCGCGCGCCATCCCCTACAAAAAGGGCCGGCAGCTTGGCTGCCGGCCCTGACGAAAGCAGAACGCGCGAACGGCTACTTGTTCTTCTTCTTGCCCTTCGCCTTGGCAGGCGCGAGCTTTCCGAAGTCGGCCACGTCGCGGAAGACCGCCACGAAGCGATTGAGCAGACGCAGGCGGTTCTCGCGCAGCTTCTGGTCCTCGTCCATGATCATGACGGCGTCGAAGAAGGCGTCGATCGGGCCGCGCAGCTCGGCCAGCTGGGTGAGGGCCGCGGCGTAGTCGCCCACTTCGAGCGCCTGCGGCACGCGGGCGGCCGCCACGTCGATGGCTTCGGAGAGCGCCTTCTCCTCGGCGCCGAACAGGACCGCGTCGGTGTCCTCGCCGAGCTTGGCGTCGCGCAGGTTGTTGGCGCGCGCGTAGGCCGTGGCCAAATCGACCATGACGTCGGGCATCTGGGCGCGAGCGGCTTCAAGCGCGCGCGTGCGAGCGCAGACCACGGCCGGCTCGTCGACGCCCGCGGCGAGCACGGCGTCGATCGCGTCGGCGGTCGCCCCGGCGTCGCGCAGGATCACCTTGGTGCGGGTGATGAAGAAATCGACGACCTCGGCGCGCACGGCCGCGCTGTCGAAGGCGACGCCCTGGTCGGCCAAGGCCGCAAGGGCCACGTCGATTGCGGCGCCCAACGACACGGGCAGGCCCTCGTCGAGCATGTTGACGATGCCGATCGCGCTGCGGCGCAAAGCGAAGGGGTCGCTCGAGCCCGTGGGCCCCTGCCCCACGCTGAACAGGCCGCACACCGTGTCGAGCTTGTCGGCAAAGGCGGTGAGCTTGCCCACCAGGGTGTCGGGCGCAGCTTCGCCGGCGAAGCGCGGCTGGTAGTGCTGGCCGATGGCCTGGGCCACCTGGTCGGTCTCGCCGGCGGCCTTGGCGTAGTAGCTGCCCATCACGCCCTGGACGCTCGTGAACTCGATTACGGCGTTGGTCACCAGGTCGGCCTTGCACAGGTAGCAGGCGCGCGACAGGTCGGCGGCGTCCGCTTCGGAAAGCCCGGCGTCGCGACCCAGGTGGTCGGCGAGCTTCACCAGACGGGCGGTCTTGTCGCGCACGGTGCCCAAGGATTCCTGGAACACGACCGTGTCGAGCTTTTCGACGTAGGCTTCAAGCGGCTTCTTCAGGTCCTCTTCGTAGAAGAACTTGGCGTCGTCCAAGCGGGCGCGCACGACGCGCTCGTTGCCGTCGCGAATGGTGTCGGAGCAGGCCGGGTCGCCGTTGCTCACGATGATGAAGCGGTTGGTGAGCTTGTGGTCGGCATTGTAAAGCGGGAAGTAGCGCTGGTGCATGAGCATCGCGTCGACGATGATTTCTTCGGGCACCTGCAGGAACTCTTCGTCGAACGTGCCGCACAGGGGCGTGGGGTATTCGGAAAGGTTCACCACTTCGAGCAGGGTCTTCGCCGGCAGCTCGGCCGTGAAGCCGGTCTCTTCTTCGATCTTCGCCACGCCGGCGCGGATGATGGACTCGCGCTCCTCTTCGCTGGGCACCACGTAGGCGGCGCGCACGACGTCGAGCAGGTGGGCGGCGGTGTCGACCGTATGGGCGCCCGGCGCGAGCACGCGATGGCCCCAGGTCTCGTTGCCCGACACGGCGCCGGCGAAGGTCACGGGCAGCACCGCTTCGTCGAGCATCGCGACGATCCAGCGCACAGGGCGCACGAAGTAGTCGCGGTACGTTGCCCAGCGCTGGCTGCGCGGCCACTTCAAATCGACGATGAACTGCGTGAGGATCGCGGGCAGCAGGTCGGCGACCGGCTGGGCGGGGATGCTCTTCTTGGCGAAGACGTAGTCGACGCCTTTCACCTCGCGGCGTTCCAAGTCGTCGACGGTGAGTCCTTTGCCGCGGGCGAAGCCGATCGCGGCCTTGGTGGGGTTGCCGTCGGCATCGAAGGCCACCTTGGCGGCAGGCCCCCGGTACTCCTCTTCGAGCGCGGGCGTTTCGTCGGCCACGCCCTGGCCCATCACGATCAGGCGACGTGGGCTCGAGAGCACCTCGATCGACTCGTAGGGGATGCGGGCCTCATCGAAGGCGGCCGGCACCATCTGGCGCAGCTGCTTGGTTGCGGAATGCAGATCGAACGCGGGAATCTCCTCGACGCCGATTTCGAATGCGAGCGTATGCGTGCGAGCCATGCTACTCCCCTTCCGCTTCGTCGGCGGCGGGCTCGATGCCCACCACGTGTTCCATGTAGGTGGCGCAGCAGCTCTTCACCAGCGAGCGCACGCGCAGGATGTAGGCCATGCGCTCGGTGGCCGAGATCACGCCGCGCGCGTCGAGCAGGTTGAAGGCGTGGTTGCACTTGAGCACCCAGTCGTAGGCGGGCAGGGCAAGGTTCGCGTCGAGACAGGCCTTGGCCTCATCTTCGAACTTGTCGAAGGCCTTGAAGAGGAAATCGGTGTCGGCGATTTCGAAGTTGTAGGTAGAGAACTCGCGCTCGTTTTCCAGATAGACGTCGCCGTAGGTGAATTCCACGCCGTCGTCGCCGCGGGCCCAGATGATGTCGTAGACGCTGTCGACGCCCTGGATGTACATGGTAAGGCGTTCGAGGCCGTAGGCCACTTCCACCGGCACGGGGCTGCACTCGAAGCCGCCCACCTGCTGGAAGTAGGTGAACTGGGTGACTTCCATGCCGTTGAGCCAGACTTCCCAGCCCAGGCCCCAGGCGCCGAGCGTGGGGCTTTCCCAGTCGTCTTCGACGAAGCGAACGTCGTGCTCGTTGGGCTCGATGCCGATGGCGCGCAGGCTATCGAGGTAGAGGTCCTGGATGTTGTCGGGCGAGGGCTTCATGAGCACCTGGAACTGGTAGTAGTACTGCAGGCGGTTGGGGTTCTCGCCGTAACGGCCGTCGGTGGGACGGCGGCAGCCCTGCACGTAGGCCGTGCGCCAGGTGCCCGGCCCCAAGCTGCGCAGCGTCGTGGCCGGATGGTTGGTGCCCGCGCCGACCGCGTTATCGTAGGGCTGCAGAACGACGCAGCCCTGCGAGGCCCAGAAATGCTGCAGGTTCATGATGATGTCCTGGAAGCTGGGCACCTGGCCCTGCGTTCCGGGGGCAGCTTGCATGCCTTCCAATGCTCCTCCTTGAACGGGGCGCGCTGATCGCGCGCCCATCGAAAACGAACAGCGGGCCGTGCGGGCCCGCGCATTGCCTATGACAAACCGCCGATGCGGTTCAGGGGCCAGTAGATCGCGACCGCCTTGCCTGTCACGTTCGATACGGGCACCGCCCCGAAGGACCGCGAGTCGGCCGAATTGGTGCGGTTGTCCCCCATCACCCAGATGCAGCCATCGGGCACCGTGTAGGGGAAGCTCACCTCGACCGCGGTCGACGAGAGCGGGTAGCTCGGCAGGCCGTGGGTATAGGGTTCGGCAAGCGGGGTGTCGTCGACGTAGACCACGCCGTCGCGCAAATCGACCGTTTGGCCGCCCGTGGCGATCACGCGCTTGATAAGGGTGCGGCCCGGGTTCACCGGGTCGTCGAAGGTGACGATGTCGCCGGCTTGAACGTCGCGCGTGTAGTAGGTGATCTTCTCCGAGAAGATGCGGTCGCCCGTCATGATCGTGGTCTCCATCGACCCCGAGGGAATCTCGTAGGGGGCGATCACGAAGGTCCGCAGGCCCCACACGCAGGCGAGCACCACGACGACCATGAGCACAAGGCGCAGAAAGCCATGCGAGCGCGTCTCTTGGTGCTGTTGTGCCATTGGTTGCCTTTCGTAAGCGACGACGTGCGGTCCTCCCCGCACAAACGCCCATGATACCGCTTTAGGCGCGGGGGTCGCCGGGGGCGCGTAAAGATTCTAGAAACGCGCGGTCGGCGGGCGAAAGGGTCGCCTCGTCGAGCAAGTCGGGGCGGCGGGAGGCGGTGCGGGCCAGGCTCTGCTCGCGGCGCCAGCGGTCGACCTTGGCGTGGTCGCCAGAGCGCAGCACGTCGGGCACGGACATGCCGCGGAATTCGGCCGGGCGCGTGTACTGGGGGTACTCGAGCAGGTTGTCGTGGAAGCTTTCGTCGACGGCGCTCGCGTCGTCGCCCAACACGCCGGGCAAAAGGCGCACGACGGCGTCGATGATCACCATGCTCGCGAGCTCGCCGCTCGTGAGGACGTAGTCGCCGATCGAAAAGCAGCTGTCGGCAAGCGCGTAGGCGCGCTCGTCGATGCCCTCGTAGTGACCGCAGATGAAGAGCAGGCGGTCTTCGCGGGCGAGGCGCTGGGCGCTCGCTTCGGTGAAGGGGGTGCCGGTGGGCGTGAGGAAGATCGTATGCGGGCGTTCGGGATAGCGGGCGGCGATATCGTCGTAGGCCTCGAAGATGGGCGCGCACTTCATCACGAGCCCCTGGCCGCCGCCATAGGGTTCGTCGTCGGTCGTGCGATGACGGTCGTGCGTCCAATCGCGCAGGTCGTAGGCGCAGAAATCGAGCGCGCCCTTGTCTTGGGCGATGCGCATCATCGAAGCGCCCATGACCGACGCATACATGTCGGGGAAGGTGGAAAGGGTTTCGATGCGCACGCTACGCCCCCGCTTCGCGCGCGTTGTCCCGGGCCAGGTCGAGCAGGCCCTGCGGGATATGGACGAAGATCGTGCGCGCGTCTTCGTCGAAATCGGAAACGAAGGCGTCGACCACGGGGATGAGGACCTCTCCCGCCTCCCCGTGCACCACCAGGCGCGCCTGAAGGGAGCCTTCGTCTACGCCTGCCACCGTGCCCAGATCGCCCCAGGCATCGTCGACCACCTGCCAGCCCACGAGCGTGGCCGGTTCTTCCAGGCGGTCGATATCGGGCAGGTCGTCCTTGCGCACCAGGCAGTAGGACCCTACGAGCTTTTCGGCCGTCCGCACGTCATGCACGGTGTCGAAGGAAACTTCGAACGAGCCTTCGCGGAATTCGCGCACCGCATCGACCGCGCCGCCGAAGGGGCCGCGCAGCGTGGGCGGGACGAACCGCACATCCATATGCGGGGACAGCAGAAAAGGGAGCCCGTCTACAGCTTGCAGAACGAGGCTCCCTTCAAGGTTCCTGGTTTTTGCGATACGCGCGACCCGGGCCCAATCGCTCATGTTACTCAACGATCTCGACGTCGACATGAACGTTTTCGCGCGTGGCCGACGCACGGGCGAGCGTGCGGATGGCCTTGATCACGCGGCCCTGGCGGCCGATGACCTTGCCCGTGTCCTCATCGTTGACGCGCACCTCGACGAGGATGTCGCCGTCTTCGTTTTCAGACTGAACGACGTCGAGGTCTTCTTCGTGCTCGATGATCGGCTCGACAAGCGTGCGGACCAAGCCGGCGATATCCAGCGTGGATTCGGGCATTCGCTTAAGCTTCCTTACGGGCCTGCTCGATAAGGCGACGGACCGTGTCGCTGGGCTGAGCGCCCTTGGACAGCCACTCGTCGATCTTGGCCAGGTCGAGGTTCACCATAGAGGGCTCGACGCAGGGATTGTAGCGGCCGACTTCGTCGATGGGCTTGCTGTTACGAGCAGCGCGCTCGTCGATGACGACGACGCGGTAGTACGGTGCCTTTTTAGCGCCATGGCGGGCGAGGCGAATCTTGGTTGCCATAGAGGTGAACTCCTTTAATCCAATATACCAGGAAGCCGAACTCCCTTAAAAACAGCGATTTAAAAGTGTAATGCCAAGAGCATATGAACGCAAGCGCTCGCGCGAAACGCTCACAATAGGCCGAAGGCTGAATAGGTGCCCAGTATCGCGCAGGTCGCCCGACGCATGCGCGGCGCCGGGCGACCTTCAAGGAATGCCTATTTCCGGTCGTCGCGTGACAACAACCTCCGTCCCCCTGTCATGCGTGCTACTTCTGGTCGTCGAGCATCTGCTGGAGCTTCTTCATGTCGGCCATGCTCATGCCCTGCATGCCGGGCAGGTTGCGGCGGCGCTTGCGCTTCTTGCCGCGCTTCTTGCCGCCCCCGTTGCCGCCATCGATGGCGGGCATGACCTGCTTGAGCATCTTCTTGGTCTCGTTGAACTTCTTGATGAGCTGGTTGACGTCGGTGACCGTGACGCCGGCGCCGCGGGCGATGCGGGCGCGGCGGCTGCCGTTGAGCACTTCGGGATGAACGCGCTCTTCGGCGGTCATCGAATGGATGATGACCTCCATGCGGTCGAGGGCCGACGTGTCGACCTGGCCCTGGGCGAGCGCCTTGTCGCCGCCGGGCAGGGCCGCGACGAGCTTTTGCACGCCGCCGATCTTGTGCACGCGCTTGTTCATTTCCAGGAAGTCGTTCAAGTTGAGCTGGGCCTTGAGCATGCGCTCGGTCTGCTCTTCTTCGAGCTTCTCTTCCTGGAGTTTGGAAGCCGTCTCGATCAGGCTCACCACGTCGCCCATGCCCAGAATGCGCTTGGCCATGCGCTCGGGATGGAACTCTTCGAGCGAATCGGGCTTTTCGCCCGAGGAGATGAACTTGATGGGCTTGCCGGTGACCTCGCGGATCGAGAGTGCGCCGCCGCCGCGGGCGTCGCCGTCCATCTTCGACATGATCACGCCGTCGAAATCGACCTTTTCGGCGAAGGCCGCAGCCACGTTGACCACGTCCTGACCGGTCATCGCGTCGACGACCATGAGAACCTGGTCGGGTTTCACGGCGGCCTTGATGTCAGCCGCTTCGTCCATCATCGCGTCGTCGACGTGCAGGCGGCCGGCGGTGTCGATGATCACCACGTCGCGCAGGTGGTCGATGGCGTCCTGCACGCCCGCCTTGGCGATGGCCACCGGGTCTTTGGAATCGCTACGGTACACGCGCACGCCGATCTCGTTGCCGAGCGTTTCGAGCTGGTCGGCCGCGGCGGGACGGTAGACGTCGCAGGCCACGAGCAGGGGCGAATGGTCCTTGCTCTTCAGCAGGTAGGCGAGCTTGGCGGCCGCGGTCGTCTTGCCGGCGCCCTGCAGGCCCACGAGCATGATCACGTTAGGCATGCGGCTCGACAGGACGAGCTTGGAATCGGTGTCGCCCAAAAGGTGGGTGAGCTCGTCGAGCACGACCTTCACGACGTTCTGGGCCGGCGTGAGGGAATCGAGCACGTCGGCGGTCAGGCAGCGCTCCTTGGTGCGCTTGGTGAAGTCTTTGACGACCTTGTAGTTGACGTCGGCTTCGAGCAGGGCCATGCGGATCTCGCGCATGGCGGCGTTGATGTCGTCTTCGGTGAGCTTGCCCTTGCTACGCAGGCCGCCGAAGATGTTCTGAAGTCGATCGGAAAGATTGTCGAGCATGCTTATTCCTTCCTTCCGCGCCACTTGAACAGGCGGCGGATGCGGCCCTTCTTCTGGGGCTCTTCTTCGGTTGCCTCGTCAGCGGGTGCTTCGTCCCCAGCGGGCGCTTCGGCCTCGGCGGGCTCTTCCGGCGCGGGCGCCGCGGGCTCGGCTTCGGAAGGCGCTTCCGCTTCGGGCTCGGCGGGCGCCGCCGGCTCCGCTTCGGGGGCAGCTGGGGGCTCGGGCGCAGGTTCGGGCTCCGCGGGCGCCGTTTCGGGCTCTTCCGGCGCGGGCGCCTCTTCGGCGGCCTTTTCCACTGCGGGCGCTTCGGCCTCGTCCTCTTCCTCGTCGCCTTCGGGCTCGGCCCCGATCAGGGCGGCGGCGAAGTCGCGGGCATCGAAGTCCTGCAGGTCCTCCAGGTGCTCCCCCACGCCGATCTTGGCGATCGGCAGGCCCAGCTCGTGCGAAACCGCCAGCGCGATGCCGCCCTTGGCCGTGCCGTCGAGCTTGGTGACGATCAGGCCGTCAAGATCGAGCGCCTCGTCGAACTTGCGCGCCTGCGACAGGCCGTTCTGGCCGGTGGTCGCGTCGATGACGAGAACGGTCTTCACCGGCATCTTCGAGCGCTTGCGCACGACGGTGACGACCTTTTGCAGCTCGCGCATGAGGTCGTCGGAGGTGTGCAGGCGACCGGCCGTGTCGATGAGGACCAGATCGGACCCCTTGGCCTCGGCGCGCTCGATCGCGTCGTAGCACACGCTCGCCGGGTCGGCCCCGCGCTCGCGCTCGACGATTTCCACGTCGGCGCGGCGGCCCCATTCCTCGAGCTGCTCGATCGCGGCGGCGCGGAAGGTGTCGGCGCTGCCCAGCAGGACGTTGCGACCCTTGGCGTGCTGCTCGTAGGCGATCTTGCCCACCGTGGTGGTCTTGCCCGCCCCGTTGATGCCCACGAAGAGCACGAGAACAGGGTTCTCGTCGAAGAGGTTGATCTCTTCGGTGGTGAATTCGCTAGCGATCTGGTCGGCCAGGGCGTCCATGACCGCATAGGCGTCTGGCAGGGCCTTGCGGGTCGCTTCCTCGCGCATGGTTTCCACGATGTGCATCGCGGCGGGCGCGCCCACGTCCGCCAGGATCAGGGCTTCCTCGAGGCCGTCCCAGAAGTCGTCGTCGACGTCGGGGCCGCGGTCGAGCAGCATGTTCATGCGCTCGGTAAAGCGCGTGCGCGTGCGGGA
The DNA here is from genome assembly GCA_022644775.1 of Eggerthellaceae bacterium. Taxonomy (GTDB): domain Bacteria; phylum Actinomycetota; class Coriobacteriia; order Coriobacteriales; family Eggerthellaceae; genus Hugonella. Next base: position 48,214 of record JALCHN010000005.1, read on the forward strand.
CATGCCCGCCTTTACTCGTTCGAACATTGGTTATCCTTCCGCATGGCGCAGCGCCTGATCTAAGCGCTGGCTCATTACCTTGGTCACGCCGTCGGATTGCATCGAGATGCCGTACAGGACGTCGGCCATCTCCATCGTGCGGCGCTGGTGGGTGATCATGATGAACTGCGTGTTGTCGCGAATCGAATCGAGATAGGCGAGCAGGCGGCGCAGGTTGGTGTCGTCGAGAGCGGCCTCGATCTCGTCGAGGATGTAGAAGGGGGTCGACCGCGTCTTGTAGACGGCGAAGAGCAGGGCGAGCGCCACGAGCGACTTCTCGCCGCCCGAAAGCAGGGACATCTTCAGGACGCGCTTGCCGCGCGGCTGGGCGTTGACCTCGATGCCGGTGTTTTCGGGGTCGGTGGGATCGACGAGCTCGAGACTGCCGGTGCCCCCGGGGAACAGGACGCCGAAGATGGTCTGGAAGTTTTGGTTGACCTCGTCGAACGTATGCACGAAATCATCTTTCATGCGCGCGTCGATCACGTGGACGATCTTCGAGAGCGACCGGCGGGCCGCCACCATGTCGTCGAGCTGGGCCTGCAGATAGTCGTAGCGGGCCTTGAGCTCGCTGTACTCTTCGGCCGCGTCGGGGTTGATCGTCCCCATGTTCTTGATGCGGCGGCGGAGCTTGTCGGCCTGGTCCTGCACGGCGGCGCGGTCCTCGAGCCGGGGCAGGTCCTGGGCGACCTCGACCGGCGTGTCGCAATCTTCGGTGATCGCCTTCACGGCCGCCTGCACCTGCATTTCGAGTCGGCCCTTCTCTACGCGGACGTTGGCCAGCTGGCCGTTGGCGGTATCGAAGGCCTCGTGGGTCTCGCGCGTACGCGACCGGGCGGCGTTGATCTGCTCGTGCAGGTCGGCGGAGGCCGCCTGGGATTGCGCCGACTGGGTTTCCAAGAGCTCGGTGCGACGATGGGCCGAGGCGGCCAGTCGCTCGAAGACCGCGATGAGCGGGTCGATGCGCCCGGCGGCGGCCTTCTTGCGGGCTATGTTGGCCTTGGCCTTGGCGCGGGAATCGCGCGAGGCGCGCACGTCCTGCTCGCGCGTGATGAGCATGCGGCTCGTGTAGTCGGTGCGCTCCTTGGCCGTGGCGGCCGCGAGCTTTGCTTCGGCCAGCGCGTTCTGGGCGTCGTCGACCTTGGCGCGCAGGGGCGAAAGGGCCTCGCGCAGATCGTCGATGTCGGCCTTGGCGCCTTCGACGGTGTCGGAGAGCTCCTTTTCACGTGCGTCGAGCTCGGCGGCGTCGGGCTCGGCCTTCTCGAGGGCCTTGCGGGCGGCCTGGCGTTGGGATTCGATCGCGCGCTGCTCGCGCTCGAGGGCGGAGCGCGCCTGCTGGGTGCTCTGGGCGCGCGAGCGAGCCGCGTTGGCGTCGCCCTTCTTCTGGGCGAGCGCCTGCGAGGCGTCGAGGCTTTCCGCCTGGGCGTCGCGAAGGGCGGCTTCGGCTTGGGCGACCTGGGCCTCCGATTCGGCGAAGGCATCTTCGGCCCGGGTCGCGCGGACGCGGGCTTCTTCGAGCTTGCGGTGCTCGGCGATCGCGTCGACTGCGTCGGACGAAGGCCGCACCACTTCGAGGGCGCCCGTGGTGCGTGCGATCGCGCCCTGGGCCGTGACGGCGCACACGCCCGGGTTGCCTGCGGCAAGGGCGCGGGCCTCGGCGAGCGTATCGCAGACGACCACGTTGCCGAGCAGGGATTCCACGGCAGCCGCCGCATCGGCGGGATAGGAGATCTCGTCGACCAGGCGGCGGGCCGCCACGCCCGCGGGCACGGACAGGGCCCGCGCGTCGCTGGGGACGAGCAGGACCGCACCCGAAGCGCCTTCGGCGGCGGCGTCGGCGGCGAGGGCGTCGACGTCGGCGGCAGGGACGATGAGGGCGTCCATGTCGGGGCCGAGCAGAAGCGCGATGAGGGCCGAAAGCTCGGGCGTGGCCTCGATCACGTCGGCCAGGGCGCGGGAGCCCTCCCCCGTCGCCTTCACGGTGGCGGCGAGCAGGGGGTTGGCGGCCGTACGGGCGCGACGGGCCGCTTCGAGGCTGCGCACTTCGGCCTTGGCGGCGCCGCGGGCCTCGCGGGCCGCATCGGCGGCGGCGCGCACGCGGTCGCGGGCGGCCACGGCTTCGCCCACGCGGGCGCGAGCCGCGCTATCGGCCTCTTTGGCCGCATCGACGGCGGCCGAAGCCTCCTCGGCGTCTCGCGCGGCCTCTTCGGCCGCCTGCCGCGCTGCAGTCAGGCGCTCTTCGAGTTCGGCCGCATGGGTGCCGATCAGCTTTTCCTGCGCCCGGTTGCTCGCCAGGATCTCGCGCGTGCGGGCCTGCTTGGCGCGCACGGCCTCGAGCTGGGCCAGGGCATCGCGACGGGTGCGCGTGGCCTCGTCGAGCTTCGCCTGCACGCCGCGCTTGCGCTCCTGCAAATCGCGCGTGCGCTCGCGGGCCTCGGCGAAGCGCTTGTCGGCCGCCTCGCGGGCAACGGCGGCTTCGTCGGCGGCCTTTTTCGCTTCGGCGCAGCGGGCGTCGAGGTCGGCGGCGGCCGCCTCGTCGGCCTGCACGCGCAGTTCCAAATCGGTGACGTAGGTTTGGGCGGACCGCTTCTTCTCGTGGAGCAGGAGGGCCTGGGAATCGAGCTTGTCGGAGGCGGCCTGGGCGCGGCGGTACCTATCGGATGTCTTGCCGGCCGCTTCGGTGGCCGCCTGGAGCTTCTTCTGCAGGGCTTCCGATTCGGCCTCGCGCTGGGCGATGGCGGCATGGAGCCGTTGGGTCTGCGCGACGAGCTTGCCCTCGGCTTCCACCACCCCGTCCCAGGTGCCCTGCAGGGTGCGCAGGTCGTCGACGGCGAGGGCGAGCTCGATCTGGGAAAGCTCCGCCGACACCTCTTTGTAGGCGATGGCGCGCTTGGCTTTGCGCTCGAGGGGCTTCACCTGGCGCTCGACTTCGGCCACGACGTCGCGCACGCGGGCCAGATGGTCGTCCATGCGCTCGAGCTTGCGCTCGCTTTTCGCCTTGCGTTGCTTGTGCTTCAGGACGCCGGCGGCCTCTTCGATGAGGGCGCGACGGTCTTCGGGCTTGCTGGCCAGGATCGAAGCCAGATGCCCCTGGGAGATGATCGAATGGGTGCCCGTGCCCAGGCCCGAATCGTGTAGGATGTCGAGCACGTCCATGCGGCGCGCCACGACCCCGTTGATCAGGTACTCGCTTTCGCCCGACCGGTACATGCGCCGGCCGATCGACACTTCCGAATAGTCGACGGGCAGAGTGCCGTCGGAATTGTCGAGCACGAGCTCCACTTCGGCCACGCTCACGGGCTTGCGGGCGCTCGAACCGGCGAAGATCACGTCTTCCATCGACTGGCCGCGCAGGTTCTTGGCGTTGCGTTCACCGAGCACCCAGAGGACCGAATCGGAAATGTTCGATTTGCCCGACCCGTTGGGCCCCACCACCGCCGTGATGCCCGGCTCGAAGGTGAGCACGCTGCGGTCGGCGAAGGATTTGAACCCCTTCAGGACGAGAGACTTCAGATACACGCGCTACCGCCGCTCTGCGCCCTGGGCCGCTTTGCTTTCCGCCTGTTCGGCCTGGCGCACGCGCTCCGCAGCCCGCTCCGCCTTGTCAGCGGCCTTTTCAGCCTTGGCGGCCGCGCGCTCTTTGGCCTTGCGAGCCTTGGCCTTGGCCTTGCGCTCGCGCTTGAGCTCCTTTTCGCTCAAGCCCGACGCCTCGTCTTCGTTGGAGAGCATGGTAAGGGCCGTGCGGGCGGCATGGCTTTCCGATTCCTTCTTGGTGCGGCCCACGCCGCGAGCGAGGGCCTTCACGCCGGCGAAGACCTGGGTGACGAAGGTGCGGTCGTGCGGCGGCCCCTGGGTTTCGATGAGCTTGTAGGTGGGCGTGATGCCGTCTTCCTGCAGACGCTCCTGCAGAACGCTTTTGGGGTTTTCGGGCTCTTTGGCCATGCTGATGTCCATGTGGTCGAGCAGGGTGCGGGCGATGAACTCCTTCACCGTTTCCATGCCGCCGTCCAGATAGAGCGCGGCCACCACAGCCTCGTAGACGTTTTCGAGCGCGGAATGCAGGCCGCGCCGGCCCGTGCCCCGCTCGGAGCTGCCGAAGATGATGAAATCGGCGAAGCCGAGCTCATCGGCCACCTTGGAGAGCGTCTCGCCGGACACGAGCGCCACCTTGATGCGGGTGAGCCCGCCTTCGTCGATTTCGGGGAACCGGTGGAAGGCGGCGTCTGCCACGACGGCGCCTAAGATGCTGTCGCCCAAGAACTCGAGCCGTTCGTAGGAGTATTTGACCGGCTTGCCTTCGACGGCGGACGGATGGGTGATCGCGGAAAGCAGATATCGCTCCTGCTTGAAGCGGTACCCCAATATCTGCTGGGCGCGATCGAGCTTTTCGCGCTGCTCTCCCTGTGAGACCGTATCCACTTCTGCTTCCCTCCTTTGAGTCAAGAGCCGGCGCGGGAGGCACCCGGCGCCGGCGGCTGAACATGTGCAATTGGATATATGGTACTCTACGCGCTTTTCGGCTGGACCTCTTGCGCGATTAAATCAGAAACGTGGGCGCGGGCGATCGCGGCCGTGGTGAGCACGCCGTTCTTGATCGCGGTTTCGTTGGAAGAGCCGTGACCCACCGTGCAGGCCCCCTTGACGCCGAGCAGGGGCGCCGCCCCCACCGTATCGGCCGAAAGCGACTGCTTCAGGTCGGTAAGGCCGCCCTTGACCAGGGCCGCAGCGAGCATCGTGAGCGCGTTCTTCTTGAAAACGCCTTTCAGTGCGCCCATGAGCGCGCCGGCGGTGCCCTCGATCGTCTTCAGGCAGACGTTGCCGGTGAAGCCGTCGGCGACGAAGACGTCGAAGCGGCCCGACAGGATGTCGGTGCCTTCCCCGTTGCCGGCGAAGTTGGGCAGGTGCTCGGCGAGCAGGGCGTGCGCCTCCTGCGCGAGGGCCGAGCCTTTGGCCTCTTCGGAACCGATGTTGAGCAGGGCCACGCGGGGCGAGGCGATGCCCATGACCTTTTCGGCGTAGATCGAGGCCATCTGACCGAACTGCAAAAGGTATTCGGGCTTGCAATCGGCGTTGGCGCCGCAGTCGCACAAAAGGACCTGCTGCTTGGGCGCGGGCAGCACCGTGCAGAGGGCCGGGCGCTTGACGCCGCGGATGCGACCGATCACGAGCGTGCCGGCGCTCATGACGGCGCCGGTGGACCCGGCCGAAAAGAAGCCGTCGGCCGCGCCTTCCTTGACCTTGCGGCAGCCCACGACGATCGAGGAGTCCTTCTTCTTGCGCACGGCCTGGGCGGGATGCTCGCCCATCGCGATCTCTTCGGTGCAGACGACCGCCTCGCAGCGCTCGTGCGCAGCCGCGAAGGGCTCGACCACGTCGGCCGGGCCGCAGAGCAAAACCTTCAGGTCGGCGTCGGCGGACAGGGCCGCTTCGACGCCCGGCAGCACGACCGGCGCGCCGGCGTCTCCGCCGATCGCGTCGACGGCAATGGTCACCGTTTCACTCACGTCAGTTTCCTTTCAGCGAGGGCCCGATCCGCCGAAGCGGCGCGCCCGCATTAAAAAAATCCCCCGGCCGCCGGGCGGCACAGGGGATTCGCTTCACTTGGAGGCAGCCACCTACGCGGTTTCGATAACCTCGCGGTCGCGGTAGTAGCCGCAGTTCGGGCACACACGGTGCGGAAGCTTCACTTCGCCGCACTGGGGGCACACGGAACGGGCGGGCGCGGCGATCTTGTCGTTAGCGGAACGACGGTTATGGGTGCGGATGCGACCCATCTTTTGTTTAGGTACTGCCATTTGTATCTCCTTTGTGTACAGCAGGGAACGTGCCCTTGCTGAAGTTCCACATGAACACGCGACGAATTATATTAACGAACTCGCACGGAGGGCGCAAGACGTATCCACCGATACTTCATAGACGCATGCCCTGGTGCGGGCATGCCACGCTCCCGGGCGCATCTATAGGCCGAAGGCGGCTAGGCGTCCTTCGAATCGGACGGGGCCCCTTCCCCGCCGTCGCCGAAATCGATGCCCTTGAGCACCGAGAAGGGGTTGGCGGCGTCTTCGAAGCTCGCGCGCTCCTGCGCGCGCTTTTCGGCGCAGTCGCAGGTCTCGCGGTTGAGGTTGGCGCCGCAATCGGGGCACAGCCCCTTGCAATCTTCGCGGCACAAGGGCACGAGCGGCACGTCGACCAGGATGGCCGCCTGCAGCAAGGGTTCGAGGTCGATCACATGGTCTTCGGACAGGCGCTCGTAGTCGTCTTCGTCGCGGTCTTCGGGCTCTTCGGCTTCGGGAAGCAGGAAGTAGCCTTCCACACGGCCGTCGATGTCGAGGTCGAAGTCGTCGAGGCAGCGGGCGCACGCGGTGGTACCCACGCCCTTCACGTGACCGTCGACCACCAGAGCGTCACCGGTGTTGGACACCGTGACGGACCAGTCGAGCGGGCGCGCGAACCGGTAGGTGTCGGGATTGGCGTCGAATTCGGGCAAGTCGAAGGTGCCCGTGAAGGTCTCGCATTCCGCCGGGGCGAACAGGCGGTCGGGGACTTCGATGCGCAGTGCGGACATGGCACGGGCCCTAGCGGTTGGCGGGGCCGCCGGCGTTGGAGGCGCTCGAGTTTAGGCGGTCGCGGCAGCGGCGGACGTTGGCGAGCAGGGAGTCGAGGCTCTGCTCGACGTGGCCGAACACCTCGTCGGCGTAGTCTTCGGCGCCGGCGCGGGTCTCGCGCTCGAGCTCGCGCGCGTCGGCCATGATCTGGTCGGCCTGCTGCTGCGAAATGCGGACGATCTCCTGCTCGCTGGCGATCGTGAGCGCCTGGTTGCGGGCGTCTTCGATCATGCGATCTGCTTCTGCCTCGGCGTCGTCGAGCAGGCTCTGACGCTCGCGCACGATCTGGCGGGACTGAGCGAACTCGCTGGGGAACGCGTCGCGGATGTCGTCGATGATTTCGAAGGCGGCAGCCACGTCGACCTGACGGATGTTGCTATTGCGACCGAAGGCGGGCTTCGAATCTTCAAGGAGGATCGAAAGCTCCTCGATCAACCCCAAAACTCCCGTTTCGTCCATGTGTGTCCTTCCCAAATAAGCAGAGCGCGCAATAAATGCGATACGAATCCAAACAAAAGGGTATTTTAGCATGCGCCTTTTGAGGGCATGCAAAAATGCATGCGTACAGAACAATATCACATGTCGCATGCACCGCCCCGCACGGACGGCAAGGCGTTATCTGCCGGCTTACTGCTGGGTGGCCTCGTCGAGCGAGAACTTCTCGCAGAGGGCGTGGAAGACCGGCTTCGAGACGAACTGCTTGAACGGGCCGCCGTAGCTCGCGATCTCGCGCACGATCGACGACGACAGGTACATGTAGTTGGGCGGCGACATGATGAAGACCGTTTCGATACCCGGCTCGATTTCGTAGTTCATCGCGGTCATCTGGAACTCGTATTCGAAGTCGGTGATGGCGCGCAGGCCCTTCACCACGACCTTGGCGTCCATCTTGCGGGCGAAGTTCACCAGAAGGTCGTTGAAAGGCTCGACGCGGACGTTGGGCAGGTCGGCCACCGACGCCTGGGCCATGGCCACGCGCTCTTCCTGGGTGAACAGGCGGCCGTGCCCGTTTTTGGTGGGAGACGCGGCGACGGCGATGATGACCTCGTCGAAGATCTGCGCCGCGCGGCGCACGATGTCGAGGTGCCCTTCGGTGATGGGGTCGAACGTCCCCGGTACGAGCGCGCGTTTCACTTGCGGTTCCCTTCGAATACATCGACCACGGTGTCGCCGTAGGTCTTTCTGGTCAACGGGCTCAAGTGTAGCCCATCGAAGGCGCCTTCGGCCACGGGATCTTGGCTGTCGTCGTGTTCGTAGACAACCAGCGCGCCCGCGTCGAGCAACCCGGCCGCGGCAAGGCGGGACAGCAGGTTCGCCACGTCGGCGGCGCGCAGGGCGTAGGGCGGGTCGAGGTAGACCAAATCGTAGGGAGCCGGCCCCGCAGCGGGCAGGCGCTTGGCCACGTCGACGCGCTGCACGCGGGCGCTTCCCCGCTCCACGAAGGAGGTGTTGCGGGCCAGGGCGTCGAGGGCTGCGCGGTCGCGGTCGCACAGGCAGGCGAACCGGGCCCCGCGCGAGAGCGATTCCACGCCGAGCGCCCCGCTGCCGGCGAAGGCGTCGAGCACCACCGCGTCTTCGAACCCTCCGCGCGCCGAGGCGATCGTGCTCATGAGCGACTCGCGCACCCGATCGGTCGTGGGGCGGGTGGTGCGCCCCTTGGGCGCGACGAGAGTGCGGCCCCGGTACAAGCCGGCGATCACGCGCATGGCTATTCCCCTTTCAGCGGCCCGAACATGCGGACCATTTCGTAGCGCAGCGCCTGATGCGCCGGCTGGGACAGATCAGGATCGGATTCGAGCATCGTGCGGGCGTCTTCGTGCGCGGCTTCGATGACCGCCTTGTCGCGCACGACGTTGACGAGCTTGAGCACCGACGCGCCCGATTGGCGATTGCCCAGTATGTCGCCCTCGCGGCGCAGGGACAGGTCGAATTCGGCCAGCTCGAAGCCGTCGTTGGTGCGCTCCATCGCCGCCAGGCGCTCGAGAGCCGCCGGGGCCTTGCTCGCCGATACCAAGCACACCACGCCGGGGTGCTCGCCGCGGCCCACGCGGCCGCGCAGCTGGTGGAGCTGGGCCAGGCCGAAGCGGTCGGCGTCTTCGATGATCATGGCGGTCGCGTTGGGCACGTCGACGCCGACCTCGATCACCGTCGTGGCCACGAGCACCTGGATCTCGCCGGCGAGGAAGCGGTCCATGACCTCTCGCTTTTCGTCGGCCTTCATCTTTCCGTGCAGGACGCCCACCTCGTAGCCGGGGAAGATCTTGGCCTGCAGGAACTGCGCCTCGTCGAGGGCGGCGCGGACGTCGCCGGGAGCGGCCATGTCCCGGGCGTCCTCGATCGCGATGTTGGCGTAGGCGTAATCGTCGTCGGAAGCGCCCTTGTCGGCCTTCTTGGGCTTGGGGGCCGCAGCGCCCACCAGCGGGCACACCACGTAGGCCTGGCGGCCGGCATCGAGTTCGTTGCGCACGATTTCGTAGGCCTCGCCGCGCTGGGCGAAGGGAAAGACGCGCGTGACGGTGGGCGTGCGCTCGAGCGGGCGATGGTGGATGTAGGACAGGGTCATGTCGCCGTAGACCGCCAGGGCGAGCGAGCGCGGAATGGGCGTCGCCGTCATCGCGAGCACGTCGGCGCAGGCTCCCTTGGCCACGAGCTTCTCGCGCTGGGCCACGCCGAAGCGCTGCTGCTCGTCGATCACCGCGAGCGTGCAGCGCTTGGGACGCACGTCGGGTTCGAGCAGGGCGTGGGTGCCGAAGAGCACCTGCAGGCTGCCGTCGGCGAGCCCCGTGCAGATGGCTTCGCGGTCGGCGGCGTCGGTGGTGCCGGTGAGCAGGGCCCACGACACGCCCGCCGCGTCGAGCAGGGGCCCCAGCTTGCGGGCGTACTGCTGGGCGAGCACTTCGGTGGGGGCCATCATGAGGGCCTGGCCGCCGCTGTCGGCCGCCGCTGCCAGCCCGAAGGCCGCCACCGCCGTCTTGCCCGTGCCCACGTCGCCCAGAAGCATGTGGTTGGCGGGCCGGGGCGCGGCCATCGCGGCGAAGAGCTCGTCGCGCGCGCGGGCCTGCTCGTCGGTGAGGGCGAACGGCAGGGCCGCTTCGAGCGCCGCGACGTGCGGGCCGTCGACCGTGTGGGCGCAGGGCGCGCCGTCGCGCCCGCGCTGGCCGGAGGCGAGCATCAGGTGCAGCTCGAGCAGGAGGACCTCTTCGTAGGTGAGGCGGCGGCGGGCCCGGGCGGCTTCGTCCATCGTATGCGGGAAATGGATGCAGCGCAGGGCGCTGCCGCGGCTGTAGAAGTCGTAGCGGATGCGCAGAGCGGCCGGCAGCGGGTCGTCGAGCCCGCAGACCGCGTCGAGCGCGTTGCCCACCAGGGTGCGCATGAGCTTGGCGGGCACCTTCTCGCTCGCCGGATGCACGGCCAAGATCACGCCCCCGTTGGGCGAGGCCGGATCGATCGCTTCCAAATAGGGGTTGGTCATCCGCTTGAAGCCGTAGTTGAATTCCACTTTGCCCGAAGCCTGCAGCCAATCGCCCTTGTGCACGCGGTCCATGAGCCAGGGCTGGCGGAAGCAGGTGACCATGAGCGTGCCCGTTTGGTCGACGAGGGTGATTTCCACGATGGAGAGCCACTTCTTGCGCGTCTGCTTGAGCTTGATGTCGTAGACGCTGCCCACGACGGTGCAGGTGTCGTTGATCTGGGCGTCGGCGGCCGTGGTCACGCGGGTCATGTCGATGTAGCGGCGCGGGAAGTGGGTCACCAGGTCGCGCACCGTTTTCACGCCGAGCTTGGCCAAGGCCGCCTGGCGGGCGCCCGAGATGGCCTTGACGCTCTGCACGGGCTTGTCGAGCGCCAAGGTAGCGGCAAGGCGGCTAGGGACCGCAGTCCCCGCCGCCTTGCGAGCCGGTGTGTTATGTGCGGCCGTCACGCCCGAGCGAGCCTACTCGACGGAGAAGACGATCGGGTACAGGGGCTGGTCGCCGCGGTGCGGGTCGACCTCGACGTCGTCGTAGGTGGCTTCGATCTTCTGCACCAAAGCGTCGAACTCGTCCTGGGGCATGTCGGAGCCCGCCAAGATGGTGAGGGTGTCGGCGTCTTCTGCGTCCATGTCGGCGAGCAGGGCAAGCGTGACGTCGGCGATCGACGAGCCCACCTCTTCGATCGAGCCGTCGGCGATGCCGATCGTGTCGCCGTTCTTGATGGGGTTGCCGTGGGCGTCCTTGGCGTCCTTGATGGCCGTGGTGACCTCGCCGGTCCGCACGTCTTCCAGAGCTTCGGTCATGGCCTCGACGTTCTCTTCGAGCGAGGCGTCCTGGTCGACGGCGAACATGGCCGAAAACGCCGCGGGCACGCTCTTGGTGGGCACCACAGCAACGGGCACCTTTTCGGAAACCTGGGCGGCGCTCTGGGCTGCCATGATGATGTTGGAATTGTTGGGCAGGATGATGGCGGCGTCGCAGTTGAGCTGGTTGACCGCGTCGAGCAGGTCCTTGGTCGACGGGTTCATGGTCTGCCCACCCGAGACGACGTAGTCGACGCCCAGGCTTTCGAGGATCTTCGCGTTGCCCTCGCCCGCCGCGACGGCCACGAAGCCGATGTGCTTGTGCTCGCGCTCGTGTTCCGCTTCGAGCTTGGCGTTGCGGTCTTCGGCCTGCAGCTTCATGTTATGGATGAAGACCTCGAAGATCTGGCCGCGGTCGAGGAAGTACTTGAGCACCTGGTCGGGGTGGTTGGAGTGCACGTGAACCTTGAACTTGGGGTTTTCGCCCACGCAGAGCTCGCAGTCGCCCATGGTCTGCAGGAAGTCGAGGGCCTCTTCCCTGTCGAGGGTGTCGGAATCGACGAGGAACTCGTTGCAGTAGGTGTAGCGCGACCCTTCCCAGTCGTTGATGTGCTCGATTTCGACCTTGGGCTCGCCGTGGCCGATCGAGAGATCGTCGCCCATGGTCTTCTCATGCCCCTGCAGGGCGGCCACGAAGCTGTCGAAGAGGATCGCGAGGCCGAAGCCGCCGGCGTCTACCACGTTGTTTTCCTTTAGGACCGGCAGCAGTTCGGGCGTGCGCTGCACCGATGCGTAGGATTCCGACACGATGAAGGTGAGGGCCTCGTCGAGCTCCATCTTCTTCTTGTTGGCCTTATGGGCGGCCGTGGCCGTGTCGCGCAGGACGGTGAGGATCGTGCCCTCGACCGGCTTGCGGACGGCCTGGAAGGCGGTGGTGACGGCGGTGTCGAAGGCCTTGTCGACGCTGGCCACGGTGAATTCGTCGGCCTGGGCCGCGCCTTCGCAGAGGCCGCGGAGGATCTGCGAGGTGATGACGCCGGAATTGCCGCGCGCGCCCATGAGGGCGCCCGTGGTGATGGCCTTGCGGATGTCGGCGCGCGCGGCGCCGGCGGGCAGGGCGGCCAGGTTGTCACAGACCATCTTGATGGTGAGCGACATGTTCGTGCCCGTGTCCCCGTCGGGGACGGGGAACACGTTCAAGCGGTTCACTTCGTCTTTGCGCTGATCGAGCGTTCTTCCGGCAACCGCGATGGCGTTGAGGATGTCGGTGATCGAATAGGTATCTGCCATGGTTGGTGAGTCTCTCCTTGAAGGGCCCGATGCGGGCCGCACGAATCCTACTTGCGGACCTTGACGCCCTGAACATGGACGTCCACGCCCGTGAGCGGGACCTGTGCGTAGTGCGTGAGCGCGAACGAAACCGATTCGACGAGGTTCTGCGACACCGTGTTGATGTTGGTGCCGTATTCGATGATCACGTAGAGGTCGACGTGCACGCCGTCTTCGTTCGTGTCGACGACCACGCCGCGGCGCAGGCGAGATGCGGGCAGGAGCTTGGCGATGCCGTCGGCCGCGCTGGGGGCCGACATGCCCACGACGCCGTAGACATTCATCGCAGCGTTGCCTACCAGATCGGAGAGCACATCGTTGGCGACATGCAGATCGCCGGGAATAGAGTCTGCCATTTGTCTTCCTTTCACGGATGTCGAAGAGCACGAGCATCGAGAATATTTCAGCAGCATAGTATACCGCATAGGCTTCGCAGCCACCCGCGCCGGGCGTCGCTCGAGCAGTTCTCCATATTGGCTGGCCGGAGCGCGGGGCGTACCGCCTGCCGCGACCCCCGCACTGGGCGGGCGGGCGGCCCTCGTGCCGCCCGCCCGAAAACGCGCCTCGCCGCCGGACGGTTGCATCCGTTAGCATCGTCCGACGCAGCCCCGCGCCGCCGGGCGGCAGCGTTTCCCCACGTCCCCGGGTCGGGCGCCATAGCCGCCGCGCCAACCACTCAAGCGTGGCGCTTCCCCACGCCCCGAGCCGAATGCCATAGCCGCCGCATCAACCGCACCGGACGGCGGCGCTAGAGGACGAGCCCCAGAAAGCCGATCCCCGTCTTCCCCGTTGTGGACACACCCGGACGCGTGTTATTATGCGTAGATAGTGTGAACCGCTCCGCATGCGCCGGGGAAATTTCTTTCCCTCGCCTTTCGCCTCGTGGTATATTACGAAGGCTTTTTGTGATGCATGCCTACGCGGGTAGGCCAAAAACATACAGTCTGGAGTGATTTGAATGTCCAAGGTTTGCGAAATCTGCGGTAAGGCACCGGTTGCTGGTCGTAGCGTCAGCCACTCTCATCGCGTGACCAACCGTTGGTTCCGTCCCAACGTGCAGAAGATGACCATCAAGGAAGCCAACGGCCGCGTGCGCAAGGCCAACGTGTGTACCAAGTGCCTGAAGGCCGGCAAGGTCACTCGCGCTTAAGCAACTCATATAAGAGTTCGCAAACCCGTCTCTTCGGAGGCGGGTTTTTTCGTGCCCGGATTCTTCCGCTGCCCTTCCCCACCAGGCGGCGACCGCACGCCGCGGCACCGCGTGTGCCCCTGCGAGGTTCCCGTCGCCCTTAGACCGAGTAGGTTACTGGCCACAATGCGCGCCCGATCAGTGCAGCGTCCGGGATTCGAGCCCGATAACACGCCTTACGTTGCTACGGCACACGGCTCAAGGGGTCCGACCGCAGGCAGGCGCGGCTCGATGCCTGCCGCCCCGTTCCTCGCCCACGAAACGCTTGCCGCGCGCGAGATAAGGCACGCGCCCCGGAGCGCAACGCACAAGGCCTGGCACAGATGAGCCGATGTGTAGTAGATTTCGTCGTCCGCTGGCAGAGATGTGCCGATGTGTAGTATCCAATCGGGCCGGAACGCCCGAATCATACCCGTCGGCGCTGCTCACTTTTACAAAGCCCCAGGTCAGGGCCTTACATGCACAACCCGCTCGAGAGGCGTCGGTCATCGCATACTGCATAACGCCCGATTTGTGCCAGCGGACGGCGAAATATGCTACATAACGCGCGATTTGCGCCGAATCCCTATCAGATCCTTCTTATACTTTCTCTCTATTCTCGATTCAGAATTATCTCCATAGGTCGTACACAGCTTGCACGCAGACGATGTCGCCTCATACTTCGGGATGATGTTCCGTGCATCAGGGGGTCGTATTCTCTAGCCATCGCAAGAACCGCGGTATCCACGATTCTGGGGAAAGGACCTGATTAACATGAACAACAAGCACAAGAACCTCACCATGGCATTCGCACTCGTTCTGGCTCTGGGCCTGCCGGCAGCCACGCTGACCGCCTGCGGCGGATCCTCCTCCGACACGTCGAGCTCGTCCTCGTCTTCGGCAGCCGCTCCGTCGAGCTCGTCGAGCTCGTCCACTTCCACGTCGTCCAGCTCTTCGAGCTCCACGAGCGCCAGCACCACTTCGAGCTCCTCTAGCTCCGCTGGCACCACGCGCAGCTACTCGATCGACGCTTCTTCGATCACCGAAGCCTACGCGGGCGTTTCGGAAGCCGGCGAAGCCGTCTACTGGATCTCCAATAGCGACAGCTCCCAGGTCGGCATCTTCTTCCTCGACGCCAACAACGCCGCTAACGTGAGCTTCATGGGCCCGGCCACCATGACCCAGCAGAACGGTGAGAACCTGATCACCGTTACCGACCAGGTCACCGGCAACACCCTGACCTTCGGCATCGCGAGCAACGGCGACGGCACCGTCACGATCGACATGGGCAACGAGCTGGGCAAGGCCGTTCTGGCCCAGGCCGACGTCAGCGACACGATTGCCACGATCCAGGCCATCCAGACCTACACCGATTCCCTGGCCTAACCTTCAGCAAGCCCTCCGGCAGCGTTCCTTCCCTTCCAGCGCTGCCGGGGTCGGCAGAGAGTCCCTTGAACGAGCTCCGCTTTGGCGGGGCTCGTTCGTTTTTCGGGACATGCGGAAGCGGCCCGGTGCGACGATTCTGCGCCGGGCCGCTCCCGCATGATGCGAGACGAGGCGACCGTGCGGCTGACGGCGAGCGCTTCGTCGGAGAGCCCCGTATGAGGGGAACGGAAAGTTCGCATGCCGCCCTGGACGAGAGGGGCTGGCCGACCCGACGAAGCCCCCTGCCCCGCACCGTGCCCTCGCAGGCGACACGCCCCGCCGCGCGGCGCCCGCAGACCTTCGAGCCGGATGGGACCCTGTCGTCGGCCGCGAGCGCGCCGGCCGCTTCCCCGTGGCCGTGCAGCGCGTGCCGCCGCAACATTCCCGCACCATCGCAGACATGAAAAAGCCTGGCAGGAGATCCGACCCCTGCCAGGCTTTCGCGCGACCCGCTGGAAGCGCTACTCGATATAGAGCACGTCCGTGTCTATCGCGTCGCCATAGACCGTCGTGAGCGTTCCCCAGAAATAGGTGGTCGCGTCGCCGAAGCTTTCGTAGCTCACCGGCATGTTCGACTCCCGCATGGCAATGGGATCGCCCTGCAGGGTTTCCTGGTAGGCGCCGTTCGCGTCGTAGAAGTCGAACAGGGGCGTGATCGTGTCGCCCGCGTTCAACTGCGACAGACCGTGGCCGAACAGACCGCTGGCCGTCATGTCGTGGGCGCGCCACCCCTGCACGTAGCCTACCGTTTGGTCGCCCTGCTGGCTCATGGGCGGGTAGTACACGACCACGTCAATGCGGGTCGTCCCGTTGAGCAGGGCCGGAATAGTGCCCGAAAAGCTATATTCCCCGTCGGATTGCTCGGTGGGGGCGTCGCCGTAGAAGGCCACGCGCTCACCGCCGAGCGACGTCCACGCGCCATCGTAGTCGACGACGATGTTGTCGTCGGCCGTGGTGTCCCACACGTTGTCGGAGCCGAGCATCAGATAGCCGCCGTCGTACGCTTCCATCACGTTGACCTGGAAATCGGCGAGCGCTTCCCACAGGGTGTCGTCCATTTCGACCACGTAGTTCGAACCGTCTTCCACCAAAGGCAGCGAGCTGGGCAGATCCTGGTAGCTGAAGTCGCTCGACAGGTCGGTGAACCAGGGCGAGTCCGCATAGGCGTCGGAAGCGTAGTCGCCGCCTGCAGCCGAATCCGCCGCCTGGTCTTCCGTCGTCGTCGCAAGCTCGTTCGACAGGGCGTCGATGAAGTCGCTCAAGCCCGACAGATCGCCGGAGCCTTCGGAAGAGGAGCCCGACCCGCCCGAGCCGTACGCCGACGTCGAGCTGCCCATGATACTCAGGAAGTAATCGTAGAATTCCGTGGGCTTGGTGTAGGAGATCTCCTGCAGGGTGCTGCGCATGCCGTCGTAGGACGACACCTCTTCATAGGGGAAGTAGAGGGCCAGGCCGTTGGCCCCGGCGATCCCCGATTGGGTGCGGTACTTCACGCAGCTCTGCACGGCCGCCTTGAGCTCGTCTTTGCCGGCAAAGGCCGTACGGTCGATCAAGTCGATGAGGTCGACCTGGTCCACCTGCCCTTCGGCAAAGGCCGTCGCACGCGAGCGAGCCTGGGAAAGTTCCTGGAACTTCGCGTTGTCGGCGCTGATGGCGTTTTGCGCCTGGGCAAGAAAGCTGCCCAGGTTCTCGTAGACGCTGGGCACTTCGCGCAGGTCCACAAGCGACAGCGTCACGTCGGTTTCGCCCTGGGAGGCGTAATGGTCGATGAAGTCGTCGATGGCCCGCATGCCGATATCGACCGACGGCGCCGCCGGGTTGGCCTCGAGCGCCGAGAGGAAACCGGTCCACGACCAGCCCTGACCCGGTTCGAGCTCTTCGGACGCGAGCAGGTAGTCGGCGCAGGGCTCGAGCGCGTACGCCGTTTCGATCGTGCCCATAAGGCAGGCGTCGAAGCCCACGATGTCGAACTTCTGCCCCGTGGCTTCGAGCGACGAGCGAATGTCGGCCAGAGACAGGGCCGATGCGTCAGGATAGAGCTCGTCGTAGCCGAAGCCGCCGACCGTGCCGCCGCCATGGTCCCAGAAGAAGAGCAGGTAGCGGTCAGCCGGATAGGCGCCGGTGGCCCAGTCCACGAAATCGGTCACTTCGCCCGTATCGAGCATCGTGCCGGCGCCGGTGTCGCCCAGCAGCTGCACGTCGCCGTTGGACACGAGCCAGCGCTGGCGCGTGGTGGTCGAAGCCTCGCGCGAGAAGGACCAGTCGCTCGACCCGCCCGTTTCGACGACCAGGTTGACGTTGGTGCCCACCGTCGAGGCCGCCATCTCCTCGATGTCGGCGCTGGCGACGCCCGCCTGCGATTCCAAATCGGAACCCACCATGTAGACCATGACCGTGGCGTTCTTGGCGTTGGCCGTGTCGGTGTAGTAGCTGCGCATGCCGGCCGTCGACGCGTTGGTGCCGGACACGCCGCCCATGGTCACGTCTTCGTCGTCGAGCAAACCGCACGACGCCACGCCGGCCATGCTTGCGATAAGCGCCCCAGCAAAAAGCGCACGGAGCAGGGCCCCGTGCGCTTTGTCGCCGGCAGACGCATGGATACGATGTGCGAGTGCGAATCCCATGGCTGCCTCTTTTCTCGAACGAGGCGCTACGCCGCTTCCTTGCGCAGCTGGTAGGCGCCGTACAGGTACAGGGCCGGCACGACCAGGCCGACAATGCCGTTGACGACCTGGCCGGCATCGCCGGAGCTAAACGAGCTGAACAGGGTGAACAGACCGCCCAGGGTGGTGATGATGCCGATGACGCCCCAGACGATCATGATGATCGAGGCGATACGCAAGATTGCGGCGTTGGATTATTTGGAATAGGAGGGCATTGGGGAACCTTCTTTCTCTCTTTTCGTTTCTCCCTTACGCGTTTGCTGTGCTCTCATCCTACGAAATTGAGACCCGTTCGCCGTCATTCCAAAGGATGAGGCTCGATCCCGACAAACCGTCAGGATCGAAACCTGACAAATACTCTGACGGTTTGTCAGGTTTTCGTACTACCCCAACTTCCTCATGAGCGCGCCCGACACGGTGGAGGCCCTGACCGACACCGAAATGCAGGTGCTGCGCCTCCTGTGCAAAAACAAGAGCAACAACGAGATCTGCGAGATCCTGGGCGTGAAGCTGCCCACGGTGAAGACCCACGTGAGCCACATACTCACGAAGCTGGGCGTGAACCGCCGCTCGCAAGCCGCCGAACGCGCCCGCTCCCTGCATCTGGTGTAGGCCGCCCGCGCGCGAAAACGGGGCGCCCGCCGCAATGGCAAGCGCCCCGTTAATGCGTTTCGATGTCTCGAGGCGCTAGGCCTTGAGCAGCGGCGCGGCGACCTGTTTCTTACGCGACATGATGCCGTCGATCCACACGGCGGCAGACGAATCGATGCCGAAAACCTGGTCGACCACGGCGTGGTTGCCCTCGACGAGGAAGTAGGAGCCCTCGTTCAGGATGTCGGTCACGAGCACGAGCACGAAGTCGTAGCCCTTATCGGCGGCGAGCTTGCGCATCTGCTCGCGCGCTTCTTCCTCGCGCTTCATGGCGCCGTCGATGTCGACGGTTTCGTGCTGGGCGATGAGAACCGTCTTGCCGCAGACTTCGAATTCCTTGGCGTCGGCGCCCACGTACTTCTCGATCGGCAGGTCGGCTTCGGCGCCGCGGCAGTTGAAGAGGGCCTGGCCGAACGCCACGTGCTCTTTGCCCGTGATGCCTTCGAGGAAGGCGATCTGCTCTTCGTCGACCTTGGTCGCGGTGGGCGATTTCAGGATGACGGTGTCAGTGAGGATGGCGCCAAGCAGCATGTTGGCGATGCTTTCGGGAATCTCGATACCGTGCTGGCGGCACAGGGCGGTGACGACCGTGGCCGAAGAGCCCCAAGGGCGCACGGTCATGTAGATCGGGGAGGCGGTGGTCACGTCGCCGATGCGATGATGGTCGACGATGCCCACGACTTCGGCGTCGGCAAGGCCGTCGACGGCCTGCTTGAGCTCGTTGTGGTCGACGAGGATGACCTTCTGGCCGGCTTCGACGTGATCGATCAGCTCGGGCTGTTCGATGCCGTTTTCGGCCAGGTTCCATTCGGTTTCCGGCGGAAGGCCGCCCAGGCGCACGGCCCTGTATTCCACGTCCCTACCCTGGCGCTTGGCCAGTTCGTTCTCGAAGAAAGCCAGGCCCACCGCAGCGGAAATGGCGTCGTTGTCGGGGTTCTTATGCCCTACCACGATTACTTGTTCTGCCATGAATGCATATCCTTCCTTGGTTGCGCCGCACATCGACCGTCGAGAGCGGCTATCTAATTGATTTTGACAATCGGGGCGTAGTCTTTCAACAGTTTTTTGGTCGAGCCGGTTTTGGCGAAGCGGATCGACAGGGTGTCGCCGTCGACCTTGAGCACCTTGCCGCGACCGAAGACCTTGTGCACGACCGTGTCGCCCACCGTGAAGCTCACGTCGGCGGCGGCGCTTGGCTGCGGGGCGGCCGGGGCCGCGGGGCGCGTCGTGCGGCGGCGCGAGCCCGAAGCGCTCGACTGGCCGAACACGCGGCCGTGGCCGGCTTCGGTGCCGCTGCCGGAAATGCCCTTGCGGCTTCCGCGCTTTTCCCAGCCGGTGCCCGAAAAGCCCGCCGATCCCAGGCCGCTCGTGCGGCGCAGGCTGTCGGGGATCTCGTGCAGGAAGCGCGACACCGGGTTGGCCTGGGTCTGGCCGAAGAGCTTGCGGGACGCGGCGCAGGTGAGGTAGAGGCGCTTGCGGGCGCGCGTGATGGCCACGTAGGCCAGGCGGCGCTCCTCTTCGATGCCGCTCGCTTCGGAGATGCTGATCACGTGCGGGAAGATCGTCTCTTCCATGCCGGCCACGAACACGACGTCGAATTCCAGGCCCTTGGCGGCGTGCACGGTCATGAGGGTGACCGCCGCGTCGTTTTCGTTGACCGTGTCGAGGTCGGTGCGCAGGGTGACCCATTCGATGAAGTCGGCCAGGCTGTTACCCGAAAGCACGCGCACGGGCGGCTCTTCGCCGGCCGGCGCGTCGCCTTCGGCCAAGGCCTCCTCCCCCGCCGCGAGCGAGGCGGCCGCGGCGTCGGTCATGTCGGCCTCGCCCGCCACCGGGGCGGCGAACTGGGCATCGTCGACGTCGTGGGTCTGGGCGTACTCGTCGACGACGCCCAGGAATTCCTTGATGTTCTCGACGCGGGCGCGGGCTTCGTCGGTGCCCTCGTTTTCGAGCGCGCGCACCAGGCCGCTCTTATCGATGATCATTTCGACCATGCGGCGCAGCTCGCCTTCCCACATCGACGCTTCGATGATAAGGCTCGTGAACTCGCCCAAGGCCCGGCGGGTAGCCGCGCGGATGTCGGGGTCGACCGTGGCCAGCTGGCAGGCTTCCAGGAAGGTGCAGCCGTTCTGGACGGCAAGGGCGTCGATGCGCTCGATCGTGGTCTTGCCGACGCCGCGGCGCGGGACGTTGATCACGCGCTTGGCGGCGATGTCGTCGTTGGGGTTCACCGCCAGGGTGAGGTAGGCCATGACGTCGCGGATTTCGGCGCGGTCGAAGAAGCGCGTGCCGCCCACGATGCGGTAGGGCACGCCGGCGCGCAGGAGCATATCTTCGAGCATGCGCGACTGGGCGTTGGTGCGGTAGAAGACGGCGATCTGGTTGTAGCTCGTGCCGTGGGCGTGCTGGCGGTCGATCTCCCCGGCAATCCAGCGGCCCTCGTCGCGTTCGTCGCTGGCCATGTAGACCTGAATCTTGTCGCCTTCGGCACCCGTGGCCACGAGCTTCTTGTCGGTGCGGTGGGAGTTGTGGGCGATCACGGCGTTGGCCGCCGCGAGGATCGTGCCGGTCGAGCGGTAGTTCTTCTCGAGCTTGACCGTGTGGGCGCGCGGGTAGTCCTTCTCGAAGTCGAGGATGTTGCGGATGTCGGCGCCGCGCCAGCTGTAGATCGACTGGTCGTCGTCGCCCACGACCATGATGTTGCCGTACTTCTTGGCGAGCAGCTGGGTGATCGCGTACTGGGCATGGTTGGTGTCCTGGTATTCGTCGACCAGAAGGTAACGGAAGCGCTCCTGGTAGGCCTCGAGGACGTCGGGGTGGTTCTTCAGCAGGAGCCAGGCGTAGACGAGCAGGTCGTCGAAGTCGAAGGCGTTGGCCTGCTTCAGGCGCTTCTGCAGCTCCTCGTAGACGCGGGCGGCGACCTTGGCGATGGGGTCGTTGGCCTGGCTGGCGAAGTCGCCCGGCATGATGAGCTCGTTTTTGGCCGTGGAGATGCGGTTGCGGATGGCGTTGATCGGGAAGCGCTTGGGGTCGATGTCCATGCCGGCCATGATGTCCTTCACCAGGCGCTTGCTGTCGTCGTCGGCGTAGATCGTGAAGCTCTTCGAGAAGCCGAGCTTTTCGGCGTCGGCGCGCAGCATGCGCACGCACATGCTATGGAAGGTGGACACCCACATGCCGCGGCTCGAATGCCCCACGAGCTTGCCAAGGCGCTCGCGCATTTCGGCGGCCGCCTTGTTGGTGAAGGTGATGGCGAGGATTTCCCACGGGGCGACGCCGAGGTCTTCGATCATGTGGGCGATGCGGTAGGTGAGCACGCGCGTCTTGCCCGAGCCGGCGCCCGCCAGCACGAGCAGGGGGCCTTCCGTGCAGAGCACCGCCTCGCGCTGCTCGTCATTCAACGTATCCAAATCGATTGCCATATTCGCCTCTCAGAGTGTGGGGACCCGCGCCTTCATACGAAGGAGCATCGTAGCGCAGGCAAACGGTGAGCTTGCGGGCGCCGGCGCGAATGCGGGGAATCAACAATCGCATGGGGCGGCGTGTCAGGGGGGACGGTTCTCTTTGGCACAGCATGCTGTGCCAAAGAGAACCGGGACGTGCGGACTCAGAATGAGACAGTTTGGAGTCCGCATGGGAAAGAAGAAGTACGCGCCCGAAGAGGTCCTTCGCGCGGTGAGCCTTGTCGTCGACGGCG
>JALCHN010000006.1 GCA_022644775.1 Eggerthellaceae bacterium
TTGTGACAACATCACGCGCCGCCGTTGTCACATTGCGCTCGCGCGACAACATCACCCGCCCCCTTCGTCACGATTCTTCTCATTGTTTTGAGATTGTCAATTACTTGTTGACTCGAAGGTTTGATCTGAAATACAGTAAACGAGTTTTTTCGCCGATACTTCTGCATCCGTATCGACGGAGACAACATTGGGCTTACAGGGTATGCACCCCTGTATCTTTCATGCGTCACGTTGGTGTTTCTGCATACCACCCGGCTGGCGCGCGCGGGCGCATTCTGCTTGCGCCATAGTTGCCCATTCTGCGCGTGGGCTTCTTATCCCAAAGACACATATTTCGCCCTGCTTTATACGGGGAAGAGGAGAAGCATGGCTAAACTAACTTCGGCTTCTATGAGCCGACGGTCGTTTCTTGCCGCAACGGCGGCCGGCGCCGGTGCGGCTGCCGTATGCGGCGTATCGGGATGCAGCGCTCCTGCGCCTACTGACGATACGGTTGAAGAGAAGATGACGTGGACGCACTGTTCGCCTAATTGCTACGGTCGCTGCGCCCTTCGCGTGTTCACGCGCGAGGGCCAGGTCGTGCGCATCGAGTCCGACAACACCGGTGACGATGCCTTCGGCGACCACCAAATTCGCGCCTGCCTGCGCGGCAGGTCCATCAGGCGGTGGATCAACGATGAGAACCGGTTGAAGTATCCGCTCAAGCGCACGGGGGCTCGCGGCAGCGGCCAGTTCGAGCGCATCAGCTGGGACGAAGCGATTGACACTATTTGCACCAAGTATCAGCAGATTCTCGATGACTACGGTCCCGAGGCGGTGCTCATCGCCCCGGCGAGCGGCGTGAAGGCGCAGAACATTTCGGATTTTCTCAAACGGTTCTGCATCTGCAACGGAGGATATGTCGAGCAGTCGGGCGGCTACAGCATGGCTCAGGCGCGCACGGCGATTCCTTATTTGTACGGTGAGATGAAGAATAATTCGACTGCCGATTTGGCGAATGCGAAACTCTGCGTCATGTTCGGCGACAATCATGCCGAAAACAAGCTCGGCGGCGCAGGCGACGGCTATCAGATTCAGCATGCGCTCGAAGCGGGTGGCGCGAAGGTCATCGTCATCGACCCTCGTTTCACGGGGACGTCTGCGCTCCATGCCGACCAATGGATTCCCATTCGACCGGGAACCGACGCTGCTTTAGCCGAGGGCATCGCGTACGTGCTGATCACCGAGGATATGGTGGACCAGGAATTCCTGGACACGTATTGCATCGGTTACGACGAGAAGACGCTTCCCGATAGCGCGCCCGCACACGGCGACTACAAGAGCCATATTCTCGGCCAGGGTCCCGACGGCACGCCGAAGACGCCTGCCTGGGCGAGCACGATCACCGGTATCCCCGAGCAGACGATCATCGAACTGGCGCGAGAAATCGGTACGACCGATCCGTGCTGCATCATGCAGGGGCTCGGCCCTCAGCGACAGCAGAACGGGGAGCAAACCTGCCGAGCGATTTGCATGCTCGAGGTTTTGCTCGGCGGCGTGGGCAAAAGCGGAGCGGGCACCGGCTTCTTGTTCGGGGCCGATACGATTACCGGCGTGAAAGTGCCTACGGGAACGAATCCGGTCGCTATCACGATTCCGACGTTCATGTACATGGAAGCCATCGAGGACGCGACGAGCCTCACGACGTTCAACGCGGGCCTTCAGGGCGCCGGCCGTCTGCGCCAGCCGATCAAGATCATGTTCTCGCACGGCGGCAACAGCCTCACCAACCAGCACGCCAATATCAACCGCAGCCATAAGATCCTTGCCGATGAGAGCCTGTGCGAGATGATCGTTGTGTGGGAGACCATGCTCACCGACAGCGCGAAGTACGCCGATATCATCTTGCCCGACCTTATGCCTTCGGAACAGCCGAGCTTCGCCTCGGGCGAGTACTGCGGCAACATGGGCTACGTTATCTGCGGTACAGCCTGCGATAACGAGAAATACGAGCGCAAATCCCTCTACGAAAGCCTGACGCTCATGGCGCGCAAGATGGGCTGCGAAGACGAATTCACAAAGGGCCTCGACGAGACCGGATGGCTCAAAAAGATGTACGAAACCGCCCGTGAGACCGATACCGAATTGCCGGAATGGGACGATATGGTCGAACGGGGCGTGTACCGTCGCAAGCAGAAGAACGGTGGTTCTATCGCGTTCGACAAGTTCCGCAAGAACCCAGGTGCGCACAGGCTGAAAACGCCGTCGGGCAAAATCGAAGTGTACAGCGAGCGGCTGGCGGAGTATGCGCGCACGTGGAAGCTGCGCGACGGGGACGTCATCGACCCGCTTCCCGTGTATGCGCCGGATGCCGAGTACGGCTACGATGACGAGCGCCGCTCTACGTACCCGCTCCAGATGGTCGGGTTCCACGAGCGCGGTCACGCCCACTCGTCGTTCACTCAAATCGATGTCCTGCAAGCTGTGAATGTGAAGCGGTTCTGGATGAACACGGCCGACGCTGCGGCGCGCGGCATTGCCGATGGCGACACGGTAGAGGTCTTCAACGAGTTCGGACGCATGCAGGTGCAGGCGAAGGTGACCGACCGCATCATGCCGGGCGTTACTGCCATGGGCCAGGGCTACTGGTTTTCCGCCAACGAGGAAGGCGTCGATGTGGGCGGTTGCATCAACACGCTTACGAACTCGCATCCCTCGCCGCTCGCGAAGGCCATTCCCGCCCATACGAACATCGTCGAAGTGAAGAAGGTGAGCTAGCATGTCCCAGTTTGCCTTCTTCTACGACGGCACGCGCTGCAACGGCTGCAAGACGTGCGTTATGGCGTGTAAAGATTTGCACGACCTCCCGGCTGGCCGAACGTATCGCAAGGTGGTGGAGTACGAGAAGACGTCCGGGTGGACGACGGACGCCGAGGGACTGTTCGTGCCCGGGGCTATGTACGCCTATTTCACGTCCGTTGCCTGCAACCATTGCGACAATCCCGCCTGCGTCGCGGCGTGCCCGGTGGGCGCCTGCCAGAAGGACGCGGATACGGGAATCGTTTCTATTGACGAGAGCGTCTGCATCGGCTGCGGGTCCTGCATCGCGGTGTGCCCTTATGGTGCCCCGGTGAGAAACGAAGACACCAGCGTAACGGAAAAATGCGATGCATGCCGTGATCGCATCGAAGCGGGCAGTGCCCCGTTCTGCGTTGAAGCGTGTCCGCAGCGCGCACTTACGTTCGGCGATGCGTCGCAGGTACCCGATGGATTCGAACGCGCCCATACGGCGCCCTTGCCCGATCCGGCGACTACGATGCCGAACGTGTACGTAAAGCCGTTCAAGGCGGCTGTGGATTTCGCGAGCGCCGACGGCGTCGTTGCCAACGGCGAAGAGCTGCGATAGGGGGAAGCACGGCAGTCGGGTGCCACACGGTCCCGCCTGCCGTGCTTCCCCTCGCTACAAGGTTCAACCATCTCTGAGAAAGGATGTGTGCATGTACAAAGAACTGAAGTTGAATGCGGGGGCGAAGGTGGGTCGCTGGGCGGCCGCCTGTGCGGTGAGCGCCGTGCTCGCCGTCGCGCTCTGCTCTTGCTCGAGCGCATCGACGGGAAGCGAGAGCTCGTCTTCGTCTTCCGCCGCCTCTTCGAGCGCGGAGCAAGCGTCTTCCAACCAGGCCACCGCCAAAGTGAAGAGCGGCACGGTGACGACCACCGTCGACATGACCGGTTACGATGCCGGCCAGGTCGTGCGCGTCTGGGTGCCCGTTGCGACCGACGGCGACTATCAAACGATTACCGACGACGCCATCGACGCCGGCAGCGGCGCCGCCGTTGCCCAGATGACCACCGACGCCCTGGGCAACAAGATGGCCTATATCGAATGGGACGCCAACGCCGACCCGGCGAGCCGTATCGCCAAAGTCTCCTTCCATGCGACCCGCACCGAAGCGCTTCGCCCCAACATCGTGGAGAGCGGCGACGTGCCCGACGACATCAAGGCCAACTACTTGGGCAGTTCGAGCATGGTGAAGGTCGACGACCCCTCGGTGGTGGCCAAGGCTCAGGAAATCACTGCCGGCCAAGACACCTACGAGGGCAAGGCGCGCGCCATCTACGACTGGATCTATGACAATATGAACCGCGACAACAATGTCACGGGCTGCGGCGACGGCGACGTGTGCCGCCTGATTTCGAGCGGCGTTCTGGCGGGCAAGTGCACCGACATCAACTCGGTGTTCGTTGCTCTGTGCCGTGCATCAGGCGTGCCTGCGCGCGAGATGTTCGGTATCCGCATGAATGCCGAAAACATCACGGCTAACCAGCATTGCTGGTGCGAGTTCTACGTTCCCGGCACGGGCTGGGTTCCCGCCGACCCGGCGGACGTGCTGAAGGCCGTGCTCACCGACAGTCTCGATAAATCTTCCGAAGAGGCCTTGCAGGTGAAGGATTACTACTGGGGTCAGTGGGATGAGAAGCGCGTCGAGTACAGCCACGGCCGCGACATCACGCTTTCGCCGGCGCAGGACGGTCCGGCGCTCAACGATTTCGGCTATCCGTACGCCGAAGTCGACGGAGATGTCATCGACTACTACACGCCGAGCACGTTCGTGTATTCGGTAACGTTCGACGAGGATAACTAGGTAAGGGAGGCGGCGCCGACGCCGGTGTCGCCTCCTCTCGGATTGGAGACGCATGGATATCGCGAGCATCGTATCGGCCGTAGGGGCGGGACTGCTTTCGTTTTTCTCACCCTGCATTCTGCCTTTGCTCCCCGTCTACATTGGGGTGCTTACGACGGGGCCAACGCAAGGGGAGGGCGAGCGCGCCGATCTTGGCCTGGGTGCGCAGGTCGCGCGCACGCTTGCGTTCGTGCTCGGCATCTCGTGCGTGTTCGTGGGGCTCGGCATCGGGGCCGCAACGCTTGGGAACGCGGCTGCGAGCAATCCCTATCTCAATGTGGTGCTCGGACTCGCAATCTTCGTATGCGGTCTCTTTCTTACCGGCATTCTGCGCATCGATGCTCTGCAGCGCGAACATCGCGCCAACCTTTCCCGCATCAAGGTGAACGGGGTCGCTGGGGCCTTTCTGCTAGGATTGGCGTTTTCATTCGGATGGACGCCCTGCGTGGGCCCTATTTTGGGGAGCATCCTCGCGCTGGCGGCGGGAGAGGGGACCGTGGCGGCCGGTGCCGTTCTTCTGCTCGCGTACGCTCTGGGGCTGTGCGTGCCGTTCGTCGTGCTCACGTTGGGCGCGAGCGCGCTCATGTCTCGCGTGCACAGCCTGTACCGCTACCTTCCCGTCATCCAAAAGGTCGGCGGCGCTCTTATTGCGGCGATGGGTCTTTGGATGGTCTTGAGCCAGGTGGGGGCGCTTGCCAATGCGTCGAAGGCCTACGACGGTGGCGATGCGGCGCAAATCTCGGAGCAGAGCGCGGAATCCTCGCAAGCCGACGACGATCCCGTTGTCGGAACCGTGGAAGCCGGCGACGAAGATACCTCGACGAAGTCGAGCGCTTGGAAGAACGTAGTGCTCACCGACCTCGACGGCAATGCTCACAAGCTAAGCGAGTACAAGGGGAAGCCCCTCTACTTCGAATTCTGGGGTAGCTGGTGCACCTCATGCGTGCAGGACCTGGGCCAGCTTACCGACGTGTATCGAGAGCATGAAGAGCTAGGCGATGTGGTCGTTGTCTCCGTTGTCGTGCCGGGCCAGTTCGGCGAGCGGTCGGCGGATGATTTCGTCCAGTGGGCGCGCGACAACGACGTCGAGGTTCCCGTGCTGATGGATACCAACGGCGCGCTGAGCACCCATTTGGGCGTATCGGGTTTCCCTACTTCGGTGTTCGTGTCGAGCGACGGCCAATTGTACAAGATCCGTGTCGGGGCCATTTCCGTCGACGAGCTTGAGGGTTTGCTCTCTCAGCTAAGCTAAGGGTGCGACGGGGCGGGTGACAACAGGGGCGCGTGATGTTGTCACATTCTGTTGCGACAACATCACGCGCCGCCGTTGTCACCGTCGTCACGTTTAACCTGCCTGAAACATGCGCGTAACGAAACAGACGTGCGCGCGCCGTAGTCTAGCCATCAACCTGGCGCTCGCGCACTCGATGCGGCGCCGGTTGGATGGGCCGGGCACATCGGGCTTCCCCAATCGGTTCGATGCGCCCGGCCCGTTTTGGCTAGATTGGGAGGAACGGAATGGCAGACGCAATCACGCAACAGGATGCCGGCGAGCAGCGCGCTCGCGGTTTGTGGCGCCCCGAATTCGAACACGATGCCTGCGGCATCGCCGCGCTCGTGCATCTTTCGGGCGAGCGCTCGCACCAGCTGCTCGACGACGCGCTTTCGGCGCTCATCAACCTCGAGCACCGCGGCGGTGCGGGTTTGGAAAAGAACACCGGCGACGGTGCCGGTATCCTCTTCCAAATACCGCATCGCTTCTTCCGCAGGGAGGCCCAGTGCTACGGTCACCTGCTCCCCGCGGAAGGCGACTACGGCGTGGCCATGCTCTTTCTCCCTCAAGACGACGAAGGCGTGGAAGCCGGCATGCGCATCTTCGAAGAAGGCTGCGCCCATGCGGGCATCCCGCTGCTCTTCTGGCGCGACGTGCCGGTCGATACCCACGGCTTGGGCGCCACGGCGCTCGAATGCATGCCCACGATGAAGCAGGCCTTCATCGGCCGCCCCGAAGGGGTGCCGGCGGGCATGGATTTCGAACGCGCCCTCTACGTGTGCCGCCGCTCGATCGAAAAGGCGGGCCACGCAGCCCCCGAGCTCGCGCACAAGATCTTCTACATCTGCTCGATGAGCTCCCGCACGATCGTCTACAAGGGCATGCTCGTAGCCACGCAGATGCGCGGCTTCTTCCGCGACCTCGACGACGCGTCGACCGAAACGGCCCTTGCCCTCGTGCACTCGCGCTATTCCACCAACACCACTCCTTCGTGGGAGCGCGCCCATCCTAACCGCTATATCGTTCACAACGGCGAGATCAACACCCTGCGCGGCAACGTGAACTGGGTGCGCGCCCGCGAACCGCGCCTCTATTCGCCCGTCATGCAGGACCATTTGGCCGACGTCCTGCCCGTAATCGACCGCGAAGGTTCCGACTCGGCCATGCTCGACAACGTGCTCGAGTTTTTGGTCATGAACGGCCGCAGCCTGCCGCGCGCGATTTCGATGGTCTTGCCCGAACCCTGGGACCACAACGAGGCCCTGCCCCCGCGCCGGCGCGCCTGGGACGCCTACCAGTCGATGGTGCAGGAAGCCTGGGACGGCCCGGCGGCGATCGCCTTTTCCGACGGCCGCGTGACCGGCGCTGTGCTCGACCGCAACGGCTTGCGCCCGGCTCGCTACTACATCACCAGCGACGACCGCCTCCTTCTTTCGAGCGAGGTGGGCGTGCTCGACGTCGATCCGGCGACGATTTTGGTGTCGGGCAGCTTGGGCCCCGGCCAGATGCTGCTCGTCGACCCGGCCAAGGACCGCGTCCTCTTCGACGACGAGATCAAGGACGCCTTCGCAAACGAGAAGCCCTATCGCGAGTGGATCACCCAGAACATGCTCACCCTGGCCGACGTGGAGGACACGGCGCGGGAAAGCGAGGAAGCGGCGCCCGACGCCGATGAATCGCTCACGCGCCGCCAGGCCGTGCACGGCTACTTCTACGACGATGTGGAAGAGGCCATCGTCCCCATGGCCCAGCAGGGCAAGAACCCCCTTGCCTCGATGGGCGCCGACGTGCCGCTCGCGGTGCTCTCGAGCCATCCGCGCCGTTTCTTCGACTACTTCAACCAGAAGTTCGCGCAGGTCACGAACCCGCCGATCGACGCTTTGCGTGAATCCTTCATCACCTCGACCCTGCTCTACGTGGGCAACCACGGCAACGTCCTCGAAGACGCCCGATCGAACTGCCGCCTCATCAAGCTGGAGACGCCGATCCTCGATAAGCGCGGGTTCGATTCGCTGTCCCATGTCGATCGCCAGGGCTTCAAGGCCGTGTCGGTGCGCGCCGTCTACGACCGCGACGGCGGCCCCCATGCGCTCGAGCACGCGCTCACGCGCCTGCGCAGCGAAGCCGAACGCGCCGTGCGCGACGGGGCCAACATCCTGGTCGTGTCCGACCGCGCGGCTGCGGGCGAGGTGCCCGTGCCCTCCCTGCTCGCCGTTTCGAGCATCCACAACCACCTGCTCCGCAAGGGCATGCGCACGAGCACCGACATCATCGTCGAAGCCGGCGATGCGGTGTCGGCCCACGACTTCGCTACGCTCGTGGGCTATTCCGCTTCGGGCATCTACCCCTATATGGCCCACGAAACGATTCGCGCCATGGCCGAAGCGGGTACGCTTTCGGTCGATGCGGAAACGGGCATCGCAAACTACAACAAGGCCGTGACGAGCGGCATCGTGTCGATCATGTCGAAGATGGGCATCTCCACGATGCAGGGCTACCATTCGGCCCAGGTCTTCGAAGCCGTGGGCTTGGGAGAAGGCCTGGTCGACGAGCATTTCGCCGGCACGGTGAGCCGCGTGGGCGGTTTGGAAATCGACGATGTCCAGCGCGAGTGCGACGAGCGCTACGACGCCGCGCTTGCGCTCGATAAGACGCCGGCGCCCGACCAGCTGCGCTCTTCGGGCATCACCAACTGGCGCCCGATCGACGGTGAGGACCATCTGATCAACCCCATGGTCGTCAACCTGCTGCAGCGGGCCGTGCGCGCCAACGACGCCGAACTCTTCGCCCAGTACAGCGCGGCCGTGCATCCGGCGGGTCGCACCGTCACCCTGCGCGACCTGCTCGATTTCGACTTCTCGGGGGCGGGCATCCCGCTCGACGAAGTGGAACCGGCCAGCGAAATCGTCAAGCGCTTCAAGACGGGCGCCATGTCCTACGGGTCGATTTCGCAGGAGGCGCACGAGTGCCTGGCCATTGCGATGAACCGGCTGGGCGGCCGGTCGAACACGGGCGAGGGCGGCGAGGACCCGGCCCGCGAAGTCACCCTGCCCAATGGCGACAGCAAGCTTTCGGCCATCAAGCAGATCGCCTCGGGCCGCTTCGGCGTCACGAGCCGCTACCTGATGAGTGCCAAGGAGATTCAGATCAAACTCGCCCAGGGGGCCAAGCCCGGTGAGGGCGGCCATCTGCCCGGCAAGAAGGTCTACCCGTGGATCGCGCGCACTCGGCGGTCGACCCCGGGCGTGGGCCTCATCTCGCCGCCGCCGCACCACGACATCTACTCGATCGAAGACCTGGCTGAGCTCATCTTCGATATGAAGAACGCCAATCCCGCGGCCGATATCTCGGTCAAGCTGGTAAGCGAGACCGGCGTCGGCACGATCGCCACCGGCGTGGCCAAGGGCGGGGCGCACAAGATCCTCATCTCGGGCGCCAACGGCGGCACGGGCGCCGCTCCGCGCGATTCCATCTACCACGCCGGCCTGCCGCTCGAGCTGGGTTTGGCCGAAACCCAGCAGACCCTTTTGCAGAACGGGCTGCGCAGCCGCGTGAAGCTCGAAGCCGACGGCAAGCTCATGGACGGCCGCGATGCGGCGATCGCCTGCCTGCTGGGCGCCGAAGAGTTCGGCTTCGCCACGATGCCCCTCATCGCCATGGGCTGCCTTATGCAGCGCGACTGCCAGCAGGATACCTGCCCGGTGGGTGTGGCCACCCAGAACTGTCGCTTGCGCGGGCATTTCTGCGGCAAGCCCGAATACGTGGTCAACAACATGCTGTTCGTGGCCGAGCAGATGCGCCGCATCATGGCGCGCCTGGGCTACCGCACGATCGAAGAGATGGTGGGCCACCCCGAGCGCCTCAAGCAGACGGCGGCCCCCAAGAGCTGGAAGGCCCAGCTCGTCGACCTGTCCCAGGTCCTCTTCGAGGCGCGCGCCGAGTTCGGCACGGACATACCCTGGGCGAGCTGCCGCCATTGGCTGCCCGAAGCGGCGCCGGAAGACACCCTGCCCAAGACCCTCGACGCCACCTTGTTCATTCCCTATACGGCGCGCGGGCGCGCCCGCCTCGAGCCCCAGCGCTTCAAGGCCTACATATCCAACGTCAACCGCTGTGTGGGCACCATGCTCGGCAGCAAGGTGACGAGCGAGCACCGCGAGGGCCTGCCCGACGGGTCGATCGCGATCGACTGCATCGGGTCGGGCGGCATGAGCTTCGGCGCCTTCCTGCCGCGCGGCATCGAGATGACGATTTCCGGCGAGGCCAACGACTACTTCGGCAAGGGCCTTTCGGGCGGCATCCTTTCGGTACACCCCTTCAGGAACGCTACCTACCGTCCCGAAGAGAATATCTCCATCGGCAACGTGGCCTTCTACGGCGCCACGAGCGGCAAGGGCTTCGTGAACGGCCTGGCCGGCCAGCGCTTTGGCGTGCGTAACTCGGGCGCGACGCTGGTGGTGGAAGGCTGCGGCAACAACGGCTGCGAGTACATGACGGGCGGCACGGTGCTCGTGCTCGGCGAAGTGGGCTTGAACTTCGCTGCCGGTATGAGCGGCGGCGTGGCCTTTGTCTACGACGCCGAGCATACCCTCGCTCAACGCTGCAACCTCGACATGGTGCACCTGTGCGTACCGACGAGCGCGGAGATCGACGAGATTCACGGGCTCATCGAAGAGCACGTGCAGCGCACCAAGAGCCCCCTGGGCATCATGATGCTCTACCGGTTCCAAGACGTGGCGCAGAACTTCGTGAAGGTTCTGCCCGACGAATACGAACGAGCGCTCGAGCTCACGGCCCAGGCCGAAGCCGCGGGCAAATCGCACGACGAAGCGGTGGAAATCGCCTTCGAAACCATGAGGAAAGGTGAGTAGGATGGGCAAACCCGGAGCGTATCTCAACCTTGACCGCGTCGACCACGGGGTGCGGGCGAGCGCCGATGCGGTAGCCGATTTCGACGAGTTCGTCGTGCCGCTGCCGCTCGAGGCGCAAGAGGCCCAGGCGAGCCGCTGCATGGCCTGCGGCGTGGCCTTTTGCCAGACGGGCATGGTCTTTTCGGGCGAGCGCCGCCCGACCGGCTGTCCCCTGCACAACTGTCTGCCCGAAGTGAATGACCTGCTCTACCGCGGCCGCTTGAAGGACGCCTACGAGCGCCTGTCGCTTACCAATCCCTTTCCCGAATTCACGGGGCGCGTGTGCCCGGCTCCCTGCGAAGTGGCCTGCAACCTGGGCCTGCACGAACAGCCGGTGACCATCCACGACAACGAGCGTGCCGTCAGCGACTACGCGTGGGCCCACGGCCTGGTGAAGCCCCTGACCGCTCCGCGCGCTCAAGCGCCGCTCGTGAGCGTGATCGGGTCGGGGCCGGCCGGCTTGGCGGCTGCCTGGGAGCTCGCCCGACGCGGGGCGCGCGTGCAGGTAATCGAGCGCGCCGATCGCGCGGGCGGCCTGCTCATGTACGGCATTCCCAACATGAAGCTCGACAAGGACGTCGTCGCCCGCCGCATCGAACTCATGGAAGAGAGCGGAATCGTCTTCAAGACGTCGATGGACGCCGCAGCCTGCGCGGCCGAAATCCAGCAGGCATCGGCGGCCGTGGTCATCGCGAGCGGCGCCGGGGCGGCGCGCGCCGTCGACGTGCCGGGCGTCGACCTGCCCGGCGTCGTCTATGCGCTCGATTACCTGACAGAGGCGACCCGCGCCCTCTTGGGCGGGCAAGCGCCGGCGATCACCGCCGCCGGCAAGGACGTCGTGGTCGTTGGCGGCGGCGACACGGGCGTCGACTGCATCGCGACGGCCCTGCGCCAGGGGGCTGCGAGCGTGACCCAGGTCATCCGCGCCCAGCGTCCGGCCGATACGGTCAACGTCTTCGCCGTCTGGCCGGGCAACCGCAACGTCTATGCCCAAGGCTACGGTCAGGTGGAGGCTCAAGACGAGTTCGGAGCCGACCCGCGCCTTTGGAGCACCGACACGGTGGCCTTCACGGGAGAAGGGTCTGTGGCCGGCGTCCGTATCGAGGACCTGTCCTACGAAGGCGGCCGCCACCGGGTCGAGGGCACCGAGCGGGAGATTCCGGCCCAGTTGGTCCTGATCGCCAAGGGCTTCACCGGCCCCGAGAAGCCCTTGCTCGACGCCTTCGGGGTGAGCGTGGGCGAGCGGTCCCTGCCGGTGGCCGAAGGCTATCGGACGGCGGCGGCCAGCCTGCCCGTTTACGTGGCGGGTGACTGCCGGGTGGGGTCGACCCTGGTGTCGAGTTCCATCGCCGACGGTCTCCAGTGCGCCTACCAGGTGGCCGACGACCTGGGTCTCTAGCGTGCAAATCCCGACAGGGGGTAGTCCCCTTGTCGGGATTTTTCTTTTCATGACGCGCGGCCGGGTGCCTTGCCGGCCCCGCGTCATGTTTCCGCCTCAGCGGAAAAGCTGACAAGGAACCCGGCCCCGCGTCATGGTCTGGCAAGGCACCCGGCCGCGAGGCCGAGACTCCCCGTTTTCTGGCATTCCCCGGACGGTGCCCTAGCGTCAACCTTCTGCGACAGCTTCCGGCACGCCCCTTGGCTTGCAGCAGATCGGTCGGTCATTTCGTGCTCGCCCTGTCGGAAGGCTCGGGTGTCCTTCGGTCCAGGTACGCTCGCATCCCCCCCTGGGGCTTCGGGCTCCGGGTGAGCGCGTGGTATGCAGGGGAGCGCAAGTCCAAGTCGCGTAAAATAGGACCATTGACAATGGGGGGCTTCAATGGATATCCAGCAGATCAAATACTTTTCGCGAGTCTATGAAACCGGCAGTTATGCCCATGCGGCGGTTCAGCTGTGCATCACCCGCCAAGCGCTGCGCAAGTCGGTCCATCGCCTCGAGTTGGAGTTGGGCGTTCCCCTGTTCGCAAATCTCAACAACAAGCTCGTTGCGACACAGGCAGGTCGTCACTTTTACCAGGTGAGCCGAGCGGCTGTGAAGGAGTTTTCGGCCCTCGAGCAAGATGTCGCCCAGCAACGCCTCAAGCAGTCAGGCATCATTGCCTTGGGCGAGGGGCGCGGGTCCTCCGACGTCCTCTCGCGAGCGGAGGCATCGGTGATGGCGGAGTTGCCCTATGTGGAGGATTCGCTGGAAGATCGGCTGCGAATCGTCGAGGGCACGACCTATGAGATCCGCGAGCAGGTGCTTTCAGAGCAGATTGCCTACGGGCACATCATCGCGACGTCAATCGATGAGAGCCTCTTCGACTATGAGGTGATTCGGTCCGGTCGCATCCGCATAGCCATGCGCGATGACGATCCTCTGGCGGATTGCCAGGAAATCGACATTCGAGATTTGCGCGATAGGCGCTGGTCCACGGAGGGCAAAGGCTTCGATGTGGCCGCCTTGCTCATGCGCCGCGCCCAAGATGCGGGCTTCACGCCGAGCATCTATACCGTTCAGTCGGCTCTTGCCGACCGGGTCCGGGTGGTCGAGACGGGATACTCTTTGACCTACGTCTACGATGACAGAACCTTCCCTAAAGTGGGCCCTCATGTCACGAGTCGCCCCCTGTCCGACCCGACCCTGTGCTGGACCTACTGCGTCATCGCCAAGAAGGGGATGGGCGACCCCCATCTCATGAACTACTTTTCCGGCAAAGAAGGACGGTTCGCTGAGGCGTGGACGGCGCAGGCCCCCAGATCTCGAAAGCAGGCATCGGGCGATTAGGACCCGCTCGCGGTCGATCAGGTAAACGCCGACCTGCGGATGCTTCGTGTCAACTTTTTGTTCCCCCCTGGTGACCAGGAGATTCTGTTTCGACATACCCGGTCTTCCTAAGATTGAGTTGAGCTTGGTGGAGGCGCCTCGCGCCGACGCGCTAGCTGAGTTGAGAAGCTCGATTAAAGGGGGAGAGTATGAAGCTAAGAGGAGAACCTGCGTCTGCCGCGAAGACAGCGGGGGAGCCGCTGGCGAATGCCGGGTCGCTGGGCGGCCCCAGCACCACGCGCCGCGGATTCCTGAAGGCTGCAACGCTTGCGTGCGGAGGCGCGCTTGCAGGCGGCGCGCTATCGGGCTGCAGCAGCATCGACGCCTACGACGCCGATGCCGCTGAGGCCGAGGAGAAGGTGTGCGTCACCTACTGCAATGCCTGCATGGGATGCCCGCTCGAGGCCGTGGTCCGCGACGACAACGTCGTGCTCACGCGTGCAGCTGAGATTCCGAACGCCACGTTCGATCAGAAACGCATGTGCGCTCGCGGCGGGTCGATTCCGGTGCAGCTCGTCGAGGAGAAGCGGATCAAGTACCCGATGAAGCGCGTCGACGGCACCGAGCGCGGAGCCGGTCAGTGGGAACGCATCAGCTGGGACGAAGCCATTGACACGATCTGCACCAAGATCAAGGAGTACCAGCAGGAATACGGCCCGTCGAGCGTCTGCACCTTCACCTACGGCACGACCGAGCCGCGCAACCTCTACAACCTCTACCGTTTGGAGAACGTCGCGCAGTTCTCGCATCAGAACCGCACGACCGACATGGCGCTGTCCTCCTCGCTTATGTACAACGCCGGCGGGTATTGGTACCAGGGCGGCGTCGACATGCATGCCATCGAGTGCATGGACACCTTCGTCGTGTGGGGCCACAATCCCTGCGTGTCCTGGCCGAACACATGGCGCTATATCGCCAACGCCATCGAGAAGCGCGGATGCAAACTCATCGACGTGGACCCCAACCACAACACGATCGCCCAGAAGGCCGACCTGCATGTACCGATTCGACCCGGCACCGACGGTGCTTTCGCCCTCGGCATGATGAACTACATCGAGGCGAACGGTCTTGCCAACGATACCTTCATGAAGCAGAAGTCCGACGGGGTGTTCCTGGTCAAGGCCTCCGACGGCAAGTACCTGCGCAAGAGCGATATGGATCCCAGCGTCCAGCTCGGCTCCACCGATGACGACTATGCGGTGTGGGACGAAGATGCCAACGCGCTCGGCTGGGCGAAGACGACGGCGAACCCGTCGCTGCGCCATGAGCAGATGTCGATCAGCGGCGTGATCGGCACCGACGGAAGCACGGGGACCGTGCAGGTCAACACGTGCTACAACCTGATGATGGGCGTGGCGTCCGAATGGGATCTCGCGCGCACGTCCGAAGTCACGGATGTGTCCCAGGACACGATCGTCAAGTTCTGCGAGATGATCACAGCAGGCGGCAACTGCGACTTCTTCCAGGGCTACGGGCTCGACCACTACGGTCATGGATACAACAACATCGCCGCGACGAGCGCGCTCCGCATTCAGTGCGGTTTGATTCCCAGCCCGAACACGCCCTATCCCTTGAACGATTCCGGCTTTGCGACCACCGAGACCGATCATCCGATCGTCAGCCAGAAGCTGGGCACCTTCATGTTCAACGACCTGCTGGACAAGGGCTCCTATACCTTCCCCTCGGTTACGATCGGAACGGGAGACCAGGCGGTTGAGGTTCCAGGGGCGACGATTTCCACCCCGCTCAAGATGCTGATCAACTTCGGCGGTAACCTCTGCAACTCGGCTCCCGACCGCACGAAGACGGTCGAGGCCTACAAGAAGATCGACTTCCTCGTCGTCACGAACGTCGAGTGGTGCGATACGGCCGACCTCGCCGATATCGTCCTCCCTGCTGCCATGATCCAGGAGTCCCCGGCGCCGATTTCGATAGACGGTTGCCTGGTTGCGGGTGAGAAGTGCATCACCCCGCGCTGGGAAGCAAAGCCCGATTACGAAATCGCCCAGCTGATCGGCCAGGGCATCGGACTCGGCGAATGGTTCACCGAAGACATGGACACCGGCATGTCCCATGTGACCGACAACGCCGTCATGAACGCCATCGGCATCACCTACGACGTCATGAAGGAGCAGAAGATCATCAACATGGGCGGCTCCATGCCCCTGCCTCAGTACATGAGCCTGACCGGCCGCACCATGTTCTACCAGGAAACGCCGGGACCCTTCGAGTACTACGGCCAGGTCTTCGACCCGTCCGTGAGCCACCTTCCCACCTGGCAGCCGCCGCAAGAGGCCTGGACGGTCACCGCGGGCGGCTTCGAGCGCAACCCGCTTGCCGACACCTACCCCCTGCAGCTCATGGCGGGCACGCGCCGCTTCCGCGTCCACTCCTATTACGGGCAGAACCCCCTGCTCCGCGAGATGGAGGTCAACGAGCCGTGCGTGCGCATGAACCCGGAGGATGCCGAGGCTCGCGGCATCGAAGAGGGCGACTACGTCAAGCTCTACAACGATCGCGGCCATGCGGTGGCCAAGGCTGAGCTCAGTGCGGGCATCCGTCCCGGCGTGCTCGACATCGACCGCGGCTGGCAGGCGTCCCAGTACAAGAGCGGATGCTCTCAGGACCTTACCAGCAAGCAAATTTCGGATTGGAGCTGCCCCAACTACGCCTACCACGACTGCCTTGTGCAGATGGAGAAGTGGGACGGCACGGTTGAAGAGTCCGGCTCCGCGGCCACGGCGTAGCAGGGAAGGAAGGTCATCATGAGATATGGAATGGCAATCGACCTCAAGCGCTGCTCGGGTTGCAAAACCTGTTCGGTAGTGTGCAAGGTCGCCAACAACGTGCCCGAGGGCATTCTGTGGAACCGCGTGCTGACCGACGGCGGCGAGGCACCCGACACCTCGTCGGGGACCTATCCCGACGCCTCCATCGGCTACCTGCCGGTTCAGTGCAACCACTGCGAGAATCCGGCCTGCGTGAAGGCGTGTCCGGTCGGCGCAACATGGAAGGACAAGGAAACCGGCATCGTCCACCAGGATTACGACAAGTGCATCGGCTGCCGTATGTGCATCGCGGTGTGCCCCTACACGGGCATCAGGTCGTTCAACTGGCAGGAGCCGAAGAACTATGCCGATTATCCGCTTGGAGATGCGAAGGCGGCAGTGCACCAGAAGCACACCGTTGAGAAGTGCATCTTCTGCGAGCATCGCGTCGCCGAAGGCAAGAAGCCGGCCTGCGTCGAGCAGTGCCTGGCCCGTGCCCGCACGTTCGGCGATTTGGACGATCCCGATTCCGAGGTGTCCAAGCTCATCGCGACGCGCGAGACGCAGCAGCTTCATCCGGAGTTCGGTACGAACCCCTCCATCTACTATCTGGTCTAGCGAAGGGTGTGAAGAGACATGGCTCAAAACATATCGGCTGCGGCGCCCAAGACGCGGGCGACTTCCGGAAGGCCTTCCGGCGCGGAAGGGCGCAAGCGGGGAGCCGTGCGCCTGCAAGGGCGCGGCGTGACGATCGCTATCGTCGTCTGCGCCATCCTGGTGGTCGTGGGAATCGCCCTGTGGATGGTACAGCTATCTGGCGGCATGGTTCAGACGGGCATGCGCAACCGGGATTCATGGGGTCTGTACCTGACGAACTTCATGTTCTTCGTGGGCCTTTCCGCCGGCGGCCTGATTATCAGCTCCATCCCCAACGCCTTCGGGATGAAGGGCTTCGGCCCCATCTCCAAGGTGGCTATCTGGTCGAGCGTGTGCTGCGTGTGCGTGGCCATCGGCCTGGTCGTGGTTGACCTCGGCGGTCCGGCCCGTTTGTGGGAACTGTTCGTGTATTCCAACCTCAGCTCGCCTCTGATGTGGGACATTCTGGTCTTGGGCACCTACCTGATCCTGTCGCTCGTGTACCTGTGGGCTCACCTGCGTCATGAGGCAGGTCGTATGTCGCATGTCGCGATGCGCGTGATCAGCATCATCGCGCTCATCATCGCCGTCTCGGTGCATACGGTCACGGCTTGGATTTTCTCTTTGGCTCCGGCGCACGAGTTCTGGCACACGGCGCTCATGGGACCCTGGTTCGTGGCTTCCGCCCTTGACTGCGGCACGGCCTTGGTGCTGATCATCGTCGTCGCCCTACGTCGCGCGGGCTATCTGAAGCTGGCTCAGTCCAACGTGACGAATCTGTCCAAGATGCTGGCGGTCTTCGTCCTTGTCGACCTGTACTTCTTCGCCTGCGACCTTCTGACGAGCGGCTACTTCGGAGCCGGCTCCGACGTCGTGGAGATGCTGACGACGGGCGCTCTCGCACCCTTCTTCTGGTCCCAGATCATCTGCATGGCGATTGCCGTGGTCATGCTCGTGGCTCCGCGCATGCGCACCGATGCGGGCGTCTGCATCGCTTCCGCCCTCGTGATCGTCGGCGTGTTCTTCAAGCGCGTGCAGATCATGCTCGGCGGCTTCCAGCTGGCGAACGTGACGCTGGGCGATGTGGCCAACGAGTTCACGATGACCAACTGGGAAAGCGGCATCGTCGCTCTCGGCTACAACGGCGTCGTGTACTGGCCGACGCCACTCGAATGGGGCGTCACTGCAGGCGTGATCGCTCTCGGCGTGCTCATGCTACTTCTGGGCTTGCGCTACCTGCCCTTGAATCCTACGGAGGACGACCAGGCCGAGCAGGAGGCTGCAATCGAGGCGCAGGCTCAGGCGGCAGCGCCGGCGGAAGCTTAGCGGCTCTTGCAGAGGGGGCGCTCTGGGCACTCTGCGCCCCCTCTTTCTGGCAGGGATGCGGGTTCGAGCTTGAGCACCGTGAGCCCGCATAAGCGCACCTTGGCACTGGTCAAGCTGCGATATGGAACGATTGATGGCACGGGGAAGGGGCTGAGGCATGACAGGCAGGTTCGGCATCGTGGCGGCGGTCATCGTCGTCGTGGCCGTGCTCACTCTTGCGGTGGGCGCGACGGCGTCGGGAACGTCGGTGGCCGTTGAGGCTATCGATGTGGACTCGGCCTGCCCGGCCACCGGCTGCGCGTCGGGGGCCTGCCATGGGTACAGCGACGTGCCCGAGCCCGATGGCGTTCACGAGCTGACCTGCCCGGTGCGCGACTGCTCGTCTCTCTCCTGCCATCACTGGGACAATCTGACCTCTTCGTACCGGAAGGCGTCGGATGCAAGCCTCAACCTTTGGATCCTGCTGCCGTCGCTTTTGATCGGGGCGATCGTGCTCGCGGTAAGGCGGTCGTGATATGAGGGGACGACTGACGGTCCTCGGATTCGCGACCATTGCCCTGTTCGCCCTTTCCGAGCTGCCCAATGTGACCGGCGAGCCCGTTCACGAATGGATCGGGCTCGCATGTTTCATTGCGCTGGCGGTGCACGGCGTTGCTCGCCTGCGGGTTGTTCCGCGCTCTGTGCGGCGCGGCCATGCGGCGTCGGCGACCAGAACGGGTATCCCCTCCTCCCCGCATTCTGGCGTCGGCGCTCTGTGCAAGGGAATGCTTGCCTGCGCCACGATATGCGCGGTTTCAGGGCTGATGATGTCGGGCGCCGTACTCCCCGCATTCGGCTTGTACGTCCCCGACGGCTACTTCGTATGGGAATCGGTGCACGCGGCGACCGCCAAGGTGCTGCTGGTGCTCGTTATCTTCCACATCGCCGATATGGCTTGCGCGAGGTTCGACCGCAAGCGTCGGAAGAATTCGAGCGAGAGGCTCGATCAAGGCCGAACGGCCGGAAAGGAACAGCCATGACTGCTCTTTGCGAAGTCGATGAACGCACGGCGGACGAACGCGTTGCCAGAGCGGAGCTCTTCGAGCTCCTCGCGCACAGCTTCGCCTATCCGGACGAGGAGCTCGCGCAGGCGCTCTCGGACGGTTCGTACGCCCAGGCCGCCCGCCAGGTGTGCGCGGAAACGGATGCGGCTGGGGCATGTGCCGGGGATATCGACCGGATAGACCAGGCGTATCGGGGCGTCGATGCACAGCACCTGCTCCACGCGTTGCGTGCCGAGTACACGCGCATCTACATCGGCACGACCTCAGCGGCGGTTTCGCCCTACGGAAGCTGGTGGAAGGCGGTGCAAGCGGGAAAGGAGCCGGTGCTGTTCCTCAGCAAGGAGACGCGCGCGGTCGAAAAGGCCATGCATGACGCCGGCGTGGGCAACCGGCCTGGCAACAAGGAACCGCTCGACCATATCGCCTGCGAGCTCGATTTCGCCCGCTATCTCAGCTTCGTGCTGGCGGGGGCGGCTCCTGCGCGTGCGGACGTAGCGATAGACGAGCGGACGCTCGAGAGTTTCCTTGACGAGCATCTTCGCCCCTGGGCGCCCGACTTCGCCCGCAAGACCGCGGAAACGACGACGAGCCCGCTCTACCGTTTCGTCGCTTCGCTGCTGGAAACTCTCTAGGGCCTCCGCCCAACTATCCGCTCCCTTCCCGCTCCCTTCACTCTCCCTTCCCGCCCTCTCGATCAGCGTTGACCGATTGGGCGGGATAGTCCATTCTTCCGCTCTGTGCGACCCGCTTTCTCACCGATAAGCCCGGCCCCCTGTCAGAAACCTGACGAGGTACCTGGCCCCCTGTCATGGGCCCCGCGTCATGCACCTCCCCTGGCCCCGCGTCGCTTCCCGCCCTACATCTGGAGGATGCCCACCATGACAGGCATGG
Organism: Eggerthellaceae bacterium; assembly: GCA_022644775.1. Taxonomy (GTDB): domain Bacteria; phylum Actinomycetota; class Coriobacteriia; order Coriobacteriales; family Eggerthellaceae; genus Hugonella. The sequence continues at coordinate 20,315 of JALCHN010000006.1, forward strand.
TGACGATGCACAGGAGGATTGTGGTGACGTTGATGGCGTTGGCATACTCTGCGTTCCGATGATAGATCTGAGCCATCTGGCTCACCGTCGAGGCCGAAGGGGCCGCCGCAGCCAAGAGGACGATGACGGCGATCGTGTCGCCGATGGGCGAGACGGCCGTGATGCCCGAGAACTTGAGGAAGGCAAGCGCCGCCAGGGGAAATGCCAGCAAGCGAGCCGCCACTACCAGGGGAAGGCGCTTGAAGGCGAAGAGGGTCTTGAAGTCGATCCCGCCCATGACCATGCCGATGATGAGCATGGAAAGGGGGCCGATCATGTTGCCGATTCCCGAGACGGCATCGGCCACCGGGGCGGGAAACCGCAGGCCCGTGAAGAAGAGGACGACCCCGCAGGCGATGGCGATGATGTTCACATTGGTGACGATGGCTCGGACGTTGACCCCGTGCAGGCCCATGAGCAGGCTCCGTCCGTGCGTCCATATGGCGATGGTCTGGAAGACCATGAAGGCCGTGCAATAGATGACCCAGTCTTGCCCGAATATGCCCGCGACCAGGGGGATGATCAGGTTTCCGGCGTTGGAGTAGGCCGCCGATGCCTGCTCCACGGGGTCGAACTTCAGCACCTTTCCCAGCAGCCAGGCTAAGACGATGAACCCGGTCTGGATCAGAGCCGCGCAAGCCAGAGCCAGAAGGAAGCCGTCCCGGACCTGGTCGGTCAAATCCACCTGGAAGGCGGCGATCACGCAGCAGGGCGAGACGATGTAGAGGACTACCTTGGAAATCCCCAGGCTGTCGGCGGGCTTGACCGCCCCCGATTTCACCAGGGCGAACCCCATGGTGATCATGAGGAAGAGGGAGAAGATTTTCTGGGCGAGCAGGAGGCTGAGCATGGGGGTCCTTAGGATGTGGGTCGCGAACGAGCGGATACGGCAGGGCCTACCAGGTCGTCTGGAGGAGGCGCTGGGTGCCGTGCCATGTTTCAATCGCGTGCGTTTCAGCATACAACCCTCGGCCGGCAGGACAGGTGCGGTATGCTGTTCGGCAGCAAGAAAGCCCTCGCAAATTCACAGTCGAAAGGCGGAAATCCAGTGGCCAAGGTCAACGAGAACTACGAGAAACTCCCCGGCAGCTACCTGTTCGCGGAGATCGGCCGTCGCAGCGCCAAATTCATGGAAGAGCATCCGGAAGCCAAGATGATCAAGATGGGCATCGGCGATGTGACCCGCCCTCTGGCCCCGGTGGTCATCGAGGCCATGCACAAAGCCGTCGAGGAGATGGGCACGGTCGAAGGCTTCCACGGCTACGGTCCCGAGCAGGGCTACGATTTCCTGCGCCAGGCCATCGTCGACCATGACTTCAAAGCCCGCGGCGTCGATATCGACCCCGACGAGGTCTTCGTGTCCGACGGCGCCAAGAGCGACTGCGGCAACATCGGCGACATCCTTTCGGTCGACAACAAGATCGCCGTGTGCGACCCGGTCTATCCGGTCTACGTCGACACCAACGCCATGGCCGGCCGTGCGGGCGACTGGGATCCCGAAAAGGAAGAGTGGTCGAACATCCACTACATGCCCACCACGGCGGAAAACGGCTTCTGCCCGGCCATCCCGGAAGAGACGGTCGACGTCATCTACCTGTGCTCGCCCAACAACCCCACGGGCACGGTGCTCAACCGCGACCAGCTGAAAGCCTGGGTCGACTACGCCAACGCTCATGAGTCGATCATCATGTTCGACGCCGCCTACGAGCGCTTCATCACCGAAGAGGGCATCCCCCATTCGATCTTCGAAATCGAAGGCGCCAAGACCTGCGCGATCGAGTTCCGCTCCTTCAGCAAGACCGCCGGTTTCACGGGCGCCCGCTGCGGCTACACCGTGGTGCCCAAGGAGCTCGTGCGTCAGGGCCAGAGCCTCAACGCCATGTGGCTGCGCCGTCAGACGACCAAGTTCAACGGCGCGTCCTACATCATCGAGCGCGGCGCCGAAGCCGTCTACACGCCCGAGGGCGACAAGCAGATCGAAGAGACGCTCGACTACTACCGCGCCAACGCCCGCGTGATCAAAGAGGGGCTCGAAGCGGCCGGCTTCACCGTGTACGGTGCGGTGAACAGCCCTTATGTCTGGTGCAAGACGCCGGAGGGCATGGGCTCTTGGGAATTCTTCGACAAGTTGCTCACCGAGGCCAACATCATCACGACCCCGGGCGCGGGTTTCGGCCCGTCGGGCGAGGGCTACATCCGCCTCACGGCGTTCGGCGATGCCGACGCGACGAAAGAGGCTATCGAGCGCATCAAGAAGCTCGACCTGTAGTCGCTACGAGATACGTTGAAGGGGCGGGCTTCGGTCCGCCCCTTTTCGTACGGAAGGACAGGGGAAGGGGCGCCATGAAACAAGACCGCCGCGCATTCGCCGACAGCTTTCAAAGGGGGCTGGCCCGTCTTGCCGACCCGCGTGCGGGGGCGGCGATCCTCATTCCCTTGGTAGAGGGCACTGCGGGGCTCGAAATCCTCTTCGAAGTGCGTTCGCCGCGCTTGCGCACCCAGCCGGGCGAGGTCTGCTGCCCAGGCGGTAAGGTCGAGCTGCCCGAAGGCCCCCGCGAGGCCGCCCTGCGCGAAACCTGCGAGGAACTGCTCGTCGCGCCCGGGCAAATCGAGATTGTCGGCAGCCTGGGGATGCTCATGGGGCCCGCGGGGCTGCCTCTCTACGCCTACGTGGGCTATCTTTCGGACTACGCGGGCACCTTTTCGGCCGACGAAGTCGAGGGTACCTTCACCGTGCCGCTTGCCTGGTTCATGGCCCACGAGCCCGAGCTGCACGACGCCCACCTGGTGGAAGACCCGCCGGTCGACTTTCCCTTCGATCTGGTGTCGCGCTCTTCGGGTTCCGACCGCCTGCGCCGTCGCTTCGATTTGCCCTTTTATCGGGGTACCGACCCGCTTGTATGGGGTGCGACGGCGCGGGCGGTCCACCGCCTCACCGACGTCCTGCACGCTGCGGAAGGCTAGGGACGGCCGAGGACCGTCGCGTGGGCGCACGTGCCCTTACGCGTGCGCGTCGGTTGGCTGCATCCGTTCCGGTGCGCAGAAACAGGCGGGGTCGTGGGAATTCACGACGCCTGCGGCCTGGAGGTAGGAAAACATCGTGACGCTCCCCGCAAAGGCGACTCCGCGGCCTTTAAGGTCGGTCGCAAGCGCGTCGGAGAGTTCGTTGCGCGTCACGTTCGGCGCACAACGGAGGGGCGTGCCATCGGTGAATCCCCACAGGTAGGCATCGAAGCTGCCGTACTCCCGCTGAATCGCTTTGAAGGCCCGGGCATTGCCGATGCTCGCCTCGATCTTGCGGCGATGGTGGATGATGCCCGGGGCCTGCATGAGCCGATCGATGTCTGAAGGGCCCCAGCTGGCTACGGCGTCGACGTCGAAGCTCGCGTAGGCGCTGCGGAAGGCTTCCCGCTTGTTCAAGATCGTCTCCCACGAAAGGCCCGCCTGAAAGAGCTCGAGCACGAACAACTCGTAGAGGGAGCCTTCGTCGTGGTGGGGCCGACACCATTCGGCGTCGTGGTAGCGCACGTAGGCGGGATTGCTCAGCTTGAGCCAGGAGCACCGGGGCAGGGTCGCATCTTCCCAGCTGGGCCGCCCCTTTGTCGCCGTGCTCATCCTAGAGCGTCCCGATCGTCGCGCGGTCGGCCCCGTCGAGGGCAAGCGGGATGCGCCAGAAGGCCTCGAGCGCTTTGATGGCCCAGGCGGTGTCGGCGGCGCCGGCGGTCTCCCAAGCGGAATGCATGGCGAGCTGGGGCAGGCCCACGTCGACGGCGTGCATGCTCACCTGCATATTCGACAGGTTGCCCAAGGTCGATCCGCCCCTCTTGTCGCTGCGGTTGGCGAAGCGCTGCACGGGCAGCTGGGCGCGGGCGCAGATCTCTTCGAAGACGGCGCGGCTGAAGGCGTCGGTCGTGTACTTCTGGTTGGCGGCCTCTTTGACCACGATGCCCCGGTTGAGCAGGACGCGGTTGCCCTCGTCTGCGAGCTCGGGGTGGTTGGGGTGGACGGCGTGGGCGTTGTCGCAGCTCACGAGGAAGGACCGGGCAATCGCCTGATAGAGGTTCTCCTTCGACCCGTCGAGCTTGTCGTTGACGCGCGCGAGCACGTCGGAAAGCAGGGTCGAAAGCGCCCCTTGCTTGGTGTTCGACCCTACCTCTTCGTTGTCGAAGACGGCGAGCACGTTGATGGCGCTTTCGTTTTCGGCAGAGCAGAAGGCCTTGTGGGCAGCGAAGGCGCACTGGAGGTCGTCGAGGCGGGCGCTCGAGACGAATTCTCCGGCCTGGCCCCAGAGGCTGCCGGGGGTGCGGCTGACCAGGAAAAGCTCGCGCGCAACCACCTGGTCGGCGCGCGCGCCGGCGGCTTCGGCGATCATGCGGTCGAAATCGGCGGTCGAAAGGACGCCTGCCGAAAAGAGAGGGCACAGATCGATGCGGCGGTTGGGGGCGAAGCCCGTGTTAACAGATGCGTCCATATGGATGGCCACATGGGGAATGACGAGCAGGTCGCGATCGATGTACACGAGCCGGCTCTCGACGCCCCCGTTGCCGGAGACCATCACGCGGCCGGCGATCGTGAGCGGGCGGTCGAACCAGCTTGCGTCGATCGTGCCGCCGTAGGCTTCCACGTTAAGGCGCAGGTAGCCGTCGGGGCCTTCGAGAACGGGGTTGGCCTTGAGCTTGAAGGCGGGCGCGTCGCTGTGGGCGGCGGCGATGCGGAAACTCATCGTATGGGGGAAGACCTCGAGGCCGATCTTGAAGGCCACCAAACTCGAAGAGTTGCGTACCGTGTAGTAGGCGCCGCCGGGCTCGATGTTCCACTCTGCCTGTTCGGGCAAGTAGGTGAAGCCGGCTTCGTCGAGGGAGCGACGCATAGTGGCCACCGTGTGAAAGGCGGTCGGGCACTGGGTGATGAAATCGAGCAGGGCGGTGCTCGCGGCGACGGCTTCGTGGTCCATGGTATCCCCCTTTGGGACAAGGCTTCGCATGCGGCCAGTGTAGCGCATGCATACGGGCTCTGACGTGCGGTTTCGTCGAATTTTCCAAGCCTGGGGAAAGGGGTGGCGCGCCGGTCATGCAGCGTGTGCGCATAGAGGGGGTCGCCTCATGCGGTCCCGGTGGAAAAGAAGGGCCTTCCCATGCAGCCGACGCCCCTACGGTGCGGAATGCCGACCCCGGACATTTGGCTGAAACTGACGGGCTACAGGCGGCCGAGCGCCCGGTCCCGCGCGAGCGTGGGCAGGCTGAACCTCGGGCTTTCGGTGACGTCGCGCACGAGTTCGATGCCGTGGGGCAGGCGCACGGGCGCGCCTTCGGGAAGGTGGGCGCGCACGAGGTCGGTGTAGGGCATGAAGGGGAAGCGGTCGACCGCGAGACAGGCGCTCGCGTCGCAGAGGGTCCAGCGTTCGGCGCGCAGGCGGGCGAAGGTGGGATCGGCCCACGAAAGCATCCAGGAAAAGCGGTCGCGGCCGATAGGGAGGCCGTCGGCGAGGTAGACGGTGCGTGTTCCGTGCTCGATGGCGTCGAGTTGGCTGAGGCCCGCGTGGGGCGTCCGGGCAAAGGTCGTTTCCACGGTCGCGGTGCGCACGCCGGGCAGGGCGTCGAGGGCCAGGCGCGAAGCGCGCCGCACGAGCAGGGTGCGGGCGGCGGTGAAGGGTGCGCCCGCAGCAAGGGCGGCGAGGAGGGCGGTACCGGCCGCTGCGCCCGCATCGTGGGTCCAAGCGTCGACGGAGACGACCTGTCCAGCTGCGCGCCAGGCGCGTGCCCGCTCACCGTCTGCGCCATCATCGCTTGCGACGAGGAGGGCGACGTCGTAGCGACCGGCCGCGCGGGCGGGGTCGTATCCTGCTGCGGAAAGGAGGCGTTCGGCCTCGAAGGGATCGAGACCCACTGCGGCGTCGGCCAGCCCGCCTGCGCAGAGGACGATGCCGCGCTCGGGGTCGAGCCCGGCGGCAGCGGCGTCCTCGCGGGCAAGCGCGAGCGCACAGGCGGCGCGGGCGCTATCCGTGCGGCAGGGATTCTGGCCGGGTACGGGCTCGTCATCGCGCGGAGCTGCGACGGCCACGTCGAAGCCCTTGAGCATGAGGGCGCGGGCGCAGAGAGGCACAAGGGTCGCGACGACCGATCGGGCGCCGCCCACGAAGGCGATGCGGCGCGGGCGCCGCCCCGTGTCTTCCGCTTGGGCGATGAGGTCGGCGAGGGGCATGCCATAAAGGTCGGCCAGGTGCGCGAGGGTGTCCATGCCGGGGAAGGCGGCCCCCGTTTCCCATTTCGACACGGCCCGGTCGCTCACGCCGGCGCGCGCGGCCACGGCGCGCTGGGACAGGCCCGCCTCTTTGCGCAGTTGCGCCAGGGTGCGCCCGAGATGTTCCTTGCTGAGCGTCAAAAATCCTCCTAACGCGAATAGATACGAGAATTTTAAAGCAAATACTCGAATTGAAATAGAGTACGCCTGTTTCTCTCGCCTGCCTGTCGCCGACGTCGTAAGGTGGGCACATGAGCGGGGCGGCCGGCCCCGCAGGCGCGAGTGAAAGGTGAACGTATGGGAGCGCAGACAGACGTGCTGCACCTGTCCCGCGACGAGATCGAGAAGATCCAGCTCGAGGGCATCAAGAAAACCGTGGTCGATTGCTATGAGAACGTCCCCTTCTACAAGAAGTCCTTCGACGATGCAGGGTTCAACCCCTATGCGGTCGAAACCTTGGACGATTTGAAGGCGGCCCCCTTCGTCACCAAGCAGGACCTGCGCGACAACTACCCCTACGGGATGCTCGCCCGCCCGCTTTCCGAGGTGAAGGAAATCCACATGTCGTCGGGCACGACGGGCATCGCCACTGTGGGTGCCTACACCGAACACGACCTGCAGTTCTGGGGAGATTGCTTCGCGCGCGGTATTCGCTACGCCGGTGGCACCGCCGACGACGTCTTCCACGTTTGCTACGGTTACGGCCTTTTCACCGGCGGCCTGGGCGCCCATTACGGCGGCTTGTCCGCCGGCTGCACGGTCATTCCCATGTCGTCGGGTTCTACCGAGCGCCAGCTGCGCGTTATGCGCGACATGGGTTCGACCATCATCGCCTGCACGCCCAGCTACGCCATGCACCTGGCCGACGTGGCGATCGAAAAGGGTATGAACCCGGCGCAGGACTTCAAACTGCGCGCCGGCATCTTGGGAGCCGAGCCCTTTAGCGACAATTTCCGCGCCGAACTCGAGCGAAAGCTCGGCATCAAGGCGCTCGACGTCTACGGGCTCACCGAACTCATGGGCCCGGGTGTGGCGATTGAATGCCTCGAGCAGAAGGGCCTCCACATCGCCGAAGACCATTTCTACTGCGAAATCATCGACCCGGCGACCGGCGAGAACCTGCCCGACGGCGAATGGGGCGAGCTCGTGATCACCACGCTCGACCGCGAGGCGTCGCCGGTGGTGCGCTATCGCACGCGCGACATTACCCGCATTCTGCCGGGGACCTGTGCCTGCGGGGTCACGCACCGTCGCATCGACCGCCTGCACGGGCGCACCGACGACATGCTCGTCCTGCGCGGCGTCAACGTCTTCCCCAGTCAGGTGGAAGACGTTATGGAAACCTTCCCCGAGGTGTCGTCGTGGTACCAGATCGAGCTCACGACCAAGAACTCGCTCGACAACGTGACGCTCAAGGTCGAGATCAACCCCGATTTCGACTTCGACAACATCGGCGCGATCGAAAAGCTCCAGGCCGCCATCCAGAAGCGCCTGAAGGAGCAGCTGCTCATCAAGATCAACGTGCGCATCGTCGAACCCAAGAGCATTGCGCGCAGCGAGGGCAAGGCCAAGCGCGTCATCGACTTGAGGAAGGGCATCTACAATGATTAAGCAGATCACGGTATTCTTGGAAAACACCGAAGGCCGTCTTGCGGCGCTCACCCATACCTTGCGCCGGGCCAACGTCAACATGCATGCGCTCACGATTTCGGAAACGAGCGACTATGGGCTCGTGCGCATCATCTGCGACGATCCCGATGCCGCCCTTGCGGCCCTGCGCGCCGAAGACTTCCGCGCCACGGAAACCAACGTGAGCGCGATCGAGGTGCCCAACCGCCCCGGCGGCCTGGCCGACCTGCTCGATACGCTCGCCAGTTTGAACATGAACATCGAGTACGGCTACTGCTTCAGCTCGAAGGGCGACAATGCCGTCGACGTCTTCAAGATTTCGGGCCATGCCCATACGGCAGAGGCCACCTTCAAGCTCGAAGAGGCGGGCTTTAAAGCCCTGCGCCAGGAGGACCTGGCCTAAGCGGCCTGCTTGTGGAGGGCGTATTTGTCGGTAAACGGGTCGGAGAGATGTTCCTCTCCGACCCGTTTTTCACTGCCTAATGAGTCGATGGGAAAGTCAGGGATGCGGGGACTCGGAATGAAGCGGTCGAGGGTTCGCAGGGGAGAGGAGACGCGCGCGCTTAGCGAGGCCCTGCGCGCAAGCGCCGTGAACTCGCTGCCCACCGCCACCACCTAGCGCAGCCTCGGGGAGCGGTCGAGTCGACCACGTGCGACTCCTTTGACTCACCGCGGGGCGCCGTGCTGCCGATTGGCGGTGTCTTCGCTCCTGCGCCGCGGCAGAGGCCCGCGCCCGCGCCCGCGCCCCGCGGCTTTACCCTTGCCCGCATCCCCTCGTCATCGCCCTGTCCCTTTCCCCCCTGGCCTTCCTCGCCGTCGCCCTATCCCCTCTGCCCGCCTGCTCAACATGCAGGGCCCTTGCACGCCGAACGGGAAACGGCGCTTCCAAAGCTCGTTTCGCAGGGGAAATGCACGCGAAACCCGTCACGGCCCTGCATTATGAGCGGAACCGTGCAAGGGCCCTGCAAGATGAGCGGGATTTGCCCGTTCGGCGCGACATCCCCCTGCGTTCTGAGCAGAGGGCCCCGCATGCGGGGCCCGAGCGCTCAACCCCGTGTACCGGCCCTGCGAAACGAGCGGGGAATCGCACCGGCCCTGCGAAACGAGCACGGGGATTGCGTCGGCCCTGCAGGATGAGCACGGGAATCGCATCGGCCCTGCGAAACGAGCAGGGGGATTGCACCGACCCTGTGGAATGGGCGGAACCGCGCACCGGCCCTGCAGAATGAGCAGGGCCGGGCGAGACCAAGGCCGTGCAGCTGGCCGAAGACGGAAGCGTGGAATGGCCCAGCGAAACGTGCCCTCACGTCCCGCGCTTCGTTGGAGCCGTCAGATCACCCGATGAGGGCGCAGGCGAGGTCGCAGACGTTGGTCCCGGTGGGGCCGGTGACGATGAGACCGTCCACGGCGGCGAGGGCGGGGTGCGAATCATGGGCGGCCAGGGCCGCGGCCGCATCGATGCCCGCCTGCCGTAGGGCAAGGGCCGTGTGGCCGTCGACGTAGCCGCCCGCCGCGTCGGTGGGTCCGTCGGTGCCGTCGCTGCCGAAGGAGAAGACGGCCGCCCGCTTGCCGTCGAGGACGCCGGCGGCGGCCAAGGCGAGCTCTTGGTTGCGGCCGCCCGTGCCGGCATCTGCAAGGTGGACAACGGTTTCGCCACCGGCGAAAAGGGCGAGCTTGCGGTTGTGCTCGGCCTGGGTGGCGGCGATGCTGCCCAGCATGCGGCCGGCTTCGCGCGCCTCGCAGTCGAGCCGGTCGGTGAGGACGAGGGGCTTGTAGCCCAGCTGGCGCGCCGCCTTCACGCCTGCCTGGCAGAGCTGGGCGACGCTGCCCGCCACCTGCAGGGTGGCGTTGTCGATGTCCTTGGGCGTTTCTATCTGCAGCTGCTCGAGGGCTTCGGGCGACAGGCTCAGCCCGCGCCGGCGCACCACTGCGAGCGCGTCCTCGCAGGTGCTCGGGTCGGGCGAGATGGGCCCGCTCGCAATCATGTCAGGGCGGTTGCCCATGACGTCTGAAAGGGCGATGCCCACCACCTGCGCCGGGGCGCAGTGCTCGGCGAAGCGACCGCCTTTCACCATGCTCAGGCGCTTGCGGATCGTGTTGGCCTCCACGATGTCGGCCCCGCTCGCGAGCAGCTGGGCGGTGATGTCGCGCAGCTCGCCGATGGGGAGGTAAGGGCGTTCGAAGAGGGCGCTCGCCCCGCCGGACACCAAAAAGACCACGGTGTCGTCTTCCGAAAGCCCATCGGTCAGCTTCAGGGCCCGGGCGGTGGCGGCCACGCCGTTGGCGTCGGGCAGGGGATGGCCGGCCTCGTAGACGTCGAAGCCGGCAAGCGGCCCGCGCGCATGCCCGTACTTGGTGATCACGATGCCCGCGTCGATGTGGTCGAGCACCCGAAGTGCAGCCGCGGCCATCTGCCAGGCGGCCTTTCCCACGGCGACGACGATCGTGCGTCCCGCGCCGGGGTAGAAGTATTCGAGAGCGCCCTCAACGGCGGCGTCAGGCAGGACGTCCTGGATGCACGAGGTGACGATCGCATCGGCGTCGGCGCGCAGCTCTTCGAACATGGGGCCCTTCTTTCCGCGAGGCTGAACTCATGCCCCTATTGTAGCGACCCCATGCCGCGGTCGAAGGCGAGCAGGGCGCGGAACCGCTCGTTTGTGCGGGCGAGTGCGGAAGGCGTCCCGTCCATCTGGATGCGGCCGTCTTCCAGGAAAATCACGCGGTCGAAGTGGTCGATGCCCTGCAAGTGGTGGGTGACCATGACGATCGTGCGGTCGGAAAGGACGGAGAAGAGGGTGTCGAGCAAATCCGCTTCGGTGAGAGGGTCGAGGGCAATCGTCGGTTCGTCGAGTAGGACCACGGGCGCCTGCGCGAGCAGAACGCGGGCGAGGGCGATGCGGTGGCGCTGGCCACCCGAAAAGCGTCGGCCGGCTTCGTCGACCATGGTGTCGAGTCCCTGCGGCAGGTCGCCTGCAAGGTCGCCCAATCCCACGGCGGATAGGGCGTCCAGGAGCTCGCTGTCGGTCGCGTGCGGCGCGCCCAGGCGCAGGTTGTCGCGCAAGCTGCGGTTGAACAGGTAGGGCTGCTGCTGCATGAGGCTGAAGATGGCCTCGGGAGCGGCCAGGTGCGCGGCGGGGACGCCGCCTGTGGTCGCGGTTCCGCGGGTGGGTGCCACATCGCCGTGGATGAGCGAGAGTAGGGTCGATTTTCCCGAACCGCTGCGCCCTAGGATGGCCACGTGCTCGCCGGGGGCGATCGAAAGCGTGACGCCGTCGATGACCGGCCGCGCGCTTCCCGGGTAGGAGAAGACGAGGTCGCGCAAGTTGATCTGGGGCCCGTGCGCGACGGCAGTGCGGTCGCACGCTGCCGCTTCGGCGCCCTCTTCGTCGAGGTCGTTCAAACGCTCGATCGACTGGGCGAACCTAGTCGCCTGCTTGGCGGCTTGGGGCAGGGGGGCGAAGGCTTCGGTGAGAGGGAAGAAACCGAGCACGAAGGCCGCCACGAAGTTGAGGGCCGCTCCGCCCTGGGCGCCGAAATACCCGGCAGCCCAGGCGATCGTGGCCACCGCGCCCGTGCCGAAGACGACCTGCAGGACGAGCGCGAAACGGCGGTCGCGCGCGTCGAGGTCGCGCGCAAGGGCGGCTTGGGCGCGCTGAGCCTCTTCGAAGCGGTCGATGCAGGTCTCGGCGCGGCCTGCCAGTATCCAATCGGCTGAGCCCAGGATATCGTCGGTGAGGACGGCGTAGAGCTCGTCGGTGAGAGCTTTGCGCTCGGCTTCGCGGGCCCGATTCACCAGAAGCGACACGTAAGGGAGAAGGACGCCGGTGACGCCGAAGGTGACGAGCATGATGCCCACCAGCCAGAGGGAGAGCAGGCCGCAGGCGGCGGCTACGATGAGGGCCAGGATCCAGGCGACGGCGGTGGGGAAGATCACGCGCAGAAAGAGGTTCTGCAGATGCCCGATGTCATCGGCGATGTAGCCGAGCACGTCGCCGGTCGACAGAGGAGCGGCGGTGGAGGCGGCCCGCGCGGCGAGCACCCGGTAGAGCCGGCGGCGCAGGTCGCTGGTCATGCGGAAGACCCAGTCGTGGTTGGCCAGGCGCTCGAGGTAGTGGACGATCGGTTTGCCCAGGCCGCAGACTTCCACGGCGACGAGCGGCAGCACCGACACGAAGATGCTGCCGGGCAGGGTGGCCGTCCAGCTGATCAGATAGCCGGCGGCAAACATCATGAGCGACGAGCACGCGAAGGCGATGACGCCCATCCCGAGGGCGCGCACGAGCTGCGGTCGGTAGAGGGCCAGGTAGGGCGCGATCCAACGGCGTCCGTCGATGCGGGGACGGGTGGTTCTCATGCGGCATCGCCTCCTCTCACGCGGCCTACGAAGCGGGCGAGCGCGCCGCCTTTCCCCATGAGCTCTTCGTAGCTTCCGACTTCGACAAGCGCGCCGTTTTCCAGCACGAGGACGGTGTCCATGTCGGGCAGCCAATGGAGCCGGTGGGTGGCGAGCACCACGAGACGGTCGGAAAAGAGGGGCAGCATCCGCTCCTTGAGCTCGCGTTCGGTTTCGATATCCAAGTGGGCGGTGGGTTCGTCGAGGACGAGCACGCGGCGCGTGGGGTCGAGCAGGGCGCGGGCGAGGGCGATGCGTTGGGCCTGCCCGCCCGAGAGCGTGCGTCCCGCATCGCCGATGACGGTGTCTAGGCCGCGGGGCAGGGAGCTCACGAGTTCGTCGAGCCCCAGGGCGGCAACGGCGGCTGCGACGTCTTCGTCGGAGGCGTCGGGGGTGTAGAAGCGGATGTTGTCGGCGAGGCTGGCGTGGAAGAGGTAGGGGTCCTGGGGGACGTAGAGGACCTGGCGCTGCCAGGCTTCGGTGCACAGGGTCGCGACCGGCGTGCCGTCCAGGGCGATGACCCCGCCGGTGGGGTCGGCGAAGCCGGCGAGAAGGTTGACAAGCGTCGACTTGCCCGCCCCGCTCGCGCCTACTATGCCCACGCGCTCGAACCCGTGCAGGGTCGCCGTCACGTCGGTCAAGCCGCTCCCGCCGGCGCCCGCAGGCCGAGCGGGCGCCTGGCCGCCCGGCCTTAGGGCAGCCGCCGTCGCGGCGGCGACGGCGTCGCCCGCATCGGAGGAAAGGGCCGGATAGGTGAAGGAGACGTGGGAGAGGGCAAGCGTGCGCCCGGGCCCCCAGGGCGCCGGGCTCGCCTGGGCGGCAGGCGCGGCCGGAGCGGGGGCGGCCACGAGGGCCATCACGTGGGCGAGTGCGGTCTTGCCGTCGAGCGAGGCGTGGAAGTCGGACGCGAAGGCGCGAACGGGCTTGTAGAATTCCGGCGCGAGCACGAGGCAGGTGAGCCCGGTGAGCAGGGAAACCGACCCGTCGACCAGGCGGAAGCCGAGCATCACGGCCACGGCCGCCACGCCCAGGGTGGCGATCAGGTCGAGCACGGCGCCCGAAAGGGTGGCCACCTTCAGGGTTCCCATCGTGGCGACGCGGAAACGCTCGCTCACCCGCCAGACGGTGTCCTCGTAGCTTTTCGCAGCGCCGAACGCGGCCAGGGTGTCGATGCCCCGCAGGGTGTCGATGAAGTGGTTCGACATGCGCTGGTAGACGCCGAACTGGGCTTCGGCCCGATCGCGGGCCTCGTTGCCGATGAGGATCATGAAGAAGATGATCACCGGAAAGCTGACCGCCAGAATCGCGGCCGACAGCCCGTCGAAGCAAGCGGCGGCAACCAGACAAGCCAGGGGCACGACGACCACCTCGACCATCTTGGGCAGGATCGTGCGCAGGTAGTTGTCGATCTGGTCCATGCCCTCGAGCGCACCGGAGGTGACGGCGGCCGTCCCCTCATCGCGCACGAGCCGGCCGCGCGTGTCGAAGACGCGCTCGAGTAGGCTGCGGCGCAGGCGGGCGGTCTGCCCCTGCGCCCAGGAGGAAAGCCGGGCGTCTTCGACGGCGGTCACGGCCTGCTGGCCCAAGAACCCGGCGAGGAAGGCGACCACAAGGCCCATTAGGCCAGCCAAGGCCCCGCCCTCCCACAGGCCCGTGAGCAGGGCGCCCAGCGCAAGGGACATGACGACGATGCAGGCGGCTTTGGCCAGGGTACCCAGGCCCAGAAGCGCGAGGGCGCCGCGCATTCCCGGTAGCTCGAAGAGGGTTTTGTCCATCATGGGCGGGTCTCCTTCCCTTATTGCTACCCATTCTATAGCAATTCCGTGACGGCGGGGGCGGGCGATGTCGTCACATATGCATGCAGAATCAGCGCCCGAGCCTGGGGCGATCGGCAGGCCGCCTGACCCTGCGCTCGCCTGCGTGCAGGACCTGCGGGCGCAAGCTCTACCCATGCGGGCTCCACCGGCCCTGCATCCGCCTGAGCGATGGAACCGCGCGCACAAGCTCTACCATGCGAGCCTCGCCGGGCCTGCGCCACCTGCGTGCAGGGACCGCGAAACGCTCCCAGCGCCCCGATGGCTTGTCGATTGAGTTTTCGAGGAATACGAGCTCATTTTTTCGATTGAATGAACTGTTAGTCAACATATACATTTATTATGTTCAGCAATATACGGAATTGAACGTCGCAGACCATGCAATCGTCTCGAAAACTTGATTGCCATGCCACCGAGCCCCGATTTTCGTTCCGTATGTGTCTTGCGGTGGCATGGAACGCTGTCGCGGGGCGGCGGCCCCCGGGCGCGTGCGTGTGACGACGGCGCCCGCCCCGTCGTCACACCAGGGAGAAACCCCTATGCCCGGATGGGGACATCCCCGTCGAGTTGCGCATTTCAGGTAACTACAATGGCCGCAGATCGGTAATCCGACACCTGCGCTCCCTGGGAGCGCGTCGAAGGAGAAGAAGGTAGATATGGCACAAGAAACCGCAGCGGTTGCAGTGGGGCTGGGCCCCCATCCCTCGCGCAAGGAGATCATCGCGCATTGGGATCCGGAAAACGAAGCGTTTTGGAAGGCCTATGGAAAGAAAACGGCAACGCGCAACCTGGTCGTTTCGATCATCGCGCTGCTCATCACGTTTTGCATCAACACCCTTGCCGCGCAGGTGAGCGCCCAGCTCAACAACGCGGGCTTTTCCTTTGATGCGGGCCAGCTCTTCCTGCTCACCGCCCTGCCGGGCTTGGTGGGCGCTACCGGCCGCCTCGTCTACACCTACCTGCCTGCGCGCATGGGCGGGCGCAACTTCACGCTCGTAACGGTGGGCATCCTGCTCATCCCCCTTATCGGCATCGGCATGGCGGTGCAGGACACGACGACCCCCTTCGGCGTCTTCGCCGCTTGGTTCGCCTTCTTGGGCCTTGCGCTTTCGGTCTTTTCGGGGTCGATGGCCAACATCGGCTTCTTCTACCCGGTTGCGGAAAAGGGCACGGCCAACGGCCTGAACGCCGGTATCGGCAACCTGGGCGTGGCGGTCACCTATTTCGTGACCCCTATGGTGCTCGGCACCTTCCTGGGAATCGGTTCTGGCGTCACCACGCCCGCCGGCACCCAGCTCTATCTGCAGAACGCCTGCTTCGTATGGGTCATCCCCACGATCGTAGCCTTGGTGCTTGTCGCCCTGTTCATGGACAACCTGCCCATGCCCAAGCAGAGCTTCAAAGACATGGCGGCCATCTTCAAGAACAAGCACACCTGGTTCTGCACCTGGATCTACACCTGCGGCTTCGGTTCCTTCATCGGCTACTCGATGGCCCTTGCCCTCATCATCAAGGTTGTCTTCCCCAGCGTCGACGCCTCCTACATGATGTTTCTGGGGCCGCTGATCGGTGCCGGCATCCGTCCGGTGGGCGGTTGGCTGTCTGACAAGATCGACTCGGGCGCCAAAGTCACCTTCGTGTCGCTCATCATCATGTTCATCGCCACGGTCACCGTCATCCTGGGCATCCAGGCGCAGAACTTCGTCCTCTTCTTCGGGTCCTTCCTCATCCTCTTCGCCACGACCGGCTTCATCAACGGCGCTTCTTTCCGCATGGTCCCCAACATCTTCCACGACCGTCAGCAGGCCGCCCAGGTGACGGGCTTCACCGCCGCGATCGCCGCCTACGGCGCCTTCATCGTGCCGATCCTCTTCCGCAGCGATTACTTCACCGCACTCGTGATCCTCGCTGCCTTCACCCTGTCGACGATCGTGCTGACCTGGGTGGTCTACACCCGCAAGGGCGCCGAAGTGAAGTGCTAGGCCTTTGCTGGGGGAGCGGCGCGTGCCGCGCCCCCGTCCGCGCCGCGCGGGACGACGCGCGGCGCGTCTATCCCATTCCCTAAGAGCTTGCCCGCAGCAAGCAGGCGCCGTGCGCCGTTTCTGCGGAAGGTAGAGAAGCGCGGGGCCGGCTGCGGCCCCGCAAAAGACGAGGAAGGATGAAGATGTCTCATCTTTTCAGGAAGTACTCCCACATCAGGAAGGCCGACGATGCGCCGGCTCCGGTGCGCCAGCCTGAAGGCGGCCATCAGGAGCTGCGCGAGGGCGGCCGCGACTGGGAGCACATGTACCGCGACCGCTGGGCCCACGACAAGATCGTTCGCTCGACCCACGGCGTGAACTGCACCGGCTCCTGCAGCTGGAACATCTATGTGAAGAACGGGATCGTCACCTGGGAGAACCAGGCGACCGACTACCCCGAGACGCCCGATTGCATGCCTGACCACGAACCCCGTGGCTGCCCGAGAGGCGCTTCCTTCTCCTGGTATCTCTACAGCCCCCTGCGCATCAAGTACCCCTACCTGCGCGCCGAGCTCGCCGAGATGTGGCGCGACGCCCGCGCCCAGGGCATGAACCCCTACGACGCCTGGGCGTCGATCGCGAGCGACCCGGAAAAGAAGGCCCGCTACAAGAAGGCCCGTGGCCTGGGCGGCTTCGTGCGCTCCAACTGGAAGGAAGCTTCCGAAATCGTCGCCGCGAGCGAGCTCTACACCGCCTATACCTACGGTCCCGACCGCAACATCGGCTTTTCGGTCATTCCGGCCATGTCGATGCTGTCCTACGCGGCCGGCGCCCGCTTCAACCAGCTCATGGGCGGCGCCCAGCTGTCCTTCTACGACTGGTACGCCGACCTGCCGCCGGCGAGCCCGCAGGTCTGGGGCGACCAGACCGATGTGCCCGAATCGTCCGACTGGTACAACGCCGGCTACCTGATGCTCTGGGGCTCCAACGTGCCGCAGACCCGCACCCCCGACGCTCACTTCCTGGCCGAAGTGCGCTATAAGGGCACGAAAGTCACGGCGGTCAGCCCCGACTACGCCGAGTTCTGCACCTTCGCCGATACCTGGCTGCAGCCCAACGTGGGCACCGACAGCGCCCTGGCCATGGCCATGGGCCACGTCATCTTGAACGAGTACTACTGGAAGAAGCCCGAGCCCTTCTTCCTGAACTACGCCAAGCAGTTCACCGACATGCCCTTCGCGGTCATCATGGACGATCACGGCGACCACTGGGAGCCGGGCCGCTTCTTGAACGCCGCCGACATGGGCGTGGAAGGCGCCAACCCCGAATTCAACTTCTTCGTCTCCGACGCGAACGCCGGCAAGCTCGTGGTGCCCAACGGCACGATGGGCGACCGCTGGGGCGACCAGGCGCACTGGAACCTCAAGATGGAGGACAGCGCCACGGGTGCCGCGATCGACCCCGAACTGTCCTTCGTCGACCGTCACGACGACGTCGTGGCCACGGCCTTCCCCTACTTCGGCACCGACGGCAAGACGACGATCGTGCGCAACGTGCCCGTGCGCACCGTCACCGCGGCCGACGGCACCATGCTGCGCATCACCACGGTCCACGACCTGCTGCTCTCCCAGTACGGCATCGACCGCGGCCTGGGCGGGGAGTGCGCTTCCTCCTACGACGACGCCAGCGTTGCCTTCACGCCGGCCTGGCAGCAGGCCATCACCAACGTCGACCCCGCGCTCGTCGTGCGCACGGCCCGCGAGTTCGCCGACAACTCCATCGCCACCAAGGGCCGCTCGATGATCATCATGGGCGCCGGCATCAACCATTGGTACCACGCCGACGACATCTACCGCACGGTCTTGAACATCCTGCTCTTCTGCGCGACCGAAGGCCGCAACGGCGGCGGCTGGGCCCATTACGTGGGCCAGGAGAAGCTGCGCCCGGCCGAAGGCTGGAAGACCGTCATGACGGCGACCGACTGGCAGATGCCGCCGCGCCTGCAGAACGGCACCTCCTTCTTCTACTTCGCGACCGATCAGTGGCGCAGCGACGAGATCGACACCGAAGACCTCACGAGCCCCCTGCGCACCCCGCGCTACCACCACTCGGGCGACTACAACATCATGGCGGCCCGTCTGGGCTGGCTGCCCGCGTACCCCACCTTCAATAAGCCGGGCGCGCAGATCGTCGCCGAGGCCAAGGCGGCCGGCGCCGCCGACGACGAGGGCATCAAGGCGGCGCTCGTCGACCAGCTGAAGAACAAGCAGGTCGACTTCGCCTACGCCGACCCCGACGCTCCCGAAAACTTCCCGCGCAACCTTATCGTGTGGCGCGCCAACCTTCTGGGCTCCTCCGCCAAGGGCTCCGAGTACTTCAACAAGTACCTGCTGGGCGCCAAGAACGGCGTGGTCGAAGAGGAGCGCATGGCCGCCGAACCCGAAGAGATCAAGGTGCGCCCCGAAGTCACCGAAGGCAAGCTCGACCTGCTCGTGAGCCTCGACTTCCGCATGACCACGACGCCGCTGTACTCCGACGTAGTCCTGCCCACGGCCACCTGGTACGAGAAGACCGACATCTCCTCGACCGACATGCATCCCTTCATCCATCCCTTCAGCCCCGCCGTTGAACCGGGTTGGGAGTCCCGCACCGACTGGGACATCTTCCGCACCCTGGCCGCGGCCGTGAGCTCGGTGGCCAAGGAAGCAAACCTCCAGCCGCTCGACGACATCGTCGCCGTGCCCCTGCAGCACGATTCGGCCAGCGAGCTCGCCCAGCCCTGCGGTCGCGTGCGCGACTGGTCGAAGGGCGAATGCGAGCCGGTGCCGGGCAAGACCATGCCCAACCTGGTGCACGTGGTGCGCGACTACACCAAGACCTACGACAAGTTCGTGGGCCTGGGCCCCAACGTCCCCAAGAAGAACTTCGGCTGGGACGCCACCGAACAGTACGAATGGATCGGCGACCGCAACGGGCGCATCGAGAACAAGGACCTTCTCTCCTACGGCATGCCCTCGCTTGCCGAAGCCGAGCACGCGGTCGACGCGGTGCTCGCCCTGTCGACGTCGTCCAACGGCAAGCTGGCGGTGAAGGCCTTCGAGGGCCTCGAACGCAAGACGGGCCTTACGGGCCTTGCCGACCTGGCGCGCGGTCGCGAAGAGGATCAGATCACCTACCGGGCGACCCAGGTGCAGCCGCGCGAGACGATCACGACGCCCTGCTTCACCGGATCCAACACCAACCGCCGCTACACGCCCTTCACCCTGTCGACCGAGCAGAAGGTGCCCTTCCGCACCATCACCGGCCGCCAGAGCTTCTACCTCGACCACGAGCTCATCGCCGAATGGGGCGAGCAGCTGGCCACTTACAAGCCCATCCTCGATTACACGCCGCTCAAGCTCGAGCATGACGCCCAGGGCCGCCGCGAGATCGCGCTCAAGTACCTCACGCCCCACAACAAGTGGTCGACGCACTCGATGTACTTCGACAACCAGCAGCTGCTCACCCTCTATCGCGGCGGGCAGACGGTCATCCTCAACGAAAAGGACGCCGAAGCGATCGGCGCGGTCGACAACGACTGGCTCGAGGTCTTCAACCGCAACGGCGCCGTCACGGCCCGCGTAGCCACCACGGCCCGCATCCCGCGCGGCTCGATGTTCATGTACCACGCGCAGGACCGCCACATCTACGTGCCGGGCACCCCGCTTTCGGGCACGCGCGGCTCCGGCCACAACGGGCCCACGCACATCCACGTGAAGCCCACCCATATGATCGGCGGCTACGGCCAGCTGAGCTACGGATTCAACTATTACGGAACCACGGGCAACCAACGCGACATCATGGTTGTTGTCCGCAAGATGGAAGAGGTCGATTGGCTTGAAGATTAAAGCCCAAATCTCCATGGTCATGAACCTGGACAAATGCCTTGGCTGCCATACCTGTTCGATCACCTGCAAGAATGCGTGGACGAACCGCAAGGGCACCGAGTACATGTACTTCAACAACGTCGAAACGCGCCCGGGCGTCGGCTACCCCAAAGGCTGGGAGAAGCAGGACGAATGGAAGGGCGGCTGGACCTTGGACGACAAGGGCCGCCTGAAGCTGCGCGCCGGCGGCAAGGTCGAGCGCTTCATCAAGCTCTTCTACAACCCAGACCAGCCCGGCATGGACGACTACTACGAGCCCTGGACCTACGACTACGACGAGCTCACCGCGGCGGGCCGCAAGCGCCATCAGCCCGTCGCCCGCTCGCGGTCGCTGGTGACCGGCGAGCGCATGGACATCACGTGGGGCCCCAACTGGGACGACGACCTGTCCGGCGCCCCGTACGCCCGCGCCGACGTCGACCTGATCGCCGCCAACGCGGTGGGCGCGCAGATCAAGATGGACATGGAAGACCTCTTCATGCGCTATCTGCCGCGCACCTGCAACCACTGCCTGAACCCCGCCTGCGTGGCCGCCTGCCCGTCGGGGGCCATCTACAAGCGCGACGAGGACGGCGTGGTCCTCATCAGCCAGGACGCCTGCCGCGGTTGGCGCGCCTGCGTGCCGGCCTGCCCCTACAAGAAGGTCTATTACAACTGGGAGACCAACAAGTCCGAAAAGTGCACCTTCTGCTTCCCGCGCTTGGAATCCGGCATGCCGACGATCTGCTCCGACACCTGCGTGGGCCGCATCCGCTACATGGGCGTGCTGCTCTACGACATGGACAAGGTGGAAGCCGCCGCGTCGACGGAGGACCCGCGCGACATCTGGCGGGCCATCAAGGACGTGCTCGTCGATCCCACCGACCCGGCCGTCATTGAAAACGCCCGCGCCAACGGGGTGGCCGAATCCTGGATCGACGCCGCCCAGCATTCGCCGGTCTACAAGCTCATCAAGGAGTGGGGCCTGGCCCTGCCGCTGCACGCCGAATACCGCACCCTGCCCATGGTCTGGTACATCCCGCCCATGAGCCCGATCCTGCAGCGCGTCGCCGCCGACACCGACCTTGCCCAGGCCGACGAGATGCGCATCCCGCTTGCCTACCTGGCAGAGCTCTTCAGCGCCGGCGACCCCGAACCGGTGCGCGACGTGATCAACCGCCTGGTGGCCGTGCGCGCGCACATGCGCGCCAAGGAAGTGGGCGCGCCCGAGCCCGAGGCCGAATTCGCGCCCGAAGTGCTCGACGAGATGTACCGCCTGCTCGCGATCGCCAAGCGCCCCGACCGCTTCAACATCCCCGAGGCCGCCGACATGACGCGCGCCGAGCGCTTGAAGGCCCAGCGCGAGTTCGGCTTCTGCACCTCGTGCGCCGAAGGGGGCTTCAACGCATGATGACCGCCGACCAGCTGAAAGACGGGTTGCGCACGGCCTCCTTCCTGCTTTCCTACCCCGACGCCGCCTGGCGCTTCGGCCTCGACGAGGCCGAAGCGGCCGCCGGCGCGCTCGAGGGGCAGCCGGCAGCGCAGCTTGCCGCCTTCGTGGCGGCGGCGCGCGCGGCCGACGCCCAGGAATTCGAGAAGCGCTACGTCGATGCCTTCGATTTCAACAAGGACACGAGCCTCTACCTTACGAGCCGCGACCGCGGCGACGACGCACAGCGCCGTACCGACATGCTCGCGTATTCGGTCTTCTTCACCGAAGCCGGCTACACGCCCGAAGGGGAGTCTCCCGACTATCTGCCCGCGGTGCTCGAGCTCGCCGCGGAAGCCGCACCCGAGGTCGCCGCGCGGATGATCCGCACGACCGCCTCCGACGTCGCCTCGCTGGAGGCGGCCCTCGAAGCTCACGATCTTTCCGACTACGCGCAGGTGGTCGGGGCGGCGATCGCCCTTGCCGGCGCCTATGAAAAGGAGGCGGTGCTCGCATGAACGGCATCGACATCTTCCTGTGGGGCATCGCTCCCTACATCTCGTTCACGATGCTCATCGCGGTGACGATCATCCGCCGCGTGCATTTCGCGCGCACCTGGTCGTCGAAGTCGAGCGAGTTCCTCGAGCGCAAGCAGGAGCGGGTGGCCAACCCCCTGTTCCACCTGTCGATCCTCTTCGTCTTCTTCGGCCACGTGGGCGGCGTGCTCGTCCCGCACGAGGTCACCGACGCCCTGGGCGTTTCCGAAGAGATGTACCACATGGCGGCCTTCGGCATGGGCGGCCTGTTCGGCGTCTTGCTGGGCATCGCCCTCATCCTGCTCATCCGTCGCCGGTTCGGCGGCAACGAGCGCATGAAGGCCAACACTTCCACGTCCGACAAGGTGCTCTACGTGGTGCTCACCGCCACGATCGTGATGGGCCTGGTGGCCACGTTCTCGAACGCGTCGGGCGCCTTCAACTACCGTGAGTCGCTCTCGCCCTGGTTCCGCAGCCTGTTCACCTTCCAGCCCGACATCGCGCTCATGGCGCAGGTGCCGCTGGCCTTCAAGATCCACATGTGCTGCTGGATGATCCTGTTCGCCGTGCTGCCCTTCACCCGACTGGTGCACATGTTCAGCGGGATCACGGCCCCGTTCAAGTACGCCCGTCGCAAGGCGGTGCTCTATCGGGCCCGCAAGCACGACGTGCGCGCCAACGGCGCTCGCGACCTCGAGTTTCCCGATGCTATCATCCTAGACAGGAAATAGCTCGTTTGGCGCCCCGCCTGGGACCTTCCCGGCGGGGCGCAGCGGAAGGGGATGCTATGCCCGCTCTTAAGAACACCGAAACCGCCGGCGACCGCTTGGCCGACGACCTGCGCCGTGCCTTCGACTTCGATTTCGTCGGCGTGTCGCTCGCTCCCAAAGAGCGGGGCGGCCTCTACAACTGGCGCTGCCTTTCGGGCAGCGTCACCCCGCGCACGCGGCGCATCTGGCTGCCCGAGGGGGTGGGCGCCCTGGGGACGGTGGCGGCCACCCGGCGCGGGTTCGTGGTGAGCAACACCCGTACCGACATCGCCCAGGATGTGTGGTACCAGTTCCCGATCGTCGCGTCGGAAGGCCTTGCGAGCTTGGTGGCCTTCCCGTTGCTCGACGGGGACGATCTGGCGCTCGTCGTGCTGTGCGCGTATCGCGACGACCGCCGGGTGACGCACGAAACCTTTGCGGCCGTGCAGCAGCGCGCCGTGGAGCTCACCGGTCTTTCGGCTTCGGCGGCGGCACCTTCGATATTACGCGCGGAAAGCATGACGCCCGTGTACGCGGAAACCACTCACAGGATTATTCAAGCCCAGGAAGACGAGCGCAAGCGCATCGCCCGCGAGTTGCACGACGGCTTGGCCCAAGAGCTTCTGCTCGTGCAGATAGAGCTGCGCAAGGCCAAGTACCTGCCGGAAGACGAGGTGCCCGATGCGATCAAGCGCGCGTCCGAAGAGCTGCGCGAGGTGCTCACGCACGTGTCGCGCATCGCGTCGAACCTGCGCCCGGCCTCGCTCGACGAGCTGGGCCTCGCGCCGGCGATCGAGACGGAATGCCGCCAAATCGAGCGCACCTTCGGCATCCAGGTGACCGACCGCATAGAGAATCTGCGCGACGTGAACCCGGATGCCGAAGTGGCGCTCTACCGCATATTCCAGGAGGCGACGTCCAACGCCTGCAAGTACTCGCGTTCCGACCGGCTCGCGGTCGAGCTCGCCTCCGACGACGCGGGCGTGCGCCTTACCGTGCGGGATTTCGGGGTCGGATTCAACGTCGATCATCCCGAAGTGCACGGCGGCGGCTTGGGGCTCGCCGGCATGCGCGAGCGCGCCGGAGCGTTCGGGGGGAGCGTGAAGGTCGAATCGGTGCCGGGAAAGGGCTGCGCGGTGAGCGTGTTTTTGCCCTACGGGGGATAAGGAAGGAAGGGAACGAAATGATCAGCATCGTGCTTGCCGACGATCATCGCATCGTCATCAAAGGATTCGAGATGATTCTGGGCCTGCAGCCCGACATGGAGGTGGTGGGGGAGGCCTCTTCGCCCGAAGAGGCGCTCGACATGGTCGCCAAGCTGCGCCCCGACGTGCTCGTGACCGACATCTCGATGGGAAGCGAGAAGTCGGGCCTGCTTCTGTGCGAGCGCGTAGTGGAATCGGGCCTGCCCACCGCGGTTGTGATGCTGTCGATGCACGACGAGCAGGAGTATCTGCGCCAGGCCATGTCGCGCGGGGCCAAGGGCTACGTGCTGAAGAGCTCGGAAGACGACGCGCTCTTCGCCGCAATCCGCACGGCGGCCAACGGCGACACCTACATCTGCCATGAGCTTCTGGGGGCCTTCGTGCAAGATGCGATCAACGGGGCCAAGCCGGGCGCGGTCGAGCTTACGCCGCGCGAATCGGAAGTCGTGTCCCTGGCGGTGAAGGGGTATTCCAACAGCGATATCGCCGAGCATCTGCACATTTCGGTGAAGACGGTCGAAAGCCAGAAGAGCAAGATCATGGGGAAGCTGGGCCTGCATACCAAGCCCGAGCTCTTCGACTACGCGGCGTCGCACGGGCTCATCCGCATTTAGCGGGTCGCCGGGGCGGGCGGGCGCGGTGGGCGCCTGGTCGCGCTTACCCCGCGTCGAAGCGCGCTTCGGGGCGCGCCGATGGGTCGGGGCGGGCGTCACCTCATGCCCGTGCGCCAAGGGGCCGGCTCCCTCTGTTGCATCCCCGCTGCGCGGGGCGCCCCAGAGGGAGCCGGCCCCTTGGCGCAGCGCACGACCGACAAATCTTACCAGGCGCGCCCTCTCACGCGCGCTTCTTTGGCGGGGCGCTCCAACGGCGCCCACCGCGCCCGCCCGCCCCGTGCACAGGTCCGCTTTGGGGCAGGGGGTTGCTGCGGCCGCCCGCGAGGGGGCGGCGGTTTCCGGTTGCGGCGTTTCAGGTGGTTGCGGCTTTTCCTGCGCGCGGGACGGGGCGAGGCGCTGCGCTGTCGCCCCTGCTGCGGGTTGCGTGTGACAACAGGGGCGCGTGATGTCGTCACACCTGCGTGTGACAACAGGGGCGCGTGATGTTGTCACACGCTGGCGGTTGGGGCTCGCCGGGAGGGGCGAGGCGCTTCGCTGTCGCCCCTGTTGCGGGGTGGGACTCGCCGGGTTGGGGGTCCCGGGTCGCGGCCGCGTGAGACCTGCGGGACGCGGCGGGGCGCTTCGCTGTCGCCCCTGCCGCAGCGGCGGCCTCACACGTTCCGGGACGGGAAATGACGTAAATTTCTCTAATTCGCGGATGGTGGGAAGGAAGCGAGGGACTGCAGCGCTTTTCAGTCAATGAAAATAGACAATAAATAAGAATATGTATAATAAAATATGCATACGAATGTATACGGGCGTCGGCATTCCGCGAAATAGAGACATTTACGTCAAATTGCGCTCATCTTCGTGTCGGCGAGGGAGTCTGGCGGCGAAGAGTTGGCCGTTTCCGCGTATCGCCTCTACCCCGCTCTGCCCGCGGGACGGGGCGCTGCGGTGTCGCCCCTGGTTTCGGCTGCGATTCGCCTTCGCTCTCTGCTTGGTCTCGTTCTGAAACGGAAAAGGCGAGGATATGGTTTCTCGTTTAAGTTTTCGATTCAGGAGTGGCTGTTAAGGGTTAGATAATGCACAAACTATTAAAGTATGTTCACTGATTCCGGCTTACTCTTTGAAAACCAGGGCGGTTTTCCTCGAAAACTCGATTGGCGTGCCATCTACGGCCCTTGGGTCGCGGCCGCGTGGGACCTGCGTGTGACAACGGGGCACCCTGAAACGTGCGCGCCCGCCCTGGCGACCTCTTACGCCTCGTCGTCGCCTTCGAACTTGCGGTAGGTCACGCCGCAGTCATCGAAGATGCGCCGGCTGATCTGGTTGCCGATCGTTCCCTTGTACTTGTCGTCGGCGTACACCACGGCCCCGATGCCCACCTGCACGAGGATCTTCGCGCATTCCTGGCAGGGGAACAGGGTCACGTACACGGTCGCGCCTTCCAAATCCTTCAGCGAACCGCGGTAGTTGAGCACGGCGTTGGCTTCCGCGTGCACCACGTAGCTGTGCTTGTCGTGCAGCGGATCGTCGGAAGCGCCCCAGGGGAAGTCGTCGTCGTTCAGGGCGCTCGGCGTGCCGTTGTAGCCCACCGAAAGGATGCGGTGGTTGGTGTTGGCGATGCAGGCGCCCACCTGCGTGTTGGGGTCCTTGCTGCGCTGCGAGGCGGCGACGGCGACCTTCATGAAGAACTCGTCCCAAGAGATGACGTTGTTGCGTTTGTCGGGCATGATTCCCCTCTCCCGTGCTGCCGATGGCTCATCCGACCAGTCTAGTCCTTCACGCGTATGCAACGGACGTGGAAAGTTCTTACGCTGTATGCAGTGCGCGTTTGGCTGCTGGGTGATATATTCACTAAGTAGCGTATTTTCCCAGGTGAAGGGCGTGTGTTCCTCCATGAAATCCGCAAATTTCGCCTTCAAAACCTGACACGACCGCTCGTCGTCTCTGACCTACATTTAACAAACGTTTCTTACTATTGTTGCCGTCTTGCTTGTTGCCGTCTTGCAATCTGTCTGAAAACGGCAGGAAATTCGGGAGGAATCGGATTTCACATGGATCCAGTAACGCTTATCGTCGTGGTCCTGGTAATCGCCACCGCGCTCGTCTTCGACTTCACGAACGGTTTCCACGATACGGCGAACGCCATGGCGACCTCGATTGCCACCGGTGCCCTGAAGCCCAAGACCGCCGTTATGGCCGCCGGCACGCTCAACCTGATCGGCGCTTTCCTGTCGACTGAAGTCGCCAAGACCATCTCGGGCGGCATCATCAACGAACAGCAGGTCACCATCGAAGCCGGCTTCATCTTCGCCGGTCTCGTGGGCGCTATTCTATGGAACCTCATCACCTGGCTCGTCGGCCTGCCGTCGAGTTCCTCCCATGCCCTGTTCGGCGGCCTCGTGGGTGCCGTCATCGTGGGCGCAGGCGTTGAAGGCGTGAACTTCATGGCCGTGCTCAATAAAATCCTCATTCCGGCGCTCATCTCGCCGATCATTGCGGGGTTCGCCGCTTTCTGCGCGGTGCGGGTTATGTCGGTCGTGGTGAGAAAGATGAACGAGCAGCAGATGGAGGAAGGCTACCGTCATGGGCAGACCGTCACCGCCTGCTTGCTCGCTCTTTCCCACGGCACCAACGACGCCCAGAAGACCATGGGCATCATCACCCTTACCCTTATCGCGGTCGGCGAGCAGGCGTCGGGTACCGGCCCCCAGTTCTGGGTGGTGCTCATCTGCGGCTTGGCCATCGCGCTCGGCACCTATATGGGTGGTTGGCGCGTGATTCGCACCCTTGGCAAAGGGCTCACCGAAGTGACTCCCTTGCAGGGTTTCGCGTCCGAAGCCGCCTCGACGACCACCATCCTCGTGTCCTCTCATCTGGGCTTCGCCCTTTCGACCACGCAGGTCTGCTCCGGATCAATTATCGGCTGCGGCCTTGGCAAGAAGGGAAACGCGGTCAACTGGAAGGTCGCCGGCAAGATGCTCATCGCCTGGCTCATCACGTTCCCGGCCGCCGGCCTTGTCGGTGCGCTGGCGTGCGCAATTGCGAAGACCGGCATATACGGGACGCTTGCCGTCGCCGTCATCTTCGTGGTGCTCGCCTTCATCATCTTCCGCCTGTCGCGACGCAACCCCGTGAACGCCGCCAACGTCAACGAAGGCACCGACGTCAAGCTCAACCCCACCAACAACGCTGCGGCATCGGTTCAGGAATAGGAGAACGTCATGCAAATTGCGAACTTTTTCCTCGTGCTCGCCGTCGCCACCGTCATCGTCTGTGGCGTGGGTTTCCTCTTCGCGAGCGGTCTGCGCCTGCTGGTGGGCGATGAAGGCCGTCAAGACCAAGTGGGCGGCGCGAGAAAGGCCCTTGCCTACGTCTGCTTCGCAGGATGCGTTGCGGTGGTCGTCTACGCGCTCTACCTGATCATCCCGGTGTTCCACTAAGCACCAACGAGGAGCCGGATGCCGCGCAAACGTTGGGTCCGGCTCTTTTCGTCGAAAGACGCTCTTGAAGATACGCTTCTACCGATAGGGAAGGACATCGGTACTCATGAAAAAGATTCTCGTTGGCATCGACGGCAGCTCTCGCGGCGAGAAGGCCCTCGAATGGGCCGCACGCGACGTCGAGGGCCAGGACGCCCTGATCACCCTGCTGTGCGTGGGAGATTCCGAATTCGCCAAGGAAGCGGGTGTGGCACCCGAGCAGATGGAGGTCTCGATCAACGCCGTGCTCGAGGAAGCCAAGAAGAAGATCCTCGCCAGCTACCCCGATCTCAAGGTTGAGACCTTGGCCAAGACCGGCGCCGTCATCGACACGATCGTCGACGAAGCCAACCAGCACGACGCGGTGGTCCTGGGCACCCACCATGGCTCCACGGTGAGCGAGACGATTACGGGCGCCAAGGGCCTGCGCGTGTCGATTTCCACCACGGTCCCCACGATCGTGGTCCCCTCCGACTGGGAGCCCAAGGACGCGACTCGCGGCATCATGGTCGCCGTCGCCGCCGATGACTCGAGCGACAGCGCCATCGTGTGGGCGGCCAACCATGCCGTGGCCCGCAACCTGTCGATCGACCTCGTGTCGGCTTGGGGCCTGCCCAGCTACCTCACGCGTCCGGCCGAAGCCATGGGCGGCGGCATCGACCCGGTGGGCGAGCAGTTCCAGCGTCGCTTGAACGCCCTGGTCGATCACCTGCACGGGCAGTATCCCTCGCTCGAGGTTTCGGGCGAATCGATCGAAGGCCCCACGCCTTCCACCACGCTCGTCGAATACTCAAAGAAGTTCGACTACCTGGTCATGGGCACGCATTCCCGCTCGGCGCTCGGCCGCATGGTGTTCGGCTCGGTCACGCACTCGGTGCTCATGAACATCGCCGTGCCGACCGTCATCGTTCCCCAGCCGTAAGGTGGTCGCCGTGGGCAGATATGCGGTCATCGACGTCGGGTCGAACACGGTGCGCCTGTGCGCCTACGACGTGCCGAAGAAGAAGTCGGCGCGCACGGGCAAGCCGCGCAAGATATTCGATGTGAAGGAATCCATCGGTCTGTCCGCGTTCGTGGAGCCGCCTGCGGGCGGCTTCTCCGCGGATGGGTCGCGTCCGGGCGTCATGACGCAGGCGGGCATCGACGCGGCAGCCAAGGCCGTCAAGCGCCAGGTCCGCCGCGCCCAGGTAGTCTGCGCCGACCAGGTATGGGTCTTCGCCACCGCCGCCCTGCGCAACTGCGCCAATTCCGACCAGGCCGTCGCCGCGGTAGAGGAAGAGTCGGGCGCGCGCGTTGACGTGCTCTCCGGCGAAGAGGAGGCCCGCCTGGGGCTTTTGGGCGCCCGCCTGGCCTTCGCCCTCGACGAGGGCGTCCTTATCGACGTCGGCGGTGGATCGACCGAGGTTACCCGGCTGTTCGCCGACGGCGGCGTGAAGGGCAAGAGCATTCCCATGGGGTCGCTGTCCTCCTACCGCCAGTTCGTCGACTGCGTGATTCCCACCAAGGCGGAAATCGAGCGCATCGGCGCCTCCTTCCGCCTGGCCCTGGAAGAGGCCGAACTGCCGGTGAGGGACGAATCCGATCTTTTCGGGATGGGCGGTTCGGTGCGCGCGGCGGCCCGCGTCTACGGCGATTTGTGCAACGGCGGCATCCGCTCGAACGTACTCGTGCCCGAACAGGTCGACGCGATCATCTCCTACTGCGAAGACGCGCCCGGCCCCTTCGCTCACGGCCTTCTGCGCGTGTGCGCCCAGCGCGTCCACACGCTCGTGCCCGGCTGCGCGATCATCCGGGAAGTATTCCGCGCCACGGGCGCCCAGCGCATGACGATCGACAAGTGCGGCGTCCGCGAAGGTTACTTGCTCGATAGAATCTCTCGATTGTAGAATGCGGCTATGATTTACTACGTTGAAGACGATGCAAACGTTCGCGAGCTGGCGCTCTACGCGCTCGCTCAGTCGGGGCTCCAGGCCAAGGGCTTTCCAGAAGCCGAGCCCTTCTACGAAGCCTGCAAGGAAACGGTGCCCGACCTCATCCTGCTCGACATCATGCTTCCGCATACCGACGGGCTCACGATTCTGCGCGAGCTGCGTCGTGATCCCAGTCTGGCCAACGTTCCCGTCATGATGCTCACGGCCAAGGGCACCGAAATCGACAAGGTCACCGGCCTCGATGCCGGCGCCGACGACTACCTGGCCAAGCCCTTCGGCATGATGGAGCTCGTGAGCCGCTGCAACGCGCTTCTGCGCCGCGCCTCCCGCAGCGAGGCCCCGCACGACGCGATCGTGAGCTGCGGCGACATCACGATCGACACCGACGCTCACGACGTCCACGTCAACGGGGTGCAGGTGGAGCTCACGCTGAAGGAGTTCAGCCTTCTGCAGACCCTCATCGAGAACCGCGGGCACGTGCTCAGCCGCGCCCAGCTGCTCAAAGAGGTGTGGGACACCGACTACGTGGGTGAAACGCGCACGGTCGACACGCACGTGCAGACCCTGCGCAAGAAGCTCAACGACGTCGAAAAGGGCGCGGGCGACGTCATTCAGACGGTCCGCGGCGTGGGCTATCGCGCCCGCAGCGACGCTTAGGCGCCCGCCGTGCCGCGCAAGAACCTTTCCCGCCGCCTCTTCCTCGAACTCTTCTTCTTCGCGGTAGGGGCCGCGCTCGTCATTGCCGCCCTCATCACGGCGGTGTCCTACCAGACCTATGAAAAGGACATGACCGACTCGCTGCTTTCCCGCGTCGAGGCGGTCGCGTCCGCTCTCAACCAGGTCGACGCCGACTACCGCGTGCGCGACCTTTCGACCCTCGCGGTCAACGACGTCCGCTGCACGCTCGTCGGCGGGGACGGCACGGTCCTCTACGATTCCGAAGCCGACCCTTCCACGATGGAAAACCACAATGGGCGGCCCGAAATCGAAGGTGCCCGCGCCAACGGGGAATCGACGTCGTCGCGTACGTCCTCCACGGTGGGCGAGGACCTCATGTTCGCCGCCGTGGCCCTCGACGACGGCCAGGTCGTGCGCTTGGGCGAGGAGAAGCGGTCGTTTCCGGCTTTCGTGGGCTCGATGCTGCCGGCCATGGCGGTGGGTACCATCGCCGAGCTCGTGGTGGCCTACCTGATCGCCCGCCTGCTCGTGCGCCGCATCGTCAAGCCCTTCGACGCGATCGACCTGCAGCATCCCTCGGTGGGCTCCTACTACGAAGAGATGCAGCCCCTGGTCGACCGCATCGACGAACAGCGCCGCCAGCTCGTGAAATCCAACGAGGAACTTCGCCGCGCCGCCAACCTGCGCCGCGAGTTCACCGGCAATGTGAGCCACGAAATGAAGACGCCCCTGCAGGTTATCGGCGGCTATGCCGAACTCATGGAAAACGGAATGGTGCCTCCCAGCGACGTGAAGCACTTCGCCGGCCTCATCCTCACCGAATCGCGGGCCATGCGCTCGCTGGTCGACGACGTGCTCACTCTGTCGCACTTGGACGAGGGCAACATGGTGGGCGACGACGCGCCTCTGGTCGACCTGTCGCAGGTGGTCATCCGCGTGAGCGTGCGCCTGCGCCCCAAGTTCGAAGAGAAGCACCTGTCGACCCAGCTGCTCGAAGAGTCGGCACATTCCGAAGAGGCGCTCGTGCGCGGCAACGAGGCCCTGCTCGAGCAACTCGTCTACAACCTGCTCGACAACGCCGCGCGCTATTCGGTCGACGGCGGCCGCGTGCGCGTGCGCATCGCGCGCACCGGCGACACGGTGACGCTCGCCGTCGACGACGACGGGCCGGGCGTGGAAGAGGAATATCGCGAGCGCATCTTCGAGCGCTTCTTCCGCGTCGACGAAAGCCGGTCGCGCGAGACGGGCGGCACGGGCCTGGGCCTGGCCATCGTCAAGCATGCGGCCGAAGCCCACGGCGGCACCGTGCATGTGGAAGAGAGCGAATGGGGCGGCGCCTCGTTCGTCGTCGAGCTGCCGGCGGCGGTGGGATAGGCTCACGCGCGCCGGGCGGCAGCGCCGGCATCCGCCGTGTGCGCGAGCGAATCGATTCCGACTGGGTCGAGCGCGGGTGTTGAATGGGCCCGCAGCCTACGCCCGTATCTATTCGTCGTCTGCCGTTTCCACGGCTTCCGCCCGCTTGTCTACCCGGCGCAGGACCCGGGTCATGAGCTTGCTGAAAAGCGCCGCGAGCACCTGCTGGTAGAGCGTGCCGGCCATCACGGGAAAGAGGGTGGCGGCGGGGAAGTACTGCATCGCGAGCACGGCGCCGGCCGAAATGTTGCGCATGCCGCAGCCGAAGGTGATCGGGATGAAGCGGTCGCGCTTCTGGCGCGTGACCCAGGCGATGCCCATGCCTGCGAAAAAGGTGAACACCGCGAAGAGCCCCACGAAGACGAGCACGCCCACGAGCTCGGGCGTGAGATGGCGCACGTAGTCGGCGATCGCCGACGAGTTGGTGGCCACGATCACCACGAGCACGACGCGGGCCGCCGGGGCGATCGCGGGCGAGAGGCTGCGCGCGCCCCAGCCCTTGGTGCCCTCGTTGACGGCGAGTCCCGCGAGCGCGGGCAGGGCCACCATGCCCACCATGGATAAGATCATCCCGACTGCATCGATCTCAACCGTCGCGCCCAGCAGGACCTGCAGGGTGAGCGGAATCGTGAACGGCGAGATAAGGACGCTCGCGAGCAGGGTCGCGAGCGCAATCGACACGTTGCCGTGGAACATAGCCACCCACATGATCGCGCTCGTGGCCACGGGCACGCAGTATTCCAGCACGATGCCGCAGACGATCGTGGGGTCGTATCCGAAAAACAGGGTGCCCGCGAGAAAGGCGAGCACGGGGACCGCGATATGCGCGAAGGCGAGGGTGAGCAGGATGGCCGCTGGGTGGGCGACGGCGTCCTTCAGGCTGCGCAGGGTGATGCCCAACGAGCTCTGGAAGGTCATGAAGGCGAAGAGCGCCGGCACGGCATGGGTGAGCGGGGCGAAGATCTGGGGCGCGGAAATGCCTGCCGCCAGGCACAGGAGGATCACGACGGCCATGTGCCTGCCGATGAAGCGGCCGAAGGCCTTCCAATGTTCGAACATGCGTATATCTGGCATCGCGATTCCTTATACCTCACAAGAGGGCGCCCCGCCTGCGCGGGGCGCCCTCGTGCGTATTCCGTTCCGATTCGGCCTTCAAACGCCCCGTGCGGGCGGGGTTGCCGGCAGCCCTAGGCTTCCTCGTCGTCGAGCGGGACCCAGTCGGTCAGGCATTTGTCGAGCCCGCGAACGAGCTCGTCGCGGTCCATGTGGCGCCCGATGAAGACGATCTTGTTCATGCGGTCGCCCACCTCGTCGTCCCAGTTGTCGAGCAGCTCGGGGTTCTCTTCGATGATCTTCTTCTTTTCCTCTTCGGGGGCCGAATCGACGAAGAGGCCGTTCTCCATCAGCGAGACCTGCTGGCCGGCCTGCTCGAAGATGTAGCAGGTGTCGGGGTCTTCCGCCGACCAGAGCATGCCCTTGGAACGGATGACCGCGTCGGGCCAGGTTTCCACGTAGGCCGAAAGCTTCTCGATGTCGAAGGGGCGGCGGCGCTCGTAGACGAAGGTCGCGATGTCGTATTCGAGCACTTCGGGGTCGTCGTGCTCTTCGGGGTGCTCCATCGCGTCGATCCAGGCGGCAGAATCGTAGGCGCGCTCGAAGTCGAAGCGCCCGGTGTTCAAAAGCTCGCCCATGTCGACCTTGCCGTGGTCGGCTTCCACGATGACGGCGTCCTTCTGCAGGCTGCGCACGATGGCTCTAAGCTCGGCGATCTGCTCGGGCGTGACCTGGTCGGTCTTGTTGAGGATGACCGTGGTGCAGAACTCGAGCTGTTGGATGAGCAGGGCCTCGATGTCGTCTTCGTCGATGTCGTCGGCGAGCAGATCCTTGCCGCCTTGGAACTCGTCGAACATGCGGGCGCAGTCGACGACCGCCACGATGTTGTCCAGCGCGAGCGGGGCGTGGCCGTTGTGCTGCGAATCGTCGCAGAAGGCCTGGATCGTGTAGGCGATGGGGATGGGCTCGCAGATGCCCGACGCCTCGATGATGATGTAGTCGAAGTCGCCCGAATCGGCGATGTCGGAAAGCTGTTTGGCCAGGTCGTCGGCGAGGGTGCAGCAGATGCAGCCGTTCGACAGGGGAATGATGTCGTCGGCCTGCGAGTAGCCGCCGTTGGCGATGAGGCTGGCGTCGACGTTGACCTCGCCGATATCGTTGACGATGACGGCGGCGCGGATGCCCTCGTCGTTTGCCAAGATGTGGTTGAGCAGGGTGGTCTTGCCCGCTCCCAGATAGCCGGTGAGCAGGATGATCTTCACCGGGCCTTTGGTGTCGGCCATGGAAACTCCTTTGCGTTCGATGCGTGTTGAGTGCAGTGTACGCCTGATGCGGTCGGCACGGCGGGGCGTGCGCCAGCCGTTACCAAATGCGCCCAAGCTGCTCGCGTTTCCGTTCGCCCCGGTATTCGCGCCGCTCGTGGTCGCAGCTGCACGTTCCCCGATTCCTTGCCGCTGGAAGGCGGGGGCAATGGTACAAACGGTAGCGGTAAACTTCGGGAAAGAGGACGATATGCCCCATTACAACGAGCTTACCGACGAACTCGCAGCCAAGCTCAAGGCGATCGTCGGTGAAGACAACTACGAGTACGAGGACATCAACGAAGACTACGCGCACGACGAGATGCCCATCTACGGCTCTCATATGCCCGACCTCGTGCTGTTCCCCGCAACTACCGAACAGGTGTCCGAGATCATGGCGCTGTGCAACGAGCATGAGATTCCCGTCACCGTGCGCGGCGCGGGCACGGGCCTGGCCGGCGGCTGCACCCCGCTCGCGGGCGGCGTGATCCTGTGCACCATGCACATGGACCAGATCATCGCCTATGACATGAACAACCTCAACGTCCGCGTCCAGCCCGGCGTGCGCCTGTGCGACCTGGCGGCCGACGCGCTCGAGCACGACCTCATGTATCCGCCCGACCCCGGCGAGAAGACCGGCTCGATCGGCGGCAACGTGTCCACCAACGCCGGCGGCATGCGCGCCGTGAAGTACGGCACCACCCGCGACTACGTCGAAGCGGTCACCGCCGTGCTGCCCAACGGCCACGTCCTGAAGATCGGCCGCGCCGTGGCCAAGTCGTCGTCGGGCTACAGCCTGCTGCACCTGCTCATCGGTTCGGAAGGCACGCTCGCGGTCATCACCGAGCTCACGATGAAGCTCATTCCCAACCCGCAGGAGAATATCAGCTTCATTCTGCCCTTCACCGATATCAACCAGGCCATCAGCGCCGTGCCCAAGATCAAGCTGGCAGGCCTGAACCCCCAGTCGCTCGAGTTCATGGAGCGCGACATCGTCGACTCGTCGGCGGCGGCCACGGGCAACAACGTCTTCCCGACCGAAGTGCAGGGTCAGGAAGCGGGCGCCTACATCTTGGTCACGCTCGACGGCAACGACCTCGACGAGATCATGCAGCGCGCTGAGATTCTGGCCGAAGTGGCCGACGAAGCCGGCGCCTTCGACGTGCTCGTCGTCGACGAACCGTCCCAGAAGGAAGCCGTGTGGGCCGCCCGCAGCGCCTTCCTCACCGTAATCGAAGACGAGGCCGACCTGCTCGACGAGATGGACGTCTGCGTCCCCGTCGACAAGATCGCCGCTATGCTCAAGTTCGTGCACGAAACGGGCACCAAGTACGGCGTGCGCATCCGTTCGTTCGGCCATGCCGGTGACGGCAACCTGCACATCTACTGCGCGGGCAACGACATCGACGAAGGCACGTTCAAGGAACAGGTCGCCAAGGTCATGCACGACGCCTACGCCAAGGCCGAAGAGTTCGGCGGCCAGGTGTCCGGCGAACACGGCATCGGCTTCGGCAAGAAGGCCTACCTGCGCGAATCGCTGGGCGACGAGGCCATCGGGCTCATGGCGGGCATCAAGAACGTCTTCGACCCCAAGGGCATCCTCAACCCGGGCAAGGTCTGCAGCGACCTGTAAGCCGGGGCTTTCAGAGACTGCGAAGCGGGCGCGAGCGGCAAGCTTGCGCCCGCTTTTTCGTGCAGGATGTGCGAGGTTGCACGCGCACGCGTGCGTGCAAGGTGCGTGAGTCGAGGGAAACGGGTGCGCAGGCTGCAGGCCAAGAAGGGCTCTGAAACGATTTCGACCGCTCCATGGCGTGCCGTTTAAGTTTTCGAGGCGATAGAGCGAATGGATGGGAAATAATCGAGAGCGATTCCCAACTATAAGGATCTATCGCGCGAAAAAGCGTTATAGCTGAGACGAAGAATGGACAGCTGAATCACAATTGCACGGTCGCGGTGCTGCAGGGACCGCTCGGCTGCTCGAAAACTTGATTGGGAAGCCATATCGCATGCGAAATCGTTTCACGCACGCCGGTGGGACGCTTTCGGCTAACGTGCGATTTCGCCGTGCGCGCCTGCGGCCTGCTTTTCGGCCAGGCGGCGGGCGTGGTTGCGCATGTTTTCCACGGCGCCTTCCATACCGTGCGGCACGTAGTCGAGCTCGTCGAGGTTTGCGGGCAGGTAGTCGTAGAGGCTCGCATGCGCCGTCTGCACGATCTTTCTGGGGTCGGGCGCGGGCTCGGCGGTGGGCGCGGCCTCCACGGCCAGGACGGGCGCGCCTTTGGCCACCAGCTTCGCCTCGTATTCGGTTTCCGGCGCATCGGGGTGGGCGGCGCGCCAGCTGTGCGTGGCGCGCACCACGCGATAGCGGGCAAGGGCGAGCTCTTCCAGGCTGAACTGCAGGAAGGGATCGCTATCGGTTTTCAGCAGAAGGGCAGCGCCCGGCGCGAGCAGGGGTCGGTAGGCGATCAGGCGGTCGACGTGGGTGAGGCGCAGGGTCGCGTGCTTCTTCTTGGGATGCGGGGTGGGGAAGTTCATCACGAGCCGGTCGATCTCGCCGGGGGCGAAGAGGTCGGGTAGCCAGGGGTCTTCGACGAGCGGGAAGACGGCATTGGGCAGACCCGCCGCCACGGCCTTTTCGGCGGATTGCAGGGTGCATACGGGTTCCGCGTCGATGCCCACGAAGAGCGTATCGGGATGGGCGGCGGCCATCGCCACGGTGGCGGCTCCCTTGCCGCAGCCCAGATCGACGACGACCCGGCGCCAACCGCCGACGGGGGCCGGCGCGCCGGGCGCCGCCCAGGCATGCCAGCGGCCGAGCCAGGCGGCGGGCTCGCGTTCCACGGCGGCCGCGGCGGCGGCCAGGCGCTTTTCCAAATCGAATCCTTTGTGCTTGCGCGAGCGCGCGGTTCGGGTCATGCGTGCCATCCCTTCTGTTGAGCAGGCAGCATGTTAGCAGAAGCCGCCTGCCGCTGGGTGCTGCGGGCGATTCCCCTTAGGTCGCCGAGCAAATGAAAAGGCCCCGGTCGAAGCGCGTCGATGCGTCGACCGGGGCCGTGAAGCGGGCGCTCTGCGAGCGCGCGATCAGTGATGGAAAAGGCGCATGCCGGTGAAGGCCACGGCCATGCCGTAGCGGTTGGCGGTTTCGATCACGTTGTCGTCGCGAATCGACCCGCCCGGTTCGGCCACGTAGGTCACGCCCGATTTGCGGGCGCGCTCGATATTGTCGCCGAAGGGGAAGAAGGCGTCGGAACCCAGCGACAGGCCCGTCTGCTGGGCAATCCATTCCTTCTTCTCTTCCGTGGTGAGCACGTCGGGCTTCACCTTGAAGACGCGCTGCCAGGCGCCGTCGCGCAGGACGTCGTCGTGTTCGTCGGAGATGTAGACGTCGATGGCGTTGTCGCGGTCGGCGCGGCGGATACCGTCGACGAACTGCAGGCCCAGGACCTTGGGATGGTGGCGCAGGCTCCAGATGTCGGCCTTGTTGCCGGCAAGGCGCGTGCAGTGGATGCGGCTCTGCTGGCCGGCGCCCACGCCCACGGTCTGGCCGTTCTTGGTGTAGCAGACCGAATTCGACTGGGTGTACTTCAGCGTGATGAGGGCGAGCACCAGGTCGGTCTTAGCAGCGTCGGGGATGTCCTTGTTTTCGGTCACGACGTTGTCGAGCTGGTCGGCCGAGATCTTGTAGTCGTTATGGCGCTGCTCGAAGGTGATGCCGAAGACGTCCTTCTGCTCGATTTCGGCCGCTTCGTAGGAGGGGTCGATCGCGACGATGTTGTAGTTGCCCTTCTTCTTGGTTTTCAGGATCTCGATGGCCTCGTCGGTGTAGCCCGGGGCGATGATGCCGTCGGACACCTCGTGCTTGAGCACGCGGGCCACGTCGGCGTCGCAGATGTCGGACACGGCCGCCCAGTCGCCGTAGGACGACATGCGGTCGGCGCCGCGGGCGCGGATGTAGGCGGCGGCCGCCGGCGAGGGGTCGAAGCCATCTTCCACGAAGTAGATCTGGCGCTCGACGTCGGTCAGGGGCGTGCCCAGGGCGGCGCCGGCGGGGCTCACGTGCTTGAAGGACGCGGCGGCGGGCAGGCCGGCGGCCTCCTTCAGCTCGCGGACGAGCTGCCAGGAGTTCAAGGCGTCGAGGAAGTTGATGTAGCCGGGCTTGCCGTTGACGACGGTGACGGGCAGATCGGAGCCGTCCTTCATGAAGATGCGGGCGGGCTTCTGGTTGGGGTTGCAGCCGTATTTCAGTTCGAGGGAATTCACGGGTCCTCCTTGGTGCAGTGGGGTGGGGCTACGGTGCGGGCGCGGGCACAGGCTGTGCGCCGGCTGGGGCGCCGGGCGCGGCTAGTCGCCCAGGTTCTTGTTGAAAAGGGTCACGGTGCCGGCCACGTTGGCGTAGAGCGACACCTTGTTGTCGGCGTTGAGGGCCTCCCACACGGCGGCGGGTTCGGGCACGGTCACGAGCTGGGGCTCGCCGGCGAAAGTGGGCAGGGGGTTGCCATCGCCCTGGTAGGTGCTGATGAAGTAGCCCTGGCCTTCGTCGACGCCTTCGTAGGCGAAGAACTCGCGGGTGCAGCGGTCGCCGGAACCTTCCGCGTGCTTCAGGATCGAGATCTCGAAACTGCCGTCGGGGTTGACGATCGCGCTGATGCGCGGGGTGAAGTTGGGGGCGTCGGGTTCGAAGGCGCGCTTCATGCAGCCGTCGCGGAAGCTGCCGGCGTCGACGATCGTGTCGGTCTGGTCGCCGTTGGTCACGACGAGCGCGTCTCCCATGGTGCGCACGGGATGGTAGATGATCAGGCTGGGGTCTTCGAGCAGGGCGGGGTCGTGGGCTTCGGTGCGGATGCCGTCGTCGGTGGGAACGAACACGCGGTTGCGGCTGTTGGCGCTGCGGCCCATGATCCAGTAGTACACGCGGTCGTGGCCCACCACGATGCCGCGCCCCGGGTAGGGGTTGTGTCGAAGAATGTCTGCCAAATCTTGCATGCGCATCTCCTTCCAGATGCTCTCTCGAGCCGGCGCGGAAGGAGCCGTGATGCGGCAAGCCCCCTCTGGTGTGCACGGCTTGCCCAGACGGTCGGCGGATTGGGCGCGCTGCTCCCCTGTGGTGACCCACATGAACCGTCAGTCACAGCACGCATATCGCAAGCATACACGCTTTCGGGGCGCGCGGCGCCCGCGCGGGGCGCTTCGCTACGAAATCGCCGAAGGTGAGTCGAGGGGCCGCATCTTTCTGGCGAGTCAAAGGGGTCACATCTCTCTGACTCATTTGCGAGTCGAAGAGATTCGACCCCCTTCGACTCATTCGCATTGCCCGCCGCGACGGGCAATCGTCGCGGCGGGCAAAGGCAATCGCGCAGCCGCGGTGCCCGTCGTTCGGCGACGGGATGAGTCGAAGAGATTCGACCCCATTGACTCACGCATCGCGCGACATGTGGCATGCCCGCCTCGCAGCTGCTCCGCTCGTCCGCCCAATCCTTCCGCCCGCCCTCTCTAAGGGAAAATCGACTATAGACAATTCCTTGCATGTGGGTAAACAAATTCTGCATAAAATCGAATTCATACTAAAGAAGTATGAATAAAATACGGGCAATTAGGGCAAAAATGCATCCGTTGGCCCAACATGTCGCAACCCTTATTCGCCCCAGCGGCTATATATGGAAAAGGACGAAATTTCGGGCTCTGCCCGGATAGGAGGTTGCGCGATGGGTTTTTGCAATCTATCGGAACTCGAAGAAGCCGCTTCGGGGCCCCTTTCCGAAATCGCCGCCGCATCGGGCGTCGACGTGAAGGAATGCTACCAGTGCGGCAAATGCGCGGCCGGTTGCCCCGTGGCCGCGTCGGCCGACGTCGATTGCCGCGGCGTCATCCGCCTGCTGCAGATCGGCGACGTCGATCGCGTGCTCAAGCTCCAGATGCCCTGGCTGTGCCTTTCCTGCGGCGTCTGTCTGGCCCGCTGCCCGCAGAACATCGACCTGCCGGCGCTCAACACGGCCATCTGCCGCTATGAGATGAAGCGCGGCATCGCGGCGGAACGCGAAGGCGAGGCCTTCATGAACATCTTCTTAGACAACGTGGAAGCCAAGGGCGTCTCCGACGAAACGATGCTCGCGATGCGCTACAACCTGCAGACCGGCCACCTGTTCCAGGACGTCGCGAACTCGCCGCGCATGCTCTCGCGTGGCCTGCTTTCGGGCGACGGCTACAAACCGGCCGGCGCGCCCGACGTCAAGCGCATGGTGCACGACATCCGCAAGGGCGAAGGAGGTGCCGAATGAGGTACGCGAATTTCCCGGGCTGCTCGGCTTCGACGACGGGCAAGGCCTACACCGAATCGTTTTCCTACGTGGCGCGCCATGCGGGTATCGAGATCGACGAAGTGCCCGACTGGAACTGCTGCGGCGCTTCGGCCGGCCGCCTGCAGAGCGACGACTTGGGCGACGCCCTGCCGGCCCGCTCGCTCGCGAACGCGGAAGCGGCCTTCGGCGACGAGCCCGTGCTCGCCCTGTGCGCCGGCTGCTATTCGAACCTGCGCCGCGCCCTGGTCCACGCCCGTGAAAGCGAGGACCGCCGCCGCCAGATCGAGGCCCTCATCGGCCAGCCCTACGAAGCCAAGGCCGACGTGGTCTGCGGCATCGACCCCTTCCTCGAACCCGAGGTGGCGCAGACGGTGAAGGCCCGCGTGACCCAGCCTCTGAACGGCCTGAAGGTTGCCTGCTACTACGGCTGCGCCCTGGTGCGTCCCCGCGCGCTCACGACCTTCGACGACGAAGAGGACCCGCAGTCGATGGAAGCGGTCGTGAAGCTCACGGGCGCCGAGCCGGTGGAGTGGGGCAGCAAGACCGAATGCTGCGGCGCCTCCCACCACGTGAGCAATCCCACGGCCATGAAGCCGCTCGTCGAGCGCATCTTGGCCGACGCGATCGACGCGGGCGCCGAAGCCATCGCCACGGCCTGTCCCCTGTGCAACATGAACCTCGACATGCGCGAGGCCGAAATCAACAAGGCCCGCGCAGCCCGCGGCGAAGCGCCGCTCGACATCCCCGTCTACTTCTTCGCCCAGCTGCTGGCAAGCGCCATGGGGGCGAGCGACGCGGAAGCCGGCATCACGCGCAACTTCGTGCCCGGCAGCTCCCTGCTCGCCGAAGCGAAGACGCGCGAGGTCGTCGTCGAGCTCACCCCGGAACAGAAGAAGGCGGCGCGCATCGCCGCGGCCAAGAAGCAGGCGGCCGCGCGCAAGGCCGCCCAGGCCGCTGCCGCTGCGGCGCCTGCGCAAGGAAAGGAGGAGGCGCATGAGTAGGATCGGAGTCTTCGTCTGCCACTGCGGCACCAACATCGCCGGCACGGTCGACGTGGAAGCGGTCGCCGACGCCGCGCGCCAGATGCCCAACGTTGCCTACGCGGGCACCAACAAGTACATGTGCTCGGCGCAGGGGCAGGACTACATCGTCGACATCATCAAGGAGCATAACCTCGACCGCGTGGTGATCGCCTCCTGCTCTCCGCGCATGCACGAGCGCCTCTTCCGCAAGGTCCTGGCCGAAAAGACCGACCTCAACCCCTACCTGCTCGAAGTGGCCAACATCCGCGAGCAGTGCTCCTGGGTGCACAAGGACAAGCAGATCGGCACGCCCAAGGCCATCAACCTCGTGGCCATGGCCGTGGCCAAGGCCGACTGCGACACCCAGCTGTTCACGCACGAGATTCCCGTGACCAAGCGCGCCCTCATCATCGGCGGCGGCATCGCGGGCATCCAGGCGGCGCTCGACATCGCCGACGCGGGCTTCCCCGTGACCATCGTGGAACGCAAGACCACGATCGGCGGCAAGATGCCCATGCTCGACAAGACCTTCCCGACGCTCGACTGCTCGGCCTGCATTTCCACGCCGAAGATGAGCGAATGCGAAGCGCACCCGCTCATCGAGATCAAGACCCTTTCGGAAGTCGAGAAGGTGGAAGGCTACATCGGCAACTTCGACGTGACCATCCGCGAAAAGGCCAAGTACATCGACTACGACAAATGCACGGGCTGCGGCATGTGCGAGACCAAGTGCCCGCAGAAGAAGATCCCTTCGGAATTCAACCAGGGTATGAGCACGCGCACGGCCGTTTACAAGCCCTTCCCGCAGGCGGTGCCCAGCAAGCCCACGATCGACGCCGACCACTGCCGCATGCTCACCGAAGGCAAGTGCGGCGTGTGCGCCAAGGTCTGTCCCACGGGCGCCATCGACTACCAGGACGTCGACCGCGTGACTACCGAACGCTACGGTGCGATCGTGCTGGCCACCGGCTACGAGCTCATCGACTGGACCCGCCTGTACGGCGAATACGGCGGCGGCCGCTACGCCGACGTGATCAGCGGCCTGCAGTTCGAGCGCCTGGTGAATGCGTCGGGCCCCACCGAAGGCCACATCCTGCGGCCCTCCGACGGCACCGAGCCCAAGACCATGGTCATCGTGAAATGCGTGGGCAGCCGCGACCCGCACAAGGGCGTGCCCTACTGCTCGCGCGCCTGCTGCATGTACGGCGCCAAGCACGCCCACCAGTTCATGGACAAGGTCCCGGGCGGCAAATGTTTCGTCTTCTACATGGACGTCCGCACGCCCGGCAAGAACTACGACGAGTTCTACATGAACACCCTGCACGAAGGCGCCCGCTACATCCGCGGCCGCATCTCGAAGATCACGCGCCGCTCCGACGGCAAGCTCGTCTGCCTGGGAGAGGACACGCTTTCGGGCAACGTGGTCGAAGTCGACGCCGACATGGTGGTGCTGGAAACCGCGATGGTGCCGCCCGAAGGCGCCAAGAAGCTCGCCCAGACGGTGAACACCCAGCTGGGCCCCGAAGGCTTCTTCACCGAAGCGCACCCCAAGCTGCGCCCGGTGGAAACCAACACGGGCGGCCTCTACCTGGCCGGCACCGCCCAGGGCCCCAAGGACATCCCCGACACGGTGGCCCAGGCGGGAGCCGCGGCGGCAAAGGTCATCGGGCTTTTGTGCAAGCAGTCGATCGAATCAAACCCCATGGTCGCCCATGTGGACGACTCCAAGTGCTCGGGCTGCGGCGCCTGCGTCGACATCTGCCCGTATTCGGCCGTCACCTTGGTCGAGAAGACCCTGCGCGAGAACTCGCGGAAGGTCACGCGCACGGTGGCGCAGGTCAACGAGGGCCTCTGCCAGGGCTGCGGCGCCTGCACGGTGGCCTGCCGCCCCGGCGCGAGCGACCTGCTCGGTTTCAACGACGAGGGAATCATGCGAGAGGTGGAAGCATATGCCACGCGATAACGAGCAAACGGGCGAGTTCACCCCCAAGATCCTGGCGTTCTGCTGCAATTGGTGCACCTACGCCGGCGCCGATCTGGCGGGCCTGAACCGCATGAACTATCCGGCCGACGTCAAGGTCCTGCGCGTGCCCTGCTCGGGCCGCGTGAACCCCCAGTACGTGCTCAAGGCCCTGCAGAGCGGCTGCGACGGCGTGCTCGTGTGCGGCTGCCATCCGGGCGACTGCCACTATTCCACGGGCAACTACTACGCCAAGCGCCGCATGATGATCTTCAAGCGCATGGTGGAATTCGCGGGCCTGTCGCCCGAGCGGTTCCAGATCCGCTGGATTTCGGGGTCGGAAGCGGGCAAGTTCCGCGACACCGTGGTCGAGGTTTCCGAACAGATTCGCGCCCTGGGCCCCATGGAAAACGACGCGCCGAGCCGCGCGGCGATCGATGCGGTCGCGGGGACCGTGGCGTCCCCCGAAGCCGATGAAGAGCTGTTCGCCGCTGCGAAGGAGGCGATCTAGATGGCCGATGTGCAAGACACCATCCGCGAGCGTGCCGCCGCCCTGCTTTCGTCGGGCGAAGTGAGCGCCGTGATCGGCTGGGGCGCGGGCCGCTTCGACGACGTGCGCTTCCCCCTGGTGGTCAAGCGCGCCGAAGACGCCGGCAAGCTCGTGTTCGACGCCTCCTGCGTGCAGATGACCGCCAAGCGCCTGCTCGAGCACACGGGCGAGGGCAAGGTGGCGCTCGTGGCCCGCGGCTGCGAGTCGCGCGCGGTGAACCGCTTCATCGCCGACCACCAGCTCACCCGCGACCAGGTCTACGTGATCGGCGTGCCCTGCCCGGGCATGGTCGACCCGGCTACCGGCGAGACGCTGAAGCGCTGCGCCGAATGCCAGGTGCGCAACCCCGTCGTACACGACGAGCTCGTAGGCGACCCCGTGCCCGAGCCCAAGCCCTACCGCTTCGCCGAAGTCGACCGCGTCGAGGCCATGAGCCGCGAAGAGCGCCGGGCCTTCTTCGACGAGATGTACGGCAAGTGCATCCGCTGCTA
The DNA here is from genome assembly GCA_022644775.1 of Eggerthellaceae bacterium. Lineage (GTDB taxonomy): Bacteria > Actinomycetota > Coriobacteriia > Coriobacteriales > Eggerthellaceae > Hugonella. The sequence continues at coordinate 64,991 of JALCHN010000006.1, forward strand.
CGCCTGCCGCAACGCCTGCCCCTGCTGCACCTGCCGCGAGTGCTTCGTGGAACAGGACAAGGTGGGCTGGCAGGGCAAGGCCTTCAACGTCAACGAGGCCCGCTACTACGGCATGATCCGCGCCTTCCATACCGGCGACCGCTGCATCGAATGCGGCGAATGCGAGCGCGCCTGCCCCATGGGCCTGCCGCTCATGGTGATCATGCACCAGCAGGTGCGCGACATCGACAAGCTCTTCGGCCCCTACGAGGGCGGCGGGCTCACCGATAGCGGCCCCGACCCGCTGCGCACCTATAAGACCGACGATATCGAAGAATTCATGTAAGGAGGCCCTGCAATGCTTTTGAAGAAAGCGAAGGCGGGCGCGCTGCTCGACGCAATCGCCGCCAAGGAGCGCCTCTTCGTGCCCGCCGACGACCGCGGGACCTCGCGTTTCGTGGCATACGGGGCAGGGGTGGAACCGCGCTTCGACCTGCTCAACACCAAGCTGCCGCCCAAGGACCTGCTCTTCCCGGCGACCGAAACACTCTATCGCTGGTCGCGCGACGGCGCCGACCTTGCAATCGACAGCGCCTTTGCGGAAACCGACCCCTTCACCGTGTTCGGCCTGCGTCCCTGCGATATGGCGTCGGTCGACCGCCTGGACGCGGTCTTCCTCACCAAGGGCTACGTCGACGAGTTCTACCAGGCCAAGCGCGAGGCGGCGACCTTCGTCGTGGCGACCTGTGCCCATCCGGGCCGCGCGTGCTTCTGCGATTCGATCGCGGCGAGCCCGCACGAAGCGCCTACGGCCGACGTCCTGCTCGAAGACGCGGGCGAAGAATGGGTTGTGACTCCGCAGACCGAAAAGGGCGCCTCTGCCGTCGAAGCCTGGAAACCGTATCTGGAAGAGGGCGACGCCGAGCCCATCAAGGCCGCGTGCGACCTGAAGGTCGACATGGCCGCGGTGCCCGAAAAGCTCAAGGGCATGTTCGACGACCCCATCTGGAGCGACATCGGCGACCAGTGCCTCACCTGCGGCACCTGCACCTTCGTATGCCCCACCTGCTACTGCTTCAACATCGACCAGGACGTGCGCGAAGACGAGGGCAAGCGCTTCCGCTGCTGGGATTCGTGCATGTTCACCGACTACACGGCCATGGCGGGCGGCCACAACCCGCGCGCCTCGAAGGAAAGCCGCGTGCGCCAGCGTTTCATGCACAAGCTCACCTATTTCAACGACCGCTACGACATGAACCTGTGCGTGGGCTGCGGGCGCTGTATGCGCGACTGTCCGGCGGCCGTGGACATCTCGCTGATCATCGACCGTATCGCGGCAAGCGAGCCGGCGCAGGAAAAGGAGGCGATGGCGCATGCCTAAGACGCCTATCGAAGTGAGCCACGGCTGCGCGCGCAACAACGGCGAGCCCTACGTGCCCCAGGTGTGCCGGGTGATCGACATCCAGGAGCAGACCCACGACGTGAAGTCCTTCCGCCTGCAGACCCTAGACGGCAAACGGCCCTTTGCCTGTGAGCCCGGCCAGCTGGGCATGTTCAGCGACCCGCCCTACGGCGAGTGCATGTTCGCCGTGGCCGGCGTGGGGGAGGACTACTGCGAGTTCATCGTGAAGAACGTGGGCTTCACCACCAACCATCTGCACGAGCTGTCGGTGGGCGACGAAGTGGGCCTGCGCGGGCCCTATGGCAACTGGTTCCCCTACGAGAGCGCCAAGGGCCGCGACATGCTCTTCATCGGCGGCGGCATCGGCATGCCCCCGGTGCGGGCCTTCTTGCGCCACTGCCTGGCCCATCGCGAGGATTACGGCCGCATCGACTTCGTGTATTCGGCGAGCACCTACGACGATTTGGTGTGCAAGGACGACCTGTTCAACGTCTGGCCCAACGAGCCCGACACCCACGTGCACGTGAGCGTCTACCACGCCAAGGAAGGCGACGGCTGGGACGGAGCGGTGTCGTACACGGCGCCCTATTTGGAACAGGTCTTCGCCGAAGAGGGGCTGTCGACCGAAAACGCCTGCGCGGTGCTCTGCGGCGGTCCGAGCCTGTTCCGCACCTGCCGCGAGAGCCTGCTGAAGCTGGGCTTCGCGCCCGAAGACATCGTGACGACGCTCGAGGCGCGCATGAAGTGCGGCGTGGGCAAGTGCGGCCGCTGCAACGTAGGCGGCGTGTTCATCTGCCTGGAGGGGCCGGTGTTCACCGAAGCCGAGCTCGCCCGGATGCCGCGCGACTAGCGTATATACGTAGGCAGCCAAATTCCTGTATGGTGAGGGAAACTCACCAAGGGAAAGGACAGCGATGGGCAAAACGGGCGAAACGCGCGGGCAGGTAGACGGCATCTGGTGCGCGCCCGAAGGCGACGCCCGGCGCGCGGGCCGCCTGGCACGCGCGCTCGGCTGCTCGGTGCAGGAAGGCGCGCCCGCCGACGGCGCGCTCGCCCTCGTGTTCGATGCCGACGGCTTGTGGCTTTTCGGCGACGGGATGCGGATGCGGGGCGATTTCGCTGCGATGGCGAAGCGCACGCGCCCGGCCAACCTATCGCACGAGCTTCTGGTGCGGGCGGCCAAAGTGAAGGGGGTCGCCGCACCGCACGTCGTCGACGCGACGGCGGGCATGGGCGAGGATGCCTTCCTGCTTGCCGCCGCGGGTTTCCGTGTGACCCTCTTCGAGCGCGACCCGGTGATCGCGGCCCTTTTGTCCGATGCGCTCGATCGCGCTGTCGCCGACGAGCGTACGGCGAACGCGGCGGCGCGGATGACTTTCGTGGAGGGCGACAGCATCGAGGCGCTCGTCCATTGGGAGGCCCCGGCGCCCGACGTGGTCCTGCTCGACCCCATGTTTCCCGAGCGGCGCAAGAGCGCGGCGGTGAAGAAGAAGTTCCAGCTCATCCATCGGCTCGAGCGGCCCTGCGCCGACGAGGCCGAACTGCTCGCCGCGGCCCGTGCGGCGCTTCCACGCAAGATAGTCGTGAAGCGCCCGCCCAAAGGTCCCCATCTGGCGGGCGCGGCGCCGTCGTATTCCCTGCAGGGCAAGGCCGTCCGCTACGACTGCTACGTCTGACAGCGGGTGACAAC